>JACKDJ010000014.1:97500-111363 GCA_020633625.1 Myxococcales bacterium
GCCCGTCGCCGAAGCGGCGCGCGTCGGCGAACCCGTACTCCACGAGCAGCTTCATCGTCCGGTACACCGTCGCGAAGCCGATCCGCGGCACGTCGACGCGCACCGCCTCGAGCAGCTCCTCGACCGAGATGTGGCGGTCCAGGCGAAAGAACGTCTCGACGATCACGTCGCGCTGGCGCGTGGACTTGAGCCCGCGCTCGGCGATGCGTTCGTTGAAGCGGCGCACGACCGCTGCGCTGTCTGCGGGTACGGACACGAGACGTCGTGGCGGGGGTCCGGTGCGGTCGTGCTATCCCATCCGGGGCCGGACGTCGAGCCACCCGCGCGGAGCGTCGCGCAGCGTCAGGGGTGCTGCGGAGGGACGAACCCCGGCGGGATCGCCCCGCCGTCAGAGCCCCCGGTGCCCGCTCCGACTCCCCCTGCAGGCGCACCTTCCGGGTTCGCGACGGGGCTGATGATCCGGCGAACACGCACGCCCGTGTCGGGCTCCTCTGCCGATCCCTCAGGTTCGGGAGCCAGCGCCGCCGTCTCGGCGACGTAGACGGCCACCTGGTCGGCGATCGTCCCGCCGGCCGACGCCGTAATGAACGCGGGACCGATGGGCCCGAGCGGACGCAGGACGCCTTCGGACGTGACCATCACCCGCGTTGGATCGAGCGAGTGCCACTGGACCGTCGGAAACAGCTCCGTGCCGTCGGCCGCGAACGCGCGGGCGACGAGCTGGGTCGGCGGCGAGTCGAGGCCGATCCGCACGGCGGAGGGGTCGATGATCAGCCGAGCCACCGTCGGCGCGGCGGACGGAGCGCCCTCGGCCGCCGCCGAGCCCGCTGCGGGCTCGGCGGGCACTACCACCTCTCCCGCCGGAGATGAGCCTTCGTCCGGCGCCGGACCGTCGACCTGCGTGGGGTGACACGAAGCGGCGAGGACCGCCGTCGCGAAAACGGCGGCCGAGACGAGCAGCGGCTGGCGGGGACGAGCTGAGTTCATCGCGACGGCGGGTCGGGCGGGGCGTTGCGATCGCCGAGGATCACTGAACTTTCGCGCGGCGTCCAGTTCCCGCGCCGCGACCGCCGTCGGGGATCACTGCTGCTGAGCGGTGACGCGGACGTCGATCTGCAGCGTGTTCGAGACCTTCGCCTGCAGCGGCGGGGCGATCGAGATGCCAAAATCGTCGAGCTCGATCGAGAAGTGCGTCGTGACGCGCACGATGTTGTTCGTGATGCCGTAGGCCGAGCCGACCTGCGCGTCCGAGACCTCGTAGTAGGTGACCGTCGCCGGGACCGTGAGCGTCTGCGACGTCCCCTTGATCGTCATCGTGCCTGTGACCGTGGCGGCGACGGCCTGGCCATGGGTCAGCGCGGTGGCCGGGGCCTCGACCGACGTGATCTCGAACGTGATCTGCGGGAAGGCCGCCGCATCGAGCCACTGGTCGCTCACCAGGTGCTCGTCACGCATGTCGACGCCGGTCCGCAGCGTCGCGACGTCGGCCGTGATCGTGCCGCGCGCGGAGCTCGGGTTGGCGAGGTCGACGGAGAGCGTCCCGCCGAGGCTCGAGGTCGTGCCGGTGATCGTCTCGAGCAGGGCGTCGCTCGTGAAGCTGATGTTGCTCGTGTTGGCGAGGACGCCGAAGTCGGTCGCCGCGGCGGGGGCGGCGGCGAGGAGAGCGGCGGCGGCGAGGAACGTGCGGAGCGTGCGAGTCATTGGGCCTCTGTTGGGCTGTGGGGTGCGACGAGTCGCGGGAAAGGAAGGGGTCGAAACTACCGTCGGGAGGGCGAACTACTCTCGGAACTACCGGGCGAAGTACCGGAACTACCGTCGGGAGGGCGAACTACCGTCGGGAGGGCGAACTACTCTCGGAACTACCGTCGGGAGGGCGAACTACCGTCGGGAGGGCGAACTACTCTCGGAACTACCGTCGGGAGGGCGAACTACTCTCGGAACTACCGTCGGGGAGGGTCAGTGGCCGCTGCCTTCGGCCGGCGGCGGGAGCTGCTGGAGGAAGTCGTCCAGGTTCTGCTGGACCTGCTGCTGCTCCTGGATGTCGGCTGCGACCTCCGGGTTCTCCCGGGAGGTCAGGTCGTTGATCACGTAGCCGGCGATGCCGCCGCAGAGGCCTCCTACGGCGAGGCCGAGGACGAGGCCGCGGGCGAAGGCGGGAAAGCGGGTGGGTGTGGTGGCCATGTCGAGGCTCCGGTTCGATGTGCCGCCCGAAGCTAGCGCTCGCGAGGCCATCGACCAGCCCCCGCCGCGGCGACGCTGCGTCGCGTCAGCGGCGACGGTCGCGTCGGCGTGGAATCGCCGGATCGCCCGTGGTACGCGGTAACGCGCGCCTCAACGGGAGGCGGTCGAACTCGCAGTTCCGGTTGATGAGCACCGACGACGTCGTCCTCCACGAGGCAACACAGAAGCGGTACCTGAACTACGCGCTGAGCGTCATCACGTCGCGCGCGCTCCCGGACGTGCGCGACGGGCTGAAGCCGGTGCAGCGGCGCATCCTCTACGCGATGCACCAGAACCTGAACCTGCAGCCGGATGCGAAGCCGAAGAAGAGCGCGGCGGTCGTCGGCGAGGTGATGGCGAAGTATCACCCGCACGGTGACCAGTCGATCTACGACGCGATGGTGCGGATGGCGCAGCCGTTCGCGCTGCGGTACCCGCTGGTCGACGGCCATGGGAACTTCGGCTCGCTCGACGGGGATAATGCCGCGGCCATGCGGTACACCGAGTCGAAGCTGCAGCACATCGCCGTCGAGCTGCTGTCTGAGCTGCGGAAGGGGACGGTCGACTCGCGGCCGAACTACGACGGGTCTCTCGATGAGCCGATCGTGCTCCCCGCGCAGCTCCCGAACCTGCTGCTGAACGGGGCCGCCGGCATCGCCGTCGGCATGGCGACGAACATCCCGCCGCACAACCTTCGGGAGGTGGTCAAGGCGCTGATCGCGCTCATCGATGACCCGACGCTGACCATCGACAAGCTCGTCTCGAAGCGGCTGATTCAGGGGCCCGATTTTCCGACCGGCGGCGAGCTCCTGAACGACCGGGAGTCGCTCGTCGAGATCTACACCAACGGCGTCGGCGCGTTCGAGGTCCGCGGCACTTACACCGTCGAGACCGAGGGAAAGCGCGAGCAGCTCGTCATCGGGTCGATCCCGTTCGGGCTCAACAAGGCGACGCTGATCGAGGACATCGCGGGCCATGTACGCCAGGGCAAGCTCCCGCAGCTCGTCGACGTCCGCGACGAGTCGACCGACGAGATCCGGATCGTGCTCGAGCTGAAGAAGGGCGCCGACGCCGAGGCGGCGATGGCGTACCTGTTCAAGAAGACGGCGCTGCAGTCGCGGTTCAGCCTGAACATGACGGTGCTGGTGCCGACCGACGATCCCGCCCTGACGGTCCCGCGGCGGCTCGGCCTGAAGGAGGTCCTCGAGCAGTTCCTGGCCTTCCGCTCGCAGGTCGTCCGCCGCCGGCTCGAGTACGACCTGCGGCGGCTCGAGGAGCGGATCCACATCCTGCGCGGCTTCGCGATCGTGTTCAACGCGCTCGACGAGGCCATCCGGCTCATCCGGGAGTCCGACGGCAAGGCCGACGCGCGCGACCGCCTGATGCGGCGCTTCGAGCTGGACTACGATCAGGCCGAAGCGATCCTCGAGACGAAGCTGTACCGGCTCGCGAAGCTCGAGATCGACGACATCCTCGCCGAGCTCGCCGCGAAGGAGGCCGAGGCCGCGGGGATCCGCGAGATCCTCGCCGACGACGTCAAGCTGTGGGCGATCGTCCGTTCGGAGCTGACAGCGATCCGCGACGCCTACGGCGACGCGCGTCGCACCCGCGTCACTGGCCCGATCGAGGAGGTCCAGTTCTCGGCCGAGGTCTACATCGTCGCCGAAGACGGCTTCGTCATCGTGACGCGGCAGGGCTGGGTGAAGCGGCAGAAGAGCTACACGGAGGTCGGCGCGATCCGCGTTCGCGAAGGCGACGAGGTCGGCTGGATCGTGGCGATGTCGACCCGAGAGGCGCTCGTCGTGTTCACGGACCAAGGGCGCGCCTACACGGTCCGGGGCCAGGACATCATGATGACGACGGGCTACGGCGAGCCGATCCAGACGAAGTTCGACTTCGCGGACGGCGAGCGCATCGTCGGCGTCGCGACCTCCGACGACCGCACGTTGCCGCTGATTACGGAGGACCGCCTCGCTGCCCTGTCGCCGGAGGACCCGATGCCGCCGTACGTCGTCGCGCTGACGCGCGGCGGGAAGGCCGTCCGCGTCTCGGTGCACGCGTTCACCGAGCCGTCGAACCGCAACGGCCGCTTGTATGTTCGGCTCGACAAGGACTTCGCCGGCGACGCGGTGACGAACGCCTTCGTGAGCCGCGGCGACGAGGTCGTCTCGCTCGCGACGCGCCAGGGCCGGTGCGCCCTGTTCCCGGTCGAAGAGGTGAACGTGCTCTCGGGCGCCGGCAAGGGTGTCCTCGCGGTGAAGCTCCCCGCGAACGACCACGTGCTCGGCTTTATGCTGACGCGACACCGGATGGACGGGCTTCCTGTCGTCACTTCGCGCGGCCGCGACGAGGTGATCCGCCCGAACAAGTTCTCGGTGACGGCGCGTGGCGGGCGCGGGCGCGAGGTGATCCGGCACGGGACGCTGGCGCTGGCGCCGCAGCCTGCGCAGGAGCTGCGCTTCCGCGACGGCGCGGCCGGCGCCGACGAACCGAGCCCTCTGACGACCCCACCCGACGACGGCCAAGGCACGCTGCTGTGAGACCACGGCGATGAGCGACTACAACGCCCAACACATCGACATCATCGAGGGCATCCAGCACGTCAGGAAGCGGCCGGCGATGTATATCGGCAGCGCCGATCACTACGGGCTGCACCACCTCGTCTGGGAGATCCTCGACAACGCCGTCGACGAGGCGATCAACGGCCACGCCACGCGCATCGACGTCACGCTGCACCAGGACGGCGAGTCGGTCACCGTGAAGGACAACGGGCGCGGCATCCCGATCGACATCCACCCCAAGAAGGGGCGGCCGGCGCTCGAGGTCATCCTCACGACGCTGGGCGCGGGCGGCAAGTTCGAGGCCGGGAACTATCAGCGCTCCGGCGGCCTCCACGGCGTCGGCAGCTCCGTCGTCAACGCGCTGTCGAGCGAGCTGATCGCCCGCGTGCGCCGCGGCGGCCGCACGTTCGAGCAGTCGTTCGCGCAGGGCATCCCGACCTCGGAGCTCGTCGACGTCGGCCCGGGCACCGGCACCGGCACCGAGATCTACTTCCGGCCGGATCGCTCGATCTTCAGCGACACGCGTCTGGACTCCGAGACTCTCGCGGAGCGTCTCGAGATCAAGGCCTTCTTGACCCCCGGCCTCAAGGTCGTGTTCCGCGACGAGCGGGCCGGGCAGCGCTACGAGTACGTCCACGAGGGCGGGATCGTCGCCTACCTTGGGCGCGAGATCGGGCGGATGAGCGAGGGCGTCACGCACCCCGACCCGATCCGCATCTCGTCGACAGACGCGGACGGCGCCGGGACGATGGTCGACGTCGTGCTGCAGTGGACCGACGCCACCGCCGAGACCGTCCGCAGCTTCGCGAACGGGATCCCGACGGCAGACGGCGGCACGCACGAGGGCGGGTTCAAGGACGGCGTCGCCGAGGCGATGATGGCGTACCTCGAGGCGCACGACGCGATCCCGCGCGGCGTCACCGTCAAGCGCGCAGACATCCGCGAGGGGCTCGTCGGCGTCGTGAACGTCTTCTTGAGCGAGCCGCAGTTTCAGGGGCAGACGAAGGCGAAGCTGAACAACGCCGAGATCCGCTCGACGATCGCGTCCCTCGTCCGCAAGGAGGTCGAGGGGTATATGCACCGCAATCAGTCGACCGGGAACTCGGTCGCGATGCGGATCATCCAGGCTGCGCGTGCGCGCGCGGCGTCGCGGACGGCGGCGACGGAGGTGCGGCGCAAGAAGCCGGTGTCGCACCGCCTGAACCTGCCCGGCAAGCTCGCGGACTGCTCGTCGACCGACCCCAACGAGTCCGAGCTGTTTCTCGTCGAGGGCGACTCGGCCGGTGGGTCCGCGAAGCAGGGGCGCGATCGCAAGACGCAGGCGATCCTGCCGCTCCGCGGCAAGGTGCTGAACGTCGAGCAGGCGACTCCCGCGAAGATCAAAGAGAACCGAGAGCTTCAGGACCTGATCTCGGCGCTCGGCTGCGGCAGCGGCACGTCGTACAGCGAGGACGGGCTGCGCTACGGGCGCCTGATCCTGCTGATGGACGCCGACTCCGACGGCCACCACATCACGACGCTCCTGCTGACGTTCCTGTACCGCTGCCTGCCGGGCCTGATCGAGTCGGGTCGCGTGTTCATCGCGCAGCCTCCGCTGTTCCGGATCGACATCGGCAAAGAGACGTTCTGGGCCGAAGACGACGACGAGCGCGACCGGATCGTCGCCGAAGCCAAGCGCAAGCGCGCCGGGGTCAAGCCGTCGATCCAGCGGTTCAAGGGTCTCGGAGAGATGATGCCGAAGACGCTGTACGAGACGACGCTCGACCCGAGGACGCGCCGGCTGCTGCGCGTCGTGATCCCGGGCGACCAGCAGATCCTCACCGAGAAGACGATCGCGGGGCTGATGGGGCGTGACGCCGGTGTCCGGTTCGAGTTCATCATGGAGAACGCGCGCCTCGCCGACGAGCTGGACGTCTGATGCCGACCCAGACTCGCGTCGTCTCGCCAGCGTTTCCCTACGAGTTCGTCCGCCTCGAAGACGGGACGAAGGTGCGCCCGCCGGCGGACTGGGAGCTCCTTCCGCCGGGCGACGCGATGCTGACGCGGCGGGTAAAGGCGGCGGGGCCGACGTGGACCGTCGAGGAGCAGCGCGGCCGCAAGCGGTTCTCGCGCGGTGTTTGGGCGCCTGCCGCGACGATCGCGGCGGAGCGAGCGGCGGTCGAGGCGGAGCGTGCGCGCCCAGAGTATACGCGCCAGCTCGACGCCGGACGCCGCCGGCGCGCGGAGGCCGAGGCAGCCTACGTGGACGAGTTTGCCGCGGCCGTCCGCACCTTCCTCGCCTTCGCGCCGCGCTACGCCGAGCTCGCGAAGTCGCTCGCCGCTGCCGTCGCGGCGCACGCGACGCCGGTCGGGAGCGGGACGGTGGCGCGCACGAAGCGCATCGACGTCGAGCAGCGCGCCGAGGCCGCGCTCATCGCGTGGATGCGCCACCAAACAACGGGCTACGACGACATGCAGATCGCGCGGGTAAAGGGCCGCCGCCGCGAGGTGCGCGCCGAGCTCGCGAAGGGCTCCCGCGCCCTCCTCGCCCGCTACCGCGCCGGGGACCCGGTCGACGAGGCCGTTTGTCCGCTCCGGGCTGCGTTGGCGCGGGTGGACGCGCCTACGGAGGGGTAGCTACCCAACGTTCCGGCTCCGCAGCCACGCGGCCAGCGGGTCGAACACGTCTTCTACCGCGTCGCGGCCTACGAAGAGGTCGGCGTGGGAGTACCAGCGCTGGTCGTTGCCGATCTCGAGGACGTCGGTGCTGCCGCCCCAGACGTTCATCGCCGAACGCGCGGTGGCGGCCGGCACGATGCCGTCGCGGTTGGCCACCACGAGCAAGAGGTCACCGCGCCGTTCGGCCAGGCGCTCGCTGACGTTCACGCCGCGCAAGACGAGGTCGCCCTGCTGAATCCAGCAGGCGATCTCGTAGTTCACGCGCGGCGACGGGTCTTCGACGGTCTTCACGAGCTCGGCGACCGCGCTCGTGTCGACGTTGTCGGGGTTCATGTACACGCCGAGCAGCGCGGGGACGCGCGTGAGCAGGGGGAGGGCCGTGTGGGCGAGACGCCGGGCTCCCGACACGCGGACGAGGCCGGCGAGCGTCGGCGACTTGGTCGCGAGCTTCAGGACCGGGTGCGTGTCTTCCCAGCGCAGCGGCGACCCGATCGCGACGATCGAGCCGATGCGGACCTCCGGGCGCAGCGCGGCGGTGGCGAGCGCGATCGACCCACCGAGCGAGCAGCCGATGAGGTCGACGCTGCGGTGCTGCGTGCCGGTGCGCGCCGAGACGGCGTGGACGGCGGCGGGAAGGTCGACGTCGGCGAACGCGCGGATCGACGGGCTCTGCGCGCGCTTGCTGAGCGGGCGCGACTCGCCCTGCCGCCGCAGGTTCAGCGACCACACCTCGAAGCCCGCGCCCGCGAGCGCCGCGCGCATCGACGTGCCCTGCGGGTGGTAGCCGAAGATGAACGCGTTCATCCCGTAGCCCGGGACGATCGCGAGCGGCCGGAGCGTCGGGTCGAACGCCTCGGTGTCGACGGCGCGCTCCAGGTGGAGGAGCCACCCGTCGTCGTTGGGTACGAAGTGCCGCGTTACTGAGAGCATACGCGAGCGATATCCATCGCGAACGGAAAGGTCCAGCGCCAGCGTGTTCGGTCGACGCAGCAAACACGCCAGACTGGCGCGCCGTCCGAGCTCTCAGCCGTCGGTCGTCAGGAGCGCGCGCAGCGTGCGGGGATACAGGTCATGCTCGGCCGCGAGGACCCGCGCGGCGAGGCTCTCCTCGTCGTCGCCGGCGACCACCGGCACGGCGCTCTGCGCGACGATCGGCCCGCCGTCAACGGCCCCGGGGACGACGAGGTGCACGGTGCAGCCAGACTCGGACACGCCGGCGGCGAGCGCCTGCCGGTGGGGGTGCAGGCCGGGGAACGCGGGCAGCAGGCTCGGGTGAATGTTCACGACGCGCCGCGGGAACGCGTCGAGCACGGCGTCGCCGAGGATGTGCATGAATCCTGCGAGGACGACCCAGCTGGCGCCCCAACTGCCGAGCTGCGCCGCGAGCGCGGCGTCGAAGTCTGACCGTGAGGGCAGGTCGGCTCGCGTGACGGTGGCCACCGGGAGGCCGACGTCGGCGGCGCGCCGCGCGGCAGCGGCCGCGTGCGACGACACGATCACGCCGACGCACGCGGCCCGAAGGTCGTCGTGGCTGCAGATCGCTGCCAGGTTCGAGCCGCGCCCCGAGGCGAGGATCGCAAACGGCGGGAGCGCGCGGTCGACGGCGGCGCCGCCGACCACGCGATCAGTCATCGTCCATGTCGAGGCCGATCGCGCCGTCGAGATCGGCTTCTTCGAGGACGGTGTCGGCGAACGTGGCGTCGGTCAGGTCGGCGCCGACGAGCGTCGCGTTCGTGAAGTCGGCGGAGCTGAGGTCTGCGCCGTTGAGGGCGGCCGACGTGAAGTCCGACGACGTGAAGTCGCCCTCGGACAGGTCGGCGTCGACGAGCGAGGCGGTGACGAAGACGGCGCCGTTGAAGTCGCCGCCGGTCATCGTCGCGGTGTCGAGCGTCGCGTTCGTGAAGTCCGCGCCGCTGGCCTTGCACTCGGTGAAGTCGGCCTCGGTGAGGTTCGCTTCGGCGAAGTTGGCGTCAGAGACGTCGGAGCCGCTGAAGTCGCACTGCGTGCAGTCGGCGCCGGTGAAGTTGGCGCGAGAGAGGTCGACGCCGGCGAGGATCCTGCCCTTGAGGTCGGCGCCGGTCAGATCGATTCCAGAGAGAGACTCCTCCTCGAAGGACTCTCCGGCGTCGAGGCGCTCGAGCAGTTCGTCGACCGTGATCATGCGCAACCTGTCTTTGCGTAGGGAAATCCGGTGTCTGGGCCGAGATCAGCGACCCAGGGCGACGGCGATAAATTACGCTTTCGAGGTTGTCAAACGATCATCGTTCGACATCTGCCGGCGCGGCGCGAACGGCGCGACGGGCCTCCCCGGCGCCGGCAAAGTCCCAAAGGAGCGGCCGCCTCTGGCCCGCGGCTGGGAGGCACACCCCGGCCTCGGTCAGGGGAAGAAGCCGCCGCGGCCCGGTCAGGGGAAGAAGCCGCCGCCGTCGGAGCAGTAGGGGATCGAGTCCGGGATCGGAAGCAGCGGGGTCTGGCAAGTCTCGCCGTCGCGGCAGCTTCCGGCGTCGGCGGTGTCGCAGCCCTTGCAGCGGTAGATGAAGCTCGACGAGAGCAGATCGATGAACGATTCGCACGTCGTGCCGGCCGGACAGCTCGCGCCCAGCGGGTCGTCGCCGCCGCACCGCCCGATGGTGTAGCAGCCAACCGTCGGATCGCAGGCGACACCGTCGGGGCTCGCGCCGATCGAGGCGGCGATGGACTGGCACTGCGCGTCACTCGTGCACGCGGTGGCGACCTCGACGCACTCCCCCGTCGCGTCGCAGACGAAGCCGGACGGGCAGGTGCACGGCGTGCACTCACCGTCGACGCACACCTCGCCGGCGGCGCAGTCGCCGCTCGTGCGGCAGTCGACGCACACGCGGGCGACGCAGTAGCCGCCCGGGCAGTTCGAGTCCGTCGTGCACGAAGTCCCGCTCGGCGTCTCGCAGCTCAGGGACACCGCGCTGCAGGTGCGCGACGTCGCGGCGCAGTCCGTGCGGCGCGTCACGGCGTCGAAGACACACGTCCCAGACGTGCACGCGCCGTTGCCGGTGTACGAGACCAACACGGTGCCTTCGCAGCGCCCACGGGGCGCCGGGCAGTCCGCGGTCGACGTGCACTCCGGCTCGCCGCCCACGCACACACCCGCCTCGCAGGTCTCGTCGGACGCGCAGCGCTGGGCGAGGGCGAAGCCGGAGCCGTTGGCCGCGCAGACGTACGCGTCGCCGCCGTCGCAGCGGCGCTCTCCGGGGCTGCAGACCCGCGCCTGACAGACGCCGGCGTTGCAGTACGACGAGCTCGGGCACGACTCGGTGCGAGACGAGGTCCCACGGCCGTCGCAGATGACGAGCCCGTCGCCGGCCGCGGTGCACTCGGTGGTTCCCGGGGTGCAGACCTGCGGCACGCAGGCACCCGCGGTCGCGTCGCACCACGCGAACTCCGCCGCGCAGTTGCGCTCGATGGGCCGCCCGGAGCCGTCACAGGTCACCAGCGACTCGCCGACGCACCGCGCGGACCCGATCTCGCACGAGTCGCTCGTGCACTGGCCCGCGACGCAGACGAAGCCGTCGGAGCACGTCGACGAGACGACCTCGGCGCTCCCTGTCGCGTTGCACACCAGCACGTCGTCTCCGTCGCAGCGGCTGCCGCCCGGCTCGCAGACCAGCGGAAGACAGGTCCCCTCGACACACTCGCAGCCGCCCGCCGCGGACTGGCACGCCGGTACGAGGTCGCAGCGCACCGTCGACTGGGTCAGGCCCGCCGCGTCGCAGACGACGACGGTGTCGCCATCGCAGGTGCGGGAGCGCGGCTCGCAGACCTGCGCCTGGCACTCGCCGGCGACGCAGCCGGTGTCGCCGCCGCAGCTGCCGAGCTGGCGTGTGCCGTCGACGCACTGATACGGCGTGCGGGCGTCGATGCAGCCGACCTCGCCGGCGTCGCACGCCTGCGAGAGGCACGTCGCCCCCTCGGTCCCCGCCACGCACGCGTCGTCGCCGCAGTTGATTCGCTGGAGCGACGTGCCCGCGTCATTGCAGACGACGGCGACGTTCCCGTCGCAGCTCCCGGCGCCGGGCTCGCAGACGCGCGCGTCGACGGCGACGCACACCCCTTCGCGGCACACCTCCCCGCCGGCGCAGTCGGAGTGCTGCTCGCACGATGCGCCGCCCCCACCGCCATCGCCCGTCCCGACGTCGCTGACGACATCGCCGAACGTCCCGAAGACGGGGGAGTCGGTCCCGCAGCCGGTGAGCGACGCGAGCAGCGGGAGCACGAAGAGGGGCGAGACGCGCATGAGGGGAGCCAGCGTTCGAGGTCTCGCCTCGATAGCGCGTCCGAGCGGTCTGCTCAAGGGCCGGTGCGCCGCGCGACACGACGATGGCGCGCTGGCGCGAGCCGTCGCGGCGCCGCGGATCGCGCCGCGCACCCCGTGTCGGTGCGCGCGCGCCCCGCGTGGTGTACGACGAGCCTGACCCCGCACCCCGCCTCACGATGTCGACCCTCAAGCGCCTCCCCGCTCCGCCCCTCCCCGCCTGGCTCGACGCCGCCCTCCCGTTCGACCGCTACCGCGTCGATCTCGGCGCGTGGCGCATGCACGTGATGGAGGCCGGCACGGGGCCCACGGTCCTGATGCTCCACGGCAACCCCACGTGGGGCTACCTCTGGCGCCGCGTCGCGGCCGAGCTGGGCGACGGCTTTCGCGTGGTCATCCCCGACCTCATCGGGCTGGGCCTGTCCGACAAGCCGCACGCGTCGTGCGAGCACACGCTGGAGCGCCACATCGACTGGGTCGGGCGCCTCATCGACGGCCTCGACCTGCGCGATCTCATCTTCGTCGGTCAGGACTGGGGCGGCCCCATCGGCCTCGGCGCGCTCGCCGCGCGGCCCGACCGAGTCCGCGGCATCGTCCTCGGCAACACGGTCATCGCGCCCCCGCGCGAGGGGTTCCGCCCGACGCTCTTTCACCGCTCCGCGCACGCGCCGATCGTCTCTGACGTCTTGTTCCGCGTCGCCGGCTTCCCGCAGATCGCGCTTCACACGGCGCAGGGCGATCGGCGCTCGATCTCCGGCGACGTTGCGCGGGCCTACCGCTGGCCCCTCCGCTCGGTGCGCGACCGAAAGGGCCCCCTTGCCCTGACGCGGATGGTCCCCGACGGGCAGCACCACCCGTCCGTCCCGGCCCTCCGCCGCGTCTTCGAGTTCGCGACCCGCTTCGAGGGCCCGATCGCCTGTGTCTGGGGCGACCGTGACCCCGTGCTCGGCTCGGTCGGGCGCTACGTCGAGCGGATCCTCCCGAACGCGACGATGCGGCACACCGACGCCGGCCACTTCTTGCAAGAGGAGGTCCCCGACCTGCTCGCGGACGCCATCCGCGAGGTCGCGGCCCGCGCGCCCGCCTAACGCGCCCGAGCCGGAGCGGTCACCCTTGACGCCACCGGGCGGCGACGTCAGATCCGGCCCACCTCTTGCCCCCGCGCGTCATGCTCGATCCCATCGCCCTCCCCGACTCCGACGACGTCCTCGCGGACCGCACTCTGGCGCACCTCTCGCGCGTCGTCGCGATCGACAGCGCCAGCGACGAGCGGTCCGACACGATCCCGTCGACAGACGGCCAGCGCGTGCTCGCCGCCGCGCTCGTCGACTTCTTCGCGGAGCGCGGCTGCAGCGTCGACGTCGACCGCTTCGGCTCGGTCGTCGCGACGCTTGCGGGGCGCGGCGCCCTGGCCGACGCCGCGCCGCTCGCGCTGCTCGTTCACCTCGACACGGCGCGCGGAACCGCCGCCGAACCCAGCCTCGACGTCCGGCGCGCGTGGGACGGCACCCGCGTCCCGTACCGCGACAACGACGCGCTGCAGGTCAGCGTCGAAAACTACCCCGACCTCGAGCGCTACCTCGACCAAGACCTCGTCTTCGGCTCCGGCACCGCCCCGTTCGGCCTCGACGACAAGCTCGGCCTGGCCCACATGATGACGCTCGTCGACACGCTCGCGCGACACACCGGCGTCCCGCACGTCCCGCTCGTCCTGGTCGCGCGGCCCGACGAAGAGATCGGCCGCCACGCCGCCCTCGTCGGCGTCGCCGAGGAGCTGTCCGGGCGCGGCGTGACGTTTGGGTACACGCTCGACGGCCTCGAGCCATACGAGATCAACACCGAGAACTTCAACGCGAGCCAGGCGACGGTCCGCTTCGCCAGCCGCGCCCCAGATACCGCCGCTCCGATTCACCTCGAGATCCGGCTCGGCGGCGTCAACACACACGGCGCGACCGCCCGCGAAGAGGGCCACCGCGCCGCGACCCGGTTCGGCGCCCAGCTCGTCGCGCGGCTCCGGGCCGAGGGCGTCGACGCGCGCGCGGTCGGCTTCGAGTCGGACGCGCTGCGCGACTGCGACGCGGTCGCCTGCTTCGCGTGCGGCAGCGAGTCCGACGCCGCGGCCGTCGAGGCGGCGGT
>JACKDJ010000015.1 GCA_020633625.1 Myxococcales bacterium
GACTGGGAGCCGGGCGATTGGGGTGGGGTCGCGAGGCGGCCACGCAGCCTCATGGCCAAGCCGTCGGGCGAGAGCGGTCAGTGCGCGTCAGCTCGGCGGGCGCTCGGCGTGATAGAGCGTCATGTTTGCTGTCGCGAGGAGCTCGCCGTCGCGCTCGGTTCGGCAGTCGAAGTGGCTCAGCGACTCGCTGCCTCGCTGCCGCTGCACCGTGATGTGCAGCGTGTCCCCGACCGCGAATCGCTCGACGAGCAGGTCCATCGTCCGCACTGCGATGATCATCCCGACGCGGACACCGGCGCCGCCGCGGTACGCTTCGTAGCCAAGGCACGCGGCGACGACCTGCGCCATGTACTCCATCGATGCCACGGCAGGGGCGGCGCCGTCGGTCACGAAGCGCGCGCCGTCGCGTACGACGACCTCCCCCTCGGCGTAGCCGTCGCCCCACGCGGTGAGCCGCTCGACGAGGACCATCGGTCCGGCGTGCGGTACGAGCTCGGCGGTGGGCGGGAAGGGCCCGCGGTACAGCTCCGTCACTTGCTCCCGGGGGCGCTGAGCTCGGCGACCCACCCGGTGCCACGACCGCGATCGAGGGCGACGACGAGGGGCGCTTGCTTCGAGGTCGCGAGGGCGAGGTCGACGAGCCCGGCGCATGGGTTTCGGCCGATGGCAGCGGAGTCGCACAGAGACGCGGCGAGCTCGTCACTGTCGCGGCGCGGCCGAATGGTCAGCCGCGGTGCCATTGGCGCTGCGTCTACTGCGGCGATCGCGACCGAGGCGGCGGCAAGCTCCCAGCCGTCGGCCGGGTCGACCAGGCGCTCGGGGACGGCCTCGTCGCCACACGTGACGATCGCGACGCCGCCGGATGTCGCGACGAGGCCCAGCGCCTCGATCAGCGCGGCGGCCGGCGTGTCGAAGTCGGCGCCGATCGACGTCGTGTAAGCCCGGTTCGCGGTCGAGATCGAGACGACGCCGGCGGCGGCGTTGTGGACGCTGGTGGCGAAGGCCATTGGCGACAGCTCGCCCTGGCACCACATCGTGTCGAGCAGGCCGACCATCGTCGACACCTCTCCGACCGCGGAACCAAACACGGTCGCGACGAGGGCCGGGTCTGCGCCGGACGCCGCGAGCGCCTCGGCGAACGCGTCGGCGAGCGCCTTGGTGATCGGCGACGCGCGTCGTCGCGAGCGCGGCTCGATGATCGCGCCGGTCGGTGCGGCGGGCGTGGCCGATCCAGAGGTCCAGGCAGCGAGCGAGGGGGCGTCGGGGAGGTAGAGGCCGGCGCCGATCAGCGCGACGGTGTTCATGCAGACCTCAGGAGGACGCTGACGTTGTTTCCGCCGAACGCGAACGAGTTGCTCATGACGCGCTTGACGGGGCGGTCGAGCCGCGTGTGCGCGATGTTTGCTTCGATCGACGGGTCGGTGGGCTCTGCGCCGATGGACGCCGGGATCCAACCCTCGAGCATCGAGATGATCCCGATCGCGGCCTCGGTCGCGCCGGCCGCGCCGAGTGTGTGCCCGGTGTAGCCCTTCGTCGAGGCGACGGGGATCTCGGCGCCGAAGATGCTGGTGATCGCCTTCGACTCGCTGGCGTCGTTGAGGCGCGTGCCCGTCCCGTGCGCGTTCACGTGGTCGACGTCGGCTGGCGCGACCCCAGCGAGCTCGAGCGCGCGCGTCATCGCGAGCGCGGCGCCGAGTCCGTCGGGGTGGGGCGCGCTGATGTGGTAGGCGTCGGAGCTCTCGCCGACGCTCTCGAGGATGGCGACCGGCTCGCCGGAGCGCTCGAGGAGGAGGAACGCGCCGCCCTCGCCGATGTTGATGCCGCCGCGGTCGGCGGCGAACGGGCGGCAGACGGCGTGGTCGAGCGCGCCGAGGGAGTGGAAGCCGCGCAGCGTCATCGCGCAGAGCGTGTCGATGCCGCCGACGATGACGGCGTCGGCGAGGTCGGCCGCGAGCAGCCGCTGCGCAGAGGCGAGCGGCTTTGCGCTCGACGTGCACGCCGTCGAGTGGACCCAGCCAGGACCAGAGGCGCCGGCGAGCTCGCGGACAGCGTGCAGGATGGCGCCGTAGGTGTGGTGTCGCCACAGGTCGTAGCCGTCGGGCAGGCGGCCGTGGTCGAGGAAGTGTTTGTATGCTTGCTCGGTCACGTCGGCGCCGGCCGTCGAGGTGCCGAGCACGACGGCGATGCGGTCGGGGCGCCACCGCGAGCGGGCCGCGCGGAGCGGGGCGTCGAGCTGTGCCAGGAGCAGCGCGGCGATCTGCGCCGTTCGCGTCGTCCAGCCCGAGAGGGACGCGGGAAGCTCGGGGAGCGGGGTCGCCACGACGCCGACCGCCGTGTCGAACGGGAGGGCGATCGGAGACGGGCCGAGGCCGGAGCGGCCGTCGAAGAGGGCGTCGCGCACGGCGCGGACGTCGCCGCCGAGGGCGTTGCACAGGGCGAACCCGGTGATCGCCGTCGGCTGAATCGGTGCGAGGCTCATGCGGTCACGTGAGCGAGTAGGGGGCGGCGTCGGAGCGCTCTGTCTCGCGCCACGGGGTGGAGCGGCTGCGCATCAGCATGTCGGCGAACGGGGAGTCGTCGCGCCAGACGTCGCCGGCGAGCACGCTCACTACGCTCGGCCGAAGGTCGCCCTCTTCGGGGGCGCCGAAGAAGAGGTTCGAGACGAGGTTGCGGTTGTAGAAGCGGTGGACCAGCGATGAGAACGTCTCGTAGCCACGCTCGAGCATCGCGCGGTGGCCGTCGAGGAACGCGCCGTCACCCTCGCGCTGCTCGCGGAGGGCCATCGAGAGCGCGTCGGCGAGACTGACCGCTGCGTTCATCGCCAGGCAGACGCCGCTCGAGAAGACCGGGTCGATGAAGCACGCGGCGTCGCCGACGCACGCGTAGCGGTGCCCGTATGGGGCGCCGTTGCGGAAGCTATAGTTGCTGAGCACGCGCGGCGTCGGCGGCTTGGCGCCCTTGACGAGCGCGCCGACGTAGCGCGACGAGGCGACGTAGTCGGCGAGCCACTCGCGCTTCATGCCCTGACGCCGGCTGACGAGACCGACGCTGAGGCGGCCGTCCGGCAGCGGGATCACCCAGACCCAGCCGTCGTCGATCATCATGATGCGGATGTCGTTGCCCGGGCCGATCGTCTCCCACGCCGCGTCGGAGAGCCCCTCGAAGTGGCCGAACACCGCCGCCTTGCCGAACGTCTTGAACGGGCGGACCTCGCGCTTGCGGTTCGCGACGAGCCGGTCCTGCCCCGTGGCGTCGATCAGGTAGCGGCCGGTGACCGGACCCGCCGACGTCTCGACGCGGACGGTGGCGCCGTCGTTCTCGAACCCGCGGACCGTGACGCCGTGCACGACCTCTGCGCCCATCGCGCGCGCCCGGTCGCGTAGCAACGTGTCGAAGGTCGCGCGCTCGACGTGCCACGCGTTCCGCGGCGGGCCCGGCAGCGCCTCGGCGAAGTCGAACGACACGGCGCGGTCGGTCGTCTCGCACAGAAACTGCGCGCCGCGCTTGTACCGGAACGCGTCGGGCGTGTGCTCGATGCCGAGCAGCGCGTGGACTCGGGTCCCGTTGGGGAGGAGCGACTCGCCGATGTGAAAGCGCGGGAACTCGTCGCGCTCGAGCACGAGCACGTCGTGCCCCTTCGAGGCGAGCAGGGCGCCAGCGGTGGCGCCGGCCGGGCCCGCGCCTACGACGATGACTTCACGGTCGCGCTCCATCAGAACCCCCCGTCGACGCCGATGACCTGACCTGTGACGTAGCTCGCCTCGGGCGACGCCAGGAACGACACGACCGCCGCGACCTCGTCGGGCGTCCCGTAGCGCTGCGCAGGGATCTGCTTCGTGACGAACTCGGGGACGTTCGCGGTCATCTCGGTCTCGATGAGCCCGGGGGCGACCGCGTTCACCGTGATCTTGCGCTTGGCGAGCTCGATGGCGAGCGACTTCGTCGCGCCGATGATGCCTGCCTTCGAGGCGGCGTAGTTGACCTGGCCGCGGTTGCCGCGGATCGCCGAGACCGACGACATGCTGATGATGCGGCCCCAGCGGTGTCGCACCATCGGCATCACGAGTGGCCGCGTGACGTTGTAGAAGCCGTCGAGAGTAGTGCGCGTGACGTGCTCCCAGGCGTCCCACTCCATCGCCGGGAAGGCGGCATCGGCGACGACGCCGGCGTTGTTCACGAGGACGGCGATGGGGCGCGGGTCGTCTTCGAGCAGCGCAGCGAGCGCCGCGTCGGTCGCCACGCGGTCGGCGACGTCGAAGCGTACGGCGCGCGCTTCACCTCCTGCGGCGACGATGTTGGCGACCACTTCGGCCGCAGCGTCCTCCGCCGAGCGGTAGTTCACGATGACCGCGTAGCCGTCGCGCGCGAGCCTTCGCGCAACCGCCGCCCCAATGCCCCGGCTCGCGCCGGTAACGAGCGCCCGTCGTTCGCTCATCTCCTCAGTCTGCGCGTGAGAGTTGGCTGCCCGCGCCGATGGCGAGCACGGCGCCGGACACTAGTTCGACCCCCCGGACGTGTCCAGCGGGGATCATGGATACGCGAGACCGCACGTCGGCAGGTGGCCTCGGCGCCCATGCTCCGCGCGCGCGTGCGTCGATGACAAGTCGAAGACTCACAGCCGCTGCTGCTCCACGGTCTCGATCTCGAGGGAGTAGCCGAACCAGCCCGACGTGAGCGAGACGCTCGCCGGAACGTCGTCGCCGATGGCGGTCGCGCCGAGCTCGACACGGACCTCGCCGCGCTCCGGCGCGTCGGTGCGGATGAAGCGGCGCACTCGCGTTCCGTCCGAGTTCGTCGCCTCGTCGAGACGTACGACACCCAGGGTGTCGGGCCACGGGTAGAAGGCGCGCTGCACGTCGGCGATAACGTAGGTCGGGTCGAACGGGAGCTCGCGTCCGCTGCGGTTGTCGAGCGTCACGACACCGTTGGTGTCGAGCGAGATGACGAAGCCGGGAGAGCCCATCGGCGAGAGCCCGATCATCGTCAGCACGCCGCCGCGCTTCTGCACCACGGCGTCGAACCGCTCCACGCCGGTCGGCCACGTCGCCGTCACGCGCTGGCGCCATGCGAAGTCCGGGGCGAACGTGTCGGGCGGCAGCAGTGGCCCGGCGTCGAGGGGAGCGAGCTCGGCGAGCACTGCCCCACGTCCGCGGGCGCCGCCGCATCCCGACGCCGAGACCAGCGAGACCAGCGCGCTGGCTGCGAGCGTCGCGACTCTCAGGGTCGCCGCTAGGCGCGTCGCGCCAGACGTGCGCCGCTCGTCGGTGCGCGCGGGTCTCATCGGTGCTCTCCCTCACGAGCGTTGCCGAGCAGGATCAGCGAGGCCGGCGCGACCAGCAAGCAGGCCACGACTCCGGCGGCCGCGGTGACGCCGATGGTTCGCAGCATCGGAAACGCCGACATCGCGAGCAGCCCGAAGCCGAGGACGGTCGAGCCGCACGCGACGAAGACACCGACGAGGGTGGCGATCTCGTCGTCGGGATCGGCGTCGCTGTCTGCGAGGAAGACGCCGTAGTCGACGCCCATGCTCACGACCATCAGCAGGGCCGTCAGGGCGATGAGGTCGACGGCGAGACCTGCGACGGCGAGCGCGCCGACGGCCGCGAGCGCGCCGAGCACGGCCGGCAGGAAGGCGGCCGCGACGCGTCGAGGCGAGCGGTAGCGCGCGACCAGGGTGAGCAGCACCGCGACCAGGCCCGCGACGAACAGCTCAAAGGTCCGGGCGCGGACCGCCGCGCCCGCGCGTGCCATGGCCGCCGGCTGGTCGACCCAGGTCGCGCCCGGGACGTCGGCGATGCGCGCCGCGAGCGCGTCGGCGTCTGAGACGTCGAGCAGGAACGTGACGAAGTAGACGCGTCCGTCGTCGTCGGCTCGGAACGTACGCGCCATCGACGCCAGCGGCGACTCCATCACGTCTTCCCAGGTGAGCGGGGCCACGGGGGCTGCGAGCGCCTGCGTGAACTGGCCAAACGCCTCGGGTCGAAACCCAGCCTCGACAAACGCCGTGCTCCAGCGGTCCCGAAGGTTCGGGGCCGACGTGAACGCCTCGGCGACCGCGCGCTGCCGCGCCGGCGACGGGACGAACGTCGCCGCGGACCGGAACGCCGCGAGCTCGCCGTCCGCGACCGCGGCGCGCAGGGCGTCGGCGACGCGATCGTTCGCCTCGAGCGCCTCGTCGACCGTCGCGCCCTCGGCGAAGACGAAGCGGGACTGCTCGAAGCGGGCGACGCGGCTCCGAACGCGGTCGTCCTCTGCGAGCAGGTCGGGGTCGAGGTCGCCGAGGTCTGCGAGCCCCGCGCCCCACTCTGCGCGAGAGAGGCCGAAGGTGCCCAGCGCGAGCGAGGCGAGCAGTAGGGCGACAGCGATCCCACGCTGCGCCCGGAGCTTCGAGAGCGCGACGGCGAGGACTCGGGCTAGCGCCGCGCGCAGCCGAGACGCCGGCAGCACCTGGGGCAGCAGTGCGGGGAGCAGCCAGCGCGTGTACCCGAGCGCCGCCGAGATGCCGACGACCGCGAAGAGGGCGACCTCCTGCAGGCCGCGGAACGAGGAGCCGGCGAGCGCTACGAAGCCGACGAGCGTGGTCACGGCGCCCGTCGCCAGCCCGGGCCAGATCCGGTCGAGCGTCGCGCGCGGGCCGCTTTGAGCGGGCGCGATCGCGTGGTGGCAGAGGAGGTGAACGACGTAGTCGATCGCGACGCCGATCAGCGAGGCGCCGAACGCGAGCGTGACGCCGTGGATGCGGCCGTACGCCGCCAGCGTGGCGGCCGCGCCCGCGACGACGCCGCCGACGACGGGGAGGGCAGAGACGACGACGACACGCGGTGAGCGAAAGAGCGCGAACAGCAGCGCGAGCAGGGCGACCGACGACACGACTCCGACGCGCTTCACGTCTCCTTCGACGGCGCTCGCGGTGACCGCCGCGAAGCGATTGACACCGCTGGTGTCGAGCGTCAGCGTTCCCCCCGCTTCAGCGTTCTCGGCCGCGAAGGCATCGGCGATCGCGTCGAGGAGCGGCCGCTGGGCCGTGGCGTCGAACGCGGGCGCGCGAGTGGCCGCGAAGAGGAGCGCGTGACCGTCCTCGGTCACGAATCGACCGTCGCGCAACGAGACGCCGCCGCCGAGCGAGCTGTGGAGCTCGTCGTAGAGGTCGGGCATCGTCAGCAGGGGGTCCGATGGCGCGACACGGGCGATCAGCGTCGACATCGGGTTCGCGAGCTCGCGCTTGAGGCGGTTCGCTGCTTCGGCGAGCGCCTCGCTCGTCGCGCGCGCCGCCGCTTCGTCGGGGGTGCGGGCGACGAAGGCGAGGCGGCGGTCGTGGTACAGCTCCCACAGCGCGCGATCGATGTCGGGCGGCGGCTCGCCGTCCAGCGCGGCGAACGCGTCGCGAGAGCGCGGGTCCTGGATCAGGCGCGTCTCGATCGCGCGGGCCGCTGCGACGGCTTGGTCCGTGTCGGGAGCGCCGACCATCAGCACCATCGACCGGCCGAGCTCGCTGTCAGCGACTAGGCGCGCGAGCGCGGCGACCTGGCGGTCGTCGCCGTCGGGCATGAACGCGACGATATCGGCGGTCGCCGAGAAGCGCAGCGCCACGAAGCAGGCCAGCGCGACCATCGACGCGCCGGCGAGCCAGGCCGCGCGGCGGACGGACCGCCCGCCGACTTCGGTCACCGGCTCGCCTCGCCGAACAGGCGCACGCGCTCGTCGCTCGAGAACACGCGCGCTGGGTTCGCGTCGACGATGCGGGTGACAGCGACGTCGCCGCTCGTCTCGCGCACGGTGATCGTCGCGACGCCGCGCCCGACCCCGCTGAGCTCGATGGCCTCGATGAGCTCGTTCATCGGCGCGACCTTCGGAGCGAACCGCGCGGTCCAGCGGTCACCGTCGACCGTGTAGCTCGCGTCGAAGGCGCCACCGAGCGCCGCGCGGTCGCCCGCGAGGATCCAGACGAGCGACTGAACGAAGAGGCGCACGTCCGGCCGGGCGGCGAGGTCGACCGTCTCGCGGCTGACGCCGTCGAAGAACTCGAGCGTCGTCGGCGTGATGCGCACTTCGGCCGGGCTCGGCGACTCGACGCGGCGGTAGAGCAGGCCAGGGCGCGTGAAATAGAGCGTGCCCTCGCTGACGAGCGGGACGGCGAGGAGGCCGATGGTCTTCTCTTCGACGAAGCGCGCCTCGAGCCCGGGCATCGCGGCGAACGCGTCGAGCAGCGCGTCGAGGCTGCTGGCCGGCGCCTCCGGCGCGGCGGTCGGCGCCGAGTCCTCGACCTGCGCGCGGGCGGACGGTGGCGCCGTCGCGGCGACGAGCACGCCGGCGAGCACCCCGAGGACGGCGACCCGGAAGCTCATTGGTCGCCCCGCTCGAGCGCAGCAGCAAACCGGGCGCGTATCGGCTCGGGCGCGGTGGTCAGGAGGTTTCCGGCGGCGTCGGTCGTCGCGAGCTCCGTGAACGCCCGGGCCGACTTGCGGCTGCGCGTGAGGTTGAAGACCTCGTACGTGACGCGGACGAGCGGCTCGAGCGCCGCGAGTCGTGCGGTGACGCGCACGGAGTCGCCGTAGCCGAGCGGGGACAGGTACCGGCAGCGCGCGTCGGTGATGTACATCCGAAAGCCCATGTCGCGGATGTCGGGGACGTCGAGGGTGAGGCGCTGAAACAGCGCGGTGCGGGCGAGCTCGAGATACTCGAAGTAGCGGCCGTGCCAGACGACGAACAGGGGGTCGCAGTCGTGGAACGGCACCGTGAGCTCGACGGTGGCGCTGAGCTCAGGCGGTCGCATCGCGCTCCGAGAAGCCGCCGAGCGCGCCGGCGCGCAGCAGCTCGAGGACGGCGGCGACGTCGCGGTCCATGCGGCGGTCACCTTCGAGGCGCGGGACGGCGCTGCGGACGGCGTCGCGCAGGGTGCGCGGTCCCGGGGCTGTGACGGTGTCGCCGCGAAGGTCCACGGCCTGCGCGGTGGCGAGCGCGAGCATCGCGGTGACCTGCTCGGTCAGCTCGACGACGCGGAGCAGGTCGCGCGCAGCGAGCGTCGCCATCGGGACCTTGTCTTGGTTGTGGAGCTCCGTGCTGCGGCTGAACGCGCTGGCGGGCATCGTCAGCTTGAGCGCTTCTGCCGCGAGCGCCGAGGTGGCGATCGTGACGGCCTTGAACCCGTTGTGGGTGCAGGCGCCGTCGCCGGTGACGCCGACGAGGTTCGCGGGCAGCCCCTCGTTCTCTGCCGGGTTGCAGAGCAGGGCGAGCTGGCGGTCGAGCAGGCAGGCGAGGTTCGCGATCGCCGTCTTCAGCGCGTCGCAGACGAACGCGACGTGGCCGCCGTAGAAGTTTCCACCGTGCACGACGATCCCGCGCTCGACGTCGACCACCGGGTTGTCGCTGACGCCGTTGATCTCGGTCTCGAGCGTCGCGCGTGTCCACTCGAGGGCGTCGACCGCGACGCCGATGACGTGCGGGGCGCAACGGATCGAGTAGCGGTCTTGGAGGCGCACGCCGCGGTCGGGGGTGGCTGCGTCGTACGCGAGGTCGTCGCGCATCCACGCGGCGACGCGGCGCTGCCCGTCGTGCGGCTTCGCGTCGTGGACGAAGGCGTCGAAGTGGGTGGAGTTCCCGAGGACGGCTGCGCTCAGGGCCGCGGCGATCGAGGTTGCGACCCGGGTGAGCGTCGCGGCCCGGTCCCAGGCGAGGCAGGCGATCGCCGAGCCGACACTCGTGCCGTTCATCAGCGCGAGCGCTTCTTTCGGGCCGAGCGGGAGCGGGTCGCGGCCGATCGACGCGAGACCTTCGACGGCAGGGATCTCGGGCCCGCCAGAGACGCGGACCTCGCGCTCACCGGTGAGGACGGCGGCGACGTACGAGAGCGGGGTGAGGTCGCCGCTGGCGCCGACGGAGCCCTCGCTCGGGATGACGGGGAGCACGCGGCGATCGAGGAGCTCGACGAGGCGCTCCGCCACGATCGGCCGCACGCCGCTCTTCCCGGCCGCCAGCGACGCGAGCCGCACGGCGAGCACGGCGGCGGCTTCGGTGTCGTCGAGGACGCGGCCGGTCCCGCAGCCGTGCATCCGGAGCAGGTTCAGCGACAGCTCCGCGGAGCGCGCAGGGGGCACGGCTGTCGTCACCGAGGCGCCGACGCTGGTGGTGACGCCGTAGACCGACTCTCCGCTCGCGTGCAGGCGCGCCACGACGGCGGCGCTCGCCTCCATACGGTCGCGCGCGTTGGGGTCGAGCGTTGGCGCAGCGGTGCCGCGCGCGAGCGCCACGACGGCGTCGAGGGTCAGGCGGGGGCCGCCGATCGCGACGGTCGGACGCTTTGAGTCGTCTCGCGGTGGCTGGGTCATGTCGCCGGAGGGCTCCAGAAGTCGTAGAAGTTGAACCAGTTGTACGGGTTCGCGCGGGCCTTTTGCTCCAAGCGCGTCGCAAAGTCTTGTACGACGGCGCGCAGCGCTTCTTCACGCTGGCCGCGCGGAAGTGTGATCCGCTCGCTGAACGGCTCGCACGAGAGGGCGTAGCGGTTGGGCGGGGAGTAGACCCCGAACACGAGGTAGACCGGGCAGTGGAGCGCGGCGGCGATGAGGAAGGGGCCCGACGGGAACCACGCCTCGCGCCCGAAGAACTGCACCGGGACGGCCTTCTCGTTGAGCCCAACGCGATCGGCGAGGATCGCGACCATGTCGCCGGCCTCGATGCGCTCGCGGACCGTGAGGCCGAAGGTCACGGGGTCGCGACCTGCGTGGACGACGCGCGCGGCGGCGCCGGGGTCGATGCGCTCGAGCAGCGCGTTGATCATGCGCGCGTTGTCGAAGTGCCCGACGATGGCGATCGAGAGGTCCTCGTCGGTCCCCGCTGCGCGCATGGCCTCGAAGCTGCCGAGGTGGGCACCGAGCAGGATCGCCCCTCGGCGCGCGGCAGCGAGGGCGGCGAGGTAGTGGTGGCCGTCGCGAGTGACCGAGAACCGGTCGAGCTCGCCACTGAGGAGGTAGATGCGGTCGAGCGCGCATTGCGCGAAGGTCGCGACGTGTCTCGAGATCTCGGCCCTGGTCGGCTCGCGCTCGAGCACCGTCGTGAGCCAGCCTCGCGACGCCGCCCGCACCTCTGGGCGGGTGAAGGTATAGTAGGCGGCGACGGCGCGGACGAGGTGGCTGGTCGCCCGGCGGCCGACGAGCTTCGCGGCTGTGAACACGGCGCGGATCCCCGCGATGGTCCCGAGCTCTCGGCGGGTGAGCCACGCCTTGCCGTCCCCTGCGGTGGCCTCGCTGGTCGCGGCGGTCGCCTTGCCGTCCCCTGCGGTGGCCTCGCTGGTCGCGGCGTCGCGAGCTGGCGGGGCGTCGACGGCGCTCGCACCCGCGGCGGCTGGCGGCCGCTCCGTCACGACAGTCGCGCGGGTCGTCGGAACACCCAGCGCAGGCACGCCTCGGTGCAGATCCGGCTGTGCATCCACGACAGCCGAAGGTTGTCGCGCAGCGGCTGGAAGTGCGAGCGGCCGCCCTCGTCGGCCCGCAAGTAGCGCACGCCGACGGGGAGGTTGACGATCGGGACGCCGGCGCGCGCGAGGCGCACGGCGACCTCGACGTCGAAGTCCATGCGGTCGCCCCGCGCGCCGACGGCGAGGGTCTCGGCGACCGGGTACACGCGAAAGCCGACCATCGCGTCGCGGATCACGTCGCGTCCGGTCTCGAGGTCGACCCAGAACTTCGTGATCTTGCGGGCGACGAGGCGCACCTGGGGGGCAGACGTGTCGTATTCCGGGTAGGCGATCACGGCCGCGTCCGGCCGCGCGCGCGCGGCTTCGACGAACGCCGTCGCTCGCGACAGGTCATGCTGGCCGTCGGCGTCGACCTGCAGGGCGTGGGTAAAGCCGGCTGCTGCTGCGGCGGCGAGGCCGCTCTTCACTGCCGCGCCCTTGCCCCCGTTCGTGGCGCGCACGACCAGCGTCGCGGTGCCCGCGTCGGCCAGCTCGCGGCACGCAGCGGCGCCGGCGGGGCCGCTGGCGTCGTCGACGACGAACACCTGTTCGACCGCGTCGCGAATCGCGCGCGCGACGACGCCGACGGTGTCGGGGTTCTCGTACGTCGGGATCACCGCGCAGACGCGAAACGGTCTCATCGCGTGCTGCCGCGCTCGAACGTCGCGCGCCCGGAGGTGCAGACGGCGCCGCCCACGCGGAACTGGAACTCCACGCTGGCGTCGGCGTCGGGGTCCTCGTGACGCTTTCGCCGCAGCTCGACGTCGACGGTCGCGCCCGGGCCGATTCGGCCGCCGAACTTGACGCGGTCGAGCCGGCGGAGCGGCCCGAGGGTGCTGAACGCGTCGCGCACCGCGGGGACGAGGAGCTGGTCGAGCTGGACCGCGCCCGCGAGCACGGGGTAGCCGGGAAAGTGGCCTTCGAACCAGCCGTACGTCTCTGGCACGTGCGCGCGTCGCGTCCAGACCTCGACGTCGCTGTCGGCGGCCTCTGCTGCAGGCGGCTCGACGTCGAGGTCCCAGCGCACGGGCGCGCCGCTCGGGTCGAGGCCGAAGAGGCGGAGGACGCGGGCTCGCTGCAGCTTGCCGTTGTCTTCGCGCGGGAGGGCCTCGACGCAGACGACGCGGCGCGGGAGCGACGCGCGCTCGAACTGATCTTCGAGCAGCGCGCGCACGGCGGGCGCGTCGAGCGGAGCGCCGGTGGGGACGATCGCCGCGAACAGCGCCTGACCGCGGCCGTCGTCGGTGGGCACGGCAACAACCGCCGCGTCCGAGACCTGGCCGGTCGCACAGAGCGCGCGCTCCATGCTGGGGAGCGAGACGCGGATGCCGGCGACCTTTACGACGCCGTCGACGCGGCCAACGTGCGAGAAGGTGCCGTCGGGCGCGAAGTCGACGACGTCGGACGTCACGTACGGGCGGGGCATGCCGGGGGCGAGGAAGGGAGAGTCGACCGAGAGGCGGCCGTCGGGCCCCGCGGCGACGCCGACGCCGGGGAGGGGGGACCAGCCTGCGCCGCCAGTGCGCGTGGCGACGCCGCCGGTCTCGGATGAGCCGAAGATCTCGGTCGGAACGACGCCGTGGGCCTCGAAGAACGCCCGGGCGTCATCTTGGGCGAGGGGGGCGGTAGACGAGTAAACACGGCTGCATGGGGTGAACGCGCCGTCGCCCGCTGCGGTGAGCGAGCGGATGTGAGCGGGTACGGTCACGAGCGAGACGGGGCCGCGCGCTGCGCCGTCGCGGACGCGCGCGGCGACGGCGGGCCCGTGGAATGGCGTGTCGCGCGCGAAGGCCCCGCCGGTCGCGAGCGGGAGCAGGACGCTGAAGAGGAGGCCGTACAGGTGTCCCGGCGGGACCGTCGCGACGGTCAACGTTCCAGGAGCTGGCTCGAACGCGGCGGCCAGCGTGGCGACCTCGCCGAAGAGCTGGTCGGCGGTCTTCGGCCAGCGTGACATCTCTCCGGTGCTGCCCGACGTGTAGACCGCCGCGATCACGTCGTCGGGGAGCGCGAGCGGCGGCAGGGGCTCCTCGGAGACGGCGTGCGCACCGTCGGTGTCGGCGAGCAGCGGCGGCACGGCCGTCGGATTTCCGCTGTCGGTGTCGTGGAGCAGGGCGACCGTATCGGGGCGGTCGAGGAGCGCCCACACGGTCTCCCGCCGGGTGTTCGGCGGGAGCGCGGCGATGTGCCCGGCGCTCCACGTCGCGAGCAACGCTGCGGTGAAGGCGTAGCGGTCGCCGCGGAAGACGAGCAGGACCTCGGAGCCCGGCCGTGGCGGGGGCAGGGTCGCCGCGATCGACGCGGCGTCGGCGAGGAGGGCGGCGGCAGAGCGCGGCTCGCCGTTTGCGCCGAACGCGACCGCCGTCGTGGGCGCGTGCTGCGCGAGCGGAGTCCCCGTCATCGTTGGCCCGTGGCGGTGAGCGCGCGAGCGAAGAGCCGGTCGACCGGGTTGTCTCCGAAGCGCTGAAAGCGGAGCTTTCGAATCGTCCACTCCGTGCCGATGAGTGCGGCGATCAGCGCCCACGAGATGCCGCCGGTGTACGCGCTCCACGCGAGGGTCGGGGCCCACACAGCGAGGGCTGCGGCGATCGAGGCGTTGAGCGCGAAGAAGGTGCACCAGACGATGGTCCAGGCGCGGCACCAGCGGACCTCGTCTGGGGTGAGGTCCGGGTGCTGCAGTCGCGCGAAACGTTCGATCATTGGTGGTCCTGCGACCAGCGTCGGCACGACGGATGCGAGCAGAAGGATGTTGATCACGGAGGGGACCGCGAGGACGAACCCGGCGCGGTCGAGCGCGGCGCCGGCCACCAGCAGCGCGACGGCGGCGAGCGGCACGTAGGCGACCGCAGAGAGGGCCGGGTTGTCGCGGAGCGCACGCAGCCTCGCGACCCCGGCGGGGGCGACCAGCACGAGGAGGCCGAGGGCCGCGGCGCGGGGGGCGCCGCGCTCGAGGCCGAGCCACGCGACGAGGGGGTAGGCGACGAGGGCCGCGCTCCCGATGCCCGTCGCGACCGCACCGAGCGACGGCCGTCGCCGGGCGGCGCGCGCGGTCACGGACTCGGTCACGGAGCCGGGCTCACCCCGGTCTCGGAGCGGATAAAGTCCGCGAGGCTCCGCACCGACCGGAAGATCTCGCGGTTGCGCTCGTCTTCGGCGGCCGTCTTGACGCCGAACTCCTTGTGCAGTGCGAGCGCGAGCTCGAGGGCGTCGATGGAGTCGAGCCCGAGCCCCTCGACGAACAGCGGCTCGTCATCCTTGATGTCCTCGGGCTTCACGTCCTCCAGCATCAGCGAGTCCACGATCACGCGCTTGATGCGCATCTCGAGCGATTCCGTCATCCGTCGTTCCTTCCACGGGGGCGCGCCCCAGAGCTTCGAGCCCCAGGCGCGCGGAGAGGTCGCTCCGTACCATATCGCGCAGCGTGCGTGAAGACGCCTCACCGGGGGCGATTGGCGGCAGGAACGTCACGCGCATCGTCGGCGGGTGGGGAGGCGGCGGATAGATGGGCGCCTCCTTCGAGAGCCACACCGGCCGGCACTCGATGAGCACCGGGACTAGCGGAACGCCCGCGCGCCGCGCGATCTCGAAGCCCGTCCGGCCGAACGGATGCAGGCCTCCGACCGGCGATCGTGTCCCCTCGGGGAACACCAGGACACGAAACCCCTCGGCGAGCCGCTCCAGCGCCGTCGCGATCATCGGCTCCACCGCGCCCGCCTCGGTCCCGCCCCCCTCGAAGTGTCGCGCCGCCGACAGCAGCGGGTGCAGCCACCACCGCCGGAAGATGCTCGGCTTGACCGTCGTCACGACGCCCTCGACCGAGCCGAGCAGCGCGGTCGTGTCGACCCACGAAGGGTGGTTCGCGACAAGGACGCACGGCCCCGGCGGCAGCTCGCCGGCGTTCTTTCGCGGGTCGTAGTCGACCAGTCCGCACCACCGCACCCAGTCGTGGAACATGCGGAATGCCCGCGACACGATCGCCTGCACGCGGCGCGCGCGCACGAGCGGCGCTCGCGTCGGGAGACGGCTCCAGACCCAGAACGCCGCATAGCCGAACGGCGCGAGCGAGAAGTAGATCGCCAGCGTCAGCGTCACGACGAAGACTCTCCACACGCTCCTGACCGCGCTCATCCGCTCCTGGGGTCCTGCGCCGGCCCCGCGCCTAGCCGAGGCAGCCTCTCAGAGCAAGGCGGTGTTGGGCGGGTCACACACACGCTCCCACCCGGACTCACACACCGGCAGCGTGTGTGAGTCACACACTTCACACGCCTTCGACACGGCGTGACGGCGCGTTTGGCGGCTCCCGATGTGTCGCGCTCAATGCCTGGATTCATCATCATTTTCATTAACTTACGAAACCTGAATCCCGGTGACGCCGAGTTGGCACGGTCCTCGCGATAGCTGTCTGTGTCCAGGGAACGCTACCGCAGCGGTGGCCGCACCGAAGGAGGACCGATGAGCTACTACGACTACGACCGGCAATCTCAGCTGATCCACCTGGCGGCCATCTCCGCCGCCCGCCGCCAGCGCGAGGACCGCGGCGCCCGTATCAGCGCGGCACTGCTGGGCCTGCTGAGCGTCGCGGTGACGGTCTACTGGCTGGCCTACTAGCTGCGGCCGCCGGTCCGCCGGCGCGCGGCGAGCGAGTCGCACTCTTCGATCCCCCCATCCGCCGCACCTCGAGCGGACCCATGGAGCCTCGATGAACACGAACCGTCCCTCCTCGACTCGTCCCTCGGTCGACACTGGCGCCCAGCCCACCACCGACGGCGCCACCACGCAGGTCCGGAACCCGCCGCCTCGACCGACCGGGCGCGACACGATGATCGGCTGGTACTTCGACCCGTCGACGCTCTGAGCAGACCGGCCGCCGAGGCGCTTCGGCTGGCGACCGCCGCAGAGCAGTGCTACCGAGAGCAGGCCCCTCTCGACTAGGCGCCTCGATGTCGCACCGCGCTCCCTTCCCTCGCCGTCGCCTCTTGATCGCGGTCGCCGCCTGCGCGTTGCAGGTCGCCGCCTGCGATGAGCTCGGACTCACGATCGACGAAGACGCGTTCGACGACGCGGACGTCAGCGACGCCGGCGGCGACGCGGCAGACACCACGACGGACACGGGACCCGAGGTCATTCAGATCCAGGCTCGGTTTGCGCGGGAGGGCACCGACTTCTACCGGCTCCCCTGGCCGAGTGACGCGCGGCTCACCGTCGAGGGGGGCGTCGATCTCTCGGACTTCCCCGACACCCGCGTCGACCTGCTGCGGCGCTACGTCGCCGCGATCGAGTCGAGCGTCCGCGGCTTCTCGCTGATGCCGGTCATCTACGTCCCGCTCGAGGGTGACCCGATCCCGGAGACGACGCCGATGCCGGCCGACTCGCTGTCGCCGACGGGCCCGGTGCAGCTCATCGATGTGTCGGAGGACGGCTGCGGCGACCGAATCCCGGTCGAGCTCCACATGAACCACAGCGTCGACGCGCTGTTTCCCGACAACGTCCTGGCCGTCGCCCCGGTCCCCGGCTTCGTGCTCCGGCCCGCCACGCCGTACGCCCTCGTGGTGCTTCACACGCTGGGAGCCGAGGACGGCTACGGGGTGGTCGGGACCGACGAGGCGAGCGCGGCGCTCGATGGGACTCACGCCGACGCGATCCTGTCCGCCTCGTTTGCGCCCGCTCGCGCGTGCCTCCCGGAGGCCGGCGTTCCGCTCGACAGCGTCGCCGTCGCGACGGTCTTCACGACGCAGGACCCGGTCACCGAGCTCCGCGCGCTGCGAGACTTTGTGGCCGATCCGGCGAAGACGGCGACGCCGGTCGTGACCTCGTTCGAGTACAGCGACACCGTCTCGCGCGCCGGGTACGCGGTCTACACCGGCACGTATGACACGCCGATGTTCCAGGACGGGACGTCGCCCTACGCGTCGGTCGGTGGTGAGATCCACTTCGACGCGGCGGGCGAGCCGATCGTCCAGCGCACCGAGGAGGTGCCGTTCGCGGTCGCCGTCCCGCGGGAGCCGTCGCGCTCGCTGCGGCTGCTGATCTGGGTCGACGGGACGGGCGCCGGGCAGACGAGCTGGGTGGGGAGCCGCGTCACGCAGGCGATGCTCGCCGAGGGCTTCGTCGTCGCGAACTACGTGCCGCAGTTCCACGACACCCGGGCCACGCCGGGCGCCAACGAGGAGCTGCACTCGTTCAACTACCTGAACCCGGAGTCGTTCCGGAACACATTCCGGCAGCAGGTCGCCGACACCGCGTACTTCCTGCGTGTGATGACAGAGGCCCGCGACCAGATGCCCGATCTACCAGAGTACTCGACGACGCGCGTCGTCTACGGCGGCCAGTCGCAGGGTTCTCTCGTGGGCGCGATGGTCGCCGGCGTCGAGCCGAACATCGAGGCGTTCATGCTCAACGGCGTCGCCGCCTACCTCTCGACGGTCGCCGTGTCGCGAAAGGACCCGTTCGACATCCAGGCGCTCGTCGCCGACCTCACGGGGATCTCGCACGACTTCGATCGCTTCCACCCGCTCATGGCGCTGGCGCAGATGGGCGGTGACGCGACCGATCCGCAGTCGTTCGCGCCGTACTGGACCGGGTGGGACGGGAACCCCGACGGCGCCGACATCCTGCTGATCAACGGGATCGACGACTACACGTCGTCGGTCGCTTCGATGAACGCCCTCACGATCTCTGGCGACGCCGCGCCCGTCGACCCCGCCGGCTGGGAGGCGGACCCGTTCGGTGTCTGGGACCGGGAGCCCGAGGCCGCGCCGATCGAGGGCAACCGGCGGGCCCTCGACGGCACGCCGCGGACGATCGCGACAATTATGAGCGAGACGACCGGCCACTTCACGATGTACGACCGCGCCGATGTGCGCGCGACGGCGATCGAGTTCCTCTCGACGGCCGCCGACGGCTCGGCAGTGGTCGAGTAGCGATGACGCTGCAGCCCGTCGGGGCGGGTCGGGCGCTTTACTGGGAGGAGAGCGGCGATGGACCCCCGCTCTTGCTCCTGAACGGAATGAGCCAGTCCACCGCGAACTGGCTCTCGCACGTTCGCCCCCTCGGGGAGCGCTTCCGGACGCTGACCTATGACGCGCGCGGGCAAGGCAGGAGCCCGCTGGGCGACGTCGTAGCCGAACCGGTCACGCTCGAGGGACATGTCGACGACCTAGCCGAGCTGCTCGACGGCGTCGGGCTCGACCACGTCTCGCTGTGCGGGTTCAGCCACGGGGCGCGGCTAGCGCTCGCCTTCGCGGCGCGGCATCCACGGCGCGTCGACCGGCTCGTGCTCACATCGACCGGCGACAACGACGACCCGATGCGGCGCGCGATCGTGCGGTCGTGGGCCGAGGTCCTCGAGAGAGGTGGGCTCGAGGCGATGGCGTGGTGCTCGATGCCCGACATTCTGGGCCGCGACTTTCTCGCCGCGAACGAGCGGTTTCTCGAGGCGATGGTCCGCGCGACGGTGCAGCGAAACGACGCCGACGGGCTGCGTGCGCTGCTGGCGGGGATGGCGGGGTTTGGCTCGCCGCTCGACGACGCGGCAGCGCTCCACTGCCCCGCACTGCTTATCTCGTCGCCAGACGACCTGCTGGTGTCGAGGGAGTCGGCGAAGCGCCTCGCGGCCGCGTTGCCCGACGGAGCGCACGTCTGGATCGACGGCTGCGGCCACACGATCCCGATCGAGGCGCCCGAGCGGTGGCGCTCGGTCGTCGAGACCTTCCTGCTTCGCTGACGTCGCGTGGCGAGTCGTCGCACCTTACCGTCGGTAGGTTGTGCGTCGGCGGCTGGTGCCCGGGAGTAGTTGGCCACTACCGTCGGTAAGGTTGTGCGTCGGCGGCCTGTGCCCGGGAGTAGTTGGCCACTACCGTCGGTAAGTTGGGGCGTCGGCGGCCTGTGCCCGGGAGTAGTTGGCCACTACCGTCGGTAAGGTGGCTCGTCTGCCCGGGAGTAGTTGGCCACTACCGTCGGTAAGGTGGCTCGTCTGCCCGGGAGTAGTTGGCCACTACCGTCGGTAAGGTGGCTCGGGCCACTCCGGCCATTACCGTCGGTAAGGTTGTGCGTCGGCGGCTGGTGCCCGGGAGTAGTTGGCCACTACCGTCGGTAAGTTGTGCGTCGGCGGCCGGTGCCCGGGAGTAGTTGGCCACTACCGTCGGTAAGGTGGCTCGTCCGCCGGCTTACGCGGCGCAGGCGCCGTCGTGCGCGATGCGGACGCCGGCGCAGTCGGCTTCGCATGCGTTGGAGTAGGTGCGACCGTCGGCGCCGCAGACGGGGAGGTAGATGGCGGGGCAGATGCAGGCCTCTCCGCCGCCACCGCACTCGCCGTCGTAGGCTACCGCGACGCCGTAGCAGCTGGCCTCGACCTCGCCGCACCAGTAGGTGACGCCGTTCTCGCCGCAGACCGGATCGGGCACGAAGCAGGTGATGGCGCAGTCGGGGCTGCGGCACGTCGCGCCGTCGCAGTACCAGCCGGGCTCGCAGTCGGCGTCGCTTCGACAGTCGAGCGAGTCGCCGCCGCACACGCCTTCGTAGGCGACGCCGACGCCTGCGCAGTTGGCGTCGCACTCGTTCGAGTAGGTCAGCCCGTCGGTGCCACACACCGGCATCCAGACGTCGGGACAGGTGCAGGCGGCGATCGGAAGGCAGACGCCGTCGACGCAGATCTCGTCGGCACCACAGTCCCGGCCGGAGCTGCAGTCCGAGAACATGCACTCGCCGTCGTACTCGATCCCCACACCGCGGCAGTCTGCCTCGCAGGGGTTGGCGTACGTGACGCCGTCTGCGCCGCAGACGGGGGCCCAGAGGCGCGGGCAGTCGCAGATCGCGCCGCACTCGCCGCTGTACGCGACCGGCATGCGGGCACACGCGGCCTCACAGGCGTTGGAGTACGTGATCCCGTCCTCGCCGCATACCGGGGCGTACAGGTCGGGGCACAGGCAGAGGTCGGTGGGCTCGCACGACCCCTCGTGGGCGAGGTCGACGCGGGCGCAGTCGAGCGCGCACTCGTTCGAGTACGTGACTCCGTCGACACCGCAGACGGGCGCCCAGATGCCCGGGCAGACGCAGTCGTCTGGAGGGATGCACTCGCCGACGTGGTCGAGCGGGACCGACGCGCACTCGAGCTCGCAGCGCGTCGGATACGTGATGCCGTCGGTACCGCACGCCGGGCCGTCGTCGGCGTCGCAGTCGCACTCGTCGCACGGCCCCGTCGACGCGACACGGGCGCCGACGCACGCTGCGACGCACTCGTTGCCGTACGTGACGCCGTCGGCGCCGCATACCGGCGCGAAGACGTCGCCGCAGGCGCACTCATCGCACGGGCCGACGTGCGCGAGGCCCGCGCCGACGCAGCCGGCCTCACACTCGTTTCCGTAGGTGACGCCGTCGGTCCCACAGACCGGGGCGTAGATCTCGGGGCAACCGCAGACGTCGACGCACTCGCCCTCGTGGTCGATCTCGACCCCGGAGCAGCTCGCCTCGCACTCGTTGCCGTAGGTCTCGCCGTCGATGCCGCAGACCGGCGCGTAGACGTCGTCGCAGAAGCAATCGATCTCGCACGGGCCCTCCCAGAGGATCGCCGCGCCCGCGCAGCCGGCCTCGCACGCGTTGCCGTAGGTCTCACCGTCGGCCCCGCAGACTGGGGCGTAGATCGTCGGGCACTCGCAGCCGGCCTCGCATTCTCCATCGTGGGCCACCGCGACGTCTGCGCAGTCGGCCTCGCACGCGTTGCCGTAGGTCTCACCGTCGGCGCCGCAGACGGGCGCATAGATCTCGGGGCACGCGCAGCCGCTCGTGTCGGGGGTCGTGTCGCCCGCGTCGACATCGGTCCCGCCATCGCCGCCGCCGCACTCCCCACTGTGTGCTACCGCTACCCCGCTCGCCGTGGCCGCGCAGTCGTTCGCGTAGGTGTGTCCGTCGGCTCCACAGACCGGGGCGTAGATCTCGGGACACGCGCCAGACGGATCCTCTTCGTTGCACGCGGCCGTTGTGAGGACGGCGGCGGCGGCGAGGAGGGTGAGTGCGAGCTTGTTCATGGGGGTACCGATCAGAATTCTGAGGTTGGCGTCAGTGTTCTCGCGCGGCGCCCGCAGATTCCTGCGAGATCGCCGCTCGGCTCACTCGACTTTGCAGAGCGCGTGCCAACACCGGCACGCTAGCGCACACGACCCGCGCGAAACGCGTCGTCCACAAGGTCGCAGACGTGCTCTACCTGGTCGAGCGTGAGCTCGTTGTGCAGCGGCATCCGGAGCAGGCGGGGGGCGTACTCCTCGGTCAGCGGCACGTCGCTGGGCTCGTACCCGAGCGCGCGGCCCATCTTCGACGAGTGCAGCGGCAGGTAGTGGATGTGCGCCTGCACCTCGCGTGCGAGCAGGTCTAGCCGCAGCGCCTCACACGCCTCGGCAGACCGCAGCATCACATACACCGCGTGTCCGTTGGATCGGTCTGCCGGGTCGAGGCGCTGGAGGGCGAACCAACCCTCGCGCTCCCCCCCGGATAGGCGCTCCCGATACCGCTCCCATCGAGCCATCCGGGCGAGCCGGTTGTCGTCCATCGACTCGAGCTGCGCGAGCAGGAACGCCGCCTGCAGCTCTGTCGGGTAGAAGCTCGAGCCTGGCTCCACCCACGAGTACTTGTCGACGAGCCCGCGGAACATCTTCGTCCGGTTGGTGCCGCGCTCCCAGATGTCCTCGGTGCGCTCGAAGTCGCTGGGGTCGTTGACGAAGAGCGCGCCGCCGAGCCCGCAGTGCAGGTTCTTGGTCTCGTGGAACGAGAACGCCGCGAACCGGCCAAAGCGGCCGAGCCACTCACCGCCGGTTGCGCAGTCGAGCCCCTGCGCAGCGTCCTCAACGAGCGCGGCGCCGTGGGCGCTACAGAGCTCGCGTAGCCGAGCGATCGCGCACGGCGCTCCAGCGTAGTGGACCGGCACGACGGCCCGCGTGCGCGGGGTGAGCTTCCGCGCGACGTCGGCGACGTCGACCGTCATCGTGTACGGGTCCACGTCGGCGAAGATGATGGTTGCGCCCGCACGGTGAAACGCAGACGCCGTCGCGACGAACGTGAACGACGGGACGATGACCTCGTCGCCGGGCCCGACGCCGAGCGCCATCGCCGCGAGCTCGAGCGCCGCGGTGCAGCTCGTCGTGAGCAAGACGTGAGGGGCACCGAACCGCTCCTCGAGCCACCGCTGCGAAAGACGGGTAAACGGGCCGTTCCCGCCGAACGACCCGCTCGCGAGCACCCGGGTCAGGTACTCCTCTTCGCGGCCGGACAGGTAGGGGACGTTGAAGCGAATCACGGCGTGAGCGTCTCGGGTCTCAGCAGCGGGTTGGGAGCGACCGACTCGCGCTGCATAGGGCTGATCTCGCCCGCGCTGTCCGGCAGGACCACCGGAAACATCAGGTTGTCGGCGTCGCCGCACGTCGTCAACCCGCGCGGCCCGAGCGCACTGATCCCCGGACACCCGGGCGTGTCGTCGAGGCCGTCGCTCTCCCCCGAGCGCTCCGTCGTGTGGAGCAGCCCGAGGAAGTGGCCGAGCTCGTGCGCGAGCGTAAAGCCGATGAGCTCGGCGCCCGTAAACTCCCCGTCGGAGGGGCTCGGTATCGAGTCGACGCCCAGGTAGTCGGCGATCCCGAACACCAGCCCGCTGGCTTCGGTGCCGTGCACGCCGATCGCTCCCGGCGCCCCCATCGAGATCCCGAGAAGGCCGTATTGCCCGACCGAGCCGGCGAAGCCGCGGTTCACGAACACGTTCACGCGGAGCGCGTCCTCGGCGGCGCTGCTCGGCGCCTCGCTGGTCGAGACGAGGTCGGCGAAGTCGTTCCAGTCGGAGATGATCGCGAACCTCCCCGCGACCGTGCGGTCGATGTCTGTGTACCGGATCGTGTCGAGCGCAATGTCTACGTCTGCGCGCGCCCAGATCGCAGCGGCGACCTCGAGGGCCTCGTTCCAGTCCGGGTTTGTCGCGAGCGCGGCGGCGTCCATCCCCTCGAGACCGACCGCGATCACGTTGAGCTCCAGCCGCGTGCCACGCGTCTCGGTGACGGCGATCGAGACGCAGACCTTTCGCCCCCCGGTGTCAGCTCGTAGCTCCCACTCTCCGCTCTGCAGCAGGAACGCCTGCGACGGTGCAGGGGGGATCAGGATCTGGTCCGCCTCGACCGGGAATCCGAACGCCGTCGCGAGGCCAGCGGGGTGGTAGCGGAGCAGATCCTCGTCCGTGACGAGGTCGTGCGGAAAGCCCGCCGGGTCGACGAGGCTGGCGAGCGTCGTTGACGCGCCCGGCGTGTACGCGACGATCGAGAACCCCTGGGCGCCCGCAGGGATCCGGAACCGGAGGTCATACCGGTTGACCGCGACCTCCTGGCCGAACGGCTGACGCGAGAACACGTGCGATGAGCACTGGCGAACGACCTTGGCCGCCGAGGCGTCGAGGGTGTTGTCGTCGTCGCCGCAGCCTCCGAGGCCGGCCGCTGCGGCGAGCGCCGCTCGCAACATGAGGCTTCGCGCGAAGAGGGCCGGCTGCGCGCCGGCGATGCGAACTGGCTGGCGGTGCATTCGGTCCTCCCGAGCCCACTGGTTCAACGCCGTGTGAGTGTATCGGGCGCTGCCAACGTGGGCCAGATCTCGACGCGCGCCTAGGCTACGCCGCCACCCACTCATCGCCGCGCGCGGTGCGGTACCACGCCACTCTCGTCGTCGGCATCGACGCACCACAGTCCACCCGCGCACACCACACGGCGTCGAGCGCCAGCGTTCCATCGGGTCGACGAGCGCCTGTCGCCGCGAAGTCGACCGGTCCGTCGGCTGGAGTCGCGCCGGGCTCCTTGGCGAGGACCTCGACCCCTCCACCGAGCGCAGCGAGGCGCGCGGTCGTGGTCACGAGCGCGTCGCGGCCGATGTCGACGGCGACTGCGGCCCGGTCCGCTCGCACCGCAGCGACGGCCGCCGTGCCGCTCCCACAGAACAGATCGGCGACGAGGTCACCCGGCTCTGTGTGCGCGCGCACCAGCATGTCGAGGAGCTGAAGCGGCTTCTGTGTCGGGTAGCCCACCCGCTCCCGCGCCATGTTGTTCAGGGTGGGGACGTCGACGACGTCGGGCGCCTTCTTCGTCTGCCCGCGCATCCGCGCAGACGTCGCGGGGACCCGCGGCGCCTCGAAGTGCCAGTCTCGTCCGCGCGTGTACCAGAGCAGCGTGTCGTGCTTCTTGGGGTAGCAGCGCGGCGATGAGCCGCCGAGGCCGTAGCGCCAGACGAGCTCGTTCCGAAACCCCGGCGCGCTGGACGTGGGCCCGCGGTCGCCGAGCCCGAAGATCCGGTCCAGCGCGACGGCAAGGTAGGGGCTGGCGTGGTGGTCGCAGTGGACGATGATCGAGCCGTCGTCGGTCAGAAACTCACGCACGCGCGCGAAGGTCTCGGCCATCGCGGCAACGTACGCGTCGAGCGAGTCCCAGCGGTCGGTGAACGCGACCTCGCCCCGGCCCATGCCGGCGCCTGCCGTCAGGCGGTAGTCGGCGTGAGAAGCGAACGGCGGGTCGAGATACGCGAGCCTTGCGCGCCGGCCGGCGTTAACGAGCTCGCTGGCGATCTCGCCAGCGTCACCCTCGATCACGGTCGCGGGCGCCGTCACCACGACCGAGGTCGGAGCGAGCGTCGCGAACCGCGCGGGTATCATCCGAGGATCGACGACGCGCCGATCGCAGCGCGCAGGGCGTCCGTGAGGTCGCGGCGCCGCGGCGCCGCGGCCCGCACCGCCGCGAGCACGCCCGCCCCGCCGCCCTCGGCGCCCGCGATCTCGAGCGCCTCGGCGGTCGCTGCGACCAGCCGCGCGACTCGGCCCGGCGCCTCCTGGCTTATCGGCGAGCCGACCGCCCACAGGACGAGCTCGCGGGCGCCTCGCGCGAGGCGGTCGTCGAGGGTCGGCGGGGGAGGGCGCTCGTCGATCCACCGCTGCGTCCACATCGCGGCAGTGCCGCAGCCGGGGACCACGACGTCACCCAGCCCGTCTGGGCCGCCGAGCACCTCAGCTGCCACCGACCCGGCGGGGAGGCCGGCCTCTCGGGTGAGCGCGCCGATGGCGTAGACCAGCGTTACGACCGCGGGGCCATCCGCTCGCCACGCGCGCTTTCCGACCGCGAAGACGTGGTCGATCACCGCCTTCTGGTCGCCGGCGCAGAGCAGCAGCAGAGCCTGCGCGGCGTTGAGCGAGGCGGCGCGGTCTCTGGCGCGCGCGGCGAGGCGCGCGGCCTCGCTTCGGAGCGTCTCGTCGACGCGATCCGCGGCGGCGCTGGCAGCGCTCAGGCGTACGAACCGCTCGAGCGTGGGGTCGTCGGCCCAGAGCTCAACAGCGGCCCGGAGCGCGTTCGCGAAGTCCCCGGAGCTCATGGCTTGGTCGAAGCGCTCCGCCAGCTCACCGAGCTGGGCGGCGCGGCGCAGCGGGGAGTCGCCGTCGATGGTGATGCCGCCCGCGCCGCGGCGGCGCACGACGGCGGGGCCGGCTTCGTCGCCGCGGCCCTTGCGGACTGTCAGGGGCCCCGAGCTCTCGGGCGGTGGTACGAAGTCCGGCGGCGGCGCTCCGACGCTTGCCGCCGGGCGGCCGCGGTCGACGGTCTCGGTCGCGGTCTCTGGAGTGCCTCGTCGGCGTCGACCGACCGTCGCGACGCCCTTGCGCACGATCACGCTCGAGCGCGCCGGCTCTTCGGGCGGCGGAGCTGGCTTCGCGATCTTCTTCGAGATCGCGAGGGATGTCGGGAGGGCGACGGCCGGGGCCGACGGCCTGTCGGCCGCCGCGGCAGCCATCATCGGGAGGGCGCGGAACTCGGCGTGCGCGGGCGGCCGCCGAGTCGGTGGCGAGAGCGGAGCGCGGGGCTCGTCGATTCCGTCCGGGTCGTGCGCGTCGTCGCTGTCGTCTCCAGCGCCGTCGTCCGACCCGCCGTCGTCCGACCCGCCGTCGTCGTCGAAGATCGCGTCGAACGACCGCGGCTCAGTGTCGTCGAGCTCTTCGATCGCGACCTGCTGCGCGAGCTTGATCGCGTCTTCGTACACGGGCCCCAGCAGGGCCGTGATCGGCACCGGGAGCGACCAGGACCGCGGCGCGCCGAGGCGCTCGAGGATCAGGAGCGCGGGATCGGACGAGAGCGGGTGGAACGACAGCTCGGGGACCGGCTCGATCGCGCGGTTGAACTGGTCGGCGTCGAGAGGCATCACGTGCACGCCGGCGTCGGCGCGCTCGAGCGCCGCGAACCCCGCGGCGCGGTCGAACTCGTCGCCGAACCAGGCGCGGCTAAAGCCGCCGAGGAGCCGGTCTCGGTCGGCGCCGCGCACCGCGAACAAGAGGAACGGGTCGCGGTCGAGCGCCTGCCCGAACGCGTAGTGAACGGCTGCGATGTGCTTGCACGGCCGCGCCTTGTCCGGGCACGAGCAGCTCCCGAGCAGCTCCGAGTTGCGGACCGGGAACAGGCTCACGTTGTGCAGCGAGAACGCGTCGTCGATGTCGGCGGGCATCACGCCGACCATGAGCTGCGCCGGGAATCGCGCCTCAGACGCCAGCGTCTTGATCACGCGATCCCAGTCGCTCGTGCGAAGCGCCGGGACCTCGATCGTCGTGACGTACGGCTTCGAGCGCGAGCCCTGGACGCGGGCCGAGATCTTACCGGGGGTCACCGCGAGCGAGATGACGTGACCCTTCTTGGCGTAGTCACGGCCGCGCGGCAGGCGGTTCTGCCAGGCGGTGCTGAGTCTCTCGAGGGCCTCGATCCAACGCTGACCCCACCACGAGCCGCCGAAGTCGCCGTCTGTCACGAGGCCTCCGCGTCGTCGTAGATTGCGGCTGCGCGGCCGAGCGAGAAGAGCTCACGCAGCGAGTCGTCGTCGAGCTCGGTGATCCACGCCTCGCCCTCGCCGACGATCGAGTCGGCGAGCCCGCGCTTGGACTCGAGGATCTCGTCGATCTTGTCCTCGATCGTGCCCGACACCACGAGCTTGTGGACCTGCACGTTTCGCGTCTGACCGACGCGGTATGCGCGGTCGGTGGCCTGGTCCTCGACGGCGGGATTCCACCAGCGATCGAAGTGGAAGACGTGCGTCGCGCGCGTCAGGTTCAGGCCGGTGCCGCCTGCCTTGATCGACAGGATGAGCGCCGGCGGCGCGTGCGGATCTGTCTGGAACGACTCGACGATCTGCTCGCGCTGCTTCGCGGAGAGTCCGCCGTGGACGAACGGTGAGACGATGCGGAGGCGATCCTCGAAGTGTCGCACCAACAGGTCGCCCATCTCCTTGTACTGCGTGAAGATCAGGGCGTGGTCCCCTTCGGCGATCACCTCCTCCATCATCTCCGACAGGCGCGAGAGCTTGCCGGAGCGGCCGCGGAGCGCGGTGTCGTCCTTCAGGAAGTGAACCGGGTGGTTGCAGATCTGCTTGAGCCGCGTGAGCAGCGCCAGGATGTTTCCGCGCCGCTCGACGCCGGTGCTCGCCTCGATCTTCCGCATCACGTCGTCGACCGCCGCCTGGTACAGCGACGCCTGCTCTCGCGTGAGCGTGCAGTAGACCTTGTACTCCTGCTTCTCGGGCAGGTCCTGGATGACGTTCGGATCCGTCTTGACGCGCCGCAGAATGAACGGGCTGACGAGCTTCCGAAGCGTCTCGCGCGCGCCCGCGTCGGCGAAGCGCTCGATCGGAAGCGCGAAGCGACGCTGGAAGTCGCCAAGCGTGCCGAGGAGCCCGGGGTTCGCGAACTGGAGGATCGACCAGAGCTCGGTGAGCCGGTTCTCGACGGGTGTACCGGTGAGCGCCATCCGCCGCGCCGCGGGGATCCGGAAGATCGCCTGCGCCTGCTGCGCCCGCGGGTTCTTGATGTTCTGCGCTTCGTCGATGATCAGGTGCGACCACGTCGCGTTCGCGAGGAGCTCCTGGTCCATTCGCGCGATGACGTAGGTCGTCAGCACGACCGTTCCCGGCACGCACAGCTCGGCGAGCCGCTCTGCGGAGTCGGAGCGTCCGCGCCCGTGATGCCGGACGACGCGCAAGCTCGGCCCGAACTTCGTGAGCTCGCGCTCCCAGTTGCCGAGCACCGACGTGGGGCAGACGAGCAGCGCGCCGCCAGAGGTCCACCGCTCTGCCTCCAGCTCGCCGAGCAGGGCTGCGATCACCTGAATCGTCTTGCCGAGCCCCATGTCGTCGGCGAGGCATGCGCCAAAGCCGAGCTCGCCCATCTGAGCGAGCCAGCTCATGCCGCGCTCCTGGTACGGGCGCAGCGTGCCGACGAACGAGGAGGGCGGATGGTACTCCGCCGCCGCGCCGTCGCGGTCCAGAAGCCGCCGGACGAGCTCTCGGATCTCGCCCTCGGCGACCACCTCGATCTCGCCTCCTTCGGACGCCATCGTGCCGACGAGCGCGGCCGACAGCGCCGAGGGACGGTCCATCGAGCCAAACGCCTCCGCCCCCTCGAAGAGCCGCTCCATGTCGGCCATCGCCGTCGGGTCGACGGCGAGCCACTCGCCGCGCCACTGCACCAGCGGCTGTTTCATCGCCGCGATCTCGCGGAACTCCTCGGGCGTCAGGTCGTGCTCGCCGAGCGCGACCTGCCAGCGGAACTGCGTCAGCGCGTCGAGGCCCACCTTGGACGGCGCGCCGCCGAACATATCCTCACCGACGTGCAGCTTGAGGCGCAGCCGTTGACGTCCGTCGGCGCGGAGCTCCGACGGGACGCGCACGCCGAGCCCGAACTGGAACAGCACCGGGCCGACGCGGCTGATGAAGTCCCAGGCCTCCTCTGTGGTGAGGATCGTCCCGTACGGCTTCGGCAGGTACAGCGAGCGCGCGCAGCCGCCGAAGATCCCGGCGACCTCGGCGAGCGACTCCAGCAGCGCCTCGTGGCCGCGGATGAACGTCGCGCCCTCGACGACCACCGGCGCCCCGCCGCTGTCCCACACCTGTTGCGCGCTCACGAGGACGCGGGGGTCGTCGTTCGACTGCAGCATGTAGCGCAGGAACCAGGCGTCCTTGAATCCTGAAGTCTCCGGCGCGGTCCCGGGGCGCTCGAGCTGGTAGCACACGGTGAACGCCGCGCCGGGCATCGGCCGCGGAGCCACCGGCGCGGCCCACCTGAAGACCTCTTCGCTCAGTGGCTGCTCCACGAGCCCGGCCGACTCGAACGTCGGGTCCGCGGCCGTGAGGGCGTACCGCCAGCGGAGCTCCCACGGCGCCAGCTCCCGGTTGTCCTTGCGCGGGCGGTCACGCGAGGTCGACGGGAGCGCCTCGCGGCACATCGCATCGGCGACCGCGTCGAGGAACGCGCGCAGCAGGGCGGGTCTCGACCAGACGCGGGTGTCATCTCCGACGGGCTTGCGCTTGCGGCGCCGCTGGCGCTTGTCGCGCGGCTCGTCGCTGTCCTCGCCCTCGTCGAGGAGCAGCGTGTGCCCTGCGAGCGGGAGCGCGCGCTCGAGCGCCGAGATCCGGTCGCGGGTCTCGGCGGTCATCGCCGCCACGGCCCAGCGCGCGTAAGTACGCCCGTTGGGGGCGTGGTCGATCACCGGGACGAAGTGCCCACGCGCGACGAGCTCGACCGCGAGCTTCGCGGCGAGCGTCCAGACGCGCATGGAGTCGCTGACCCGGCGCTTTTCGGTCTCCTCGATGTCGAGCCGCACGAGACCGCGGACCGTCTCGACGAGCGGCAGGCGGATGCCGACCAGCTCTGCGATCTCCCAATCCTCCTCGGTGTTCCGTGTCGGGGTTGGGATCACGAGATCCAGCTTTCCCGTCGGCGGCGACTTTCCGCGCCGGAGCACGTTGAGCGCTCCAAGGGCCTTGCGCGTGTAGTCCACGCGCCGCGGCGGCATGCACCAGAAGAACAGGCGTCCCTGCCCCGGAAACTCCGCGCGGGGGACGAACGTGGCTTGCAGCGACCGGAAGTCGGCGACCGTCATCCGCGCCGACGGCTCGCGTGGGGGACCGCGCGCTCGAGGGAGCGGCGGTGAAGCTCAGGTTGCGTCATGCTCTATGCTGCGGTTCGACCAGCGTGGCGCTGCTGGTGCGTTCGGGACGCCAGCCGCGCCCGCGCTGCGGGCCGATAGGTGGACCCCACTTCCCGTGGGGGGTCTGCGCTCTCCTCGTCCAGGGCGCCGGTCCGCGCGCATGGCCGTATGCCGTTGCACACGCCGGACATTGCTCAGCAGCACCAACATCGGCTGCCGACCGCACCGTACGACAACACCGGTTCTGACGAACGCCCGTGCGCCTGTCAAGCGAAAGCTCGCTCTTCGCGCCGCCCGCGGCTCGATCCGAGGGGCACCCGGCCGCTCCGACAGCGGCCTACAGCGACAGGCGCAGCGCCGCCCGCGGCTCGATCCGAGGGGCACCCGGCCGCTCCGGCAGCGGCCTACAGCGACAGGCGCAGCGCCGCCCGCTCGGCCCAGTCCGCCGCATCGACCTCGGGCCGAAGCACGAGCCACCCCTCCGAAGCGACCTCCAGAATTCCGGCGGAGAGCTCTTCGTCCTTGGCGGCGGCGTCTGCGGCGCGCGAGGACCCCATGTCGACGAGCGCCGACGCGGCCCGGATCGAGCTGACGCGGCCGACCCACGGCGAAGCCATCGCCCCGCCCACCGTGCCCGGCGCAGGCCGCGCTCGCACGCGCTCGCCAGGCTCGACGCCGGCCGCCCCGCTCGCTGCCAGCGGATCGCCAGAGAACTTTCGCGTCGGCGCGCTCCCCGCCAGCGGGTCGCGAGAGGCGGCCGATGCGCCCGAGCCCGCGAGCGGGTCGCGCAGCGCGCTCAGAGGACCGCTCCCTCCCGGCGCATCACGAAGTCCGCGCATCGTGCCGCTGCCGCTCGGAGACTCCCGAAGCCCGCGGGTTGGGCCGCTGCCGCTCGGCGGCTCGCGCTGTGGGCCGGGCGCCGCCGCCGGCAGGCTCTTCGTCTCGCTGGTCGAGTCGCTGTCGCTGAGCAGCTCGACGCGCCGCTTGGGGCGTGCCGCCGGGGCCGCCGTGCGCCGACGCGGCGCCGGCGCGCTCTTCACCTCCGGCGGCGGCGGGACGCGCTCCAGCACACCAGCGAGACGCTCCAGCAGCTCGAGCGGCACGACGGGGCGCGCCTCGAGCCCCGACGCCTCATGCTCCACCCAGAACACCAACCCGCGTCGGCCGGCGGCGCCAGGGTCGAGCGTCACCATCGGCGGCCCCGCATCGAGCGGGAAGGCCGAGATGTCGTCCGGCAGCTCGCCGAGCCCGATCGCTTCGGTTACGATCTCGCGATCCGACACCGTGAGCCTCGCCACGGTCCGCATCAGCGCGGACTCGTCGCGCAGCGCGGCCGCCCCGTCGAGCACCGCGTCCACCACCGTCGGGCGTGGCCCGACCTCCAGAGCCCGAAGCAGGGCGACGCGCTCCTCCGCAGCAAGCCGCGCGATCAACGTGGCCGCGAAGCCGAACTCGATCGGCGCGCTCGGCGCCGCGCTCAGGGCAATGTCGAGGTTCACGCGAAAGTCGCCTGCGGCGGACCGCGCGATCACCCCGGCCGCCTCGAACGCCGCCGCGTCGGCCAGCTCCTCGGCCGCGACCGCGTCGAACGGGTTCGCGCACAGCAGCACGAGGTCCTCGAGCATCAGCGGAGTCGTGCACAGCCGCTCCACGCGGTCGAACGCGTCGGGCGCGCGCATCGCGGCGAGCAGCGAGGCCGCATCCGCGCCCTCGGAACGAAGCCGCTGCGCCATCGCCCGGAGCTGCTCGGTCGACCGACCCGCGACTACCGCACTACCCCTCATCCGACCTCCTCGCCGTCGACGTGGAATCCGAGCTTCACCAACACATCTCTCGCGCGCGTCGCCGAGCACTCCGGCACGACGGCCGCGCGCCTCTCGTCGAGGCGACGCTGGACGAGCCGCCGGAACTCGAGCTCGCCGAACGCCATGTCGGCTGCACGCGCGCTCGCGAAGGTGACGACCGCGCCGACCGGAACGGTCGGCAGACTGCGCGCCGGCTTCGTCTCCGGCGCGGCGGCCGTCTGCCAAACGACCGGCGGGGCGAACGTCGCGCCACCGCCCGCCGCGAGCTCTCGCGGCACGAGCTCGAAGCTCCCGTCTGCCGACTGCAGGCGGTAACGCCGACCTGCCGAGCCCTCGACGTAGCCGACCGTCAGCCCCTCGCGGGCCTTCAAGCTGTCGACCGCCGCGACCGCCGCCGCCTCGTCGGCCGTTGCCGGGGCACCGCTGGCGATGAGCGCCGCCGCCGCGCAGAGGCGCCCCGTGCGCGTCCCAAGATCAGTGACGCCGAGCTCGGCGAGGAGCACGTCCGCGTCGGGCCGAGGGAGCCTCGCCAGCAGCGTCGCGACGAACAGCCGCTCGCGCTCGGCCACCCGCAGCGCGGCCATCGCGAAGTCCATCGGGACGCGATACCCCTCGGCCGACTCCTCGAAGGGGAACCAGCCAGACAGCCGCGTCGCCTCGACCTCGAGCCCCGCGTGCCGTGGCACCCACGCGCCCCCGTATTCCACCATCAGCCGCGAGAGCTGCCCAGCGCCCACGTCTGCCGCCCGGCGGCACACCCGCTGGGCTGTTCGAGGGTCGCGCAGTGACGCCGCGATCATCCGCCGCGTCGTCGTCGTCACACCCCAGCGATTCGCGCCAACCCCGAGCAACGCTCGCGGAATGCCGGCGATCAGGTCGTCTGTCTGCATCGCGTCTGGCGAAGGGAGCCGCGCCGCGTTGGCACGGCTGCAGCCGAACTCACGACCTCGTGCCGCGCTTCCCAACGGCCCGAGTCGCCAAGCCGCGCTTCCCACCTCGCCACGTTTCTGTCAACCACGCCGTGGAATGCGCGATCATGCTCTCCCAGCGAGTCGTAGCCGCTCCGCAGCCACTCGACGGCACTCCCGACGGCACTCCCAATGAAGAACAAGGCCCGCGCCTTTCGAGATCCCGTCCACGACCTCATCGACACCCGCCTCGACGCCGTCGCGGGACCCGTCATCAGCGCGCTCGTCGACGCCCCGCTCGTCCAGCGTCTTAGACGCGTTCGGCAGCTCGGCCTCGCCCACCTCGTCTTCCACGGCGCCGAGCACTCTCGCTTCGCACACTCGCTCGGCGTCGTCCACGTCGCGACGCGAATGTGCGATCGGCTCGGCGTCGATGACCCTGAGCGACGGCTGCCAGTCCTCTGCGCCGCGCTCCTCCACGACGTCGGCCATGCGCCATTCAGCCATGTCCTCGAGCGTGTTGCTGGAGTCGATCACGAGCGGGTGTCGTCGGCGCTCATCCGTGACCCGTCGACCGACATCAACGCCGTGCTACGAGGCGTCGACACGCGCCTGCCCGACCGGGTTGCGCGGATCGTCGAGGGCGAGGCACCGGACTTCACCGCGCACATCGTCGCGTCGCAGCTCGACGCCGACCGCGCCGACTACCTGCTGCGCGACGCGCTGATGACCGGCGTCGGCGTCGGCCGCTACGACCTTGAGCGGATCCTGATGTGTCTCGAGCACGACGACGAGGGCCTGCTTGTCGGCGCCGGCGCGCTAGAGTCCGTCGAGGGCTACCTGGTGGCGCGCTTTCACATGTACCGCCTGCTCTACTTTCACCGCGTGGCGCGCGCGGCAGAGGCGATGCTCGAGCTGGTGTTCGCGCGGGCCCGGCAGCTCCTCGAAGCCGGCGCCCTCGAGCCACTCCCGCACCCCGCGGTCGCCGCAGCCCTCCGACGTCAGGCCCCCGACGCGGTTCTGTGGCTGCGGTTCACCGACGCGACGGTCTGGGCTACGCTCGACCTGTGGCGCGACGCTGCCGATCCGGTCCTGGCCGGACTCGCGGCGGGGCTGCTCGATCGCCGCCTGTTTGCGTCCCTTGAGCGCGATGTCGACCTGCGAGGCGGCGGCGCGGCCGAAGATGACGAGCTCGTCGAGCGCGTCCGCGATGGCCTCACCGCGAACGAGCGGTGGCTCTTCTTCGTCGACGATGCCAGCGACGTCCCCTACCGGCCCTACACGCCAGGGAGCACGTCGCGCACCGCTATCCGCGTGCGGGAGCGAGACGGGCGCGTCGGCTACATCGAACAGCGAAGCCACCTGGCGCGTGCCCTCGCTGACGCCCGCTACCGCCTTCGGCGCTGGTACTTCCACCCGAGCATCGCGGCCAAGGTCCGCCGCCTCGCCGACGTTGGGTAATCGGCTGAGCGGCGCGCGCAGCCGCTACTCGACGACGCCGCCGTCGCGCCCGTAGAGGTGCCGATGCACGGCTCGCCGCGCCGCTTCGAGCTGTCGCCGATCCAGGCCCGGGTGATAGTTCACGACGAGTCGCGGGATCGTACGAAGCTCGCGCGCTGCGTTGTCGCGGACCTTCCAGTCCTTCGCGAGCATCGCATCGAGCAGCCACTCATTGCGCCCCGCCGTGCCGCGACGCTTCCACCACCGCTCCCAAAGCTTCTGCTCGAACCCGAAGTCCTGCAGCGTCAGCCGCGCGAGGGCCTGCGACGCGCGCTGTCGGACACGATCGCTCGCGTGGCCCAGGAGCCTGACGAGATCCTCGACGGCCTCGATGTCGCGCAGCCGGTTCGCCGCCGTGATCGCCTGCTCGACGACCCACGACTCCTTTGCCTGAAGCCGGCGCCGCGCCGCGCGCCGCACATCGGCTCCGTGCCCACTCGCGTCGAGGTGCCGCTCCAGGAACGCGAGCGCGGTCTCGCGGACCTGCGTGTCCGGGTCGAACAGCCGCTCCGCGATCGCCGGGACCGCAGACGCGTCGCCGGCCTGCGTCAGCAGCTTGAGCGCGTAGTACCGCGCGTCGGCGTCGGACGACGCGGTGAGGTCGTGGAGGCGCGGGGCCAGCGAGCGGAGCTGCAGCGCGACCAGCCACACGATCGGACCGTGGCGCTCGAGCGGCTTGGGGTCGGTGACAGAAGACGGGCTCTGGCGATCGACGCTGAGCGGCCCCGGGAAGTGCTCGAGCAGGGCGTCGTGCGCCGTGTAGCCCCGGTCGAGCAGCGCGACGAACGCCGCGTCGGCCAGCGCACCATCCGGCGACGACAGCCACTCGACGAGCTGGTCGTCGATGGCGTTCTCGATCCGAGCCCGGAACGCACGCTCGACCTCTGTAGACGGCTCGCGGACTCGCGGCGGCAGCAGCACCCCCGGGAGCCGTAGATCGAGGTCGATCGCCGCCGGCCCGCCGAGCCCGCCAGCCACGACCGGCATAGACCCGCTGTCTTCCTCCCTGCGCCGAAATCCGACCAGCGGGAGGTCGCCAGTGACACGCGCGTACGACGGCGCCGCGGCGAACGAGGACGTGTCGAGCTGGTGGTGCACTCGGACGGTCGCGGAGGCCTCGGCGGCAGACTCATCCGCGTCGCCAGCCACCGCGGTAAGCTCTCCGGTCATCAGTCGCGTCAGCGCGCCGCTCTCGAGCAGCGGTGCCCCTTCGCGGCGGTTGCCGACGCGCGCGTACTCCAGCGGAACCGTGGCGGTCCGCGGCGGGTCGGCCGCGACAGGCTCGGGGTCGAGCTGAGGCGCGTATACGCCGGTCTTCTGGCCGTCGAGCTCGTCGTCGGCGCCGGGATCGAGCCTCTCTCCGTCGCCATCGGTGATGGTGTCTTCGCTCGACGTCTCGGCGTCGAGCGGTCCCAGCGCGCCGAGCGCGACCGTGTGCACGTGGACAGGGGCCGGCTCTTCGGTGGCGGGTGGCGCGGGCGGCAGCTCCCAGTCGTCGACCGACGGCGGCCCGACATCGACCCACGGCGCTCGCTCCTCGGTCGGCTCGGGCGCAGCGAACGGGGGGGCGGGCGCTTTTTCGGCCGGCGCCGCGGGAGCCGGCGCTGCAGGCGTGGCGACCTCTGGGCTCGGCGCCGCGGCGTTGGCCGTCTCGGGGGCCGCCGTCTCGGGGGCTGCCGTCTCGGGGGCTGCCGTCTCGGTGGCGGGTGCGTCGGAGGCCGCGGGGTCGAGGATGACGACCGGAGGAGCCGACGGAGACTCCGAGCTGGCGCTCGCCTCCTCTTGCTGCTGCGTCGGCACGACCGTCGGGCTTGGAGCCGGCAGCGGCGCGGGCGTGACTTCACCGGCACCGCCGCGCTCCGTAGCGTCTCGACGCGCGGTCAGCTCGCCGAGCGCGAGATCGACGGAGGCGGTCGACGCCGTTCGGCGAAGCTTCTGCCGTCGGATCAGCCTCTCGAGGCCCGCGCTGAGGCGGTTGACGACGAGAAAGAGTACGGGAAGCGACTGCGGGTCGATCGGAGCCTCTGCGCCATCGCCGACCAGCAAAAGGGCGGCTCGGGGCCCCACCTTGACGGGGATCGCGCAGAGGTCGGCGGGGGCAGCGAGGCCGAGCTGCTCGTAGAGCGGCGCGAGCCCGGACTCGGTCAGGGCGCCGTAGAAGTACGACTCCCCGCTGACGAGCCTCCCGACCGGCGAGTCAGGGGCGAACGGCACCTCCGCGCGCTCGACCGGGCGCGACGGAGCGCCCGGCATCTGCAGCGCGAACCCGCGGATCCGCGCGCTCGCGACGACGAAGAGCGCACGCCGAACGAAGTACTTGCCCGAGAAGCCGAGCGCCGCGAGCAGCATCTGGTCGCGGCTCGACGAGGTCTGAAAGAACGCCGTGAGCTCGGGGACGGACCACGCGAGGCCGGGGATCTCGGGACCGTCGACTTCGAAGACGGGCGCAACAGCGAACCTGGGGTCGGGAGACTCCGGCGCCTCGCCGCGTCCCGACAGCGAGATCTGTGGGCCGGTCGTCGTCAGCGTGCCGTCGCGCGTCCCCATCGGGACGGGGTGCTGCTCGATGAGCGTGACGTACCGGTCCGGGATCGTCGCGCCGTAGAACGTACGGAGCGCCTGCCAGAAGCGGGCCTCCATGATCAGCGCCTGGTCCAGCTTGAGGCCGGTGCGCTGCTCGAACGCCTCGACGAACGTCGCCGGGAGCGGGTCGCAGGTCGCGACGAGCAGCCGGCGCCGGTCGAGCTGGATCGGGATCGCCATGAGCTCGCGAGCGAGCGGCTCGTCCCAGATGGCCAGCGCGTCGGCGTCGACCTCGGTGAAGACATGGGGGTCGAGCGCGGCGACCTCGCGCTGCTTGCTCATGTAGTAGAGCAGGATCCCCTCGTCGACGTGACCCAGCTCCAGCAGCGCCGTCCCGATTCGTCCGCCAACCTGCGCCTGCCGCTGCACGGCGGCGTCCATCTGTCGGAAGCCGACGACGCGGTCCTGTACGAGCAGCGCGCTGAGCTTCGAGGGCATCGCCTGGAGCCGGGGTACGTCGAGTAAGTTGCCGAATACCCGCGGGACGCCGGAGTGTCAAAGGTCGCGCCCGGAGCGGGTTGCGGCAAGTGATCGTCGGCGAAGGAGTGCTGACGAACGTCTTCTTCCGGCAGGACCCCGGGGACGCCGACTGACGCCTACAGCGACAGCCTTCGCTCGACCGCCTCGACCTTGGCCCGAACCGGGTCGCCGGCCGCCAGCATGCGCTCGACGCTGCGAACGGCCGAGAGGATGGTCGTGTGGTCGCGGCCGCCGAACACCTCGCCGAGCTCCGGGAACGAGGCGCTCGTGCACTGGCGCGCGACGTACATCGCGACCTTGCGCGGGAGCGCGACCGTCGCGGCGCGCTTGCGCCCCTTCAGCTCCTTCGCCGGGACGCCGAACACGTCGGCTGTGACGCGCAACACCGTCTCGGCCGTGACCCCCGCCGACCGGTCACGGTGCACCCGGTCGAGCTGCATCTGAGCCAGCGACAGCGACAGCGGCTCGCCGCGGAGGCGAGCGTAGGAGCCGACGCGCAGCAGAGCCCCGTGCAGCTCACGCACGTTCGCGCGGATCTGCTGAGCGATATACTCACACACCACCGTCGGGACCTCGAAGCCGAGCTCCTTCGCCTTGCGCCGCAGGATCGCCACGCGCGTCTCGAAGTCCGGCGGCTGGATGTCGGCGATTAGCCCCATCGTGAGCCGCGACACGAGCCGCTCCTCGAGCTCCGGCATCTCTTGCGGGATCCGGTCCGACGTTACGATGATCTGGCGGCCGGCCTGGTAGAGCGCGTTGAACGTGTGGAAGAACTCCTCCTGCGTCCGCTCCTTGCCGGCGATGAACTGGACGTCGTCGATCAGCAAGACGTCGACGTCGGACCGGTTCCGCTGGCGAAACTCGTCCATGCGACGCGAGCCGATCGACTCGATCAGGTCGTTCACGAACGTCTCGGCGCTCAGGTAGCGGATCCGCGCCGATGGGTCCCGCTGTAGGATCCCGAAGCCGACCGCGTTCATCAGGTGCGTCTTGCCGAGCCCGACGCCGCCGTACAGGAAGAGCGGGTTGTAGATCTGGCCCGGGTGCTCGACGACGGCGCGGGCCGCCTCGTACGCGAACTCGTTCGAGGCGCCGACGACGAACGAGCCGAGCTGGAACTTGGTCGACAGCCCGCTGCGCGCGACCGCCGTGTCGACGTCGCGCCGGCTGCTGCGGCGGCGCGTGTCGGCAGCGCCGTCACTCACGCGCGCGTCGAGCGCGGCCGCCTGCAGCGGAAGCGACGCCTCGACGGGCGCGCGCTCGGCCGCGTCGGCAGCTGCGAACATCGAGAACAGCGAGAGCTGGGACTCGTCTTCGACGGTCTCGGCCAGTTCGTCGGCTGTCGTCACCGAGACGCGGAGCTTCCGGCCGCTCACCGTCCGCAGGCTGCGCTCGATCAGCGGCCGGTGGTTCTTCTCGACGACGAGCGCGACCATCTCGTCGGGCGTCCGCAGCTCCAGGACATCGTCACGCAGCGCACCGGCGCGCAGGCTCTCGAACGTGCTCGCGAAGAACGCCTCGCCGACCTGCTCCTTCAGCGCCTCGCGCGTCGCGTTCCACAGCTCGTGCATGCGTTCGTCCAATGGCGTCCAGGCGCCGGTTCGGGTGGTCTCGACGTCCCCATGGCTACCACCAGCCTCCCGTGAGTTTCAACCCTCCCGTGAGGGGTTATACACATGTTCAGCATGCCCCGATGTTGCTGAAAATAAAGACGATTTGAAAACTCGGCCCGTCCTGTGGACAGCACCTGTGGAAAACCCCAGCGACGCCAAATCGTAACCATTTCGGCAGCTTCCCGAGAAGATCCGCGCGAGGATCGGAGAAGCTCTCCACAGCGCGATCTCCACCCCCAAAGATCGCCCGCCTCGCCGTGTCCCTCTCACCCCGGGACACACCACCGCACCGCGACGGCACCCGGTCCCTTCGGGCTCGCGATACGAGGGCACCAGGGAGCGCTGACGCGCCGGCCCAGCACCGGCCCCCAACGGAGCCTCTGCCGCCGGACCACACGAGCTCGAGCATCCGCCTAGCCTCCAGACCGTTCCGTGATGCGCCGTGCGGAACACGCCCGGGATTCCGGTGTCTGGATCTCCGTAGGCTGCGCGGCCCGCTCGAACAACACCACCATTGCCCGGGGGACTCCCCTGGGCGTCGCCGGCTCCATCGGCGAGGAGGGCTCGCATGCTTCCGATCCCGTCAGTCCCCCACCTCCGCGCGGCCCTCATGACCGCGCTGGCGCTCTGTGCGCTCTCTGGATGCCATCAGCCTCGGGACGTCAGGAACAGCTCACTCGCTGATCCCGAAGCCCAGGGGCGAGATCATCGGCCGGCGTTCGTTGAGGCAGAAGAGCAAGAGGAGGCTGTGCCCTCCGAGCCAGCGGTCGCCCGCACGATCGTCGCCCCGAGCCACATCCCCCGAGTCGGAGGCGGCGGCACCTCGACGGGCACGATGTCCACCGGCACGGGCGGTATGTCGTCGCGCGGCATGGGAGCTGCGCAAGCCGGCGGACGCGCGCGGTCGCTCGACCCTCCCGACAGGTTCGTGCACGTCATCGCCGCCGATGGCTCGGGCATCGCCGTTCCCGACGGGCAGGCCATCACCCAGACCTCTGCTGGCGCGACCGCGCCGGCGAACCCGTGGACCGACGCCCGTCAGGACGCGCTCGCGACGTTCGCGGTCGACGTCGACACCGCCTCGTACACAATCGCGCGTGCCACGCTCGACTCCGGCCAGCTTCCGGCTCCGGGCACAGTCCGCGTGGAAGAGTTCTTGAACAGCCTCGACTACGGCTACGCGCCACCGGACGATCATTCGGTGTTCGCGATCGACCTCGAGAGCGCCCCGGCGGAGTTCGTGGTCGACCCCGGGCTGGCGACGGAACAACCTCAGATTCTCCGCGTCGGGCTGCAGGGCTTTGAGATCGACCCCGGCGATCGCGCTCCGGCGAACCTCGTGTTCCTGGTCGACACCTCGGGCTCGATGCAAGGACCCGATCGGCTCGGCCTGGTCCGGTACGCGCTCGGGGTCGTGCTGGCATCGCTCGGGCCCGACGACACGCTCTCGATCGTCACCTACGCCGGACGGGCGACGACGCTGCTCTCGCCGACGCGCCTCGAGGACCGAGGAGCCGTGCTCGCGGCGATCGACGCCCTCGAGGCGGGAGGCTCGACGAACGGAGCCGACGGTGTTCGCACGGCATACGAGCTCGCACGCGCCGCGTACGTCACCGGCGGCATCAACCGCGTCATCTGGTGCACCGACGGGGATCTAAACGTCGGCCTGACGGGGGACAGTCTCCTTCGGCTCATCGAAGAGAATGGGCGAGCCGGCATCGCGCTCACCACACTCGGCTTCGGACGCGGGAACCTCAACGACCGTGATCTGGAGCGATTCGCTGACCACGCCGACGGCAACTACCACTTCATCGACAGTCGCAACGAAGCGCTCCACGTGCTGAGCGACGAGCTCGTCGGCACGCTCGAGGTCATCGGCCGGGACGTAAAGATCCAGGTCGAGTTCGACCCCGCCGTGGTCAGTCGCTACCGTTTGATCGGCTACGAGAACCGCGCCGTCGCCGACGTGGACTTCCGCAACGACGCGGTGGACGCCGGAGAGGTTGGTTCGGGACACAGCGTGACGGCGCTGTTGGAGTACACTCTGCGCGCTCGTCCCGCCGCCGACGCCGTCATCGCGACGACGCGGGTCCGATACGAGCTCCCCGACTCCAACGGAGAAGTGCGTGAGATCTCGCGAGAGATTCGCGGGGGTGAGCTCCGATCGTCATTCGATTCGGCGTCGCCATCGTACCGCCTGGCAGTCTCGACGGCCGCGTTCGCCCAGGTGCTGCGATCCCCGACGAGCCGGGGCCGTTCGCAGCTCCCGGCAGTCGAGCAGGCGATCCGCGCCGCGGCCGCCGGCGGCTCGCTCCAGCGCGAAGAGCTCGCGGCGATGGTCTCGCAGGCCAGCGCGCTGCTCGGACCCGCGGTCGCTCGCTGAAGCTGCGCATGCGCCCGGATGGTCGCGGCCCGCCTATACCTGGGCGACCCTCGCACGCGCAGCGGCGATCGCCGCTGCCTCTTCAGGAGCCGTCGCCGCGATCGAGTCGAGCGCGTCGGCCGCCTGAGGCTCCTCTTGCACAGCGAGCGCCTCGTAGATCGCCTGGCGAAAGCTCGCGTCGTGCTTCGACCGCGAATACGCGACGACGAGCGACTCGGTGAGGCCGTCGACCGCCAGCCGCAGCGCCGCGATGTAGAGAGCGGCGCGATGCACGCGCGGCGTCGCGCAGGAGTGCGCGTCTGCCACGATCTCGACGCGGGGGTAGGATATGGCGAGCCGCCGAATCGCCTCCGAGACGCTGTCGGCGCGGTGCCCGATTACGTGGAGGATGTGACATGGCAGGGGGAGCGGCGTCGACGTCAGCAGCAGGTCCGTGCCGTGATCGTGGCTCCGGAGCTGGGCGCCCGCGAGTGTGCGCGAGTCGCCGCTCAGGAGGCGTCGGCGCGTGAGTGTGAAGCCGAGCTCCTCGAGCGGAGCCAGCAGCTCCCGCTCCGGATCGAACGTCGAGCGGAGCGCGACGACTTCGTCGGCGCCGCGGCCCATCGCGCGCCGCACGTCGAGAAACGTCAGGCGCTCCAGCGGGTGGTTCGGCACGTCGATCGCGTCGCTCCGTCGCGCGCGGAGCAGCTCCGCCGCAGCCGCCGCAAGCTCGCGTCGGACAGGGTCCTCGGACAGTCTGTGCAGCGCGGCGATCGCGAGGTCGTTCGGAAGATACGCTAGCACGCGCAGCAGCTCCGTCTGCGCCGCGATGTCGGGTGCGCCATCGATCGCGACCTCGAGCGACTCGGTCACGCCGACGCCGTCGGCCGCTTGAAGCGCGGCCCCGACCCGCGCCAGCGCGCCCGGCGCGAGCGTTCGCAGCTCCTCCGCAAAGCCGGGGTCCGCCCCAGCCGCGGTGGCCAGTGCGCTCCCATCGCCAAGCTCGCCGCGGAACCACGCCCGTACCTCTGCGAACGTGAACTCCTCGCCGGGCGATGTAGGCTCTGCGCCTGCCCGACCCAAGAAGTCGGCGTTCGCGACCCGCTCGCGCACGACGTCGACGTCGACGATGCGCAAGGGGCTCTCCGCATACACGAGGTAGTCGTCGGGGAGATGAACACGCAGCCGAAGGGGCACCTCTGCCCAGCCGGGCAGCTCTGCTTCGATCCACTTCAGCACGTCGCCCGCGTCGACCCACTCCGCCTGCCGGGGAACCGAGTAGGTCGTGACCGTGTCATAGCTCAGCGCGAGCTCGTGCGAGGTCGCGATCACCCTGCACGCCAGCCCGTGGCGTCCCGAGACGAACGTGAACGTCCATCCCCACGCGCAGCTTCCATCGGGCCCAAGCGGCCCGGCGGAGTGGTACGAGACGAGGCTGAACTCGACAGTGTCGTCGCCGACAACGGCCGGGGCGTGTGCCTGCGCTTCGCGCCGCGCCGCCGCCGCCGCCTCCTCTGCGGTCAGCAGCGGAACGAGCCCGGGGGCAACCACGCGCGCGATCTTGTCGTAGCGCGCTACTTGGAGCGGGATCGACGCGTCAGGAGGCGACATCGGCATCGTCACTGACCGCACACGCATCGTCTGAAGCTGCTGCTCCGTGAACACGCCCGACTGCAGCTTGAACAGCGGCTTTACCGACGCCTCATCCAGTGGCTCCGGTGCAGTCGGCCTGTCGACGCGCGGGTGCTGGATCACGAGCAGCAGCCACGCGATCAGCGCGCCGAGGAGGCCGAACGCGACGAGCCAGCCCAGCGTCGAGCGCGGCGATGCGTGCGGCAGCGTCGACTGCAGGTACACCCCGGCGAGCAGCCCGACCATCCCCCCGATCACGGTGTAGAGCCGAACAGACCCGCCGCTCGGCCCCTCTGCCGGCGTCACTTGCCCGCCTCGGCGTCGGCGCCGCCGTCTCTGGCGTCGCGGCCGAAGAGCTCTCGCAGGGCGATTCGCTTGCCCTCGTCGACGTGCGCCTGGAGACGCCACAACGCGTCTTCGTACGGGCCGATCAGCCAGCACGTGTCGGGCGACTCCTGCACCGGGTCGACCGCCGCGCTGCTGAGCTCGCAGACGTCGCGGCGCTCGATCACCTCGTCGTCGTCGGCCTCCTCGAACCACCGCAGCGGCAGCCCCTGGGTGCGGCACACGTAGGGGCGAGCGGCGTAGACGCGGCAGTCGCCGTGCTCCGACAGGAAAGCGCAACCACCCGAGGGTGCCGCCGCCTCTTCCGCGACCACGTCGGGGAACTCGTCGATGATGCGCGCCGCCTCGACGGTGAACACCGTCAGCTCGTCGACGCAGCAGCCCGTGCACCCGCGCCGACACGCAAGTCGCGCTCCGTAGTGGTCCGCGAGCCCGCGCGCGGCGCTGTCGACGGCGGCGTGAAGGCGGCGGAGGTCGTCGAGCCGCGGTCGCGCAGCCGTCAGCAGCCGCGCGCGCGCGGCGGTCGCCGAAGCCGCTGGGTCTGTCGTATCGGGCATCCGACACTCTCCTGCATGGGCACGCGTCACGCTCCGCTGGCGGCGCGTCGCCTTGACACCACCAAGTCGAGTTCGTACCCTGCCCGTGGCAGTTCGCCAACCGACACCGCACCCCCGACTCCGTGGAAACCGCGCCCGCGACGCAGGCAGCGTCTCTCAGGATCGCCGGCATGCACTGCGCGGCGTGCGTGACGCGAGCCGAGCGGGTCATCTGCGCCCAGCCGGGGGTTGCCGGCGCGTCAGTCAACCTGCTGTCGGAGCGGGCAGAGCTGCAGGTGCACCCCGACGCGGACCTCGCCGCGGTCGCGGCCGCGCTCGACAGGGCGGGCTTTCCATCGGTACCGATCGACGGCAGCTCAGCAGCCGCGGCACTCGTCGCGGCCGAACCCGACGAGCGCTGGGGAGCACGGATCGCGTTCTCGTTGGCGGTCGCCGCCGCGGCGATGGTGCTCTCCATGCCGTTGATGCACGACGACCCCGTCGGCCCGCTCGCCGCTGCGATCGCGCCCCTGCACCGGGCGTTCGGCGCCCTCACCCCGTGGGCGTCGGAGATCCCGCACGGCGCGCTTCGCTGGCTGTTGCTAGCGCTCGACGTCCCGGTGATGACGTGGGCCGGGCGTCACTTCTACGTCCGCGCCGTCGCAGCGCTTCGCCACGGCGCGGCCGACATGAACGTCCTGGTCGCGCTCGGCACTCTCGCGGCGTTTGGGCTCTCTACCGCCGTGACCGTTGCCCCACGTTGGTTTGCGGCCCACGGGCTCCCGACGGGGGTCTGGTTCGAGGTCGTGCCGTCCGTGATCGGGCTGCTGATGTTCGGCAACGCGCTCGAGGCGAGGGCCAAGGTCCGCGCCACCGAGGCGCTCCGCGAGCTGGCCGGTCTGCAGCCGGCTACTGCCCACGTCGTTCGCGCTGATGGCGAGCTCGTCGAGATCCCGGTCACGCTCGTCACGCGCGCCGACCGCGTCTTCGTGCGGCCCGGTGACGCGATCCCGGTCGACGGCGTCGTAGAATCCGGCACGACCGTCGTCGACGAGTCCCTGCTGACCGGGGAGTCCGTGCCCGTCTCGCGCGGCCCGGGCGACGCCGTCGTCGGCGGCACTACGAACGGCGACGGAGGGCTCGTCGTGCGCCCGACCGCTCTCGGTGCCGATGCGGCGCTCGCGAAGATGCTGCGGATGGTCGAGGCTGCCCAGGCCGCAAAGCCGCGGGCGCAGCGGATCGCCGATCAGGTCGCAGCCGTCTTCGTCCCCGTGGTCGTCGTGATCGCCCTGGCGGCCGCCCTGATCTGGCTCGCGGCGGGCCCTGAGCCTCGCTGGGGGTTCGCGGCGCACGCGCTCGTCACGGTCCTCGTGATCGCGTGCCCGTGCGCGATGGGGCTCGCGGTGCCGACGGCGATCACGGTTGCGACCGGCGACGCGGCGCGGGCCGGCGTGCTTGTCCGCACCGGAGCGGTCCTCGAGCGTGCATGGGCGATCGACACCGTCGTGTTCGACAAGACCGGCACTCTCACGCTGGGCCGTCCCGACGTTGTCGGCGTCATCGCCGCGCCCGGCGAAGACGCAGAGACGGTCCTGTCGACCGCCGCGGCGCTCGGGAGGACCTCTTCGCACCCGCTGGCACAGGCGATCGTCGCCCGCGCCGGCACCAGCACCCCGGGCGCCGTCGCCCAAGACGTGCGGGTCGTACCGGGGCAGGGTGTCGAAGGACGCCTCGGCGACTCGGTCGTTCGAATGGGCTCGACGCCGTTCTGCGAAGTCGGCGGCGTCGCGTGGATCGACGAAGCGCGGGAGCAGGATCCCCTGGCGAGCCTGGTGGCCGTGTCACGCGGTGGCGTCACGCTCGGCATCATACTGCTGCGCGACTCCGCCCGACCCGGGGCCGCCGCGGCGATAGCCGGACTTCGTCGCCGCGGCGTCCGGGTGATCCTCGCGAGCGGAGATCGCCAGCCGGTCGTCGCTGCCCTTGCCTCCGAGCTGGGCATCGACGACGCGCGGGCCGCGCTGACGCCGGCCGACAAGGCGGAGCTCGTCGCGGCCGAGAGGATGAAGGGCCACGTGGTGGCCGTCGTCGGCGACGGGGTAAACGACTCGGTGGCGCTCGCGGCCGCCGACCTCGGGGTCGCGATCGGGGGCGGCGCCGCCGCTGCTGCCGCCGCCGCCGATGTGACGTTGGTCCACGCCGATCTCGCCGCGGTCGACGCGCTGATCGAGCTCTCGCGCCGCACGCGCGCCGTCATCCGACAGAACCTTGCGTGGGCCCTCGGCTACAACGTCCTCGGGATCCCGATCGCGGCTGGCGCTCTCTACCCGACGTACGGGGTCCTGCTCCCGCCCATCTTCGCGAGCGGCGCGATGGCGATCAGCTCTGTGTGCGTCGTAGTAAACGCACTCCGGCTACGCGGCGCGACGCCCGCCGCGATGCGCGCGGCGCGAGGTCGTGCCCCCTGAGCAGACTCCGGCTCGGCCTCGACGGCGCTCAGCCGCCCGAGCGAGCCTTGCGTGCGTCCTTGCGGCGGCGACGCTCGGCGTCGCGGCGCTTGCGCTTGTCCTTCACGCTCGGCTTCTCGTAGTGCCGACGGGTCTTCAGCTCCTTCAGCACACCCTCGCGGGCGAGCAGACGCTTCAGCTGAGAGATCGCTCTCTGCACATTGTCCCGCTCGACTCGAACCTCGATCGGGCCTAGCTCTGATTCATCGCGGCGCTTCTCGCTCACGTCTCGGACCTGGATGTCGTGTGTTCCGTCGTCTACCCCTAGGCGACGCCGCGCAATTCACTCGATACCGCGACGGGATGCAAGGAGATTGTATCCCGCGGTAGACGGCCGTACACATTCGGCAGTCTACCGCCGAATCAGCTCGCCTTCGAAGTGGTCGCCGTAGTGCTGGAATCCGAAGCGGCGGTACGTCCGAAATGCCGGCGCGTTGTCCTCTGCGACGTCGAGCGTCACGAGCCCCACGCGGTCGAAGACCGCCGCCAGTAGCGCCCCGGTGCATGCCGCCGCGTAGCCACGACCACGCCGCTCCGGATGCGTGACCAGGTTCCCGATCGCGGCGACGTCGAACGTCTCGGACACGTTGTGGACGCCCGCGATGCACGCGAGGACGCCGGTCTCGTCGCGAACCCCGAAGTACAGCCCGCTCTCGAGCTGGTACGGCTCGAAGAAGTTGTCGGGCCAGTGCGAGTACAGCGCGAGGATCTGCGCCGTATCACGGTGAGACAATACCTCGACCTCGACCGCCGCCGACCCACTGACTTCGAGCGCGCGGTACTCCCCGCGAGTCAGCCCCATGCGGCTCACGCGGCGCAGCGATCCGCCCTCGTAGACGCCCAGCACTGCGTCGCGGTGGTCCTTTGCGATGTGACCGATGCACCGGTCGGGGAGCTGCTCGCGAAGCTCCCGAAGCACAGGACGGATGCCCTCGCGGCGCCCAGCCGTGAACAGCCCCGGGCGGCTCAACCCCGAGTAGATCAGAACGACAGAGCAGAGCTCGCCCTCGTCGTCGCGGTCGCCCAGCCACGTGCACTGGTCGGCGTATCGCGGGTCGAGATAGCCGAGCGCGTACGCGTTCGCGACCGCCTGCGTCCGAAGAAGCTCGGCGAGCTGGGTGCGGTTGGTGACGATCGACGCGGCCATCGCAGAGTCCGTTCGAGGCGCGCGCCGTCTACCCGACGCGGCCCCCGCTGTCCAGGCACCCTCCCGAATCACTACCCGCCTCGTGTCCGAACGCACACTGGAACGGGCTCGGAACGGCGGGGATTGTACCGTGGCCACCGGGTGCTATACCGAGGGTCTCCCGCACCGTCTTCGCCGAGAGCCTCTCGATGCGTACAGCCACTTCGATCGTCGTCGCCGCCGTTCTGTGCGGCACCGCAACCACCGCCGCCGCCAACGAGATCCCCACGCCGATCACCTCCAGCCAGTTCACCACGGTGGCCGGCGGTGAGGTCATCGTGGAAGCCGAGCGCGGAGAGCTAAACCGTGGAGTCGTCATCGGCCTCGTCCGCGCTCCGCAAGCCGACGTCGTCGCGATCGTCGCCGACACCGAGAACCACGAGCTCTGGTTCCCAGACACCGTCGAGTCTACCGAGGTCGAGAACAACGGAGACACCGACCTCTCGACCGGTGTCACCGCGGTGCCGCTGCTCCGCGATCGAACCTGGACGCTCCGGGGACATCACACCCGCCCGCGCTACAACGGGATCCAGTGCGACCTGCTCGAGTACGAGTACGTCGAGGGCGGCGGCAACATGGACGACCTCTTCGGCTACTGGCTGATCTGCCCGTACGAGGGAAACACCGTCGTCAAGTACGTCATCAACGCCGACCTCGGTGTGTGGCTGCCGAACGCCGTCGTCACCTGGGCGCAGCGGCGCATGCTCCCGGGCATCATCGAGGGCATCCAGACCCGCTGGCAGACGCTGCACCCCTAGCGCCCGTCGTACCACCGGCGGCGGCGGCCCCCGCTTGTCGCCCGCCGCCGCTACAGGTACAACGGCCTCATGTCGGTGCCCGACGGCGTCCAGTCCATCGTTGAAGCCCTCGGCTCGGCCCTCGCTGCCGAGTTCGGCGGGCCGGCGTTCCCCGCGAACGGCTACACGTTCACGCAGACGCTGCCGCGCCACTTCATGCGCTACGTGCCCGTCGCGGAGTTCGCGCGCGACGACACGACGGTCTGCTTCATCGTGACGCCCACTGACCCAGGTGAACGCACCTACAAGCGGACCCGAAGCTACGACATCGTCTACTTCTCCGAAGACGTCCCAGACGATGATCAGCACATCATCTACGCCCGCGATCGCGCGATGATCGACGCCTTCTGCGCCTGGCTCGCCCGCTGGGACGCGGCGCGCGAGGGCGCGTGAGCGAGCTCGTCACCAACGACGACGCGCCGCACGCGCTCGTCCCGCTGCGACACGGCGCCTGGTCGTGCAAGACGATCCGGCTCGCCGGCCCCAACCGCGTCGACGTCCGCTTCGAGCTCGCCGGCGCTCCCGACTGGGTCCAGGTGTCGATCCTCCCACGCGACACCGCCGGACCCGTGTTTGCCAGGCTACAGCACTGCGCGGTGAAGTACGACGGCGCGCTGTCGAGCCGGGACCAGGCCCGTCGCGAAGAGGTCGCCGCGCTCGTGTCGTCCGTCGGAACGTCGATGGACGCCCTCCTCGCCGCCGCCCCCGGCGCCACCATCGCCGAGGCGCTTGGCGGAGCGCGGCGCCGCGGCGAGGCCGTCTTCTCGCGCGAGCTACTGCGCGGAATGCTCGCCCCGGAGATCGTCGAGGGTGTCCCGATCGCCGAGGGCTACGCGCTGTCGGACGTCTTCCCCAGCTCCTACCTCCAGCGCTCTCAGTCCGAGGAGCTCGAGCTCGTCATCGAGTTCCGCCGCGACGTCGACGGCCGCCGCATGCTGCTCATCGTCGGCCGCCGTGACGACAGCAAGCCGACCTTCGCGACGACGACGCACTTCTCGATCTCGTACCTCAGCCTCGGCGTCGCAGACGCGCCGGGCGCCGAGGCCGTGAGAACGCTGTGCGCGTTCGTACTTCAGCTCCGCGACCACGAAGGGCTGGAGATCGAGTTCCCAAAGGCCGGCGCCGATCTCCCGGTGGCGCTCCTCCCGGCGCCGGTCTCCGACGTGCCGCCCGCGCCGCCGAACAAAGAGGAGTTGAACCTCGCGATCAACTCCGACTGCGGGCAGTCCTGCGCCTTCTGCTCGATCAAGGAGACCGCGCCCGCGGAAGACGGCGGCGAGCGCGCGCTCCTTCGGTTCAAGGCCGACCTCGAGTCGAACTGGCGCCGCGGCGTCCGGGTGCTGCGGCTCAACGGCTACGACCCACTCACGTTCTCGCAGGTCCTCCCGCTCCTGCGCTACGCGACCGACGTGGGCTACGAAGAGACCCACGTCTTCTCGCCGTGCACCGTCCTCGCCGACCCGGACTTCTGTGACCGCGTCGTCGACGCGATGACGCCCGGGCGCCGCTTCAACGTGCCGCTCTACTCGCTCGACCCCGCGGCACACGACGCGATGGTCGGTCGGCCGGGCGCGCACGCGCTCGTCCTTCGCGCGATCGAGAACCTCCTCGAGCGTGTCGGGCCCGAGAGCATCTGGATCCTCAGCGTCTCGATCCGCGAGCGCCTCGGAGACCTCGTCGATGTCGCGCGCTACGCCGCGAAGCGCGGGATCGCATTCCATCCGCATCTGCCGTATCCGTCGTTCGAGTCGCGCGCCGACCGCTTCTTCAAGGCGACGCCGCGCCTGAGCGAGGTCGCCGACGCGCTCGCCGTCGCGCAGCGCGAGGGCCTGCGCATCGATGTCAACGGCATGGTCCCGTGCCTGACCATGCGCGCGATGCGGACCGCCGGGATTCGGGTTCGCGACTGGATCGACGTCCCCGAGCGGCAGCCTCCCGTCCCCGGCACCGAGTACCGGGACGAGAAGTTCCGGCACCTCGCGTCCGAAGAGGAGCACGGCGCCTTCCACGCCGCGACCGTCGACTGCCCGTACGCTCCCGAGTGCGTCCTCGCCGAAGCATGCCCTGCGAGCCTGCTGCGCGGCTACGTCGAGCTGTTCGGCATCGACGAGATCAAGCCCGTCTCGCTGCGCGAGCTCATCGACGCCAGCTAGCCACGTCGACCCCGCGCTACCCCACGCTCAGTGCGTGAGAGCGTCGTCGTCGTCGCTGTCGCAGCAGCTCGCCGAGGTCGGCCAGTCCGCCGCAGGGTCCTCTACCGGGCGCGTACAGGCCTGAATGGAGCCGTCGTACCATCCGTCGTGATCGCGGTCGCGGTAGTACGTCGTCTTGGGGCTGCACAGCCCGTCGTCGCGCGTCCCGTTGCAGTCGTTGTCGTAGCCGTCGAGCACCTCTGGACCCCCGCCGACCCGAGCGCGTGCCGTCGAGTCGTCGCAGTCGTTGTCGTTGCCAGCGTACCGGATCGTCTCGAAGCAGATGAAGCCGATGCCGATGCAGAGATCCGGCGGCTGAGTGCACGACGTGACCACGAAAGGCGGGATCACGACCGGGGTCTCGGCGCCCTGGCCGTCCTCGTCGGTGTCCCAGTACCAGAGCGTCGCGTCGATCGCTGTGGACTCGTTCACGACGGTGTCGCAGTTGTCGTCGTACGCCGTCGAGCACCGCTCCGGCGCGCCGGGGTTCACGTCACGATTCGAGTCCGCGCAGTCGCCGCCCCGGCGCACTGTCCCCGGGGGCTGCGTGCACGCGATGACCTCGGCGTCGCCATAGGTGTCGCCGTCGTTGTCGACGTAGAAGACCGTGCCCACGCCGTCGTCGGCGACCCCGTTGCAGTCGTTGTCGAGCTCGTCGCATGTCTCGGCGAGACCCGGACGGCGAAGCTCCGTGGTGTCGTCGCAGTCGCCCGCATTCGTGCGATACCCGTCGGGGAGGGCGCACGCCTGGATCGTCACGTCCGCGTTCCCGAACGTGTCGCCGTCGGCGTCGCGGTAGTACGTTGTCGAGACACCCTCGTCCGCGACACGGTCGCAGTCCTGATCGGTCCCGTCGCAGATCTCGGGCACCCCGGGGTGGCGACCAAACTCGCCGTCGGCGCAGTCGAGGTCGTTCGAGACGTAGCCCTCGGGTTGGGCGCAGGCGCGCGTCGACGCCGCAGCATCGCCGTAGGTGTCGCCGTCGAAGTCGCGATACCAGGTCGGCGCATCGATGGCGCCCATCTCGTCGATCCCGCCTGCGCAATTGTCGTCGTAGCCGTTGCAGCGCTCCTCAACGGCGGGGTTCACGGCGAAGGCCCGATCGTCGCAGTCGCCGGCGCGCGCGACGCGTCCGGGGATCGGGTTGCAAGCGATGACGGAGTCGTCGCCCGTGCCCCAGCCGTCGCCGTCGAAGTCGAGGTACCAAAGCGACATCCCGCCCGCGCCGTCGTCGATCTCGCCGTTGCAGTCGTTGTCGGCGCCGTCACAGACTTCGGCCGCGCCGGGATTCGTGCCACGCGCGCCGTCATCGCAGTCGTCGCCGTCTGCGACGTACCCAGCCGGCGCGGAGCACGCGGTCACCGCGTCGCCGGCGTCCCCGTAGCGGTCCTCGTCTAGGTCGCGGAACCACGTCCGCGCGTCCGTCGCCTCCTCGTCGACGTCACCGTCGCAGTCGTTGTCGTCGTCGTCGCACAGCTCTGCAGAAGCAGGCACTCTCGGCACGCAGTCGATCAGCCCCGCTCGGCATGTCAGGCGACCCTCCGCACAGACGCCCGGGAACCCGGTCGCGCAGTCGTCGCCCTCCTCGATGGGGTTGTCGTCGACGCGTCCGTCACAGTCGTCGTCGGTGCCGTTGCAGGTCTCGGTCGCTCCAGGGCTGATCGTGTCGTTGTCGTCGTCGCAGTCGGCGCCCCGGCAGCCAGGCCCGACACCGAAGCCGTCGCCGTCGGCGTCGACGCAGAAGTCCGGGTCGAGGCAGACGCTGTACGCGGTCTCGCCGTCGGTGATCGTCACGCAGTCCAGACCGTCGGGGCAGGGCATGTCGGTCCCGCACGCCTCCGCACAGAAGCCGCCGCCTTCACCGGGAACGAGATCGACACAGAGCTCGCTCGCAGGGCAGTCGTCGGAGATCTCGCAGCTGCCGTCCGATGTATCCGGCTCTGCGTCGTCGTCGACCTCGCCGACGTCTAGCGGCGCGACGTCCGCCGGGGCAATCTCTGCCGCTGCGTCGTCGATCGGCCTGATGTCCGGCCGACCCCCCGCGTCGTCGCCGCCGCCGGGCGGTGAGTCACCGCAGCCGCTGACCAGCGCCGCCATCACTGCCGCGGTCAGCCCGCGACGATGCCAACGCGCTCCGCTCGGGAGCGGGGGGGCAGGGGGCCGGCGGATCGCGAATGACATGGCGACGGACTCCCGACAGAGAGGGTTTGACGCACCGTGCCAAAGTGACAGAGCCGTGTCGCGTGTCAAGCCAGACCCACGTCGCCCCTCTCGAGCGGCGCCCCGTCTCTAGTCGCGGCCCCATCGGCGTTCGAGCAGCTCGCCCTCGAGCGTCGTCCCGTCGACCGTGACGTAGAGCACACCCGAGTTGCGCAGCACCTCCCAGCGAGTGTTGCGCTCGGTACGCCGCGCCAGCTCGGCGATCAGAGAAGCTGGGGGCGCCACCACACGCAGCCTCTCCTGACGCGGGATCGGCGCAGCGGCTCGCTCCGCCAAGAAGATCTCCACGTTCTTGTGGACGTAGACCACGACCTCGGGCGCGAGCTTCGTCGCCTTGTGCAGCCGATCTGCGCCGGGGTTTCCGATCTCGACCCACAGCTGCACGAGCCCGGTCGGGTCCGTAACCGCGAGCGCCGCCTCCTCGGGCGCGCAGACACCACGCCCGAACGCGATCCCTTCTTGCCACTCCAGGCAGAACGCGAGCGCTCGCGTGACCATATACTCCGCCGTCTCGGACGGATGCCGAGCGATGCGCAGGTCGAGCTCCGTGTAGACCTCGCGATCCACGTCGGACAGGTTCACGGAGAGGCGGAACATCGTGCTTGTCAGCGCCATCGGAGCTCGTCGTCGCTGGGGGGCGTCCGCGCGTAGCCGCCACGTCGAGTCGAGGGGCAGGACGTCGGCCGGTTGCTTCCGCTCTGCGAGTCCTACTCGCGCTCGGACGCCTGCACCAGCCGCGCTGTGGCGCCGGCTCCCCCATGGTGCCCCGCTTGGCGTCGGCTACCCCCGGGCGCTCGGGAACGCGACGCGACCGCCCGTCCGACTGGAGGTTCCCGTCGGCCGTTGCGACCCCCGCTGCGGCGGGATACAACGCGACTACACCCGCCCAAGGCAATGTCGAAAGACGACGACGACTCCAGCCCGCCCGACGGCGCCGACCCCGCCGAGCCCGTCGACAGCCTCGCCGACACGCTCGCCGCGTCGGACGAGGGGGGATCCACGCGCGACGAACGATCCCCGTCGTCGCAGGCGTCACTGGGCCGTCGCAGCGGGGCCGCCCTGATCGTCGCGGCCCCGATCGTCGCGGCCCCGATCGTCGCTGTGCGGGTCGCGAGTCGTTACGAGCTGCTCGGCCTCGCCGGTGAGGGTGCGCACGGCACGGTGTTCAAGGCGTTCGACACCCTGACCGAGTCGCCGGTCGCCGTGAAGTTGCTCAAGTCGCGGGCCCCCTCCGCCGTGCTCCGGGCCGAGATCGCGACCCTTCGAGCGCTCGATCTCCCCGGTGTCGTGCGCTTTCTCGACGACGGCGACTTCGACGGGTCGCCGTTCCTGGTGACGGAGTGGGTCACGGGGACCCCGTTCCCTGGACCCGTCGAGGGCTGGGATCAACTCGAGGACCGCTTCGTCGCGCTGCTCGAGATCGTCGACCGCCTGCACACCGTGGGCGTGCTGCACCGCGACCTGAAGCCTGCAAACATCCTCGTCGACGCGAACGGGCTGATCACGGTGCTCGACCTCGGGGTCGCGATCTCCGAGGTGGCGCCCGATCGCCGGTCGCTGGCCGGGACGCCGATGTACCTCGCGCCAGAGGTGCTGGGTGGCGAGCGGCCGCCGTCAGTGCAGTCGGACTTGTATGCGCTGGGCGTCACGCTCGCCGAGGCCCTCGGCTGCGGGACGCTGTTCAGCGCGACGACGGTGGGTGAGCTCTACGCCGAGAAGCAGCGCCTGCCGAAGCTGTCGCCGACGATCGCGGTTCCAAACAAAATAGAGGAGCGGCTCCGCACGCTCCTGGCGCCGAGCGCGGCCGCACGCCCCGACTCGTGTGCCGCGGTGGTCCGCGCGCTGGTCGGCAGCCGGGAGCTCACGGGCTGGACTCAGCGGCTATCGGCGGGCAGCGGGCCGCTGACGGAGGAGCAGCTCCAGCCGCTGTTCCACGGCCCCGAGCGCGTCCTGCACCTGCCGACGCTCGGCGCGCGCGCACTGTTCGCGCGGACCGAAGGCGACCGCGTCGCGGTGGAGCAGGAGGTGGCCGCGTGGGTCCGCGCGGGCATCGCGTCCTGGGACGGAGACCAGCTTCGGACCTGCCGACCCGAGCTGGATCGGCTGGACGTCTCTCCAGACGTGCTGGCCCTGCGCGCGACGGGGAGCCTGCGCGAGACGCACGAGGAAAGCGCTCGGGGGCGCGCGCGGGCGCTCATCGATGCCGCCGAACGTCGGCGGCAGGCGGGTCGCATCGGCGCGGCGACGGCGCTGGCGGGTGCGGCGTGGACCGCCGCTCGCGGTGTCGGCGACTTCGACCTGCTCGACGATGTTGCGCTCGTCATCGGTCGGTGCGGCACGCAGTTCGAGGACCGCCACGCTCTCGATGTCGGCATCGCCCAGCTCGAGGCGCTCGAGACCGACGCCGCCGACAATATCGCGCGCCTGCTCCGGTGTCTGCGCACGACCCTCAGCGGCGACACCGTCGACCGTATGCTCGACGAGTACTCGCGTGTCGAGCCGTTCGCCGACCGCGTCCTGGAGCGCGGCCTCGCGTTGGCACGGAGCCGGATCGCCGAGCGTGAAGGCGACGCGGCCGACCGCCACTTCCACGTCGAGCTCATCGCGACCGCCCAAGCGCGTGGAGACGCGGCTCTCGCGGCCGACGCTCGCGGCTGGGCAGCGCAGGCGGACTACCGCGCCGGGGACTTCAAGAGGTGCGCAGCCGAGCGTCTCGCTGCGGCGGCCCGCACAGAGAGCCCCATCGCCCGCCTTAGTTTCCTCGCGGCCGCCGCCGGGGCACTCATCGAGCTCGATGATGATGCTGCCGTGCTCGAAATCGCCGATGCGGTTGTCGTCGAGGCACAGGCGCTTGGGGCTCAGTCGCTCGAACTCCACGCCTGGGGTCTGCTCCGACGTGTACGGTATCGAAACCGCACGCCGGTGGAGCCGGACGCGGAGCTGCGAGCGGCGGCGCAGCTGTCCGTCCGCGCTACGGCGGCGGCCGTAGTACTCCTCAACGAGGCGGCGATCGCCTGGCGTGTCGGTGATCACCCAACTGCCATCCATTGCTGCAGGCAGGCCGTTCTTCGCTTTGAGCACCAGGAACTGCGCGCGGGGGCGATGCTCGGTCGCTGCTTCTCTGCCTTGCTCGGAGACCCTGAGATTCTCGTCGAGTCCCTACGCAACGAGCTCGCCGTGTGCGAGGACGGCCTTCCCCCAGGGGTCCGAGACCAGTGCCGGCGCCTATTGGGAGCTGCATCACAGGGCGTGCCCACGCCCGCACCCAACGGCGCAGGCCGTCGGCGAGAGGTCCTGGCGGACGACGAGTTCCTCTAGCTAGCGCGCTGGTTGCGTCGACGTCGCCTCGCGCTCGCGCCGACACCGTGGAGAGACCGGGTCGACGCAGGCGCCCAAGCACGGGGTTCCGGCCGCCCAGCCGCCCGTTGCGACCCCCGCTGCGGCCGGATACAACGGGACTACACCCGCCCAAGGCAATGTCGAAAGACGACGACGACTCCAGCCCGCCCGACGGCGCCGACCCCGCCGCGCCCGTCGACAGCCTCGCCGACACGCTCGCCGCGTCGGACGAGGGGGGATCCACGCGCGACGAACGATCCCCGTCGTCGCAGGCGTCACTGGGCCGTCGCAGCGGCGCGGCCCCGATCGTCGCGGCCCCGATCGTCGCTGCCCCGATCGGCGCTGTGCGGGTCGCGAGTCGCTACGAGCTGCTCGGCCTCGCCGGTGAGGGTGCGCACGGCACGGTGTTCAAGGCGTTCGACACGCTGACCGAGTCGCTGGTCGCGGTGAAGTTGCTCAAGTCGCGGGCCCCCTCCGCCGTGCTCCGGGCCGAGATCGCGACCCTTCGAGCGCTCGATCTCCCCGGTGTCGTGCGCTTTCTCGACGACGGCGACTTCGACGGGTCGCCGTTCCTGGTGACGGAGTGGGTCACGGGGACCCCGTTCCCTGGACCCGTCGAGGGCTGGGATCAACTCGAGGACCGCTTCGTCGCGCTGCTCGAGATCGTCGACCGCCTGCACACCGTCGGCGTGCTGCACCGCGACCTGAAGCCCGCCAACATCCTCGTGGACGCGAACGGGCTGATCACGGTGCTCGACCTCGGGGTCGCGATCTCCGAGGTGGCGCCCGATCGCCGGTCGCTGGCCGGGACGCCGATGTACCTCGCGCCAGAAGTGCTCGGCAGTGAGCGGCCGCCGTCAGTGCAGTCGGACCTGTATGCGCTGGGCGTCACGCTCGCCGAGGCCCTCGGCTGCGGGACGCTGTTCAACGCGACCACGGTGGGCGAGCTCTACGCCGAGAAGCAGCGCCTGCCGAAGCTGTCGCCGACGATCGCGGTTCCGGGCGAGGTGGAGGAGCTGCTCGGCACGCTCCTGGCGCCGAGCGCGGCCGCGCGCCCCGACTCGTGTGCCGCGGTGGTCCGCGCGCTGGTCCGCACGCGGGAGCTCACGGGCTGGACGCAGCGGCTATCGGCAGGCGACGTGCCGCTGACGGAGGAGCAGCTCCAGCCGCTGTTCCACGGCCCCGAGCGCGTCCTGCACCTGCCGACGCTCGGCGCGCGCGCACTGTTCGCGCGGACCGACGGCGACCGCGTCGCGGTGGAGCAGGAGGTGGCCGCGTGGGTCCGCGCGGGCATCGCGTCCTGGGACGGAGACCAGCTTCGGACCTGCCGACCCGAGCTGGATCGGCTGGATGTCTCTCCAGAGGTGCTGACGCTGCGCGCGACGGGGAGCCTGCGCGAGACGCACGAGGAGAGCGCTCGGGGGCGCGCGCGGGCGCTCATCGATGCCGCCGAACGTCGGCGACATGCGGGTCGCATCGGCGCGGCGACGGCGCTGGCGGGCGCGGCGTGGACCGCCGCGCGCGGTGTCGGCGACTTCGACCTGCTCGACGATGTTGCGCTCGTCATCGGTCGGTGCGGCACGCAGTTCGAGGACCGCCACGCCCTCGATGTCGGCATCGCCCAGCTCGAGGCGCTCGAGACCGACGCCGCCGACAATATCGCGCGCCTGCTCCGGTGTCTGCGCACGACCCTCCGTGGCGACACCGTCGACCGCATGCTCGACGAGTACTCGCGGATCGAGCCGTTCGCCGACCGCGTCTTGGAGCGGGGCCGCGCGTTGGCACGGAGCCGGATCGCATACCGGGAGCCTCGTGACGTCTGCGAGCGCATACACGATACGCTCCTGAGTCAGGCGACCGCGCGTCGCGACGACGGTCTGGCGGCCGACGTGCGCGGGTGGTCAGCGCACCTCCACTATCTGCGGGGAGACTTCGATACTTGCGCCCGGCTCCGACTCCAGGCCGCCGACCGGACCGAGTACCCGCTTGCGCGACTCGGATTCCTCGCGAACGCCGCGGCCGCAATGGTCGAGCTAGACCGGTCGGAAGAGGCGGTGGCGATCGCCGACGCGGTGGTACGACGGGCGGCAGAGCTCCAGTCCCCGACTCTCGAGCTTCAAGCGTGGGATCGGCTCCGCGACGTGAGGTATCGGCGCAAGGATCCCATCGAGATGGCGCCGGAGCTGCAAGCCGCCGCGCGCCTGTCGACGCGGCGGGCCCTTGCAGCGACGCTCTTTCTCACCGAGGCCGCGATCGGATGGCGGCGTGGTGAGATCGACTGCGCGCTCGCATTGGCCAACGACGCCCTTCGGGCATTCATCGAGACCCAGAATGCCGCGGGAGCGTTTCTGACGCGCTGCTTTATCGCACTCCTCGAGTCCGCCGACGACGAGGCCGCTGCGCTGTCGGTAGAGCTCGACGAAGTGCGTCTCCCGCCGAACGTAGAGAGCCAGTGTAGGCGGCTCGTCGCAGCGGCCGCGCACCGGCGCCCGCCGGCCGCGCCCAATGGGAGCGGCCGCCGCCGCGAGATCCTCGCAGACGACGAGCTCCTCGCGGAGTAGAGCCACGCCGCGCGTGCCAAGCGACCGCGTCCCGTTCGCCTCAGAGAATGCGCTCCTCGGAGAAATGTGGCGCTCGTCGCTTGCCACACGTCGAGCCGCGCACACACTGTATGGACGCCAGGGCGGTCCTGGGGATTTCAACCCGCGCAGTTGCGCAGGAGTGCACATGACCAGCGAAGCACAGATCGAAGGTGGAAGTAAGCACATCGGTATCAAGGAGAACGGCGTCGACGTCGCGATGTTGTTCTCGTGGACCGACGGCCCACTCATGTATGAGTGGATCGCCGTCCTGTCGGGCAAGAGCGTGACCCTGCCGATCGATCCGAGCATCCACACGATCTACAAGTCCACGACCACCTGGGCCAACGGGCCGTACGCCACGCCGGGCGACGCGCTCGCCGACATCGTGACGTTCCTCGACAACAACTTCGCCGGCTGGGAGCCCGTGGCGAAGTACGTGATCGTCCAGGAGAAGGACTGGAAGGTCTGATGCCGCGGTGATCGGCCGTCCCTACGCCGCAGGCGCCGGGGTCCTCGTCGCGGTCGTCGATCACGACCTCGACGTGCGACACCCGGCGCTTCGCGGCTCCGACGATCGCCCACGGCTCGAGGCCATCTGGGACCAACGCGGCGGGCGTCCCGCGCCGGCACAACAAGTCGGCGATGGCGTCTTTTCGGAGTACGCGCGGCGCGCTGGGCGAGACCACGCGACCGGCGTCGTCGACCTCGCTGCTGGGGCCGCGCGCTCTATGGCTCCGGCCGCAGCGATCGCGTTCGTCGACCTCGACGAGGACGACGATCCTTGCCACGTCGCGAGCGGCGAAGCGCCCGTCCTCTGCGAGTCCCGTGCGCTCGTCTCCGCCCTCGAGTGGGCGTTCGAGCAGGCGGGAGCCCGACCTTGCGTCGTCAACGTCAGCCTCGCCGGCAGATGCGGACCCCGCGACGGTACCTCCCCGGTTGAGCGCGCCATCGACGCGCTCGTCACCGCGGCGCCAAATCGCGCCGTCGTCCTCGCCGCCGGCAACGACGCTGGCCGCTCCATGCATGCACACGTCGAGATCCCGCCGGAGCGCGAGGCCTCCCTCGACTGGACGGTCGCGGCGGGACCCGAGGCGGCCGTCGTCGCGGACGTTTGGATCACCGCCGCGTCGCCCCCGAGGCTCAGCCTCGCCGCTCAGGACAATCCGCCAATCCCCCTCGCGGTCGAGTGGTCCGTAGCCCCCGCGACGACTGCGGCGCAGACTCTCGACGCCACAATCGAGCACTCTCGTCCCTCTCACGAGCACTACCACCTGCGCGTCCGCGCATCGGTGCCCGCCTCGACGGCGCCACGACGCTGGTCCGTGCGATTCGCTCCTAGCGCGACGCCGCTGGTTGTAGACGGCTGGCTCGACCCCACCGAACCTCGCCTCGCCTCGTTCGGCGACCAGCGGAGCCGCGCCGCGACGCTGAGCGCGCTCGCCTGCGGCCAACACGCCATCGTCGTCGGCGCCACCGACCCGTCGCTCCCGAGCGGTGGGGTCGCCGGCTTCTCGGGGATCGGACCGACCTGCGTCGGGGCACCGAAGCCCGACCTCGCCGCCCCCGGCGCCGCCGTGCGGCACGCGTGCGCGCCGTACATCGACCCATCGCTCCAGACCGTCAGCCGCGGGACCAGCTTCGCCGCCCCGCAGGTGGCGAGCGTCGTGGCCGCAGTGTTCGGCCTCGTTCACGCCGCCGGGATGAGACTGGAGACCGACGAGCTCCACGCGCTGCTCCGAGCCTCCGTCGTCGGCGGGACCGGCGACTGGGATCCGCGGCTAGGCTGGGGCCACCTAGACGCACGCGCCACCCTCCGGGCCGCGCGCCGGTGGATCGCCGCGCAACGGCGTCGCGGGGCATAGACCGCGTCGCCGGGCCTAGAGTGCGCCCGCCGAAAATTTGCGCCGCTCGCCCCGCTCGCCACCATGCGCGTCGTACGGTGCGTTGCCTACATGCAGGAGCGAGCGATGGTCACTTGGGAGAAGGTGCTGGAGACCGAAGTCGGGGGCGTCTACCGAGCCCGCGTAGATGGCGGCTGGCTCGTCAGCCAGCGCTACGGCAGCGACCCCGAGCAGATCGAGTTCGTCGCCGACGACGACGCGATGGGGCCCCAGGAGTAGGCGGCCGGTAGCACGCCCGCGCGGCTGGATCGCCTGGGCGGCTCGTCAGTTGACGCGAGATGTCCCGCCAGTTCAGCCCGCCAGGTCAGACAGGTCGCCGAGCCCGAGCGACCGACCCAGCTCGAGCAGATCTGACGAGATCGGCGCACGCAGCGCGCTGGGACCCGTCGGGCTGATGCTCTCTCGAAGTGAGACGCGCGCCGCGTGCAAGGCGTGCCGCCAGTGACGCTCGCACGGCGGCTCTGCGTACCACGGCTCGCCGAAGAGCGGGTGGCCCAGGTGGGCCAGGTGGACGCGGATCTGGTGCGTCCGACCCGTCTCGAGCGTGCAGAGCACGGCGGATGCCGCGCCGTCGGCCGCGCGTCGGGCGACCGACACTCGTGTGGTCGCGCGCTGCCCGTCGGCGGTGACGGCCTGACCGCGGAACGCCCCACGCTCCACGTAGCCGATCGGCGCTTCTAGCCGCAGCGCTTCAAAGGCAGGGGATCCGTGACAGAGCGCGACGTACGTCTTCTGCGCGCTCGGGAACCGCAACCGCTCTTGCCAGAGCGGCACGAGCGACCGCTTCGTCACGAAGAAGTTCACGCCCGACGTGTCGCGGTCGAGCTGATGGACGGCCCAAGCCATCCGGCCGAAGTGTGCGATCAGCGCAGCCTGTACGCAGCTCGGATCGTCGAGGCTGCGGCCCGAGGTGGAGACGCCCGCGGGCTTGTCCACCACGACCAGTCCACCCTCCGCGAACAGGATCCGCGCCGCCAGCGCGTCGCCGGCCAGCGGGACCTCGTGGGCGGCGAACCGCGGCTCTTTGCCTCGCGTCGGCGGGCCTCCCCGCGAGCCTCCGCCGCCGCGCTTCAGAGGAAGAGCGACATCGAGAAGCCGAACCTGCGGTCTGCCGACGCCCGCACGTTCTGCTCGAACGCGAGGTCGCCGCCGAAGCGGTCCGACCGGAACCCCGCGCCAAGCGCCAGGAACATCGCGTCGGCGTTCTGGTAGCGAAAGCCGACTCGAAGCGGCGCCTGCTGGATCACCGCCTCGAGCCCGACCGCGGCGCCGTGCTCGAGTCCACCGTCAGCGAGCGTCGACGCACGCCACTCGGCCTCGATGTGCACCGACTCCAGGAACAGCGCGGCGCCGCCACGGAACGTACGCCCGCCCGCGATCTCCTCGTGATTCAGCAGGTTGACGACCGAGAAGCCGAGCGAGAACTGGTCCGAGGCGAGCGCGAGCACGCCCGCGTCGAGGGTGATCCCGCGGTCGTCGACGGCGTAGTTCTCGTCGACGTCGTCGAGCGATACCGTCGTCTGACCGTCAGTCCCGCGCTCCGTCCGTTCGGTGACGGTCTGCGTCCAGCGCCCCCGCGCGTGGCGGTAGTAGTGGACCCCGGCGCCCAGCGACAGTCGCTGCGGCACGACCGGCAGGGCAATGACGCCGTGGATGTCGTGGTCGACGATGCGCGCGCGAGTCGCGCTGACGACCTCGGCGTTCGCGTCGAACAGGTCCTGCAGCGCGGCGTTCTCGCCCAGCCCCAGCGAGTAACCAAACCCTGCCGCGAGCGACGAGTTCGTCTTCGCGTCGACCAACGAGACGCCGAGCGAGTTGAGGTCACTCCCGAACGAGCGGATGTACGTCGCCGCGCCCTCGTAGATGGCACCCGAGATCACCGCAGCCGGGTTGGAGTACACGGCGCTCACGCCGCCGCCGCCGCCGACGAACGCGTCGCCCATCCCCATCGACCGGATCCCACGGACCTCCGGCGACGGTACAGCCCGCGCCGCGTCGCGAAACGCGTCGGTCAGCGCGGCGTCGGCCTCGTCGATCTGCGCGACGGCCGCCGCCGGCGCAAGGAGCCCCGCCGCGAGCGCGAGGGCGCGGAGTCCGCTTCGGATCATGCTCGCTCGGACATGGAGTGCAGCGACGATGAGGGCCAACTGGACCGAGCTAACCGGCGGCCGGATCCGTGTCAATTCGCCGCCACGGGCGGCCTGGCCCGCCGACCCGCTCCAGGACGTGCCGGCGCCCGCCGCGCCGCGGCGCGTCACGCGGCGAAGTTGAGTCGCGATCCAGCGCACGATAGGTGCTCCTCAGCGCCTGGCCCGCAGCCCCAACCCTCGCCCCCGAGTCACGCCATGAGCGACTACGTCGACCTACGCTACGAAGTCTCCGAGAACATCGCGACCATCACGCTCGACCGCGAGGAGTCCCGCAACGCCTACACGCAGGGCATGATCGACTCGCTCGTCCGCGCGCTCGACGCCGCAGAGTCCGACGACGACGTCCGCTGCGTCATCATCACCGGCGCCGGCTCCACGTTCTCGGCGGGCGGAGACGTCAAGCTGATGCGCGAGCGCGGCGGGATGTTCGAGGGCGATGTCGTGCACCTTCGCAACCAGTATCTGCGCGGCATTCAGCGCATCCCCCGCCGACTCGCGCGGTTCGAGAAGCCCGTCATCGCCGCGATCAACGGCCCCGCGGTCGGTGCCGGACTCGACCTCGCGTGCATGTGCGACATCCGCATCGCCGTCAACGGCGCGCGTTTCGGCTCGACCTTCGTCAAGATCGGCCTGATCCCCGGCGATGGCGGCGCGTACCTCCTCGCTCGAGTCGTGGGCTTCGCGCGTGCGCTCGACATGATCATCACCGGCCGCCTCATCGACACGCTCGAGGCCGAGCGCATCGGACTCGTCGGAGAGGTCGTACTCGAGGGCGACGTCCTCACGCACGCGCGCAAGCGAGCCCGGAAGATCGCCGAGAACGCCCCGCTTGCAGTGCGTCTCGCCAAGAGCGCGGTGTACCAGTCCTACGACCTCGGCCTCGACGCAGCCCTCAACCTCGCCGCGACCTACCAGTCCATCGTCCAGAACACGCCGGACCACGAGGAGGGCCTCGCCGCCTTCCTCGAGGGGCGAAAGCCCGACTTCCGGGGCTAGATCGGGCGATCCCCGGCGGCGCAGTTGGCCCTGGCTCGCGGCTGAACGCGCGCCGCGGGACGCGGGTACCTCGGCGCGCCGTGGCCACCGACGTCCGCAGCGTACGCGCTTACTCGAACGCGATCGCGCAGACGCCAGGGCTCGGCGCATCCTGCTGGCGCCACCCTGTCGAGATCTGCTCGACCGACGCTCCGGCCGGCACGTCCGGCGCGTTCACCGCACCGACCGTGCCGTCCACGCCGAGGAACGAGTCCTCGTTGTTTGTGCCGTAGATGACGGTGTCGATCGGCACCGAACTCGCCGTCGGGGTCCCCTCGAACAGACCGACCGCGTCGGCCCGTGAGCCAGCGTTCTGGATGTTCGGCGAGAACACGCGCGCGATCGCGAACGTCGGCGAGTAGTTGTCCGCAGAGCTCGTGGGCCCGCCAACGACGACGCAGCCGCCGTCAGCCAGCGTCCCCGACAGCGCATACGTCGCGCTCGCGTACGACCCACCACCGTAACCCAGCACGTAGCGCCCCAAGTCGACGGTCGCGCCGGTCGCGTTGTAGAGCTCGACCCACTCGAGGTTGTTGTCGCCGGCGCTTCCGGTGTCTGCGTCGTAGAACACCTCCGAGATACGCAACCCGGTCACGGTGATCTCCTCGACCGAGATCGGCAGCGACAACGACCCTGCGCCTCCGGTCACGATCGCCTCGGTCGTCCCCAGGTCCACCGCCGTTAGCACTAGCGACGCGCGCTGCGCAAACGGGGCGATGTCGATCGTGTCTGACGCCACCGTCGCGACGAACGGATCGCCGACCACCACACCCAGCCCCGACCCGGCGCCGTCGGCCGGGATGTCGAGCAGCACCTGGATCGTCACCGTCCCCCCTGGAGCAACGCGCGCGAGCGCCGGCTCGAAGCCGGTCGGCGACGGACTCCGGCCGGGCGCCACCGTCGTCAGCGTCGAGGTAAAGCTCGCCGTCCCGTCGGTCGCCGTAAGCGTGAGCGGGTCCGCGGAGTCTGCCACGCCAGTGATGTAGACGGTCGCCGACATCTCCCCGGGCGCGATCACCACCGGGTCGATCGTCACGAACCCCGCGGGCTCGGCCGTCACCGTGATCGTCGTGCCGGATGCGGGCGCCGGTCGGTCCACCCGTACCGTGAGCGCCTCGGGATAGGTCGGCTGCGACGCCAGCCCGACGTGGAGGTACGCGCGCGACGGTCCGAAGCCGACGAGTCGCGGGGGACGCGAGACGACGAAGCGGACGTCGTCGGCGTCGCGCGGCGTGAGCTGCATGTTCCCGTTCGCGAACCAGACGGGTCCGGTCACGTCGAGCACCTCGCCCACCTCGGGGAACGGCGCGATCAGGTACAGCCGGTCGTCGACGCGCAGCGACCCGGCGAGCACGAATTGGTTCGACGGCGCCGTGTCGCCCGTGCCAAGCGGCGGGTCGACGTCCGTCACCGCCGCCGCCTGAACGCTCACGAGGAGTGCCTCGTAGTCTTCGGCGTCGGCCCCGCCGGTGGCGACCGCGGCCGGATCGACGACGAGCGGCACCGGCACGCCGTAGCCAGCGTCGAGGATCTCGACCCCCGTCAGACCCGAGAGCTGGAGCTGGTCGAAGAACTGCGCGACGGTGCCACCCACCCGAACGAGGTCGCCCGGCTGCACCCCGGCGACCGCCTCCGCGCCACCGTGGTAGACCATGATTGCCGACCGACGTGCGCCGCTCGGCCCCCACTGCGTGTCGGGGACCTGAAGGAACATCCGGCTCGCCTCCATCGCCGTGACCACGCCCTCGATCGAGACCCGCTGGCCGACCGGGATCGTGCCGTCCTTGACCTCGTAGATCGTCGCCGGGCACGGCCCGCCGCCCGGGTTGGGCGCCAGCGGACAGACGTCGCAGGCATCGCCGACGCCGTCGCTGTCCTGGTCTGCCTGGTCGGCGTTCGCGGTGGTCGGGCAGTTGTCGATGCCGTTGAGCTGGCCGTCGCCGTCGCGGTCGGTCGGATCGGGCCGCGCACAGTCCAGACCCCAGAGGGCCGGGCAGGGGTCGCACACGTCGCCGACGCCGTCGCCGTCGAGGTCGCCCTGGACGCCGCCGTCGATCGGTCGCACCGCGTTGAACACCTGGGGGCAGTTGTCGTCGGCGTCTGGGACACCGTCGCCGTCGCGGTCGTCCTCGGTCGGGATGCCGTCGAACTCGCCGTCCCGGAACGGCACGCACGAGGGCTCGCGATCGGGGGTGTCGCAGAAGAACAGCCCGTACGACGACTCGTTCCCTGCAGCGAGCGAGTCGAACGACCCGCCGAACTCGTTCATGCAGACCGACGCGTCCACCCCGCAGACACCGCCCGGGAGCGGCTCGCACGGTCCGCCGGCCGCCCACGCGTCGACGATGGCCGTGTCGCCGAACAGCGTGTGGCCCCCGCGGATCACCAGGGCGACGTCGCCCGTCGACGCGCCGACCACGGCCTCGTACGGGTCCTCGACACCGGCGCCGTCGAAGACCGCGATGTCGGCATACAGCCCGGCGCGCAGGCTCCCGATCGCGTCGTCCACATGCAGCGCCAGCGCCGCGTCCGACGTGACCATCCGCCACAGCCCCTCCGCGTCGAACGCGCTGCCGAGGTTGCGCTCGTTCAGCTCGCGGACGCAGGCCAGCTCACGGAGGATCGAGATCGACCCGGTCGGCGTCCAGTCGGTGCCGAGCGCCACGGGGACCCCAAGCGCCGTGAACAGCGTGACCTGCGCCGTATGGCCATACAGCGTGATGTTCGACCGCGGCGACCAAACGACCGCGCCGCCCTCACGGGCATACCGCTCCGCGTCTGCGCCCGTCAGCCCGATCATGTGGACGAACGCGGAGTTCGGCTCCGTCAGGTCCACCCCACCGCGGTCCGACGACGAGACGCACGCGAACTCGTTCTCGGCCGCTTCGTCGATGCCCTCCGAGACGTGCGCGAGATAGCAGTCTGCCGCGAGGACAGACGTCGAATCGATCCCGGGGTAGCTGCAGTCGTCCGTCCGCAGGCTCCCATTGCTGTCACCGAGCGGGAACGTCTCGTACGAGACCGTGCCCTGACCGATCTCGGCCGCCCCGCTGCGGTCGAGGTTCCGGAGAAAGCCGACCGCCTCGCCCGAGCCGGCCAGCGACGTCGTCCCGCCGAGCACCTGCCTCAGCTCGCCCCACGCCATCTCTGCGCCGGACGCCCCGCCCGACGACGGGATCTCCGTGTGTCCGTTGAGCCCTCGGCGCCACTCGTGCCGGTGCTCGTACCGCTCGTCGGTCGCCGTGTAGGGGAAGTTCTGCGTGAACGTGATGTGGTCGTGGGCGTTGATCAACCCGGGCGAGATCACGCCGTCCGGGCAAGTGACCACCGTCGCCCCCACCGTCGCCGCTGCGTCGTCACAGTCGCAGCCGACGCACGCGATCCGGTCACCCACCAGCAGCACGCCGCCGCCCGAGTAGACCCCCTGCGCCGCCAAGACCGTGCCCCGCAGCAGAAGCGCCTCGCCGCTGCCCGCCACCGCCTCGCAGCGATCGCCAGCCGTTGTCAGCTCGACCTCGCAGTCGAACTGCGGCAGGTGCGAGGTCGTCAACCACCCCGGCGAGAGCTCCGGCGGCGTCAGCGGAGCGTCTGGACCCGCGTCTGTCGCCGTGTCGCTGTCGGCGTCGACGTCGTCCGACGCGTCGCCGTCGACGCCCGCGTCCCCGTCGGGAACCACGTCAGCTCCGCCGTCCGCGTCCGTCGACACGTCGACGTCCGTCGAAGGATCTCCACCCACGTCGCCGGGAGTGGGAGAGGTCTCGTCGCCGCACGCAGAGACCCCCGCCGCCGCGAGCGTCGCAGCGAGCACGATCCGGTGCAGGAGCATGGGGCGCGGGGCGGCCGACTTCGGCGCAGTGCTCATGGAGGTACTCCCTTGGAAGACACCGGCTTTCTACACGAAGTCATGCCGAACTCCGCCAGCCAAAATCGCATTGCCGATCGAGTGACGAACGTGTAGCGTTATACGCACGTAAACGTCCGACCACGGGGGGAGGGGGCGCGCCCAGTCGGGCTCAGACACCCAGCCCGAGCAACGCACGCGCCGCCGCGTACTCGGGCGTGATCTCCCCGTCGTCACCGCGTACAGCCAGCTCCCTCGCCTCGAGCCCGCAAGGCTCCCGGCCGAACCGGTACACCGACAGGAACGGCGCCGTTTGCGCCGCGCGAGTACGCACGTCCGCTCGGTGCGTCAGGTGCAGTCCCGCAGCGCGTCCGGCCGCCAGCACGCGCGCGTCCCACGTCGTCTGGAATACGAGACAGAAACCACCGTTCGGCGTCAGCAGGCGGGCCGCCGCCTCGCAATAACCCTCGACCCCGCCGCGCAGCTCGAACCGACACGCCGCCCGCTGAGGGTCGGGAGAGACGATCCCCGTCGACACCGGCAGGTACGGCGGGGAGCCCGTCACCAGATCGAAGGACCCGCCGAGCTGCTCGGGGCCCACGTCGCGAAGGTCACTCTCGACGATCGTGATCGGCGGCGCGTCCGGGAGCTCGGCGACACTACGTCGCGCCATCGCGACACTCTGCGGCTGAGCCTCGACGCCGACGCACACCGCCGGGCGAAGCGCGTGTGCGGTCATCAGCAGCACAGACCCGATCCCGCAGCCAATGTCTGCGTAGCGTGCGACCGGCCGACCGGCCGTCGCCACCGCCAACCACGCGGTCAGCAGGTCGTCTGTCGACGTTCGGTGGCCGCGTCGCCGCTGCCAGATGCGCCAGCTCCCGACCAGTGCATCCGAGCTCGCGTCCGTCGGCCACTCGGGCCGCTCGCCCGCAGGCCCGCCGTCCGAGAGCGCGCCATCGACGACGGAAGGTGCGTCGATCGGTCGCGAGGATGAGTCACGGTTCTCGGAGCGCGCGGCCATGGTGGATCGTGGGGGAGTAGAGGTCGGCGCACGGGCGGCGCGGCGCCGTTGCCAGCGAGCGCGCCGAGCCTCTATAACCGACCCCTCCCGAACACGCAGCCAGCCACATGTACGTACGCGCTTCCTCGCTCGCACTCCTCCCACTCGCGGTCGCGCTGCTCGCGGCACCCGCAGCGGGCCAGGACCTCTCGGCCTCCGTCGGCGAGGGCCACGGCCCAGAGGTCGCCGTCACAGTCGAGAACACCTACCCGTTCCCAGTGACCGTCATCGGCGTCCGCATCACGATCAAGGAACTCGAGACGCAAGATGTCCACTACCTGAGCACCACGTCTCTGCGGCAGGATCTCGGTATCGGCGGCGAGGCCAACGCCCGGTGGACCGGCACGCTCACGTTCGCCGGCGAAGACGGGACCGTGCCCGACGAGTACGTGGACTGGGGCAACTACGACCGCACCTCGGTCGGCGCCGCCATCGACATCGACGCCCTCGCTGCCCCCGCCGAGGCCGCGCTCGCCGCCGACGACTGGGACGCGATCGCGGCGCAGGTCGCCGAGGTCCGCGCCCGGATGCCGATCGTGTCGCGGACCGCTCGCTTTCACGCACCTCAGGTCGCAGCCTCTGGCCTCGACCCCCACCGCTACTTCGACCTCGAGCGGATGGACGCGCTCCGCGAGCGGCTCGAGGGCGCGCTCTGCGAGTCTGCCTCCCGCGACGTGCTTCGCCTCCGAGGGTCGGCCGACGCGCAGCAGGACCAGTACAACCTGATCGCCGACCGGCTGCGCGGCGTCGGCCTCCACATGAACTGCATCAGCGGAGAGGCCAAGCTCGCCGCCGCACGGATGCTCCTGCGCAGCGCCCGCCCGCAGGACGCGCTCCTGTTTCGCGGCACCGACTCCGAGGGCAACCTCCTCCCCGAGTGGCGCCCGATCGTGATCGAAGCGAACCTCGCCCTCGCGCGGACCGCCGCCGAGCTCGACGTGCAGCTCTTCACGGCCATTCGGCCCGCCCTCGAGTCCCTCGCGGCCGTGCGGGCGATCGACCCACAGAACCGAGAGCTCCTCGAGCTTGCAGGCAAGATCGTTCCAAACGCCGCCCAGTGGGTGATCCGCAAGTCCGGGATCATCGAGCGCGATCTCGACAGCGCGCAGGACTGCCTCGAGATGATCCGCCCGACCTGGTCGGAGTTCCCGGTCGTTGAGCAAGCTGCAGCGACGTTCGCCACCGCGTTGATCGAAGCTGGCCTCGAGTTCTGCCACCGCCGCGAGTACGTGAACTCGCGCAACCGCTTCCTGCGCGGTGAGCGGCTCCTCACCGGCATCGCCGAGTGGGAGGCCAACGCCGACGAGATCAACCACTGCCGCGCTCTCGGCGCCCTCGAAGAAGGACGCGAGCTCGCCGCACACCCGACCGACGACGAAGGCCCGGCCAAGGCGGCCGAGAAGCTCGCCGAGGCGCAGCAGCGCCACACCCTCACCGCAGAAGAGATCGCCGCGTTCAACGCCGACGTCGCCGCCGGCTGGGTCGCCGTCGCCAACCGACAGCTCGAGCGGCAGCCGCCCGCTCTCGAGGCCGCCACGCACTCTCTCGAGCAGGCCGAGTCCATCAACCCGACCGGCCGCAACGACGCGATGCGAACCGCCTGGCTCCGCTTCGCCGAGCGGATGTACGAAGACGACGGGCTCGGCATGACCGGCGCACAGGTCGAGCGCGCCCGTGAAGCCCTCGCACGCGCCGAAAACGTCGACCCCGACCGCGTCTCCGCGGCCGAGGGCAAGCTGACCCTCGCCTTCTACGGCTACCGCGTCGGTCTGCCCGCCGCCGCCGCGCTGTTCGGGCTCCTGATCGCCGCGCTCGCCTTCATCTCGAAGGCGCGCACCAAGCGGCTCGCGGCGATGTCCGACGAGTAGCGGCCGCCGGGCCGGTCGCCGGCGCCTAGACCGAGAAGCTCGTCCCGCAGCCGCAGCCGCGCTTCACGTTCGGGTTCTCGAAACGGAATCCGCCGTTCAGTAGGTCGCTCGAGAAGTCGACCTCGGTCCCGTTGATGTACAGGTAGCTCTTCGGGTCGCAGAACACCTTCACGCCGTGCGAGTCGTAGATGCGATCCGCGTCGGCCGGCATGTCGACCTCGAGGACGTACGACAGCCCCGAGCAGCCGCCCGACTTCACGCCGAGCCGCACGCCGGCATCGGCAGACATCCCATTTTGGCGGATGATCTCGCGGATCCGCTCCGCCGCGCGCTCGGTGAGAGACAAGGCCATCGCTGCTCCTCGGACTGTCGGGCGCGCCGGAACATCGGCGCCACCGGCCCGCAAAGTAGCGCTCCGATGCGGCGAGTCAATGGGCGGCCAGGTAGCGCGGACCCCGCGTGCCGCCGCAGCTCTCGGAGCCGTCCGGCGACCACCCGCCAAAAACCTGACTCCGCGGCGCTGCGCGGTCACGCTGACCCCCGCCTCTTTGCCGTGCCTCGATGCCCGTCCTGCTCCCCCCCAACGAACGCCAGCGCGCAGCCGTGGCCGCCGAGGCCCGAGCTGCCATCACAGGCGCCGTTCAGCGCGAGCTCGCCGGCATCGCGACTAGCCTCGCAGGCGCGCTCTGCACCCGTTACGCTGCCGTCACCCTTGTCACGGACGATGGCGTCGACTTCGTCGTGCTCCACGGCATGCGTACGGGCAGCGTCGGTCGCGACGGCTTCTTCTGCGCCGATACGATCCTCGAGCGCGAGCCCTACGTCGTCCTCGACACACTCGCGACGCCCCGGACCGCGCAGCACGCCGTGTCCCCCGCGGGGGAGCTCCGCTTCTACGCCGGCGCCCCACTCGAAGACGCGAGCGGCGTCAACATCGGGACCGTCTGCGTCTTCGACACCGTCGCACGCGCGTCGGTCTCTGGCTTCGAGCTCGACACACTGCGATCCGCTGCGCGCCACGCGACCCGAGCCCTCGCTGACTCCGACCTTCCACGACCGCGCCAGGCGGGCTCGACGGACCAGCGCGAGACCGGGCGGACTCGCACAGCGCCCACGACCGATTCGGTCGCAACTCGTGCCGTCGCCGAGACCCCACAGGCCGGCTCGCCGCTGACGTACGGCGCTCCGACCGGATCAGCAACCGCTCGCGGGACGCGCCCGGCCGAGACCCCGATCGGGGGCTCGCGACCCGTCGTCGATCCCGAGCTCCTCGAGCACCTCTCGGCAGCCATCATCGTCACCGATGAGCGCGGGCGCGCGCTGTATGCAAACCGCGCTGGGCAGCCGCTCGCGCACTCCTACGGCGCCGGACCCGACGACCCTGATCTGGAGAACGCGCCCCCCACGCACGAAGAAGACAGCGGCGGCTTCGAACGCGTCTCCACCGCCGTCGGCGGCACGGCCAAGACATCGTACGTCGAGCAGTTTCACGACGGCACCGACTTCCGGTGGTACCGCACGGACCGCGTCCCGGCGTCGTTCGACGGCCAGGACGCCCTGATGATGGTCGCCGTCGAGATCACCGAGCCGGAGCGCCGCGCGCTGTGCGCTCGAGAGGCAACCGCCCTCCTCGCCGCGGTCGCCGATCGCGACGACTCCGCGCGGGCCCTGCCGCTCGTCGCGAAGTTCGTCGAGCGCTATGCCGTGGGCGCCGCCGCGATCGCGTGGGTCGCGACGCCTGGTGAGTGGCGGGCGGTCGGCTCCGGCGACGTGCTGCCCGACTCCGTGATCGCCAGCCTCCCGCGCCAGCCGCTGGCGCCGTCAGACAGCGGCCTTCGACCCACCGAGGCGTTCGTTGCCTACTCCGGCCCTCTCCTCGGAGGGCACCGCTCCGACCACTTCTGGGCGGCCGCGCGAGCGATGGGCATGGGTGAGCTGCTCACGATCGGCGTGCCCGGATCGAATGGCCTTGTCGCTGCGCTCGATGTACTGACCCCACACGGCGCGCCGACCGGGTCGTCCACTTTCGATGTTTGTATGCTCGCCGCCAGCGTCGTCCGCGCCGCAGCGGTCCGACCCCGCGCGACCGGTGACCGCGACCGCTGCCCGATCGTCAACCTCCCCCTGCGGGCATCGTTCGCAGAGAAGGTTGCCCAGCAGCTCGCGCGCCGCTCCGGACGCGTGCCCGCGGTGCTTCACATCGATGTCCCCGACCTGGCCGCGTTCGGGCGCCTGCACGGCACCGACATCGAGCACGCCGCGCTGCGCGAGATCGCCGCTCGGCTCGAGCCGCTCGTCCGCGGCACCGACGTCGTCGGACGCCTCGGTGACCACCAGTTCGGCATCCTGCTGAGCGAGAGCGGCGAAAACCACGCAGACACGGCGGGAGCGTCGCGGGTCGCCGGCTCCGTCCTGCGCGCGTTCGCCGAGCCCTTCCGCATCGCCGCGCACGAGCGTCAGCTAAAAGCGTGGGTCGGCGTCGCCGTCGGCCGCCTTGGCCGCGACGCCCCGCCCGCACGTCAGCTCATTCAGAACGCCGCCGCCGCCGCCGAGCTCGCCAGCCTCGGGCAGGAAGAGTCGGCCGTCCGCTACTACGAGCGCGAGATCCACGAGCGCGCCGAGCTCCGCGCCACGCTGGAGCGCGAGCTGCGGCACGCGGTTGAGCGCGACCAGGTCGACGTCTGGTTCCAGCCCCAGGTCGATGCCAAGACCGGACGCATCGTCGGCTTCGAGGCCCTCGCGCGTTGGACCCGCGAGAACGGAGACCGGGTCAGCCCAGAGCTCTTCATCGACGTCGCCGAAGAGGTCGCCCTGATCCACGCGCTCGGTGAGAACGTGCTGCGCCGCGCGCTCGGCTTTGCCCGCGCGTGGCGCGACCGGGGGCGGCACCGAGTCACCATCGGCGTCAACGCGTCGCCCATGCAGCTTCAGCGCGAGGACTTCGCAGAGATCGCGACAGCCCTCGCCCGCGACGCGGGAGTCGACCCCGGCGACGTCGAGCTCGAGCTCACCGAGTCACGCCGATTCAAGCATTTCGAAGCCGCCGCACGCACGGTCAGTGTTCTCCGCGAGGTAGGCTTCGGCGTCGCCATCGATGACCTCGGCGTCGGCGAGACCGCCGTGAGCACTGTCCTCGACCTGCCGTTCACCCGCGCCAAGCTCGACAAGTCGGTCGTTCAGGCCTCGGGGGTGCAGCCTGCGCCCCCCGGAAAGCGCCAGAACGCAACCGCACTCGTTCGGTTCGCGCAAAGCAAGGAGATGGAGACCGTCGCCGAGGGAGTCGAGACCGAGGAGCAGCGCCAGAAGATGGTCGATGCCGGCGTAGAGGTCATCCAAGGGTACGGCTTTGGCAGGCCGATGCCCATGCACGAGGCGCTGGCCCTTCCCGATCGACTCCCCTTCAGGTGCGCAGCACAGCCCGCCGCAAGCTCCGTGGAGCAGCCCGTGCGACGCTAGCGTCGGCGCCCAAGGCGACGCAGGTCACCCCTTCACGCAGCCGAACTCGATGTTGATCTCGTCGCCGTCGAAGCCCGAGCCACACACGTTCGGGCACAGGTTGACCTGCGTCGGCGCCGTGTTGTTGTCGTAGTACCAGCCCGGCGCCGTCAGGCAGCCGGACCCGTCCATGTGCCGCGTCAACAGCACCCCGTTGATCGTCACGTCGACCTGGTCGTACGCGATGATCAGACCTTCACCGAGGTCCGGGATGCCGTATTGGCACGGCAGCACGGCGCCGGAGATCACGTTGTCGCTGATCCCCTCGAACGTCGGCGTCCAGTCCGACGCGCAGATGCTGTTCTGCGTGCCGCCCGTCGAGTTCGCCGCGGCCATGTAGACCCGACCCATCGCCTCCGCGCTCCCGTTCGGGCCCGTGCAGCCCATGCAGATGCCCAAGAAGCAGTCGCCCTCCGTCAGCGACACGATCGCGTGGAAGACGAAGTAGCGGAGTCCCCGCTCGGCGAGTGCGTCCCGGAAGTACGGGAACTGCCGCGCGCTCTCGTCATCGCTCACGACGACGAAGTGCTTGATCGCCTCGCGGCGCAAGAAGCTGCTGTAGTTGTCCCAGTTCGCGATCAGAACATCGAACGCGTCCGTGCTCGCCACCGTCGCGTTCACGTGAAGGTAGCGCTCGCTCGACGTGTCAGGACAGCCGCCGCCCGACAGCGGTGCCGGGACACACACCGACGAGTCACCCACCATCACGACACGCACGTCCAGGCCCGATGCCTCGATGTACGTCACGAACGCGTTGAGCTGCTCCGCGACGATCGCCGCCTCCTCGGCCATGCTCCCCGACGTGTCGACCGCCCAGATGATGTCGATCGGCGAGTACACTGGGTCGCCAACGGTCGTGACCTCGGCGCACTCGTCCTCCACGCGCGCGTCCGGCCCCGTCGGGACGTCGCGGCCACCGCCCGTGTCGATCGAGATCTCGAGCGGCGCGTCGCCGGTCACCTCCGGAGTCGCAGGGGCGTCGGTCGCGGTGTCTTCCCCCTCCGCGTCCGTGGCAGACGTCGTGTCCTCTTGCGTCGTGACGCCAGAGTCCGAGCGGCCGCCGACACGACCGGAGTCGCCCTCGGCGTTGCCGCACCCTCGAGCCCCCATTGAGACGAAGTCGCGCGTGTTTTCGACATCGCAGTTCCGCTCTGGCGCGCAGCCTCCAGCGAGGCCAAGCGAGAGGGTTGCCAGGACCGAAGTGAGGTGTCTGAGGCGCATGGGACGTGCCAGGGTAGGAGCGATGACGCAGCACTCTAACGCGACCGGGTGGTTCAGGGAAGTGGAGCCGCGCCAGAACCGCGATCTTCTGTGCGTCGATGTAGGTAATTTTGCGACACCGGGCGCCGTCGCCTACGCTGCCTCCTCGCGAGCGGGCTTCCGCGCCGCCCCACCATGAGGTCGCGTCATGAACCCAGACGAGAAGAGAGAGCGTCTGATCGACGAGCTCCGCGCGATGGCGCGCGTCACGCGCCGCGCACGCCTACAGCCCGGCGCCGCGTGTGAGCGAGATGCCGCGCCAATGGGCTGGTGGGTCCGGGACGACGACGACGCCTGAGCCGCCGGCTCGACGTCCTCGCGTCTGTTCGACCCTGCTCCTGCTCCCACGTCGCATCAGCCCGCTTGTCGCCGCGCAACCGGTCGGCTAGGCGCGCCGTATGCGCATCCTGCACACGTCGGACTGGCACCTCGGGGCGACCCTCAACCAAGCATCGCGCGACGACGAGCACGCCCGGTTCCTGAGCTGGCTGGTCGACACCGTGCAGACCGAGGCCGTCGATGTCCTCGTCGTCGCGGGCGACGTGTTTCACCACCTCCAGCCGTCGGCAGAGGCCCTCTCACTCTACTACGGCGCCCTCGCCGAGCTGCGCCGACGGACGTCACTGTCGAAGGTGGTCGTGGTGGGCGGAAACCACGACTCCTCTGTGCGGCTCGACGCACCGCGTGCCGTGCTGGGCGCCCTCGACGTCACCGTGATCGGAGGCTACACCTCGACGGATCCGATCGACCGCTTCGTGTGTGTGGTGCCCGACCGCGACCGAGGCGGCGTCGGCCTCGTCGTCGGGGCGCTCCCGTACGTGCACGAATACAAGCTCGGCGTGCGCTCGATCGGCCGCAGCGACGCGGACCTGCGGTTCGATCTCCGGCGCGAGTTTGCCAGGCTCTACACGCGCCTCGCCGACGCATGCGCCGCGGTCGCGAACGGCGCGCCGCTGATGGCCACCGGGCACCTGACGTGTGTGGGCGTCGACGAAGGTGACTTCGGAACCGCGCTCCACCAATCAAAGTCGGTCGGCGGGTTCGAAGCAGACATCTTCGACCGCCGCTTCTCGTATGTCGCGCTCGGACACATTCACCGCGCGATGGACGTCCACGCCGGTCGGGTCTGGTACTCGGGGACTCCGGTGCCCGTGACCCGCGGCGAGGCGCGCACCCCGCGCGTCGTGTTGTGTGTTGACATCGAGCCTGGCGCACCCCCGAGAGTGCGTCCGATCGAGGTCCCCACCTTTCGCCGGATCGTCACGTTCGAGGGGCGCATCGACGAAGTCGTGCGTGGTCTGCGCGACCTGTCGTGGGAGCAGGATCTCGAGCCTTACGTCACTGCCATCGTCACCGTCGACGAGTCCGACGCGGGGACCGCACGCCAGCTTCACGACACGCTGGCGAAGCTGCCAGAGGACCGTCGGCCACGCTTGCTTCACGTCGAGGCGCGACGAGCGCCCGTCGAGGCCGTCGACAGCGGGAACCGCAAGACGCGGCGCGCCAGTCGTCCGCTCGCAAAGATGCACCCCGAAGAGGTCTTCGTGCGGTTGCACACGGTGCGTCACGGCTCGCCCCCGCCCCAAGAGCTGCTCGTCGCGTTCCGAGAGCTCCTCGTGGAGGACGCTTGAAGCTCCACCGCGTAAAGCTCGAGAACCTGAACTCGCTCTATGGGACGCACGAGATCGACCTCGACCGCGATCTGCGCGAGGTCCCACTCTTCTTGATCGTCGGCCCGACCGGCGCCGGAAAGTCCACTCTGATGGACGCCGTGTCGCTCGCGCTCTTCGGCACCACACCTAGGCTCGCGGGGCGCCACGGCGACGCGGCGACCGACGCGCGCATGGTGATGTCGCGCGGCACCGGCCGCTGCATGGCCGAGGTCGAGTTCTCGAAGATCCGGCCAAACGGAAAGCGACAGCACTACCGGGCCACCTGGGAGTGCTGGCGCGCACGAGAGAAGCCAGACGGCTTTCTCCAGAAGCCGCGGCGCACGATCGTTGAGGTCACGCCGCTCGGGATCGAAGTCGGTGCCGCCGTCTCCGACAACCGCGAGAAGTTCTACGGCCCCGCCTTCCGCGACGCGCTCGAGGGGCTGACAGCCGAGGAGTTCCGCCGGTCGATGCTCCTCGCCCAGGGCGAGTTCGCCGCCTTCCTACGTGCCTCCGAAGAGGAGCGCGCTACCATCCTGGAGCGCCTCACCTCGACCGAGCGCTACCAGCAGATCGGCGCCCGTGCGATGGAGCGGAGCCGCAGCGCTCGCGCCGCGGTCGATGCCCTGACCGCCAAGGTCGGCGGCATCGCGCTCCTCGGAGAGCACGACCTCGCAGCGCTCGCGCAGACGCTAGAGGCTGCGCGACAGACCGCTCGCGAAGCCCTCCAGGCCAACAAACAGACGACCGCCGCGCTCACATGGGCTGTCACGGAGCGCGACCTCGCGCGAAAGCACGCCGAAGCCCTCGCCCGAGTCGCCGCCGCCGACGCCGAGTGGGAGGCACTCGAGCCTGCACGGAAGCGGCTCGCCGACGCCGAGCGCTGCGCACCCGTCGCCGAGGCGGCTCGAGCGCTCGACCGTCAGCGCCGCGAGGCCCAACGCGCCGAGGCGGAGTGGAAGGCGCAGGCCGCGGCGGTCGAGACCGTCGCCGTCGTGGGGCCTGCCCTCCTGGCGTCCGCGACCGCAGCAGAGGAGGCCCACGCCGCCGCCGCTGCCGCCGCCGCGCGACAGGCACCCCTCCTCGACCGCGCGATCGCCCTGCAGGCGCGAATCGCCGCGCTCGGGCGCGAGGAGGCCGCCCTCCGCGCCGCCGAGCGCCGCACCGAAGACGCCACGAAGTCTGCCACCGAAGCGGCCGCGCATCGGGACCGCGCGCACCGGGAGCACGCGGTGCTCGTAGAGAGGGCAGCAACCCTCGCGACCGCGACCGCCACCGCCGCCGAAGCGCTCGCCGAGCTGCTCGGTAGTCACGCACAAGGGGGGCTCGAGGCGGCCGTACCCGAGGCGATCCGAGCGCTGTCCGAGGAGGTCGCCACCCTGGACGCGCGGTCGACCGCGCTCGGCGCGCTCGACTCTCTCGAGTGCGTCGCGGTCTCAGCGCGCACCGTCGCGACCGAAGCCGCAGCGTCCGCGGCCGCAGCCGCGGCGGCCGCCGCCGATCTCGTCGCCCAGCTCGACCCGGCCGCCGCCGCTGAGCAGGCGGCGCTCGCCGCAGTCGAGGCGCGCGAAGAGGCCGCGCGGGCGCTCGACCGCGTCGCCTCGCTCGCGGACCGGCGCGCCGACCTCGTCGACGGCGAGCCGTGCCCGCTCTGCGGCGCCATCAACCACCCATTCTCGCACGACTTCGAGGTCACCCTCGACGCCGAGCGTGCGCAGGCGCGGGCCGCCCTCCAGGTGGCACGCGCGGCCGCCGCCGCCGCCGCCGCCGCTCACCGGGCCGCTGCGACAGACGCCGCACAAGCCGCGGCGCGCGCCGAGCACTCCGCGCAGGCCGCCACCGCCGAAGACCGCCGCGCGAGTGCCGCCGCCGCGGCAGCCGCCGCCGCGCGCGCCGCCATCGTCAGCGAAGACGCAGAGGCCCTCGACGTGAGCGCCGAGCGCGCCGGGCTGTCCGGCGCGGTCACCGCGCGGCGCGAGGCCCTGGCAGCAGAGCGGGCGTCTGCGGTCGCGCGCCACGCCGCCATCGAGCGCGCCCGGGCTGCGTGGACGGCTGCCGAGCGTGCAGAGGCCGCCCACGCCGCGACGGTCGCCCGCGCGGCGACCACGCTCGTTGGGCTCGAAGAGAGCGTCCTCGCCGCCGGCCGACGCATCGAGGACGCCGCCGCCCTCGAGCGAGACGCGCGACGCACGGCACACGACCTCGCCCGATCGCTGCAACCCGACGTCGCTTCGCTGGACGCCGTCGACACGCAGCATGCTCGTGATGCTGGTCCCGACACCGAGGCCGGCGAAGAGGCCGCGCCCACCGACGAGCGCCCGCCGCCGTCGGCGGTGGAGCTCGAGCGCGCGCTGCTCGCCGCGATCGGCGACGATCCGACGACCGTGCGAGCGCGCCTCGCCGCCGGGCTCGACGCCGCCGGCCGCGTGCTCGACGCGGCCCGTGCCGCCGCCGCGGCCTGGCATCAGCGGAACGCCGCGGCCGCGGCCGCGCTGGAGGAGCGCGCCGCCGCCCACCAGCGTGTCCAGTCGCAGGTCGGCGAGCACGAGACAGCCCTGGCCGACGCGATGCTCTCAGCGGGGATCCCCGACCTCGCGACCCTGGAGTCGATGACGCTCGCGCCAGACGCCCGCGACCGCGAGCGTCTGACGGTGAACCAGGCAGAGACGCGCCGCGACGTCGCTCGCGGCCAGCTCGACCAGGTCCGCGCCGACGTCGCGCAGCACGCGGCCTCCCGCCCCGCCGAGCTGGAGCCGGCCGACGAAAGGGAACCGTCGGTCGACATCGACTCCCTCGCCGCGGCTGACCGCGCGGCGGCGCTCGCCGCAGAGACCGCGCAGCAAGAGGTCGGAACATTGGGCGAGAAGCTCGCCGCTCAGCAAGACGCGCGGGCCCGCCACGCGCAGCTCCTCGCTGAGCTCGAGGGGGCCGAACGCGAGGCGCGCCTGTGGGATCGGATGCATGCCCTGATCGGCACCCGCGACGGCCTCGCGTTCAAGCGGTTCGCACAGTCGCTCAACCTCCAAGAGCTCGTCGACAACGCCAACCTGCGCCTCCGCGAGCTCGCGCCACGGTACTCACTCGTCGTCGCGACCGACGACCAGGGGAACCCCGAGCTCTCGTTCGCGATCTGCGACCACGAACACGCCGACCAGATCCGGCCGCAGACGACCCTCTCGGGCGGAGAGACCTTCCTCGTCTCCCTCGCGCTGGCGCTAGCGCTCTCGGACTATCGACAGACCCAGATGCCGATCGAGACGCTCCTGCTCGACGAGGGGTTCGGCACGCTCGACACCGACACGCTCGACATCGCGATGGCAGCGCTGGAGCGCCTCTGCGCGGGCGGCGGCACGCAGATCGGCGTCATCTCCCACGTCGAGACGCTACGCGAGCGCATCGCGGCGCAGATTATCGTCGAGAAGGTCGGCGGCGGCCGGTCGCGGCTGCGCATCCGCGTCTAGCTGCGCATCCGCGTCCAACCCGCCCGGACCCGCTCCCTGCGGCGCCCGGCCTCGCCGCGCGCGGGCCCCCTCCCGGGCTGGCGCCGCCGCATACAAACACTGCGTCCGAAGCCGCCGCACCCCATGACGCCGGGGCACCACCGCGCGTCGACAGCCGGCCTCTCGCGCCCCGGTCGGGCCCATCCCACAGCCCCGCACGTCGTTGACACCGCCCGCTACCCTGCACTAGCGTCACTCCCGTTTCCCGCTCGCGTCGAGGCCGCGTGGACGACAGCAAGATCAGAGAACAAGACGCCTCCGAGCGGGACGGCGACACCAGCGAGCACGACGTCGCGAGCGCGACCCAGGCGATGAGCGGCGGTTCACCCGGCGACCTCGTCGGCCAGCTGATCGACGGCAAGTACCGCGTCGAGGCGCTCATCGGCGCCGGCGGAATGGGCAAGGTCTACCGCGGCCGCAACATCCGCACCGACAGCCCCGTCGCGATCAAGACCCTCATCCCCGACCTCGTCTCCGACGAGACCCTCGTCAAGCGGTTCGAGGTCGAGGCGAAGTCCGCCTCGAACCTCCGACACCCGAACACGATCCGCATCTTCGACTTCGGTCGCGAGGGCACCGTCCTCTTCATGGTCATGGAGCTCCTCGACGGCTCCAGCCTCGAAGGGCTGCTCCAGCGCGAGGGACGGCTGGCGCCCGGACGGGTCATCGAGGTCGTCCGACAGACCTGCCGGTCACTCGACGAGGCGCACAGCGCTGGCCTCGTCCACCGCGATATCAAGCCCGACAACATCTTCCTCAACCGTGTCTCACGCGGCGCCGACGAAGACCACGTCAAGGTCCTCGACTTCGGCGTCGCCAAGCTCAAGGACAAGCAGTACGGCAGCGCCACGCTGACGCAAGCCGGCATGATCTTCGGCACGCCGCGCTACATGTCCCCCGAGCAGGCACGCGCGTTCGAGCTCGACGGTCGCTCCGACATCTACGCCCTCGGCGTCGTCATGTTCGAGTGCCTCACCGGCGCGCCGCCGTTCACCGCCAACGACGCCGTCGGCATCCTCATCAAGCACGTCAACGAGCCCATCCCGACGTTCGCCGACATCGACCCGAACCTCGAGCCGATGCCCGAGCTCGAAGAGATCGTCCGCCGCTGCATGGCGAAGAAGCCAGACGACCGCTTCGACGACGTCCGCAACCTCCTGAACGCCCTCGACGGCGTCGCCCCGATCTACGGTCTCGGCGGCACGACCGGCACCACCTCCATCGCCCGCAGCGGGCCCGAGCAGACCCGCGCGTTCGACGACGCCCCGAATCAGACCCCCAGCGCAGGCGTCCGCTCCGACGCCTTCGACGCCCTCGGCGTCAAGTCCGGCGCCTCGCGCTACACCCTCGGCGCTGCCGCCGACATCCCGTCCGGGCCGCACGCGACCGCCGGGCCCAAGAGCCCCGTCGTCAAGATCGCCGCCGCCATCGGTGGCCTCGTCGTCCTCGTCGGTGTCGCGCTGATGGCGCTCGTCCACGAACCCGCCGCAGACCCCGTCGCAGCCACCCCCGCCGCAGAGCCCGGAGCCGAGCCCGCCGCGGCCACGCCGCCGACGCCCCCGGCGGCAGACCTCGCGCTCGTCGAGCCCGTCATCGAGGTCGCGCGCCTGCGAATCGACAGCGCGTTCACATCGGCCGCCACCGCCGTCGCCGCGACCGTCGTGCCCATCGACCTTCGCGTGCGCCCCGACACCGCCGAAGCCGTCGCACGCATCGAGGGATCCGACGACGAGCCCGTCGCGCTCCCGCACATCTTCTACTTCACGCGCGACCCAAGCTCGCCCCCCGTGAGCCTCAAGTTCGAGGTCACCGCGCCCGGCTTCCGCGCAACCACGCAGGACGTGCCGCTCCGCCGCTCCGAGGCCCCCGTCTTCGTTGAGCTCCGCGCCGCGCCCGCCTCCGGCGGCGGCGGCGGAACCTCGTCCGGCGGCGGAGGGCGCTCGTCTGGCGGCAACGGGCGCGTCAGCATCCCGTCTGCGCCGCGCAACACCGGACCGCTCACCGACCCGTACGGCGGTCGGTAGCGCCCACGCGCGGTCGCGCGGTCCGTCTACGGGAGGCCGCAGGGGTCGCCGTCCAGGCCCGCGATCCAAGCCCGAACGAGCTCGATCCCCAGCTCGTCCCGCAGGCGGCTCGGAAGCTCGGGCATCCGCGCCTCCGGATCCAACGACGCCATCCGGAACGGCAGAATGCTGCTGTCGGGCCGCCCCGGCACGATGTCGTAGGACCGACCGCCGGCGCCCGCGCCCGCCGCAGCCGGCGGCTTGCACACGCCGTAGTGCCCCGGCTCCGTCTGGTACGCCCGGAGATCAAGCCCCGAACGACCCCCGTCGCCGCCTGGGCGGTGGCAGTGCGAGCAGTTCGCGTGCAGGTACGAGCGCGCCCGCCACTCCACCGAGGCGCTCTCGTCGCGCGGAGACACCAACGCCGCCTCCGTCCTCGTCGGCGGAGTCGAGAACACCCCGAGGGCGTCGAGGCGCTCGAGCTGATTTGCCGTCGCGTCGCCGAACGCCCGCTCGTGGTCGAGCTGCAACGAGTTGAAGCCGAGGACCACGGTCCGATCGTCGCGCGCATGACAGTCGCGACACTGGTTCTCGTTTGGAACCACGTACACCTGCTCCGTCGTCGCGCCGGCCTCGTCGACCACCTCGAACGTGAGCCGCCGCCCTGCGATCACACGTGTGGCGTCCGTCTGTGCTTCGTTCCAAACATACGTGTACGCCGACCACCCCCGCTCCGTCTCGTCGCGCACGAGCAACCGCGTCTCCACGACACGGCTCGTCTCGATCGGATCCCGACGATCCCCGGCCAGCAAAAACGTCTTCACGAGGACCGTGCCGAGCGGGAACTCCCAGTCTTCGTCGTCTCCCCGCGGGTCGATCTGGGCGCCGCGTGGCAGCACGAGGAACCGGCCCTTGTCGGCGAAGTCCGCCCATAGCGGCGACGCGGGGATATACTCAATGACGCCGTCGACGGGCTGCAGATCGACAAGAGGCGCCTCGAAGAACCCATACTCCGACAGCGTCTCGTATGGCGGTGCACCGCGGTCGTCGACCTCGTCCGCGCAGCCGCTCCCCCAGGTCGCCAGAGCGAGAGCCGCGCCAGCCCAGGCGCCCGGACGCCGAGCTGCGGAGCCCTTCGTCGTCAAGGCCGCGCCTCGATCGCCTCGCCCGAGCAGGCGTATCCGGCCGCGTCGGTCGACGCGGCGTCGAACCCGCCGCAGAAGTCGAGATCGATGAACGTCGCGTTTGGTTCTTCCACACAGTTCGTCGGCGCGTCGCCATCGCGCGTGGCGCAGCCGTCGAACACGATGTCGGGCGACGGCGTCGGGAAGACTCCGCTCGGGACGACCCGGTGCAGCGCTCCGATTGGCGCCGTCCCGTTCTCTTCCCACGTGTTGCCGTGGACCCAATTCCCCGTCGCCTCGCGGTCGAAGTTTGGATCGTCGTAGGTCCCGAAGAGCCCCGGCAAGTAGGTGAACACGATGAGGCCCGCCGTCACGTTCCCGCGGACCGTGTTGTCGCGCAGCTCGTTGTCGTCGCACGCGAGGATGATCATCCCGGACCCCCCCGGGACGTTGGCGACGATCGTGCCGGCGACGCCGAAGTTCGGGACGTTGTTGTTCTCGACGAGGTTGTCATGGACGAGCGCGCCGGCCCCGTACTGCGACAGCCCGGGGAGGTTGAACACCAGAATCCCCGCCGTGTTGTCGTGCGCGTGATTGCGCCGCACCTCGGCGCCGTTGGAGTTCTCGATCTCGATCCCTGCAACGTTCCCCCAGGCCTCGTTGTCCTGAACGACGATGTCGTTCGACTGCCCGACATACACACCCGCGTCGCGCGCTCCGTGAACCACGCACTGCTCGATCAAGACTCCGTCGCAGCCGACCGGGTACAGCCCGTACGCCCCGCTCGTCTCGGACTGCTCGGCCGTCCACGCCACCTCGACGCGGCGAAACGTCACGTCCTGTGCGTCATCGACGCGGATGCCGTCGCCCGGCGTGTCGCGCACCTGGAAGTCCTCGAACGTGAGCCGGTCCGACGAGCCCTTGATGCCGTTGCCTCCGGAGCCAACCTCCTGGCCCGAGAAGTCCAGGGTCGTCAGGTCCATCCCGGCGCCGCGAAGAGTCACCCCCTCGACGTCGATCGATAGCTCCGTCGTGAAGCGGAACTCGCCCTCCGCCAGGCAGACCGTGCTGTCTTCGGCGGCCACGATCAGCGCCGTCTGCACGGCGGTCTGGTCGTCGGCGCTCGGCTCGACGAGCTGGTCGCACCCCTCGGGGAGCTGATCTTCCGGGTCGGGGAGCTGATCTTCGGAGTCGTCGCCGCCGCACGAAGCGGCAGCAGACACCAGCACGATGGCCGCGAGAGCGCGGCGCGGGCAGACACGGGCCATGAGACCTCCTGGGCTCAACGCAGTCTACAGGGGCGCGCGGAGCACGGCTACTCGACCGCGGTGCGGTGCAGCTCCGGCGACGGGTCCTGGTCCGCCATGCAGATCGAGGTATCCGAGATCCGTGAAACAGTCAGGTCCAGAGATGAACAAGGCGACCCGCACCGCCGTGTTCATCGACGAGCTCGCAGCGCCAAGGCAGCGTACCCGAACGCCCGAGTCCAGGCGGTCACCGACAGGCGCCGCCTTGAACTGGACGATCCGCGAGTCGGCGGAGGGGCTCCAGGTTCGAGTTGAAGAACGTCGACGTGGCACGCCTACCAGCAGCGTCGGCCGAGGTCATCCCGCGGATCCGGCACACACAGGCCGGCAGGTTGCCGCGCAGTCGGATCCGCGAATGCGAACTCGCCCCGTGGACGGATCGCCGCCTAGCAGATTCCCCCTTGACGCCGATCCGCCCTCTCGTCACACTGCCCAAGCCGTAGCCAACCGACAGGAACCTGTCGCGTCAGAAACCAATCTGGCCGGCCGCCTCGTAGGCCTCCGTGCAATCACGGACCAAACAAGGCGGTACCGCCAACTCCCGGGGGAGAACCATGGGACAGCGCACAAGCAGAGAAGTTGCCGTAACAACCGCAACCGCAAGCCTTAGCGCCCGCGCCAAAATCACTTCTACCCCCCCCAGCAGCATAACGTAGTAGGGGCGATGCCACGCATCGCCCCCCGGCCGCAGGCCGGGCCCCACCGCGATGCAAACGCCCCACCGTCCCAACGTGCGCGACGCACCGCCCTGGCGATCGCCTTCGCGACCCTGGCCGCGTGTGACGCGACGGACGCCGATCCCGCCGACGTCCTAGCGCTGCCGGACGTCGCGGCCCGCGTCGCCGCGCAGGCCCTGACCGACGGCGCGGCGACCTGCGGCCCCGATACGGCGTCGGTGCTGGCGCACTGGACCTTCGACGGTGCCACCAGCCCTGTGCTCGACGACGGACCCGGCGGGCACGACGGCGCGCTGACTGGCGGGACGCTCGGCGTCACCGGCATGCGGGGCGGCGCGATCGACTGCGGGGGCACCGCGGCGATCGACTTCGGCGCCGGCCCCGATTGGGATCGGGGCAGCGCGCGGACGCTGGCAGCGTGGGTCAACCTCCCGACCGGGACGAGCGGCATGCAGCCCGTGTTCATGAAGGTTGGCGCCGGCGCTGCCGGCGACGAGGGGATCTGGTTCGGCGTCGAGGACCAGCATCCGCTCGTGATCGAGTACTCCGACGACGGCTTCGAGATGTGGCGGTCGCCCACCGCACTGACACCGGACACATGGCACCACGTCGCGTTCAGCCTGAAAGACGGGAGCAGCGTGCGCGCGTGGGTCGACGGCGACGTCGAGCTCGCGATTGACGCAAGCGCGACGATGGACGGAGATGGCCCGCCCGGAGTGATGACGGAAGCGATGATGGGGTGCTCAGACCCCTTCGGCAACTCGTCCATGCTGAAGATCGACGACGTCTGGATGCTGTCTGGCCTCGACTTCTCGACGGTCCCGCGGCTGATGGACGGCGAGACGCAGGCGAGCGCGTTCGACTGTGGCTCGTGCGGCCACGCATGCGCCGCGGGATACACCTGCGAGCTGGGCTCGTGCGTCCCTGCGACGTGCGGCGGCGAGCTGAAGGCGTACTGGGCACTCGACGAGGGCGCCGGTACCGTCGGCGCCGACGCGGTCGGTGCCACCCACGTGGTCGGCATCGGCGCGGGCCGCAGCACCGGAAGCTGGGGAGAGGGCCGCGCGGCCGACAAGTACTCGGCCGTGTTTGGTGGCGGGCGTGGGGCTGCTGCCGAAGGAGTGCAGCTGCCGCCGTTGGGCGACCCGCTGACGCTCGCGTTCTGGGTGCGGCCCGACGGGGTTGCGAGCGCGGCCGTCGTCCTGGCGCAGCGCGAGCCGAGCGACTTCGGAGGCACGGGCTGGACGATCCGCCTTGAGGCGGGCGGCGCGGTCACGTTCGAGGTGCAGCGAGTGGGCACGACCGGGCCCGAGGTGCTGACGCTCACGACGGCCACCACGCTGGCGGCCGAGGTCTGGGGGCACGTCGCGGTCGTCTTCGACGATGGTCCGCCAGCGATCTACGTCAACGGGACGTCCGCGGCGCTGACGATGGCTGGCACGCCGCCGGACGGCCCGGTCGAGCCCGAGGTGCCGCTGACGATCGGCGGACCGTTGTTCGTCGAGTCCGGCGTGACCGGTCTGAGCGGCCGCCTGTCCGACGTCGCGATCTTCAGCGTCGCCCTCGACGCTACCGCCGTCGCCACACTGGTCTCCGCTGCCCCGAACGCGCTGTGCGCCGAGACCGGGTTGCTCGCGTGCGGCACGGGCACTGCCTCGTGCGACGATCGCGTGTGGACCGGCTGCGAGACGACGCTCGCGTCGAGCGTACACAACTGCGGCGGCTGCGGGCGCGACTGCGGGGCGGGAGGGTTCTGCTCCGGCGGGCTGTGCATGAGCGCGGACCACGAGGTGTGCGGCGATGCGCTCGACAACGACGGCGACGGCGACACCGACTGTGACGACTCCGAGTGTGTTGGGGACCTGACCTGTCAGGTCGGCGCGGAATCCGCGTGCGTGGGCGGCGTCGACGACGATGGCGACGGTGACGTCGACTGCGCTGACGCGGACTGCGGGGCGTTCGCGCTGTGTACACCAGCGTTCGAAGCGCCGAGCTCGTGCCACGACGGGCTCGACAACGACGCCGATGGGTATCTGGACTGCGCGGACTTCGACTGCCGCAACGTAGCCCCGTGCCGATCGACCCGCGAGTGGAGCTGCGACGACCCTGAGGGCGTCGACGAAGATCTCGACGGCGACGTGAACTGCAATGACTCCGACTGCGCCAGCCATCCGGCGTGCCAGCCGGGCGCGGGCGGCGAAGGCTCGGGCGAGGGGTCTGGACCGGACGAGGGGTCCGGCGCGACCGGCGATGGTGGCCCCGAGCCGACTGCGACGCGACTTGGCGATCCGTGCAACGACGACGACGACTGCAGGGACTTCGCGGGAGGTGGGCTCTGCGCCACCGAGGCAGTCTCGTCAGTGCCCGGCGGATTCTGCACCGCGCGGTGCAAGTTGGATGACTTCGACATTCACCCGTGCCCCGACCACGCGCGCTGCTTCCCCGTCACCGGCGACCCGATCTTCGGTGTCTGCCTCCCGATGTGCTTGACCTCGGCCGACTGCGTAGGCCCAGATCCCGAAGACCCACTGTTCAAGGGGTCCTGCCGTCAGCTGTTCTACGGCGACGAGCCCGGACCGCTGACCTGCCGCCGCATGTGCGACGAGCTCGACGGATGCTCCGAGCCACGCGTCTGCGACGAGCGCTACCACACGTGCAGGCTCGAGAACGAAGCCGACGGCTGCATCGACGAGGACGAAGACGGATGGCCAGACTGCGATACGGCGGCGTGCTGGCAGAAGTGCGCGACCGCGACCGAGGTCCAGTGCGAAGACGGCTTCGACAACGACGACGACGGCGACGTCGATTGTGCAGACTCCGACTGCAAGTTTCACACGCTGTGTACTGGCGCCGAGGTGCGCTGCTCGGACGGCATCGATGACGACGGCGATGGCGACGTCGACTGCGCCGACTCCGACTGCTTCGGTCGCAGCATCTGCGGCGGCGACGAAGACTGCGGCAACTTCGAAGACGACGACGACGACGGCTACATCGACTGCCACGACTACGACTGCCTCTACGCCCCCGAGTGCATGAGCGAGGCGTGGTGCGGCCTCGACGAGGGCTGCTGCACGAACGTCAAACCGAACGGTGAGCCGATCGACGACGACGGAGACGGGTTTGCGAACTGCGCAGACCCGGACTGCGCGCTGCTCCCGCTCGCGTGCCCCGACATCGTGTGGGGCGACGAGGGCGGCGTCGAGCTCGACTGCGGCAACTTCGACGACGATGACGGCGACGGCTGGATCGACTGCCTCGACCCCGACTGCGACGACGACGAGGGCTGCGTCCCCGGAACGATGCCGCTTGGTGGCCCCTGCAGCGCGCACAGCGACTGCGTGGGCGGAGCGCCGTGGCTGCAGCCGATGTGCCTGATGATGGAGCCGGGCTCCGTGCTGGCCGGCACCTGCACGCAGACGTGCAAGCTCGACGACCCGGTGGCGACCTGCAGCCAGGACATCGATGGGGACGGAGTCGACGACGGCTACCGGTGCATCGACGCCGGTTTCGGGGGGGGATCGGGCTGTGTATCGCCGGTTGCTTCGAGGACAACGACTGCGCCGCCGTTGCCGCGGCGGGCGGATCCGCGGCGACGACGTGTGTCGAGAGCGGACTCGGCTTCAGCTTCGGCGTGTGCGACCGGCGGCTACCGGAGACGGACTGTGGCGATGAGATCGTCGCCTACAGCCAGGGCGAGACATGCGACGACGGCAACCACATCTCCGGCGATGGGTGCGATGCGGAGTGCCACCTCGAGGAGGATCTCGGTGAGGTACCGCACGAGACCGGGACCGGCCCCACAGCCCCCCCTGCCGAGCTGTCGTCGGAGCTCGTAGCGATGTGTGACGCAATCTGTGCGCTTGAACTTAGTTGCTTCAACGTGCCCTCCGACGAGTGTCGAGAGGGTTGCTACGGGACCGTGCTGGATCTCGACGACGGGTCCAGCTCCGCGTGTGAGGCCGCGGTGATTGAGTACTTCAAGTGTCAAGCAATGCTGTCGAGCTGCCAGGACTACGACGACTCGCTCTCGGAAGTCGGCGACGCATATCCGTGTGTGACAGAGAGCCAGGAGGCCGCAGATGTGTGTTTCCCGAATGAGTAGCGTCAGACGCGCAGTGGAGGTCCTGCTCGCGGCGGCGCTCGCGTCCGGCTGTTCGTCGTCTGGATGCGTCGCCGACCAAGTTACTTCGACCGCGGTGACGGTCCCGTTGAGGGCAGACCTTCGTGAAGACTTGGCGGCCTTGTCGGCGCGTGGAGAAGGCGCTACATACAACACCATCGAGGTCGAGATTGGCCGCAACTTGCCGCGCGTGATTCAGGCGTACGCCGACGCCTGTGACACAATACTGGACGTCTCGCCCGCCGGCCTTCAGATGCTCTCCACCGCTTGTCCGATCCCTGCCTGCATGCTCACACCCGAGATCTGCGCAAGTGTGCAGTACGCGAACTGCAGTCGCGGCGACTTCCCCGCATTGGTCGCTGCTGCCGACGCGCTTTCGGCGTCCCTCGGCGTTACACACGAGGCGGCCGTCGAGGAACTCTGTCGAGTGCATGCGATGGCGGCCCTCATTGACCTCTCGGTGGACGACATCGACCCGGAGATCGCACGGGTGAACTTCACCTTCGGTCCGGCCGGGGAGTGTCCCCCGGCGACAACCTCGGCGGACGGCGAGCCGGTGCCGGGGACCGGCTGTCTGCCGCAGCGGAACCAACAAGGGAATCGGAGAATCCATAACCCTCAACTGAGCTGGATGCTGCGGCGGTGCAGCGGCCACGCGCAGTTCGATATCGATCTTGGCGGGTTCAGCGGGTTCTTCCCGGACCACGACGTTGCGCAGTGGACGGTGCAGAATCCCGCCGCCGGGCCTCAGTTTCACCGCTTCGACTCCGGTCTCCTAGTGACGAGCGTGGTTGAGGCCGATGCAGACCGGCCGCTGGCAACGACCAACGTACGCTCGTACGCCGGCGACTGTCAGCGCGCAGCCGGGAACCACTCAGGTGGCGTCCGAAACCGACTGCTCCAGCACCAGCTCGAAGAATTCGCCGACGGCGAACACGGCGTCTACGCGCAGCCGTCTGCGGCCTTCCGCTTTGGTGCATTTACCCGGCTCGATGTCGACCTCCTCGGTCACGTGGACGTCGCGCTGAGTCCTGGCTTCTATGACGTCCACGGGCCAGTCAAGAACGGGAGTTTTCAGTTTGGCTGGGGCGACCTCCACATGCGTCCGACGCCAACCGGCCTAGGCAGTCGCTTCTTCAGGTACGAGATCGAGCAGCAGGTCACTGCCCAGATCAATGACGTGTCGGCGAGCATCGAACGCCAAGTCAAGGACGATCTGGACACCATACAGACAGCGTTGGCTCAGGGGATCTCGGCGGCGCTGCCGCTTGGCGCGCAGACCACCGTGTGCGACGCGCTCCCGACCGAAGCCGCGTTCGCGCTGCACCTACTCTCAGAGGTGCCAGGATGGGAGCCGCCCTTCGACGACGACTGGCTGCCCGGCTATCCAACGCCACCGTACGACTCCTTCACGCTGGTCGCGTCGGCGACCCGGATGTCGTCCGACTGCCTTCCGCTACGACTGGCCGAGTCAATCAGCTTCGCGGTGGATTCCCGTCATGGGTTGACTTCGGCGCTTCCGCTCGAGGTTCGGGACGCGCTGAGCGAGTACCGCTCGGCAGGTCGAATCAACTACGTCGAGAGGCAGATGCTCATGAACTGGACGCTGCCCCCTCCGGAAGTGTTCGAGTCGCCTCGGGCTGTCGACAATCGCGCGCTGCTGCGGTACTTGGCTGGCACGGTCGTGCGCTATGGCCGATGCGGGGACGGGATTCCCGAGATCAGCGCGGGGGAGAGCTGTGTGAGCTGTCCGGCCGAGTTCCCCACCCCCTGCTGCGGTGATGGTCGGTGCGACGAGTCCGAGTCCCATCTCGCGTGTCCCGACGACTGTGACATCGTGTGCGGCGACGGAGCATGCGAGTTCGGGGAGAGTGTCTCGAACTGTTTCGTTGACTGCGGATCGTGCGGCGACGGCCTCTGCGGGAGTTGCGGTGCGCCGCTCGGCGACGACTACCAGATGTGTGCACTCGACAGCCAAGAGTTCGACTACACTCCGCCGGACTCGGATGAGCCGGATTTCTGGTGCGCTGGGGACTGTTTGGCGATCTGCGCCAATCCTAGACGTTGGAGCTGCAGCGTCAATGCTGACTGCCCGGCGGGGTTGCGGTGCGACCTACCGACTGTGACCGACTGGACTCATGAACAGGGCGAGCAGTGCTGGGACGGCCACGACTCCGAGGCTGTAATCCCGGCCCCAGACGGGTCCGGAGCTCCGCTCGACTTTCGAGACGGCCTCATCGACTGTGCGGACCCTGACTGCCGGGGAACTCCCCATTGCGCCGGTCTCCCGGGTGTCGCGTGGTGTGAGCCCTCCTGGCCCGATGGCTGCTCCACGGACTCCGACTGCCCTGGCGGCCGTCCATGCGTCGCCGGCGAGTGCCGGCAGGACGTGTGTTGCGGAAACGGCATCTGCGATCCCGGTGAGAACGGACGCTTCCGAGATCTATGCGGTCAGGATTGCTCGACGTGCGGCGATGGCTACTGCGATGCGGTGGAGAACTCGCGGCGGTGTCCGTGGGATTGCCCGCCGTCGTGCGGCGACAACTTCTGCGGTCCGGGCGAAGACTGCGAGAGCTGCCCGGAGGACTGCAACGCGGGCTGGACCTACCGGGATCGTGGGGACGGCATCCCCACGCGTGTGCACACGTGCGATGAGCCGGCCGTCACCTGCGGCGATGGTGTCTGTCAGGGGGGACCTTTCGGCGAGGACTGTCAAACGTGCCCCCGAGACTGTCCGCTATACTTTGAAGACGGCGCGATCGCGCCGACCTGTATCGGCGCCGGCCCGAGCCGCTGGTCGCCTGTCTGGGGGGCAGCCCGATGAGGTCCTCCGCTGTGGCAGCCGTTCTTCTGCTCTGTCTGATACTCGCCTCCTGCCGCATCGAGTCCACGTGCGACTTGGACCCGGGTGGATCATGTTACTGCGACGCAGAGGGCCGACCGGATCTCGTCACAGGGACAGTGACCCACGTTGACCTCTGTGTGTCACAGGGAATGCAGTTCGAGGACGTCGATCTGTCCGGCTCGACCGTCTACGTGGTGCTAGGGTCGCGGCTGGACTCATCCGAATCACTGGTCCCGCTGTCGGAGCCTGTGACTTTTACCCGTGCGACGCTAGATTCCACCAACATCCTCAACGGCCTCGCGCTAAGCTCCAGTTTTGTAGATGTGTCGGGCACCGACACGTCTTTCTCAGAGCCGCCGCGGGAGCTGCAGCGCGCCGTCTTGAACCGGCCGCACATCCACGGTATCGGGTCGCCGATTCGTTGGGACGATGTTGAGATCGTCGGCGGCGCGATGCATGAGTTGTCATTCGTACACAGCGGGATAGGCTTCCGAGGTTACAGCGTCGCGTTCATCGACTGCGACATGACCGAGTTCTTCGCGGGCGACACGCGGTTCAACCGCACGAGCTTCCAGGGCAGCTCCCTCGAGTCGGCAGCGTTTTCGGCTTCGCATCTGCGGCTTGTCGACTTTCAGGGCGCGAACCTCGCGATGGCGGTGTTCCGTAGCTGCGTCTTCGAGCACGTTGACTTTAGCCATGCGGACCTAACGGGCGCGAAGTTCACGGATGTTGACCTCACCCTGACAACCGGCTGGGATACGGCGGTCGGTGTCGACCCAGGCTCGTTCCTGCGCGTGGTCTGTCCGGACGGTTCGACATCGAGCCAGACGCCTGCTTGTGGGCTGATGAGAGAGTAGCGATGCGACTGGCTTCGCCGCCCGGCGTGGACGAGGAGGCGGCTCCGCTGTCGATGTGCGTCGCCGCGGAGTCGACGTACTTCATCGATGGCTCCGAGGACCCACCCGAGTAGGACACAGGTGACGCGTCAGGAGTGGTGGGACGTGATGGGCTACGGGCTGCCCGGCTGACCTGTCGTTCTCGCTGGATTGCGAGGTTTATCGGGGCTTGTCATCCGAGCCGCCGGTTGCTTCACTGCGGGCGTTGTGGCCACGCCTGCTGCGACGCCGAGATCTTCACGGGGAGCCAGTGCGTCTCCGACCCGCGGCTGGCCCGCCGAGACCTCCCGACGTGCGCGTGGGACGCATGCCCCGAAGGCTGGTACGGCCCTGGCTGCCGCAGTGTCTGCGCCGGCGCGCCCCACGATCTCTGCGCCCGGCTGGACCGCGACTGGCGCGAGCGGTATACGTCGCGAACCTGCTGCTGCGAGCATCGTGCTCAACCTCGCCGTCAACACGTTCTTTCGCGAGATCCCTGTCTTCGCGAACCTCGACCGGGCCGAGCTCGCCGAGCTCGTCCGCGCGACGACGCCGTTCACGCTCCAGGCCGGTGAGCGCCTGTTCGGCCAGGGCGACCCGAGCGACGGCATGTACATCGTCGAAGCCGGCGAGCTCGCCGTCCTCGCCACCCGCGACGACGCCGGCGACCGCGTCGTTCTCGCAGAGCTCGGCCCTGGCGCGTTCATCGGCGAGCTCTCCCTCATCGACGGCTCGCCGCGCTCCGCGACGGTCGAGACGATCTCGATGACCTCAGGCTACGTGCTGACTCGCGCCGCGTTCGACCGCCTCCGCGAGGACGGTAGCCTCGCCGCGCACAAGGTCGTGCTGCAGCTCGCGCGGACCCTCGAGCAGCGAAAGCGCGTCACCGAGCAGCGACTCCGTGCGCTCCTCGAGAGCTCCGGGATCGGCCCCGCCCTCGAGTCACGCGAGCTCCGCGAGCTCTTCGGCCGCCTCCTCAAGGGCTGATGATGGCACTCCCCGACGAGTTCTGGACGCCCGCCCCGTTCGACGCGTTCGACGCCAGCGACCGCGTCGCCCTCGAGTCCATCGGCGTCAGGCGCAACTTCAAGGCGGGCGACTCCGTCTTTCGCCCCGGTGACGTCTCGTTCGGCGCCTACGCCGTCGTCGACGGCACCGTCTCGCTCGAAGACGCGTCGAACGCCACGCTAGACGGCCGTGCGCCTTCCAGGCTCGACGTCCCCGGGACGCTCTTCTCCAAGGGCTCCCTCCTCGAGCCGTTCCACCACCGGCACCACTGCCGCGCGGTGACTGACGCCACCGTCCTCCTAATCCCGCGCGACGCGTTCGAGGCGCGCTTCGTCGCCGGCGAGCGGTTCGCGCTCACCGTTGTCGACGCGATTGTCCGCGCGACCGGCGCCGAGATCCGCGAGCTCAACGCAGCGATCCACGCGTTCGTCCGTCAGAGTTGAGCGACGCACTCTCGCCCGTCAACCCGACCGGTGGGCCGGCCGGGCCCTGGAGCGGTGTCCCTGTCGACCTCTGGAACAGCTGGAGGTGGCAACAGGCCAACCGACTGCGGCGCATCGACGAGCTCGACGCCGCGCTCGCCCTGAGCCCGGACGAGCGCCGCGCGTTCACAGAATCCAGCGCGCGCTTCGATGTGGCGATCACACCCTACTACGCCTCCCTCGTGCGCCCCGGGGACCCCGCCTGCCCCATACGCCGGCAAGCGGTGCCGCAGCCCGAGGAGCTCTTCACGAGCCCAGACGAGCTCGCAGATCCGCTCGCCGAAGAGCGCCACCTCATCGCCCCCGGTGTCACCCACAGATACCCCGACCGGGCCCTGTTCTATGTGACGCACAACTGCCCGGTCTACTGCCGCCACTGCACGCGCAAGCGAAAGGTCGCCGACCCTGCCACAGCCGCGTCGCTGGGCGAGCTCGACGCCGGCATCGCGGCCATCGCCGCGACCCCGGCCATCCGCGACGTCATCGTCTCTGGCGGAGACCCGCTGACCCTCGCCGACGACCGACTCATCGATCTGCTGCGCCGGCTCTCGGCGATTCCGCACGTCGAGGTGCTGCGGCTCGGCACGCGAAACCCGGTGACCCTCCCACAGCGGGTGACCCCCGCCCTGTGCGAGCAGCTCAAGACAATCCGCCCCCTGTACGTCCACACGCACTTCAACCACCCCGCCGAGTGCACGGATGCGGCGGCGGCCGCGCTCGAGATGCTCGCCGACGCCGGCTGTGTCCTCGGGAACCAGATGGTGCTGCTGCGCGGCGTCAACGACGACGCCGAAGCCGTCCTCGCGCTGAACCGCTGGCTGCTCCGACACCGCTGCCGCCCCTACTACATGCTCCAGGCCGACATGGCCGAAGGGATCGGCCACTTCCGAACGCCGCTCGCGACGGGGAGGGCGCTCGTCGACTCGCTGAGAGGACGCATCGGAGGCATGGGCGTGCCGCAGTTCGTCGTCGATCTGCCGGGCGGTGGCGGGAAGATCGCGCTCACGCCGGACTACGAGGTGCGCCGCGAAGGCAACACGCACTGGTTCCGAAACGGCACCGGAGACGTGTTCCGCTTCGTCGACGTCGCGTCGACCGAGTAGCCGAGGTCGAGCGCCGCAGCTGCGCTCAGGCCCCGCCGCGTCTGCGATAGTCGGGACCGTCGATCGCGATGATGTCGCACATCTCTGCGAGGCGCGACGCCATCCGCGCGCCGATGCGGTCCTCGAGCGACGCCGACTCGAACCGCTCCCGACTCGTCGGCCCCGACCGCGCGGGCCGCGCGACCGAGAAGTTGCTCGTGAAGCACGTCGTGACCTGGCTGTTGTAGCGCTTCGACACGAGCTCATCGAGCGTGGCCATCTGCCACTCCGTGCTCAGCCCCTTGCCGAGCTCGTCGATGACGAGGACCGGGACGTCGACGGCGCGCGCGATCGCGTCCGCAGCACCCGCGCCGCGCTCGAAGCCCTCACGCAGCTCTGCCAGCAGGTGCGTGAACTCGACGAAGAGGCACGGGACGCCGTTTTCGAGCGTCAGCGCCCGGATGAGCCCGGCCATCAGGTGCGTCTTCCCCACGCCGACCGGCCCCGTCAGCCCAACGCCGCGGTCGCCGACCGTAAAGCCGACCGTGCGCTTGTAGCACTCGACCCGCGCCGCCCGGACGCTGTCGTTCACGTCCTCGGTGCCCGCCGTAAGCCCTGCCGTCGCGTAGCGTCGCGGGAGCTGCGCCCCGTTGTAGAGCGCGATCCGCGCGTCGAGCTCCAGGCAATCGCATGGAGACGCGACCAGCGCCCCGGTCCAGTCCGACACGAACGAGTACCCGCGGCCGTCGCACGTCGAGCACACCGAGAAACACGTCTCGCAGCGGAGCGCCTCTGCCTGCGCGGCGCCGGCACGCGTGACGTAACGCTGACCCGAGCACTTCGTGCAGACGGCGGCGCGGGGGGCGAGGGACTCGAGGCGGCTCATGCCTCGTCATTGGCCGCACGCGCGTCGGGGGTCAAGCGGCGCGACGCCGCCCGGGGTCGCGGTTGCGATCGGCGGGTTTCTGCACTACGCGACCGGCGACGGTGTTGCCGCCGGTCCGTTCGGGACTATCCATCCCGACCCGGCCCAACAGCGCGGCTCCCCAACCAGAGCGCGAGATGTTCAACACGGTAATCGACAAGGTCTTCGGCACCCGGCACGAACGCGCCATGCGGCGCCTCATGCCACAGGTTCAGCAGACCGGGACCTGGGAGTCGCGCCTCAAGGACCTCTCCGACGACGACCTCCGCGCAAAGACCGCCGAGTTCAAGGCCCGCTACGAGAAGGGCGAGAGCCTCGACGCCATGCTCCCCGAGGCCTTCGCCGTCTGTAGGCTCGGCGGGCAGCGTGCGCTCGGCATGCGTCACTTCGACGTGCAGCTCATCGGCGGGATGGTCCTGCACTCCGGCAAGATCGCCGAGATGAAGACCGGCGAGGGCAAGACCCTGACGGCCACGCTCGCCCTCTATCTGAACGCGCTCGCCGGCAAGGGCGCCCACCTCGTCACCGTCAACGACTACCTCGCCTCGCGCGACGCCGAGTGGATGGGCCAGCTCTATGGCTTCCTCGGCCTGACGACCGGCGTCGTCACGCACGACATGGGCCCCGACTCCTCGGCTCGAAAGCGCGCCGCGTACGCCGCCGACATCACGTACGGAACGAACAACGAGTTCGGTTTCGACTACCTCCGCGACAACATGAAGCTGCGCCGCTCCGACGAGGTCCAGCGGCCCCTCTTCTACGCGATCGTCGACGAGGTCGACTCCATCCTCATCGACGAGGCGCGCACGCCGCTCATCATCTCCGGCCAGGCGCGCCTCGCGCAGGAGATCTACATCCGCGTCAACCGCATCGTCAGCGAGCTCCGCCGCGACGAGCACTTCCAGGTCGACGAGGAGCACCGGTCCGTCACGCTCACCGATGCCGGCGTCGACCAGATCGAGGCGCGGCTCGGCGTCGACAACCTCTACGAGCCCGTCAACATCGAGTTCCTGCACCACATCCACAAGGCGCTCGACGCCCACAATCTCTACAAGAAGGGCGAGCAGTACCTCGTCATCGAGGGCAAGATCGTCATCGTCGATGAGTTCACCGGCCGCACGATGGAAGGCCGCCGCTGGTCCGACGGCCTCCACCAGGCGATCGAGGCCAAGGAAGGCGTCACGATCCAGAACGAGCAGGTCACGCTCGCGACGATCACGTACCAGAACTACTTCCGCATGTACTCGAAGCTCGCCGGAATGACCGGCACCGCCGAGACCGAGGCAGAGGAGTTCGACGCGACATACAAGCTCGACGTCGTCGTCATCCCGACCAACAAGCCCGTCGTCCGAAAGGACCAGGGCGACCTCGTCTACCGCACCGAGCGCGAGAAGTTCACGGCGATCGTCGACCAGATCCTCGAGTGTCACGAGAAGGGCCAGCCCGTCCTCGTTGGCACGACGAGCGTCGACAAGTCCGAGGTCATCTCCAAGGTGCTCCAAAAGCGCGGCGTCGAACACTCCGTTCTCAACGCCAAGCTCCACGGTCGCGAGGCCGGCATCGTCGCTCAGGCCGGTCGACGCGGCGCCGTCACCATCTCGACCAACATGGCCGGCCGCGGCACCGACATCCTCCTCGGCGGCCGCCCCGAGTCCCTCGCGCAAGAGGTCGCCCCCGACACGACCTCTTCCGAGTACGAGGTCGCCCTTGGCCGGTTCAAGGAGCTGTGTGCGAAGGAGAAGCAGGAGGTCCTCGCCGCCGGCGGCCTCTTCATCCTCGGCACCGAGCGCCACGAATCGCGCCGCATCGACAACCAGCTCCGCGGCCGCGCCGGCCGCCAGGGCGACCCCGGCGAGTCGCGCTTCTTCCTCTCGCTCGAAGACGAGCTCATGCGACGCTTCGGCGCCGACCGCATCCAGGGGCTGATGCAGCGGCTCGGCATGGAAGAGGGCATCCCCATCGAGGCCGGAATGGTCTCGCGCTCCATCGAGAACGCCCAGAAGCGCGTCGAGGGCCGCAACTTCGACATCCGAAAGCACCTCCTCGAGTACGACGACGTCATGGACGTCCAGCGCAAGACCATCTACGCGCTGCGACAGCGGGTCATCGAGGGCGAGGACATGCGCGCCCTCATCCTCGACGTGCTCGACTCGGCGCTCGCCGGAGTCCTCGACCAGCACTGCGCCGAGTCCGTCCGCCCCGACGAGTGGGACCTCGCCGGACTCCCCGACGCACTCCAGCGCCAGTTTGGCATCGAGATCTCTCGCGACGAGCTCCCCGAGGGGCGGCGCGGGATCGAGCGCGTCACATGGGCTAGGCTCGAGGCGCGGTTCCAGGAGAAGATCGACGCGCTCGAGCCCATCGCAGAGGCACACAACGCGGCGAGTCGTGGCCAGGAAGGACACGAGGACCGAACCGCCGAGTGGTACTTCTGCGACATCGCGCGCGAGGCCTATCTTCGCGAGCTCGACCGCTCCTGGCAGGACCACCTGCGAGCGATGACCGCCCTCCGCGACGCCGTGCGGCTGCACGCCTACGCGCAGAAGGACCCCAAGCAGATCTACAAGAAGGAAGGCTTCGACCTGTTCCAGGCCCTGCGCAGCGCGATCTACGAGAACGTCGCGCGCGTCGTCATGCTGATGAAGGTCAACACCGAGGCGTCCCTCGGCGCCGCGACCCAGCTCCGCGCGAAGGCTCCCGCCGACCTCGCACCCGCCGGCGCGGGCCCAGCTCCGGCTCCCCCGCGGCCCACCGGTGCTGGTGGCCTCGGCGCAGCCGCCGCGGCTGTCGCGGAGGCCGCGCGCGCCGCTCGCAACGTCGAGCTCCCGAAGATCGGGCGCAACGACCCGTGCTGGTGCGGATCCGGCGAGAAGTACAAGAAGTGCCACATGAAGACCGACTCCGAGCGGGCCGTCCAGCTCCGAGTGCCCGTCGCCCCGTCGACAGCGGCGCAGGCGCCCCCCGAGAATGCGCCGACCGAGCCGCCCGGCGACACGCCAGCCGCGTCGATCATCGACGACAAGCCCCCCAAGAAGGGACTCTCGATCATCTGAGCCTGCGCCGTTGCGCTTTTCGCTCGCCACCCTACTGTC
>JACKDJ010000016.1 GCA_020633625.1 Myxococcales bacterium
GTGGCCAGGCGCCGAACTTCCCTCTCTGGCCGAACGACACCGTGTTCGTGCCGAGCTACCGCCTGATTCCCTGACGCATGGCCTCCGAGACGCCGAGACAGAGCGGTGAGGACGGGCTCAGCCCGCGCGACTACGTCGACATCCTCATCAAGTTTCTGTGGCTGATCGTACTGGTCACCGCAGGAGCGATCGGCGGCGGCGCCTACTTCGCGGAGCATCAGGCTCCCGTCTACGAGGCGCAGTCGAAGATCGTCATCGAAGCGGCCGGTGCGCAGATCCTCAATGACGTCACGCCGGTCGTGGACACCGGCGGGCAGAGCTTCTGGGCGGCGCGCGAGTACATGGAGACGCAGTATCGGATCCTGCGCTCCAGCTCGATCGCAGCCGAAGTGGCGGTCCAGCTAGGGCTCGACCACGACGCGCAGTTTCTCGGTCTCGCAGACATCGTGGATCCCGGCGAGCTGGAGCAGAGGCTCGAGCTCGTCGACCCAGCGTCCGCCGTGCAGGGGAGTCTTACGATCGAGCAGGTCCGCGACTCGCGGGTCGTATCGATCACGGCGCGCGCGCCGCGTCCCGAGCTCGCAGCGGGGATCGCGAATACGACCGCAGATGTGTACATCCAGCGGAACGCCGACCGGCAGCTCGAGTCGACCGAGGCCGCAGTCGATTGGCTCGAGCAGCAGTACGAGTCGCTGAGCGAGGCGCTGCAGCAGTCGGAGCGTGCGCTGGTGGAGTTTCGGCAGAGGAACGACATCATCGCAGTCGATCTCGATCAGAACCTCAGCCTGACCTCTCGTATGGAGAGCACGAGCGCGCAGCTGGCCGAAGCCCGGCTCGACGCGGACCGCGCTCGCGGAGTCCTGGCTCAGATCGAAGCCGCGCTCGGGCCCAATGGGGACCTCGTCGACACCGAGATTCCCGCGCTCGCCGAGAACACGCTGATCCAGAGCCTCAAGGCGGAGCTCTACACGATCGAGTCGGAGCGCATCGCGCTTTCGGCGCGGTACCTGGACGAGCATCCTCTGATGCAGGCCGTGCGTGAGCGTGAGGCGCTGGCAAGGCAGCGGCTCTCCAGCGAGGTCGGAAACGTCGTCGCCTCGTACCGCGAACACGCCGCGCGGGCGACCGCCCTCGTCAGGACGCTCGAGGGCCGCCTCGACCAGGTCGAGCGCGAGGTGCAGGCGCTGGGGACCCATCAGGTCGAGTACGCCGCGCTCCTTCGCGAGGCGGAGGCGAACCGGGCGCTCTTCGACCTGATCGAGCGTCGGCGTAAGGAGGTCGAGCTCACGCGGAACTCACACCGAAACAATGTCGAGCTGCTCGAGACGGCCCGAGTTCCGACAACCCCGATCTCCCCGAACAAGAAGGCGATCGTTGGCGTCGCCGCGATCGGTGGCCTGCTGCTCGGACTTGTCCTCGCGCTCGGTATTGGGCTCATGGACGATACGGTCAAGAACCAGGCGACGATCGAGCAGCGATACGGGATGACGTTCCTTGGCCTCATCCCACGTATCCGGCCGGCGCTCGCCGCGCGCGCATCGCAGCGCGGCCCGGCGCGTGGCCAGCGGTGGTCCCCCGACACCTACGTGAACGACTTCCCCAAGTCGCCGGTCGCGGAAGCGTGTCGGTCTGTGCGTACGAACCTGACGTTCCTCGCCACCGAAGAGCCACTCCGTACCCTGCTCGTCACGTCGGCCGGGCCTCGGGATGGAAAGACGACCTCGTCGCTGTCGATCGCGACGGTGATGGCGCAGGCAGGGACGCGGGTGCTCGTGATCGACGCGGACATGCGCAAGCCTCGCCTGCACGGTGTTCTGTCGGGCGGCAAGAACGAGCGTGGCCTCTCGGATGTGCTGACGATGCAGGCGACGATCGAAGATTGCGTCGTCCCCAGCGTGATCCCCGGGATCGACTTCCTGTCCAGCGGCCCTGTCCCCTCGAACCCCGCAGAGCTGCTCGAGTCCGACCGCTTCAAGCAGGTCCTGCAGGAGGCCTCGAAGATCTACGAGCGCGTCATCATCGACTCGCCTCCGGTGAACCCGGTAACAGACTCGGCGATCGTCGCGTCTGTCGTCGATGGAGTCGTCCTCGTCGTCCGTGCCTCGGTCACCAAGAAGGGCATGCTCGGCCGTGCGGTCGAGTCGCTCTCGGCCGTCGACGCCAATCTCCTCGGGGTCGTGCTCAACGACGTCGACCTGAGCCGGCGCAAGAGCGGCTACTACTACTACTACTACCGTCAGTACGCCGAGTACTACGGCGAGAAGAACGACCGCGACGCGGCCTAGCGGAGCCGGACTGATAGGTTCGGACCGGCGGGTAGCCGTTGTCGCGAAAGCTCTTCTCGCTCCGCGCCGGCGATCGTCCTGCTTCGCGGCTGCGCCGACCCTAATCGAGGCAGTGGAAGACCCTGGCCTGCGCGGCGTCCGCCGCGATCTGCTGCCGTAGCGCGTCGGGGCTGGCGAAGCGCTGCTCCGGGCGAATGAACCCGGCGAGGTCTACGCGCAGCTCGTCGCCGATCGAAACCGGCGGAAGGTCGACTAGCACCCAGGACTCCAGCGAGACGCGGGGGTCGTCGGCAAAGGTCGGCCTCACCCCTAGGTTCGAAACGGCGGCCAGGGTCGGTCCGTCGCCGACGGAGATGCGGGTCGCGTAGACACCAAATCTGGGCAGGAGCCGGTCGGTGGCCGGATAGACATTCAGCGTCGGTGCTCCGAGCTCTCTCCCGCGGCCGAAGCCGGCAGCGACCCTTCCCTGGAATCGAACGGGCCGGCCGAGGAGCGCGCTTGCGCCGCCAACGTCTCCAGCGCGCAGAGCGTCGCGGACGCGAGTCGAAGAGATCACGCCGGTGCTGTCGGTGACTGCGTCATGGACCGAGCAGGAGACTCCGCGTCCTTGGAGCAGGTTGGCGAGCGAATCTGTCGTTCCACTTCGGCCGCGGCCGAAATTGAAGTCGAAGCCGACGTGGACGGAACGGACGCGCGCGCGGTCGACCAGGAGCGCGTCGACGAAGGCGTCCGGTGTGAGGGCCGCGAATGCGCTGGAGAAGGCCGCGACGAGACAGCCGTCGAGGCCGACTTCGCGCAGCAATTCGATCTTCTCGGCCTCGGGGGTGAGGCGATAGTCCTGCGGCGGAGTCTGCTTAAAGACGGTTGCAGGATGAGGCTCGAAGGTCAGCGCGAGGGCAGGGAGGCCTCGGCTCCTGGCGTCGGCGACGGCCGCGTCGGTCAGGCGTCGGTGGCCGAGGTGGACACCGTCGAAGTTGCCGATCGTCAAGACGCACCCGCGTGAGAGCCGCGTCGCGTGAGGCTCGACGATGGCGTCGAGGAAGGAGTAGGGGTCTTTGGAGTCGGGCGCTTCCATCGCCCTTCGCTATCACGCGCGCGCGGCAGGTGAAACGTGGACGCTGCCGAGGCAGAGATCGTGCTGCTGGGCGACCCAGTGGCGCAGAGCAAGAGCCCTGACTTTCAGAACGCGGGCCTCGCGGCGATCGGGAGCCCATGGCACTACGCCGCCGTGCGGGTCGATGCGCCGGGAGTGACAGCGTTCGCCGATCGGATCCGCGAGGGCCGTACGATCGGCGCCAACGTCACTGCGCCACACAAGGGAGTGGCGCTTGCCGCGGCTGATCGATCAACGGAGATCGCCGCGTTGCTGGGCTCCGCGAACGTTCTGCTCCGCGATCCGGGCGGAGCCGTCGTCGCCGACAACACCGACGTCATCGGCATCAGCGCGTCGCTCGATTGGCTCGATGTTCGCGGCGGTTGCGCGGTGGTGCTGGGTGCTGGGGGGGCGGCAGCGGCAGCGGCGTGGGCGGCTGGATCGCGCGGGCTCGAGGTGTGCATCGTTGCCCGGCGGCCCGAGGCCGCCGCAGCACTCACATCGCGACTGTCGGGGAGCGATCAGGGGAGCGCTCAGACGTGGGCCGCGTGGGGCACGCCGGCGGCCTCCGCGGCCGTCGGGGCGGCCGCCGTGGTGATAAACGCAACCTCCGCGGGGCTCTCGGGCCCTGCGCGCGATCTGTGGGCCGGCCTGGGGCTGGAGGGAAGCCCGGCGGCCTTCCTGGATCTCTCGTATGGCGCGCCAGCGCGTCCCTTCTTGAGCTGGGCGCCGGCAGGCCGTCGTGCCGCAGATGGCGCGACCATGCTGCTCCACCAGGGGATGGCCGCGTTCGAGCTGTGGACGGGCGAAGCCGCTCCCGCCGCACCAATGCGAAGCGCGCTTGCCGCCGCGCTCGGGCGTGATCGGTCGACGATCGGGTGATCGCTGCTGATCGGCGCCGGTCATGAAGCGTTCCAGGAGCTCTGGACGCGGGCCTAGTCCGGCCCGGCGAGGCCGACGGCGACGGTGAGGCCGATCCACGTCGACGGCCGGCGCATCGCGGGAAAGGTCCGCACGAATCCGCTGACCTCTCCGAACAGCGGGCGCGCGAGATCGACCCGCGCGGCGACCCGCGCGCCGACACCGTCATAGCGGAGTCGCGAGCCGGTCAGGGCGGTCAACGGGTTGGAGATCAGCCCCAGGCTCACGTATTCGGCCGAGAAGAGGGTGTCGAGGAGCGACAGCGGGACATGAGCGCCCGCCGCGACGGAGATCTCGTAGGTCTGCAGCCCATGCTCGAAGGGCGGCTCCGGCTGGTGCGTCAGCCGATAATCGGTGCCAGCGCCGAGCTGCAGCTCGAGTGAGCCGAGCCTGACGCCCTGGGTTGCGCTGACCCCGATGCTCGCGGACGACTGGCGCCCGAGCTCGCCTGTGAACGCGCTGGTCCGCAGTCCCGGGGTGAACGTGACGCGCGGAGGCTCGGCTTCGGCGGGCGGGGCGGCGAGCGCGAGCAGCAGCGCGACGGTGAGACTCGCGCGCGTCCAGCGGCGTCGAGCAACCACGAGAGCGACGCCCAGGGCAGCAAACGCGCCGCCCGGACCGCCAATGGGCGCGGCGGCGCAGCCGCCGGATGCCGTCGTGAGGCAGTACCCGCCGTCGTCGCAGCTCTCGCTCGCGCGACAGTCGGAGTCGGCCTGACAGTCGAGGGGTTCGACCACCAGGTACGTGCTCAGGCGCCCGGCGCAGTCGGGGCTGAGTGGGCTGCACGCCAGCGCCACGACGACGCGGTCGCCGACGCCGAGTTCGGAGGCGTTGATCCGCCCGCTCACTACTTCTCCGGGGAGGAGGACCTGTGAGCCGACGCTGATCTCGGGGCCGAACGTTCCAGGACATGTTCGCGGGACATTTCGGACGTCTGCGCAGTCGGCCTCGAGCAGGAGCGTGGTCGCCTCGGCGGGCCACGAGAGCCGGAATGTGCCGTCGTTGACCGTGAATGTAGAGAGCGACGCCGCCAGCGCGCAGCCGGCGCTCGCGCCGGTCGTGAGGGTCTGAGCTTCGCCGTCGGCGTCGACGAGCGAGAACTCGAGCCTCTGAGTCGAGTAGAGACGGTAGGTTCCCGCTGAGCGGATTCTGAGGTCGATCGCTGCCGCGTCGAATTCGGTAGAGACCCCGACGACGTGGGCGCGGTCGAGGGTTCGGAGGGTCGGGATCGACTGCCCCTCGGCGATCCCGCTCGACGAGACGCCGGCGGCAGTGAGGGGGCGCGGATCGCCGGCGGCTAGCTCCTCGCAGGCGGCGAGCTCGGCGACCCCTGACGTCTGCGCCTGCGCTGTGACATCGAAGATTCCGACCTCGTCGCCGGTGTTGACGAGCCCGTAGTCGATTGCGACGCGCCCCACGCCGTCTTGCTCGAGGCCTCGTACGACGGCCTCGTCGCCAGACGCGAGCTCGAGGATGAGCTCGCCAGAAAGATCCTGCGTGTCGCAGGTCGCATGGAGCGCGAGGGCGGCGATCACGGTGACACGCGCGAGGTCGACGACCCGGGACCGGGCGGTGCTGGCTGTGGGCGCGGTTGGGGTCATCGCTCGAGCGTGCGGCCGGCATCGCCGAGGGCGTCGACGATGTCGCTCGCGATGAGCCCTGCGACCCCGCGCCGCGCGCCGGCAAGGCGGCCCGCTTCGGCGTGCAGCCATGCGCCGACGATAGCGGCGCGCTCAGCGCCGCCTGCGTCCGGCATGCGCGCGAGGAGCGCACCGCAGACACCGGCGAGGACGTCGCCTGTTCCCGCCGTCGCCATCCCCGCATGCCCGGGCTCGACCCACGCGCGCGCACCTCCGCGCACGACTAGCGCCCCCGCCGTCTTTGCGATGACAGTGCACTGCCACTTCTCTGCGGCCTGGGCGGCAGCCGCGCGGAGATCTCCGACGACCTCGTCGGTGTCGGCCCCCACCAGCGCGGCAAGCTCGCCGGGGTGTGGTGTGAGGATCGTATCGGGCGGCAGCCGGAACGGGCGCTCGGCGATCAGACGCAGGGCGTCGGCGTCGAGCACGAAACGACCGGTGTCGGGCGCGGCGGCCAGCCAGGCCTCGAGGAGCTCTACCGCTTCGGCGCCGCCGCCCAGCCCCGGGCCCAGGACGACGCAGATCTGCCGTGCGGCGTGCAGCCGGCGGCGAGCGTCGCCGTCGTCGAGCATGATCTCGGGCGCCAGCGCAGCGGGACGGCCCGCCGCGCACAGCGTGACGGTCCCGGCTCCCGCGCGCAGGGCCGCGTGCGCCGCGAGGACCCCCGCGCCGGTCGTCTGCGGCGCGCCGCCGACGACCAGCACGTGACCGCGTGCGCCCTTGTGGTCCGTCGCTCGGAGCGGCGGCGCGAGCTCGGCCGCCTGCGCGGCGTCGATCCAGGCCCCCAGACTGCCCGCCGTGCCTGCGGTCGCGGCGGCCGGAATCCCGATCGGCTCCACGACCAGACGTCCGACGAACTCACGCGCTGGCGGCAGGAGACAGCCCCACTTCGCGTGCTCGAACGTCACGGTGACGTCGGCCCGGACCACCGCCTCGAACACGCGCCCGGTGTCGGCGTCTACGCCGGTGGGCACGTCGATGGCGACCGTGAATGGGGGGCGGCCGACCGTCGCGGCGGTCGCAAGGACCGTGGCGACGAGTCCGCGCGGTCCGGCGACCTGGCCAATTCCGAGGAGGGCATCGACCCAGACGTCGGCCCCCCGCAGCACCGCGCTGACCGTGTCGTGCGCATCGCCCGGCACGATCGGGATCCCGATGCGCATGGCCGTGTCGAGCTGCGTGCGCGCGTCACCGGTGAGTCGCGACGGATCGGCGGCGAGGACGATGGAGACGCTGCGGTGTCGATCGAACAGGAGTCGTGCGACGGCGCTACCGTCTCCGCCATTGTTCCCGGGCCCGACGAGGACCGCGACGGCGCCGCGAGGGCAAGCGCTGTCGATGTGCGCCGCGGTCGCGAGCGCGGCCCGCTCCATCAGCACGATGCCGGCGATGCCGAATCGGTCGATCGCGTCTCTGTCGAGCGCGCGCATCTGCGCCGAGTCGACGACGCGCATGGGCGCTACCTGCCGAGCGCGGCGAGCATTTCTCGGACGGCGGCGTCGAACCCGATGAGCGCAGCGCGGGCGACGATGCTGTGACCGATGTTGTACTCGCGGATCTCGGGGATCTCGAGGAGCGGACGGACGTTGCGGACGGTCAAGCCGTGTCCCGCTGCGACCGCGATCCCGGCGTCGCTGGCCGCGACCGCCGCGCGCCTCAGCGTGTCGACAGCAGCCGCAGTGGGCGCTTCTGCGTAGTCGCCGGTGTGCAGCTCGATGATCGGGACGGCCAGCCCCTGGGCGGCCGAGATTTGTCGAAGGTCCGGGTCGATGAAGAGGCTGACCGCGATGCCGGCCCCGCGCAGCGCGTCGATGACTCGGCGCAGCGCGTCGGCGTTGCCAGTGCAGTCTAGACCGCCCTCGGTGGTCCGCTCCTCGCGCCGCTCGGGGACGAGGGTGACCGTGTCGGGACGTGTCTCGAGTGCAAAGGCGAGCATCTCGGGCGAGGCGGCCATCTCGAGGTTGAGGACGGTCTGGACGGTCTCGCGCAGCACGCGGACGTCGCGATCCTGGATGTGCCTGCGGTCCTCACGGAGGTGGACGGTGATCTGATCGGCGCCTGCGGCCTCGGCCGCGAACGCGGCCTCGACGGGGTCGGGGTAGGTGGTGCCTCGCGCCTGCCGAAGGGTCGCGATGTGATCGACGTTAACGCCGAGCGCCGGTCGCATGTCAGTCCGCCAGACCGACGTCGTCGGCAAACGCGGCGAGGATCGAGTGAGCCATTCCACCGATCCGATCGACGTCGGGTCCTTCGAGCATGACGCGGACCTTCGGTTCGGTGCCGGAGTACCGAACGAGCACGCGTCCGTCGCCGGCGAGGGCCGCTTCGGCGTCGGCGATCGCGCGCTGGACGCGGGCGAGCGAGTCGATGGGCGGCTTGCTCTTGACGCCGCGGTTGAGGAGGACCTGAGGGTAGCGCTTCATGATCGACGCCAGCTCGCTCAGGGGGCGCTGCCGGGCCACCATCACGTTCAGGATCTCGATGGCCGCCACGAGCCCATCGCCTGTCGTGGCGTGGTCGAGGAAGATCAGGTGACCGGACTGCTCACCACCGAACTTCCATCCGCCGGCGCGCATGCGCTCGACGACGTAGCGGTCACCGACCTGCGCGCGCTCGACGCGGATCCCGTGGGGTGCGACGGCGCGCTCCAGCCCCATGTTGCTCATCACGGTGGCGACGAGCGTATCGCCGTGCAGGGTGCCGCGCGCCTGCATGTCGACGGCGCAGAGCGCCATCACGGCGTCGCCATCGACGACGGCACCGGTCTCGTCGATGAGAATGATCCGGTCTGCGTCGCCGTCGAGGCAGACGCCGAGCTGGGCGCCGACCTCGACGACTTTCTTCGCCGCGAGCTCGGGGTGCAGACTGCCGCACCCGTCGTTGATGTTGGTCCCGTTCGGGTCGGTGCCGAGCTCGACGACGTTCGCACCGAGCTCGCGGAACAGCGTCGGCGCGGCCTTGTACGCGGCTCCGTTCGCGCAATCGACCACGATCGTGATCCCCTCGAGGTCGAACTCCCCGCGGAGCATCGTCTTGAGGTGGGTCACGTAGCGGCCCGTCGCGTCTTCGACGCGGCGTGCGCGACCGAGCTCGGAGCCGGAGGCGAGGCTCGTTAACGGGTCGGCGTCCATCAGCGCCTCGATCTCGAGCTCGACCGCGTCGGGGAGCTTGAACCCGTCGCGCGCGAAGACCTTGAGGCCGTTGTCGTGGAACGGGTTGTGCGACGCGCTGAGTACGATGCCGGCGTCCGCGCGCATGCTGGTCGTCAGGAACGCGATCCCGGGAGTCGGTAGCGGCCCGAGGAGCGTAACGTCGGCGCCCGTAGACGTGACGCCGGCGACCAGCGCCGCCTCGAACATGTAGCCGCTGAGCCGCGTGTCCTTGCCAACGAGGATTCGGGCACGGTGGCTGTCGCGCGAGAACACGGTCGCGACGGCGCGCCCGAGACGGAGCGCGGTCTCGACGGTCATCGGAGGTGAGTTCGCGAGGCCGCGGATGCCGTCGGTGCCGAAGTACTTTCTCATCTGTGCTCGTTGCTGGGGCTCCGTCGTCCTACCGCCAACGCCGAGACGACGCCAGAAGCGGCCGAGGGCGGGACTACTGCGCGCCGCCTCCGCTTCCGCCGGGAGGCGGGGTCGGGTCGGGTGCCGGGGACACCGTGAGCCGCAGCGCCGATGGCCGCGTCTCGACGACGCGCACGGTCGCCGGGAGGTTCTTCACCGACGGCTCTGGCGTGTAGACCCCCGCGCCCTGCTCGACCAGCGGACCACACTCGATCGCGGCGAAGATCTCGTGGGGCTCGAGCTCGTCGACGACGGTCTTTGGGCCGGTGACCGTGACCGAGATCGAAGCGACGTCGAGCGAACAGCGCGCCGCGACCGGACCGCTGACGAGCATCGGGACGCCGTCGAGCGTCCGCGTCTCGACGATCGCGTCGACCTCGATGCTCACCTGGATCTGGTCCGTGTCAGGGAACGTGACGTACGGGCGCGGGATCGCCAGCCCGACGGTGCGATCCACTGGACCATCCGCCCCAGAGATATCGACGGAGTCCGTGAAGACCGCGTCGAAGTCGGGGAAGTACGAGGCGGGCGCCGAGACCAGGATCTCGGACGGCGTCGGGGTCACCGCGCTCGCCTCGAATCCGCGCGCAGGCGTCCCACGGACGACGGTCCGCACGGGCAGGGTGCGGGTCTCGAGATGGTCGAACTCGAGATCGAGCCAGCGCGGAGTGATCGACTCCACCGCGATGGAGGATGGGAGCCCGAGGTCGGACTCGCGGATCTCCCAGCGCGCCTGCGACGTGTCGTCGATGTCGATCGATACGGTACGGAGGGCTTCGGCGTCGAGGCGAGCAAAGGCCCTGGCGCTGCCGCGTGCGTTGACGCGGATCGTCGGCAGCTCGTTCAGGACGACCGTCTCTGGCGGCAGATGGCCAACGCGGACGGAGAGGGTGAAAGAGCGCACGGCCGCGCGCTCGCCGACCACGAACAGGTAGAGGAGGGTGGTCAGCGTGAGCGCGAGGACCTTGAGGTGCGGGTTCTCTCCGAGCAGTCGCCTCATGAGTCCCTCACGAGCCCTCGGGGGCCGGCGCCGCTGGGCGAACCCGCGGGGCGGGCTTGGCCTGGGCAGATCCGACGAGCGCGTGGAGGAGCTGGCGGAGCGAGTTCGCGTCGAGGTTTCGGGTGAGCTTTCCGCCGAGGGCGACCGAGATGACGCCGGTCTCCTCAGAGACGATCAGGACGGCGGCGTCGGTGTCCTCGGTGAGTCCGATTGCTGCGCGGTGCCGGGTGCCGAGCGCCTTGTCGACCCGAGGGTTGGCGGTGAGGGGCAGGAAGCAGCCCGCGGCGGCGACTCGCCCGCTCCGGATGATCGTGGCGCCGTCGTGGAGCGGGTTGGCGTTCGAGGGGTTGAAGATGGCGAACAGCGCCTCGTTCGACACCATGGCGTCGAGCTTTACCCCCTCGTCCGCGTACTGCGCCAGGTCGCCGTCCCGCTCGATGGCGATGAGCGCGCCGATGCGAGCGCGGGACAGGGCCGTCGAGGCACGCACGAGCTCCTCGACGAGCTGGGCCCCCTGCTGCGCGGTCATCGTGCGGAACACGCTCGACCGCGCAAAGGTCGCCAGCGCGCGCCGGATGTCGGCCTGGAAGAGGACGACGACGACGAGGATGAACGAGCCGATGAACTTGTCCAACAGCCAGTGCAGCGTCGACAAGCCCAGGTACTCGTCCTTCGACACGAAGAAGAACACGATCAGCAGGAGCAGGCCGACGAGCACGCCGACGGCCTTCGTACCCCGGATCAGCACGAGCACCTGGTAGATCAGCAGGTACACGAGCACGAAGTCCACTGCCGACAAGACGATGTCGAGCGGCTCGTAGACGCTGAAAGCCTGGTGGAGGACGTCGAACATCGTGCGGGCTGAGGCGGTCTCCACGCTAGCCGAACTGCGTGCGCGCGGGCAAGTCGCCGCCGGACGCGACTCGCCATCGCCTAGCCTCCTCTACTGTACTCTCGGGCCGTGAACCGCTAATCCGAGGTGGGACTTGCCTCGGACTGTGCCATGACCTTGACGCGTGTCGGAACACTCGCGCTCTGCGCCCTCGCACTCGCGACCCTCGTCGCAGCGTGCAACGATGGCGCGCCGCGGATCCGCGAGACGACCATCCTCCGCGATACCGACGACACGATCGGTCCCTACGAGGTGTACACCGTCGCGCTCGACCGCAGCGGCATCGACCATGTCGAGCTGTTCTGGCAGCTCGCCGACGCCGCCGAGGGCGGGGCCCCTCAGCACGTCCGGATGATCCAGTTCCGCCCGGACCGCTATCGCGCCGAGATCCCGGGATACCCGCTCGGCAGCACGGTCGACTATTGGGTCGAGGCGACCGCGAACAGTGACGCGGCGACCGTGGACCCCTTCGGAGCGCCGTACCGCTTCTCCGTCCGCACGTCATCTCCCGTCGCCGACACGGGCTCGGACACGCCGACCGACGGAGGCATCGACTGGGATGTCATCGACCCCCCCGACGTCGGCCCCGACGTGGAGCCGACGGATGTCGGCCCCGACGTCGTCGACGACGTCCCGGTCGGCACTTGCCTCGTCCGGTTCGCCTACCCAACCGACGGCGTCACGCTGACGGCGGCCAACGACGTCGACCCTTCCACCGACGACGTCGACGTCGACGTCTCGCTGACTGCGCTCGACGCCCTGTCCGTGGTTCTCGACGCCGCGGGCGTCACGTACGGACCGGCGACCGTGGAGGGTGGGCGAGCCATCTTCCCGCGCGTCTCCCTCCCCGCAGGGACCCTAGAGCTCGTCGCGTTCGGCGACGGGCGCGCCGGGGTCGCGTGCGATGCCGCGATCACCGTCGTCGTTGACCCCGAGCCGGCCGACCGCGACGGAGACGGGATCCCGGACGCGTCAGACAACTGCGTCGGCACACCGAACCCCGATCAGGAAGACTTCGACCGCGACCGCATCGGCGACGCGTGCGATGGCGACGTCGATGGTGACGGCATCGGCAACGGCAGCGACAACTGCCGCTTCGTACCCAACCCCGACCAGGCCGACCGCGACGGCGACGGTGTCGGCGACGCGTGCGTCGGTGACTTCGACGCAGACGGTGTCCCCGACGATGTCGACAACTGCGAGCGCCGCGCCAACCCCACGCAGCTCGACACCGACGGCGACGGGCAGGGAGACGCGTGCGACTCCGACGACGACGGCGACGGTGTCCAGGACACTCGCGACAACTGCCCGCTCGTCGTCAACCCGGGACAGGAGAACAACGACCGCGACACCACCGGCGATGTTTGTGACGACGATGACGACAACGACGGCGTCGCCGACCGCCGCGACAACTGCCCCTTCATCGCCAACCCCGGCCAGGCCGACGCTGACCGAGACGGCCTCGGCGACGCGTGCGACGACGCGACATCGTGCACCCGCGACGCCGACTGCCCCGGTGGAACCGTATGCTTCCGCGAGGTGTGCACCGACCTCTCGTCGTGCACGACCAGCGCAGACTGCGAGATCGGCTTCACCTGCTCAGACAACATGTGTGTCCCGACGTCGTCGATTCCGTCGACCGAGTGCACGACGAACGCCGACTGCCCAGAGGGGCTGAGCTGCGTCTTCAACCTGTGCGTCCCCGAGCGCTGCTACACCGACGCCGACTGCCCCGACGGTCAGCGCTGCCTGTCGGGTGAGTGCATCGACTCATCGCTGCCGATTCCGCCCGGCTGCACGCGCGACAGCGAGTGCGGCTCCGACGAGCAGTGCCTCGCGGGCCTCTGCGTCCCGCGGCAGTGCCGCAACGACCGGGACTGTGGCTCCGGCGAGTCCTGCCTCCTCGGGTTCTGCGCGCCCTTCGACATTCCGATCCCGATCCTCGAGTGCGACACGGACCGCGACTGCCTGGGCGGTTTCTTCACCTGCCTGCTCGGGGTCTGCGTCCCGGATCTGCCGTTCCTCCCCGATGGCTGCACAGACGATCGCGACTGCCCTTCGTCTCAGACGTGCCTGCTCACGCTCTGCATCGACGCCCAGTGCCGCACCGCGGCCGAGTGCGCGGACGGCGAGAACTGCCAGTTCGGGTTCTGCACGCCGGGCGACCTGCCGCTGCCCATTCCGGGCAGCTGCACCGGCGACAGCGACTGCCCCGACGGCTCCACCTGCACGTTCACCGTGTGCCTTCCCGACAGCATCCCCATCCCCGGCCCCTGCGGTGCCGGTGGCTCGTGCGACGACGGATTGACATGCCGATTCGGCTTCTGTCTCCCGTTCTGAGACGGGCCCGGGGGAGCGCGGACTCCTCGCAGGCTGATTCCGCGCCGAACGCAGGTGACCCTTGATCTGTCTGAGCTGCGGCGCCGCGCTCGCGCCAACGACGGGCGGGACCTGCCCCTTCTGTGGAGGGGCCGTGCGCCCCGCTCCTATGCGGCCGCCGCCGGTCGCAGGGACCACCCCCGGGTGCCTAATCGTCTTCGGCGCGCTCCCGTTCGGCGTCCCGCTCATCCCAATGGCGACGCACGCCGTCGACAAGGTGTTCGTCGCCGCCGGACTGGCGACGCCGCGGTACTCTGCAGCGACATGGCTCACGGGCATTCTCGCGGCCGCGTTCGTCTTCCTGTCGCCGCTTTGGTACACGGACAGCCACCGCGGCTCGTCCGAGCTCGTGCTGCGTAGTTTCGTCTCGTGGTGCTACGTCGCGACCGCCGTCTACGCCCTCTTCTTGGTGGATCGTCTCCGCGCCGTGGCGCCGGCGGTCGGCGCGCCGTTCGTGTCCGGCATGCCGCGCCGCGTGCTCGTATGGACGCTCTGCGCGGCGTCGGTCTTACCCTTCGTCGCCTCAATCGTGGGTGGTCCGGACGCCGAGACCGGTCAGGTCGTCCGTCTCCTCCTCGTCGTCGCCTGGTTCGCGACCGCCGGACTCTACTCGGCGATCCTCTCCTGGACGACCGGCGCCTGACCCCCGCGTCGCCACGAAGGCGGGCACGAGTCGAGCGCGATCGCCGCGACAGCGTCGACCCAAGCGGGGTGGGCGTTCAGCGACGGGACCAGCACGAGCCGCTCGCCGCCGGCGGCCACGAAGTCCTCCGCCGCCCGGATGCCGATCTCCTCGAGCGTCTCGAGGCAGTCTGCCGTAAATGCCGGACACAGCACGGCCAGCCGGCGACTCCCGCCACGCGCGAGCTCGGTCACGCGCACGTCGGTGTAAGGCGAGATCCACGGGTCGCGCCCAAGCCGGGACTGGAACGCGACCTCGACCTGCGCGGGGTCCAGGTCCAGCGCCGCTGTCAGGGCTCGCGCGGTCGCGAAACACTGCGCGCGATAGCAGTTTCGGTTGGCGTCGCAGAGCGCGTCGCAGCAGCTCGCGGACGCGAGGCAGTGTGCGCCAGGGCCGCGCTCGTCGCTCTTGATGACGTGTCGTTCCGGGACGCCGTGGAAGCTCATCATGACGCGGTCGGGCGCGAGCTCCGCGAGGACCGGCCGCGCGACGGCGGCCGACGCGGCGATGAACGCCGGATGCGTCGCAAACGCGGGCACGTTGACGAGCGCTGGAGTGTTCCAGCGCCGCCCCGCCTCGCGCCACACTGCCTCCATTGCGGAGCCGGTCGCTGCGGAGGAGTACTGCGGGAACAGCGGGAACACGACGACGCGATCGACGCCAGCAGCCTTGAGCTCGTCGAGCGCGCGGTCGATCTTGGGGTTGCCGTAGCGCATCGCGAGGCGGACGACGCACTCATCGCCGAGCGCGGCTTGCACCGCGGCCGCCAGGGCATCGCCGTACACCCGCAGCGGAGATCCCGCCTCCGTCCAGATCGCCTTGTACGCGTGCGCGGACTTTGCGGGCCGGAACGGAAGGATCGCCAGCTTGACGAGCGCCCACCTCGCGGCGGGGGCGAGGTCGATGACGCGCGGGTCCATCAAGAACTCGTCGAGATACCGCCGCACGTCGGCGGTGTCGGTCGAGTCCGGCGTGCCGAGGTTGACGAGGAGGAGGCCCCAGGTCACCGGCGGCTCAGTCGGCGAGGACGGTGGTCGCCATCGGCGTCATCGCGGTGCCGACGTCTTCGCCGAGGCAGATCCGGCGAATGCAGCCGATCTGATCGAAGTTGAAGATGTGGACCGGGAGGTTGTGGTCGCGCGCGAGGAGGAGCGCCGACTGGTCCATGATCCGCAGGTCGCGTTGGACGAACTCGTCGTACGTCAGCGTGCGGTAGCGGCGTGCGTCGGTGTTGGTGCGAGGGTCGCAGTTGTACACGCCGTCGACGTTGTGCTTGGCGACGAGGATGGCGTCGCAGTCGGTCTGCAGCGCCCGCTGGACTGCGGGGTAGTCCGTGGTGACGTACGGCTGCCCGATGCCGCCCGCGAAGATGACCACGTAGCCGCGTTCGAGGTGCCGAATTGCCCTCAGGTGGATGAACGGCTCGGCGACGGCGTCCATCGGGATCGATGACATGACGCGGACCTCGAAGTCGGACTTCGACTTGAGCGCGGCGCGCAGGAGGACGGAGTTGATGACGGTCGCCAACATCCCCATGTTGTCGGCTTCGACGCGGTTGATGTTCCAGTGCGCCGCCACGTTGCCGCGGAAGATGTTCCCGCCGCCTACGACAACGCCGACCTGGATGCCGAGCTCACGAATCGACAGGATCTCGTTGCAGATGTGGTCGAGCGCCTCGGGGTCGAAGCCGAACTTCGACTTGCCCGCGACGGCGGCGCCAGAGAGCTTGAGGACGATGCGCTTGTAGCGGGGCATGTTTGACCTCTCGGGTTCGACCGTGCGGCGGCTACCTACCCAACCCGCCGACGTGGTGCAACCGGGGCGCGCGCGTCGCCGATCCGCGCCGGGGGGCGTGTCAGCCGATCGCGATGTTGTCGATCAGGCGCGTCTGTCCGACGCGCGCGGCGACGAGCGCGCGCGCCGGGCCCGCCAGTGTACCCGTCGCAGGTGCGAGCGTCTCGGCGTCGACGATCTCGGCGTACTCCAGCGCCACCCCGGGCGCGGCGTGGAGCTCTGCGGTGAGGCCGGCGACGAGCGTGTCGGCGTCACGGGACCCAGCGTCGAACGCCTCGGCCGCCGCGCGAAGGGCGCGGCTGAGCGCGAGGGCGGCCGCGCGGTCCTCGGCGCTCAGGTACTTGTTGCGCGAAGACATCGCGAGGCCGTCGGCCTCGCGCACGATCGGCATCCCGATCACGTCGACGCCGAGGTCGAGGTCGGCCGCCATCTGCCGAATCACCGCGAGCTGCTGGTAGTCCTTCTCGCCGAAGTACGCTCGCTCGGGCCGCACCAGGGCGAACAGCTTGGTGACGATCGTCGCGACGCCAGCGAAGTGCGTCGGGCGGCTGCGCCCGCAGAGTCCGTCGGTGAGGCCGGCGACCGTGACGGTCGTTGCGTGTCGTGGGCCGTACACCTCGTCGCGCGGAGGCATCCACAAGATGTCGACCCCAGACTCCGCGCACTTCGCGGCGTCGCCGTCGGGATCTCGCGGGTACCGGTCGAGGTCTTCGGTCGGGCCGAACTGCGTGGGGTTGACGAACACGGTCGCCACGACGCGCTCGTTCTCGGCGCGGGCCTGTCGAAACAGGCTCATGTGGCCTTCGTGCAGGAATCCCATCGTTGGGACGAGGCCGGTCTGTGCCGGGCCGGAGAGGGCGGATCGGAGCTCGGACTTCGTGGTCAGGATCTGCATCGGCGCGGCTGCTGAAGGCGTGTCAGTCCTCGAACGCGTGCTCCGCGTCGGGGTAGGTGCGGTCGCGAACTTCGCGCACGTACGCCTCCGTCGCGCCGCGGATTACGCCCGACAAGTCGGCGTACTTCTTGAGGAACTTCGGCGAGAAGGCGTCGTTCATGCCGAGCATGTCGTAGCAGACCAGCACCTGCCCGCTCGTCGCGTTTCCGGCGCCGATCCCGATGGTGGGGATGCGCAACGCCTCGGTCACCCGCGCCGCGACCGGCGCGGGAACGAGCTCCAGGACGATCGCATACGCGCCGGCCGCCTCGAGCGCGAGCGCGTCGGCGACGAGGTCGTCGGCCGCCGTGCCGCGCCCCTGCACGTAGTGGCCTCCAAACGCGTGGACAGACTGCGGCGTGAACCCGAGGTGACCCATCACCGGAACGCCGATCCCGACGATTTGGTCGACCAGCTCGGCCATCCGGCGGCCACCCTCCAGCTTCACCGCGTGGGCTCCGCTCTCCTTCATCACGCGGCAGGCGTTGGCCACGGACTCGGCGGTGCTGACGCCGTAGCTACCGAACGGCAGGTCTGCGACGACGTGCACCCGCTCGGTGCCACGGACGACGGCGGCAGTGTGGTAGATGATCTCGTCGACAGTGACCGGCAGCGTCGTCCCGCGGCCTTGGACCACGTTGCCGAGCGAGTCGCCGACGAGGATGGCGTCGACCCCGGCGCGCTCGAAGAGCGCCGCGAAGGTGGCGTCGTAGGCCGTGATCATCGAGATCGGCGTCCCCTCGTCACGCATCCGCTGGAGGGTCCGGGTCGAGGTCTTCTTGGCCATGGAGTCGCCGGGCTGGAGCTCCCGCTCTGCTTCGTCGCCACGGCGCGCCCTGTCAACACGGCCGTCCGCTGCGCGCCGCCCACACCGTCGGCCTTCCCGAGCGAAAACTTGACGCGGAATGGCAGGTTGGGCAACTCGTGGGGGGATGAATCCGAACCGGAGTTTCGCCGTGATGACGTCGCCCCTTCGTCGCCTCGCCTCGCTCGCCCTCGCGACCGCAGCGCTCACGGCCGCCGCGTGCGGAGGCAAGCAGGTCGATCTGTCGATCCCGGTCGACGAGGCGCGGCTGCTCAACTCCGACGTCTCGACGAGCTTCGTTCGGACCCGCGACCTGCTCGCAGACACCGCGCAGACCGTCCGCGGTCTCGGCACTTTCCCCGACGGGATCGACGCCCAAGACGTTGACGTCGACCTCATCAGGCACGTCCTCAACGCGTGCGTCACGGAGACGCCCGAGATGGTCGCCGGCGCCGACCGCGACGCGCTGCCGCGCGGTGCGCGCGCGGAGCTCGGCCCCGAGAACGCGCCGCTGACCCAGCGCCCGGCCGTCGGTCGCATCGAGGCGTGCAACCCCTCGCGGATGCTCGCGCTCGAGAGCTATCTCGACGTTGTCTCGCCAGAGGAGCGCGAGTTCATCGTCGACCGAGTCCTCACCGTCGACGTCGTCCGCGTCAACCTCAAAGACGTTCTCGTCGCGCAAATCGCGGACGTCGAGCGCGTCGCCGCGCGCGCGCAGGCAGAGCTCCTCCGGCTGCGCTCGATCGCCAACGAGAAGCGCGCCATCGCGCAGACATCCGACCTCAGCGAAGAGGAGCGCCGCCGCGTCGAGGTCGACTTCGACCAGATCAGCGCCGAGCTGACGCAGGTCGAGGACGTCCTCTCGCAGCTCGACACGGAGCTCGGTGACTGGCAGCGGCTCCGGCGACAGCTCGTCGATGAGGCCGCCCAGAACATCACCGCGCTCGGCACCCGGTGACCTCGCCGCCGGGACAGGATCGCGCCCACCCGTGACTGGGCGCTCGCTGCTGAGGGGCCCCGCGGGGGCTCCAATCACTACCGCCGGGTACGTGTTGCTCGGACTGGTGGGCATCGCGATGACCCTACCGCCCGGCGTCGCAGCCCCGGTGTGGCCTGCAGCGGGGTGGGCCGTCGTCGCGGTGTCGCTAGGCGGACTCCGGCTGGTCCCGGCGGTATGGGCCGGATCGCTGGTCTCCAACCTCATCGCGCTCGGCGGTGCGCAGCCACTCCACATCGGAGCCGCCGCGGTCGCAGCCGTCGGCGCCGCCGGAGAGGCGGCCGTAGCGGCGCTCCTCGTGCAGCGCCTGGTCGGGAGCCCCGAGCGGCTGGTCAGGCCGCGCGACGTCTTCCGCTTCGTCGCCCTCGCCGGACCGGTCGCGTGCCTCGCGAGTGTCGCGGTCGGACCGACCATCTACCTCCGGCTCGGCCTGATCCCGTCGACCGCAGGGGCGTTCGAGCTGCTTTCCTGGTACATCGGTGACGTGATCGGCGTCATCGGCGTCACGCCGCTGCTGCTCGGCCTGATGGCCGAACCCAGAAAGCTGTGGCGGCCTCGGGTCACGCGCGTGGGCGTGCCCACGCTGGTCGCGCTCGCGTTCGTCGTCGCCGACTTCCACCTCGTGCGGGTCTCCGAGATCGAGGCCGCGCGCGCGGCATTCCACATCCGCGCCGCGCAGTCCGTTGCCGCGGTTGAGGAGTCGGTCGCCCGGGGAGTCGAGAACGTCGAGTCCGTGGCCAGCTACTTCATGGCATCGGAGTTCGTCACCGACGACGAGTTCGAGACCTTCGTCGAGCGCCCGCTGGGCCGAGCGACCGGCGTCGTTGGCCTCGCGTGGGCTCCCGCGGACTCGCCGGACGGGGCGGTCCGGGTCGCTTACGCTCGGCCCGACGCCGACTGGGTCGGGATGGACCTCGAAGCAGACCCCACTCGCGCGGCGCTCATCGCCGATGCGCGCCGAGCCGGCAGCGCGATCTCAACGCTGCTGCCGGACACCGGCGACGGGCCGCGCGTGCTCTACGCTGTGTGGGTTGGTAGCGGCGGGCAGCCCGGCTATGTCGTCGGGCGCCTCGACCTGCGCGCGCTCGCGGCCGGAGCACGCGTCGGCGAAGACCTCGCTCGCGTCGGGTTGACCGACGTCACCGAGCCAAACTCCCCGCTCCCGCTCCTGCAGGCGGTGCCAGGGGCGGAGACGTGGGGCTCCAACGTCGCGATCGGCGGCCGGCAGTGGCGATTCTCCGTAGGAATCGATGCTGTCGGCCTCGGCGCCGGCGCGCGCCGCCAGCTCGTCGCCACGTTCATCTTCGGCGTCAGCTTCGTTGCCGGGTGCGCCTGCCTCTTGCTCGTGCTGTCTGGCCGCACCGCCGAACTCGAGCTCGAGACGGAGCAGCGGCGGGACGCGGAGCGGGAGCTAGCGCGAGCCGCCGACGAGCTTGCGCGCTCGAACCGAGACCTCGAGCAGTTCGCATACGTCGCGTCGCACGACCTTCGCGCGCCGCTTCGCGCCATCCGTGGACTTGCGTCCTGGATCGCTGCGGACGCCGAGGCCGTGCTCCCTGCGACGTCGCGCGACAACCTCGGCCTGCTACAGAACCGCGCCGCGCGGCTGGACGCGATGGTCGAGGGGCTCCTCAGCTACTCCCGCGCCGGTCGATGGAGGCAGGCCCCCGAACCCGTCGCGCTCGACCTGTTGGCGCGTGAAGCCGGGCAGCTCGCGGGGCTCACCGAGGCCTTCGCTCTCGAGATCGCTGCGCCAGAGACCGTGGTCGCGCACCGAGCCGCGTTGCAGCAGGTCCTCACGAACCTGATCGCCAACGCGATCCGCCACCACGACCGAGGGGGCGGCGTGATCCGCGTGACGGCGTCGCCGCGCGGCGACTTCGTCGAGGTGCGCGTCTCGGACGATGGCCCAGGGATCGAGCCCGCCGACCACGCGCGCGTCTTCGAGCTCTTCAAGACGCTCCGGAGCCGCGACGAGGTCGAGGGGAGCGGCCTCGGCCTCTCCATCGTCAAGCGGCTCGTCGAGTCCGAGGGAGGCGCGGTGCGCATCGAGTCCGGCCCGGGCCGAGGCGCGACCTTCGTGTTCACGTGGCCGCGCAACACCGAGCATCCGCCCGAGCTGTCCCCGAACGGCTGAGCGCGCGTCGCGCCCGGCCGTTCGGGCTGCGGCTACTCGCGGTTCGCCAGCTCAGTGGCCACGAACGCAGCGACCTCGGGGTCCGAGTTGACCAGCTCCTGCGCGAGCGCCGGCGTGATCTCGAAGGACACGTCCACCGGCTGGGGCGCCTCTGCACCCGCCACTGCACAGTAGATTCGCACCTCGGTCGGTGTGTAGATCCCGCCCGTGAGCGAGGACAGAATCCCGTCGACGATCGAGATCTTGTTCTGGATCCGCGCGATCGCGCCCGGGCACACGGTGGTCAGATCGACCTCGCCCGACAGGTTCGCGAGGCCCCAGAACAGGTGGTGGTGCCACTCCTTGTACGCCGGCACCGACGCCTGCGTGACCGAGCCGTTGACGAAGTAGTGGCGGTAGCAGCCCGTCAGCGAGGACGAGAGCGCCGCAGCGACCAGGACGAACGACAGCTTGCGCATTCCAGACTCCGATCAGCGGGAGGGACACGTCGGCGCACACGCGCCACGTAGGGCGGTGTACCATAGCGGCGGCGACGCCCGCCACACGAGACTGTCCGCACGAGGCGCGCCGGGACGCCCGCGGGGGGCGCTCCCGGACCGTGCCGCGGTCCTGTCAGCCAAGCTCGAGCCCCAGCTCGGCGATCCGGCGGTACAGCGTCGCGCGGCTGACGCCGAGCAGCCGCGCCGCCGTGGTCCGATTTCCACCCGCGCGTCGCACGGCGTCCACGATCCGCAAACGCTCGTCGTCCGGCGCCGAGGCCTCTCTGGGCACGCCCGCGACGCCCTGCAGCTCGGCCGGAAGGTCCGCGACACCGACAACGGGAGCGCGCGCGCGAATGACGGAGTGCTCGATCGCGGCGCGAAGCTCCCGGACGTTCCCAGGCCAGCGATACGCCGTCAGGGCAGACATCGCCGGCGCCGAGAACGAGTGGACATCGCGGCCGGTGGCGCCTCGGGCCTGCGCCAGAAAGCGCGCGGCGAGGACCGCGATGTCGCCCGGCCGCTCGCGGAGCGGGGGGATCATCACGCGAGCGACGCGGATGCGGTACATCAGGTCGGCGCGAAAGGTCCCGCGCTCGACCTCCGTCGGCAGATGCCGGTGCGTGGCGGTGATCACCCGCACGTCCACTCGCCGCGCGTGCGACTCTCCGACCCGCGTAATCTCTCCCTGCTCGAGCGCCCGAAGCAGGTTCACCTGCACCTCTATCGAGATGTCACCGATCTCGTCGAGGAACAGCGTCCCGCCGTGCGCCGCCTCGAAGAACCCAGGCTGATCCGCCGTCGCGCCGGTGAACGCGCCGCGGCGGTGTCCGAAGAGCTGGCTCTGCAGCAGCGAGACCGACAGGCTGGCGCAGTTCACCGCGACGAACGGCTTGCCCGCTCGGCGCGACTCGCGATGGATCGCTCTGGCGACGAGCTCCTTGCCGGTGCCGGTCTCGCCCTCGATCAGCACGGTCCAATCGAGCGGCGCCACATCGCGGATCTGGTCGTGAACGGCGCGCATCGCTGCCGAGTCGCCGACGAGGCCATGGAACGTCGTTGCGTCCGACAGTGCGCGCCGCAGGTCGCTGACCTCTGTCTCGTCGTTCAGCGCTAGATAGTGGCGCGCCGCGTGGTGGGGGTCATCGAACACGTCGATCGCGACGTCACGGCACGTGCCGTCCGCTCGCTGAATCTTCGCTCGGAGCCGCTCGCGGTCGTCCGGTGCCGCCGCGACGAGGCGCTCCAGCCTCTCCGAGTCGGCGCCCGCGAGCCCGAGCACATCGCGCCAGCGCTGTCCGGCGACGCCTGCCGTCGGCGTCGCAACGAGGTCGGCGGCGGCGCGCGACATGAACGCGACACGGCCTTCTTCGCCCTCGAACACGACGGTGCCCGTCGGGAGGTGGTCGAGGACGCGGGCGAGCCCCTCGCGAGACTGTCGAAGCGCCGCCTCCGCGGCTGCCCTCGCGCGCGCCGCGCCCACCGCGGCCATCGCGACGGTCATCCGCACGGCGAGGACATCCGGCGCGGTAGGCTTCGCGATGTAGTCGTCCGCTCCCGCCTCGAGCACGGTGTTCAGGTCTCCGGCGCCAGCGCGGGCGGTCACGACGAGGATCACGAGCGGTCTGCCCGCCGCGGCAGCTCGAACGCGGCGACAGAGCGCGAGCCCATCGGTGACTGGCAGCATCCAGTCCAGCACGACGAGGTCGTATGCCGCGGTCTGGAACGCGTCCCAGCCCGCCTCGGCGGTCGAGAATGTGTCGACCTCGAGCCCCGCGCCCGTCGCGACGAGCGCGAGCAGAGCGCGCATGTCGTCGTCGTCGTCGACGATCAGGGCCCTCACGTCGGCCAGCGGGCCTCGCCGTGCACGGGAACGTCGACGCCCGCCGCCTGTGCGGTCGCGAGCAGTGCGACGAGTCGGCGGCCGAGCTCGTCGCGGTAGTCGCCGGGCCCCGGCTCTCCGGCCGCATGCAGGTGCAGCAGCAGGTGCTCGAGCTCACGCGCGGCCACGCCGACGGCGGCGAAGCCGAATGTGGCGGCCGTGCCCGCGAGATTGTGCGCCTCGCGGGCCGCAGACACGGCGCCCGTCGCCGACCACGCATCGCGCAGCGGCGTCACTTCTCCGATGATCGCGACCAGCCGCGCTGGCAGCTTCTGCGCATACGACGCTTGGAGTCGCTGAACCCGGAGCGCCAGCTCGTCGTTCGAGATTGCCATGGTTCACGGGTGGGGGCGCTCACGCACTGAGCGACCTGGGATGGGTACCCCAAGGAGGCGGCGAGCGCCAGCCCCGCCGGCAACGGCGCGCGCCGCGGGCCGACACGACGACGCCCGAGCGCGCGGGGCGGCTCGGGCGTCGAGGGAGTCACCGCGGCGAGGTCGCCGCAGCATGGTCACTGCCGCTGGTTACTGCCCGCAGGTGTTGTCCTGCTCGACGATCCGGAAGTCGACGCGACGGTTCGTCGCGCGGCCCTCCGACGTCGTGTTCTCTGCGATCGGTCGCGACTCGCCGTAGCCGATCGAGTCGAGGCGTGCGGCGTCGATCCCGGCGTTCGTCAGGTAGGTCCGGACCGAGGCCGCGCGGCGGTTCGACAGATCGAGGTTGTGCTCGTCGGAGCCGCGGTCGTCGGTGTTGCCCTCGACGCGCACCAGCCGAATGTAGCTCGCGCCGCGCAGCACGCCGGCGATCTGGTCGAGCAGCGGGTACGACCGACGCTGGATCACATCGCTGTCGGTGTCGAAGTAGACCGACTCCCGGATCTCGATGGCGTCACAGGTCAGCGACACGAGGCCCTCGCCCTCCTCGGGGCAGCCGTCCTCGTCTTCGACACCGTCGAAGTCCTCGGGCACGTTCGGGCACGGGTCGTCGACGTCGGGCTTGCCGTCGCGGTCGTTGTCCGGGTCGGGGCAGCCGTCGGCGTCCTCGAAGTCATCGACGTCCTCCGGCTGGTTCGGGCACGAGTCATTGACATCGAGGATGCCGTCCTCGTCGTTGTCCGGGTCGGGGCAGCCGTCGACGTCCTCGAACTGATCGACGTCTTCGGGCTCGAGCGGGCACTCGTCACGGACGTCGATGATCCCGTCGCCGTCGTTGTCCGGGTCAGGGCAGCCGTCGAGGTCTTCGAAGTCGTCCTTGTCCTCGGGGTCGAGCGGGCACTCGTCGATCGTGTCGCGGATGCCGTCCTCGTCGTTGTCCACGTCGGGGCAGCCGTCGCCGTCGCGGTACTCGTCGAAGTCCTCCGCCTCGAGCGGGCACGCGTCTTCACTGTTCGGGAAGCCGTCGTCGTCCCGGTCCGGGTCGGCGCCGCCGGCATATCCCACGCCGACGAACAGCCGGAAGTCAGGTGAGCCGGCGCCCCCGATCAGGCCGGTTCCGCCGCCAGCCTCAACAGCGGCGCCGGCTTCGGACACGTACCGGACACCCAAGAGCAGCTCTGTCGGCAGCTCCTCGACCGCGAGATCGTCTGCGGTAAGACCAGCGGCGCCGTGCACTTCGCCGATCACGCGGAGCGCGTCGTCCAGCGCGACTGGCGCGTCGACGGCGACACCCCACGTGAACTGGTTGCCGACGTTCAGGTTGGAGAGCAGGTCCGACTGCGGACGGAACATCGCGCCCGCGTTCAGGCTCAAACGAAGCCCGGAGGACAGCGCGTAGTCGAACGCGAGCTGTGGGTTCGCGCGGAACCCTTCGCCCTGCCAGTCCTCCTCGCTACCGGTCGGCAGCAGCAGGTCCGCGACGATGCCGAGCGCCGGTCCCGCGCCGCCGTCGCGGCTGCGGTCGAAGAACGTGATCGCGGGCACGACGCGCACGGTGCCGACACCGAAGCCTCCCTGTGCCCCGGTCGCCCCGTCGACCCCGTCGACCCGATCACCCGTCTGCACGAGGATCAGCGGGATGTCGAACCCGATCTCGAGGAAGCGTGCGATGCCGACCGCGCCGAGGATGTCGAGCGCGAGCTGCTCCGAGACGACGTCGCCGAACCGGAGCGTCTGCGTGTCGCTGCGACGAACGATCAGCGGGTCGTTGGCGTAGTTCAACACCAACCCGAGCTCCCACTCGCCGTTCGTCAGGATCTCGGCCGAGTGTACCGTGAACGCGTTCGTCGTCTGACTCGCGGCAGGCCGAAACTGCTGCACGTCGAACTGCTGCGCCGACACCGTCGACGGCAAGGCCGCGACGGCAACCGCGGCGCAGACGAACCGCGCGCGGGAGGAGAGAGTCTTCGAGTTCATTGGACTTCCGGGGCGATTCGAACGCTGAGGTCGGGGACGATCCCGGACCATCTCAACTCAACCACGACCACGCTGCCAAAATCCGCCGGCTGTGCGCCTCGACATCACACCGGAGGTCGCGGCACACACCCGCGCCTGCCATCACGGTGCCGAAGGCGTCCGCGTGTACGAGTAGCCGAACGACAGCAGCAGCGAGTTCGTCACCTGCCACTCCTCCAGGATCTGCGGCACACGCAGCAGCCCGAGCTGGTACTGCACCGACGCCCAGTCGTTCAGGCGCGCGCCGAAGTTCGCGCCAATCTCGATGTTCGTCGCAGCGATCGCGTCCAGGTCCGTCTCGACGGACGAATAGAACGGGATCATCACTTCCGCGCGGGCACCGTAGCTGACCGCGCCCTCGTCGGCCGTACCGTAGGCTTCCAGCGCGCCCTCGGCGCCGGCCTGCATGTACGTCTGCAGCGCCTTGACCTCGATCTCCGCCGTCGCGCCGTCGTCATCGACGACGTAGCTGCCATCTGCGAGCGTCTCGCGGGCGCCCGCGCCGAGGCGGATGTCGACCGTGATCGCCGTGGCCTCCTGGGGACGCGCGAACACGCCAGCCGACTGCTTCAGGTACGTCGGCGCAAACGAGCGCGTCAGCAGCAGGCGGTCGCGCGGCGTCAGGGTCTCGCCGTCGCGCACGTAGACGACGTCGCCCGATCGAACGTCGACGCCGTCGAAGATCGACGTCCGACCGCTCGCGCGAACGTAAGGGCCGATCCACGGCGCGCCCGGCACATGGAAGAAGTAGACCGACTCGAGCGACAACACGTCAGCCGACTTCACCATGTCGTCGACCACCGGCGTCCGAGACACGGCCTCCGACAGCAGTCCCGTCAGCCGCAGTTCGTGGCTCCCCCGCCACATCGAGCCCGCGTAGGCGATGTTCGCAGACAGCGTCACCGTCGTCCCGTCGGTCTGACCCGCCACGCTGTGGCTGCCGCCGACCTGCAGCGCTGCGCCGAGGTCGAGCTGGTGACTCCAACCATCGAGGTGGTCCGGCGTCTCCGTCGTCACCTCCTCCGGAACGTACTCCGTCTCGAGCGCCAACGCCGGCGACGCCGCGCCGGCGACCGCCGCGAGCCCGACCGCGACCCGAAGTCCACGTAGCTTCATCTGCAGCTCCAACATCTGTCGAGGGATTCTCCGACGCGCTCTGCACTGCGAGCCACGGCACCCGCCGCCGTCGAGAGTCGCTCGTCAATAGCACGGTAGGGCGCAGGTTCGCCACTTCCCAGTGCGAATCTGCCTACATTGGCCCACGCCCCCGCACATGCGCCGCGCTCTGCCTTGCGACAGCCCAGGCCGTGTGCGAAGCTGTCAACACCCTGGAACCCAGCGGACCGCATGCTCCGATGCGTGCTGCTCGTCGATGACGACTCCGATATCCGCCTCGTCGGCGAGCTCGCACTCGCGGCGGTCGGCGGACTCGAGACACACCTCGCCGACTCCGGACACGAGGCGCTCCGCATCGCGCGCGACGTCGGCCCCGATCTCATCCTCCTCGACGTCATGATGCCGAAGATGGATGGGCCGGCGACCCTCGCCGCCCTGCGTGCCGACCCTTCGCTCGCGACGATCCCCGTCGCGTTCTGCACCGCGCGAGCGCAGCAGCACGAGGTCGAGGCGCTCCGGGCTCTCGGAGCCATCGGCGTCATCGCGAAGCCGTTCGACCCAATGACGCTGGCCGCTCAGGCGCGCGAACTCTACGCCGGCGCGACGTCCGGGCCCTAGTCCGCGGTCCGCGAGTAGTACACGATCGGGTCCACGTTCCGGCGATTGGCGCGTCGCAGGGCCTCTTCGGCCGTCCCCCGGAACACCGCAAACGTCCACGTCGGCGCGGTCTCCGGGCGCAGCGCGGCGTCGATGAAGCGGACGTGCTCGTCGGGAGGAGCGATCCGCGCCGCGATGTGGGTCGTCCGGGCGTCCTTGATCAGCCACACGCCATCGGTCAGCCCGATCAGCCCGTTCGGAAGCGGCAGATACGCCTCGCCCTCGCTCAGCGTGAAGCTCTCCATCGAGTACTCTCGCACCTCGTCCTCGATGAGTCCCGGCGAGTACCGAAGGTGGGTCGCATCCCACGGGAAGCTCACGTCGAGGCGACGGTTATCGCATCCGTCGCAGGCAGCCCCAGCCGAGAATCGAATGACGACGACCGCCTCATCGGCGTCGGGGCCCTCGAACCACGTCACCTCGGCGGTTCGACCTTCGGCCTGAACGTCGACGTCGAACCAAGGCGTCGTGACGTCCGGCGGCTCCGGGAGCGCGAGATCGTCGAGCTCGAGCGCCGTGCGGGCCGCCAGGTCCACCTCGACAAAGTCCCAGCCGAGAGCGCTCAGAATCTCCTGCCGCAGGGCTGCCGTGCGGGCCAGCACCTCCTCGTTCAGCGCGATGCACCACAGGACCTCGCCGCGCCACGGATTGACCCCCGACGCGTCGCTGACCTGTGCGTGCCAAAGCGCCTTCCAGATCTCGGCAAGCTCTGCGTCCCACGCCGAGTCCGTGATGCCGGTCGCGGCCGCGGCGTCCCGAAGCACCTGCGTCGCGTCGACGTTCATGCGCGCGACGGCGTTGCCACTCCGGACGCGGTTGTCTTCCTCGTCGTTGACGTTCGCCTGCGAGCGCCCGCCGAGCCAGCGGTGGATCGACTCCGTCGACGGCGGCTGCCACGTCCCGTCGAGCAGCGGCGGGGCAGGGCGAACCTCGACGCCCATGCCCTCCACCTGGTGCACGTAGTCGGCGATCGAAGTCAGCTTCCAGCCGTCGGCCTCTAGCGCTTCGAGCTGGGACTCGTACTCGGCAACCCGTGCCGGGTCGGTCGGCGAGATCGGCGCGGTGTACGGATTGCCCGCGCCGCCGACCGCGCGCAGCTCGCCATCGTCGAAGAACGGCCACGTCACTTCGATCCCAGACTCCGGGTCCACGCCGCCGGGGCCGACGATCAGCCGCCCGCCTTCGGAGCTGTAGACGGGCCAGGGGGTCTCGCCGCGCACGTAGCGCCACAGGTTCTTCGGGAAGACGCCGATCGAGTAGCCCTCGTCGACCAGGAGCCGCTGACGACCCTCGCCAGCTTGCCCCTCCTGATTGAAGACCACGCCCGACAGGGGAACGCAGTTCTCGTCGAACACCTGCCGCGTCGCCGCGAGGCTGCGGACCTGGTCTTCGAGCGGGAACCCCAAGAAGAGCTGCGCCGCGTAGTGGAACGAGACCACCTCGACCTGGCCGCGCTGGGCGAGCGTGCGCAGCAGGTCGAGCACGTCGCGGTGCCGCTGCGCCATGATCTCCAGCGCATACGCCTGGAACTCGATCGTCACCCGCCAGGTCGGGTGCCGGTCGTACAGCTCCAGGATCGGCATCAGCGTGTCGCGGATGATGTAGTCCTCGACCCGGTCGTTGTCCCAGCCGACGTTGAACGGGAGCCCGAGGAAGGGCTCCAGCTCGCCAGTGTCTGGGTTCACGTACTCGAGCCCGCCGATCACGTACTCCACGTTGAAGTGGAACATGGTCAGCGCGAACTTCCGCTGCTCGGGATCGACCGCGTCGGGCTCCGGAGGCTCGACGGACTCGCACTCGGGCGGTGGGAGATCCGGCTCGACGTCGTCGGTGTCGGCGTCGTCGACGTCCGGCGTCGTGTCATCGACGTCGGCGTCCGGAGCGACGTCTGCGTCGGGGGAGACGTCGGCGTCGTCGCTGCCGTCGTGGCCGACATCGCCCGCCTCGACGTCCGTCGCGCCGTCGTCTCCGACATCTCCGACGTCTCCGGAGACATCGGCCTCGTGATCGTCATCTCCGCCGCACCCCGCGAGCAGCAGGGTGGCCGTGAGCGCGGCGACGACCGCCCGCGTCGTGTTGGGTCGCGTCATGGCGAGGTGTGTCCGGAGCAGGTCGAAGGCGAGCCAGCCGCGTCGCTATTGGTGCCGTCTGGGCACGTTGTGTTCGACCAGGTCACGCGCACGAGCGTCGCCGTGTTGAGGAGGGCGCCCGACAGGTTCGCGTTCGTCAGGTTCGCGCCCGTAAGGTTCGCGCTCGTCAGGTCGGCGGTCGAGAGGTTGGCGCCCGTCAGGTCCGCGTCGATGAACTGCGCGCCCACGGCGATCGCTCGGACCAGAGTCGCTCCGATGGCCGTCGCGGCCCGCAGGTTGGCGCGCCGAATGTCGGCGTCCGTCAGGTCTGCACCCGTGAGCGTCGCCTCGAACAGGTTGAGCTCCTGCAGGTTCGCGTGAAGCGCGGTCGCACCGCTCAGGTCGGCGTTCTGCGCGAAGCCGTTCGCGAGGACGGCGTTGTCGAGCGTCGCGTTGATCAGCGTTCCGTCGCGCAGGTCGACACCGTTCGCGACGAGGCCGCCGAGGTTCGCGCTCGTCAGGTTGCACGTCGCGAGCTGCGCGCTCGTCAGGTTCGCGCCCACGAGCGTGGCCTCGGCGCCCTCGAGGTCGGGCAGTGCGGCGCCTGCGAACGATGCCTGGCTGAGGTCGGCTCCCGCGAACACCACGCCCGCTCCGGTCGTGCGCTCGAAGTTCGCGCGCACCGCGCCCCCGAGCGACAGGTCGAGCCCTGCGATCGACGCGTCGCTCAGGACCGCATCCTGCAGGTTCGCTCCGGTCGCGCTGACGCCGTCGAGGGTGGCCTCGACGAACCGCGTGCCGGTCAGGTTCACGCCGTCGAGCTGGGACCCGGTGAAGTCACCGCCGGACAGCTCGCGTCCTGCGAGCGAGGCAGTGGTCAGATCCGCGCCGATGCACGTCGCCGGCACCAGCTCGAAGCACTCCACGTCGCAGTTGTCCCCGGAGTACCGAGGAAGGCATGTGCACTCGCCGGTGCCCTCGGGCCCGTCGTCGCAGATGCCGCGACCGAAGCAGACGTTCGCGATGCCGCCCGGGCACTCGTCGCAGTCCGCTCCGAAGTAGCCCGGAGCGCAGACACAGTCATAGCCGCCCTCGGTGTTCGCGCAGACGAACCCCGAGTCGCAGGCGCCAGTCCCCGCGGCGCACTCGTCGATGTCGACGCACCCCGCTTCGGAGTCCATCCACCCGTCGGCGCACACGCACTCGTAGCGCCCGAATCGGAAGCCTTCACAGCGCTCGTGCTCGGCGCACCCGCCGCACCGCGCGTCCTCGCATCCCGGCCCGACGCCCTCGACGCCGGCCTCGAGGTCGCAGTGGTCCGACGGCGTGCAGACCCGGTTGAAGCACTCCCACCCATCGACAGAGCACGTCGAAGTGCAGGGCTCCGTGCACCAGCTACCCGTGCTGAAGTGGCCGCAGAGACCGGAGAAGCAGTCGCCATCTACGGCGCAGGTCTCGCCGACGCCGCGATCGCCGAGCGGCGCGTCGCTCGTGGTGTCGGTGTCGGCGGGCCCGAGATCCGGCGGCTCGACGACGTCGCGACCCTCGTCGGTCACCGCGTCGACGGTGACATCGTCGGCGATGTCACTGCTACCAGTATCGCCCGCGTCGCCACTGTCGCCGGCGTCGCCCGTCGTGTCGGACTCGCCGACGTCGCCTGTGCCGTCGCAGGTGCACGCCCCGTAGCGACCTTCGTCGTCACAGGACTGCGTCCCGTAGCTGCCATCGACGCAAGCGCAGAACGTCACGTGTCCGGGGACGCACTGCTCGATGTTCTGGCGCTCGGTGTCGCCGACGCATCCGGCGGCCAGCGCCGCCGCGGTGATGGCCGCGAGCGAGAGGAGTTGCGCGCGCATTCGGTTCTCGGGTGAGAGGTGCCGAGAGTATGCCGTGACCCGGCAGTCGCGGCAACCGCGGGAGGCGAACCGCCTGAGCCGGGCCGTCGCGTGCCGGCGAGTCTAGCGAAGAAACAGGTTGATCCGCGCCGCCTGCGGCCCATCCGAGATCACGCTCACCATCGCGAGACCACCCGGCGCGTCCGAGAAGATCATCGAGAACGACGGGTCCGATCCGCTCGAGTCGTCGTTTACCAGCGTCGGTCGCGCGGACGGTGGGTGCGCGCCGAAGAACGCCGCAACCGCACGCACAGGTGCGTCGACTCGGTAGACCACCATCGATGTCGTGTTCATCGTGGGCCGCGCGCCGCGTGGGAGCGTGACACCTCGGACCTGCTCCCCTGGCACGAGAGACGCTGGTGCTGCCTCGGCCGGGCGCGGCTTCGCGCCGGGCGGCCGCGCACCGCTCGCCGCTGGAGTCGGAGCGGCGGTCGCGGGGCCGGGTTCCGCGCCGGTGGGCGCCCCTTCTGCGGCCGGCGCCGCCTCGGTTGGCCCCGCCGCCTCGGTCGCGCCGGCCGCAGACGGGTCGGGCTTGTCGCCGTCGCCCGCTCCGGCGCTCAGAGCGAGGTGCAGGGCGGTACCCACCCCGAAGAACAACAGGACCGCCAGCCCGATGACCGCCGCGATCGCTCGCCCCGCCCCGCGCCGCGAGGCCTGCGTCAGTTCGGCGGCGGCGCGGGCGCCGCCAGGTCCCCCGCCCGGCTCGATCCATGCGGGTGGCGGCGACGTGGGCGCGCCACCCGCACTTCCCCAGCTCGGCGGCAACGATGTCGGTGCCCCGCTCGCTCCGAGCACGCCAGCGCGCGCATTCGCAAGCTCGCTCGCCCGACGCAGAGCCGACGCGGCGGCATCTGCCGACGGATAGCGCTCCGCGGGGTCCTTCGCCGTGAGCATCCCCAGCACCAGCTCCGTCTCCGTCGAGATCGATAGCCCAGGCGTGCGCACGCTCGGCGGAGACATCGGCTGCTGCAGGTGCTGCAGGATGAACTGGACCGGCGTCTCGGCCTCGTACGGATGCTTGCCCGCGAGCATCTCGTACAGGATCACGCCGAGGGTGTAGAGGTCGCTGCGGCCGTCGACCCCGCTCCCCTTCACCTGCTCGGGCGACATGTAGGCCGGAGTGCCAACGATCACGCCGCTGCCCGTCAGACCGGGCCCGTCGTCGGCCTGCTCGACCAGCTTCGCGATCCCAAAGTCGAGGACCTTCACCAGCTCTCGCCCGCCGAACAGCCGCGTCAGGATGACGTTCGCCGGCTTCAGATCACGGTGCACCACCCCCGCGGCGTGCGCCGCCGCGAGCGCCTCGGCGATCTGGAGCGCGATCTGGAGCGACCGCTGCTCGCCGAGGGCGCCGTTCCGACGCATCTCCTCGTCGAGTGGCACGCCGTCCGCGAGCTCCATCACGAGGTAATGCGCGCCCTCTGGCGTCTCGCCCGCCGTGTACACCTGCACGATGTTCGGGTGGCTCAGCCGCGCGACAATCTTCGACTCGCGACGGAACCGCTCCACCACCGTGGGGTCTTCGGTCAGCGCCGCGCGGATCACCTTGACGACAACCTTCCGCTCGACGCCCAGCTGTTCGGCCACGTAGACCGAGCCCATACCGCCGCCGCCGAGCATGCGCTCGACGCGAAACTGGCCGTCGATGGTGCGCCCGATCCAGGCGTCGCTGCGCGAGTCTGCGCTCATGCGACGAATCTACTTGGGTCGACGCGCGGGCGCCACCTCGAACGCCCAATCGGTCAGCGCGCGCGCACCCGCCGGTACGCCGCACGCATCGCCTCGACGATCCCGTCGTCGCTCAGTGGCTCGCCCTTCTGAACACCAAACCGCCTGTACGCCTCGACCGCCGCGGTCACTTCGGGGCGCACGTCGTCATCCAACAGCATCGTGAGACTCGTCAGCGCGGACACGCCCTGGGGCGCGGCATCTACGTGCGCGACGACTCGGTCCAGGTCGCCCCCACGGTTCGCCGCGTCGGCCGCTCGGACCAGACGCTCGATCGCCACCTCGAACTGAGGCCGGTTGTAGACTGGGTTCGACATCGATCCTCCGGGGTCTGCTCAGCCGAGCGCTCGCAGCGCGCGCGGCGGATAGAACGCAATAAGCTCTCCCAACACTCGGCGCGGGGACTCGTGCAGCAACACGTGCGCCACCGCCGCCTTCTTGAAAGCCACCCGCAGCGCGCCCCCCGCCGTGAGCTCCGCCAAAAGGTCCGACAGGTCTGGCTCGTGCCCCACCCACAGCAGCGCCGAACCCTCGGTTGGTGGCAGCAGCGCGATTCGAACGCTTGGCGGCGTCGCCGCCGACGCCAGTGCGTCCACGACATGGACCGACGCCACCCCGAGCTCTTCGGCCACCACCGCGGCCGTCTGCCGGGTGCGAACGTAGGGGCTCGACCAGATCGCGTCGACCCGCACGCCGAGCGAGCGCAGCCCGCGCGCCGCGGCCGCGGTCCGCGAGACGCCCTCGGCGGTCAGTGGGCGAACCGCGTCGGCCTCCACGCCCGGCGCTGAAGCGTCGGCAGCCACTCCGTGGCGCATCAAGAAGAGCTCGCGTACCATGCACACAACCTCGACAACATCGCCTTGCCGGTCAATCATCGGCGTCGACGCAACGCGTTGACACGGCCGCGCCCTCCTCGCGCAGCACTCGCGCGCGTCTGCGGATCTCGCTATGCCCTTCGCTGAGTCGGCCTGTCGCCGACGAACTTTCCAATGACGTCACGACTCCTCGCCAGCCTGATCCTCCTGTCCAGCGTCGCCGGCGCCGGGTGCCACCGCGACGTCGCACCGACGACGGGGCCCGAGCCGAGCGAGGGCGCTCCCGAGGGCTCCGCGCCCGTAGCGCCCCGCTCGACCGCCACTCCGCCAGCGGCGCCCGCGACGTTCGCCACGCGAGCCGAGGCGGTCGACGCCAGCTCGACCGGCCAACTCGCGCTCGCCGCGCTCTTCGTCGAGGCAGCCGACACCGCGAACTCCGCGCAGCTCGAGCTCGCACTCCGCGCGCTCGGCCGCACACTCGGCGAGCTCCGCGCCGGACAGTACGACGAAGCGCTCGTCGACGCCGTGCGGCGCCTCGCCTCGCCAGGACGCGTCGCCGCGACCACCCGCGTCGACGGGCGCACGATCGTCCCGGCCGTCGAGCTGCTGCTCGACATCGGCGACGGCGCGGCAATCGAGCGGCTCACCGAGCCCTATCAGGCCGGGGCGTTCGCTCCTCTCTTTTCGGGATCCCGCGCCCTCGCCGCGCGCTGGCAGGGGGCAGTCACGCTACGTGCGGGGCAGGACATCGCCGCACTCGTGCCCTCATGCGCGCTGCGTCTCGATGGCGCAGACGCCGTCCTACCCGCGTCGCTGACTCGGGGTTCGCACGAGGTCGCGTGCGGCGATGGCCCCGCCCGCGTCTTCGTCGCCGAACCCGGCGAACTCTTCGTCGCGGTCGTCGACGGCACCCCTCGCGTAATCGAGCCCCCAGCGCCCTCGGACGCCGATCCGTCCGCCGCACCGCCCGAGGCGGCCGAGGCACCACCCAGCGCGCCTCCCGCCGAAGCCGAACCTACACCGACCACGCCGTGACCAGACACACAGCCCGCAGCGTCCCTGTCGTAGTCGCCTCCGCTCTCGCTCTCGGAGTCGCGCTCGCCGGCTGCGCCGACGACCCGGATCCCGGGCCGGACGCCGGCACGGATGTTGGCGGCGACGCTGCCAGCCTGCCCTCGGAGCTTGTGTGGGAGGAGGCTTTCGACGCGGCCCCCTTCGGCGCGTTCATGAGCGTGTGGGGCCGGACGGGCAGCGATGTCTTCACGGTCGGAGGGCAGCCGAAGACCTCAGCGGACCCCGGCGATGGCGTTGTCTTCCACTTCGACGGAGACACGTGGGCGCAGGTAGATGTCCCGACCGGCCCGATGCTCAACTGGGTGCACGGCGTCGGTGAAACCGTCTTCGTCGCCGGCGAAGCGGGCCGCGTGCTGACGCTCGTCGACGGCGCCGCGCCTACCGAGACCACCCTCGCGACGACCGCTCCGCTCTGGGGCATCTGGGCCGCCGCCGAAGACGACGTCTGGACCGTTGGCGGCGACGCGCGCAACCGTGACGGCGCGCCCGTCATCTTCCACTTCGACGGGAGCGCGTGGGACGAGGTCGCCGTCCCTGCGCTCGACCGAGACGGCGTCGCCGCACTGTTCAAGGTCTGGGGCGCCGCCCACGACGACGTCTGGGCGGTCGGGATGCTGGGCGTGATCCTGCACTACGACGGCACGGACTGGACGCAGGTAGCCTCTGGCACCGGCGATGATCTCGTCAGTCTGTGGGGCCGCGCCAGCGACGACATCGTCGCCGCCGGAGGTCGCTCCAACGGCACCGTCGGGCGTTGGGACGGGACCGCCTGGACGTTCGAGCGCCTCGCGCGCGTCAGCGGACTCAACGGCTCCTGGATGGGCAGCGACGGCACCGTCCTCAGCGTTGGCGTCGGCGGCCGCGTCCTCCGCATCGCCTCGGGCTTCGAGTTCGACGCGACCTCGACCCCGACCACCAACCCCCTGCATGCGGTGTGGTCCGCCGAAGGTGGACCGAGCTTCGCCGTTGGCGGAACACTCCTCTCGAATCCCCCCTACGCCGGCGACGTCCTCATCGCCCGGTAGCCTGCCCCCGGCCGCCCGGCCACGGAGACCCCATGAACCCGCTCCGCCGCACTGCCCTCCAGAACGTCACCCTCCGGCTCGCAGCTTCCGCCCTCGCCTTCGCAGCCTGCGGGCCCGACGACGACCCGGATCCCGAGCCCACCGTCGCAGAGGGGATCTACGGGCGCTTCGGCGACCCGGTCCAGTTCGCGACCACCGAGCAGCTCGAGACGTTCCAGCGCGGCCACGACGCCGTCGCGCGGGTGTTCACGCCCGAGGACGGCCTCGGCCCGCTCTTCAACCTCGCGTCCTGTGGCGGGTGCCACGAGCGCCCCGTCTTCGGCGGCGGTGCCGCCCGCTATCGCGACTTCTACCTCTCGGCCTCGAAGCTCCCCGACGGGTCCTACATCGCGCCGCCCATGGCCGGAATCGAGCACGCCTACGGCATCGGCGACGGCGTCGCCACCCGGCCCGACGTCACCGGGAACTGGAACATCCAAGCCCGTCGAAACCCCATCCCGTTCTTCGGAGTCGGGCTCCTCGCCGAACTCTCCGAGGAGTCGATCCTCGCAAACGCCGACCCCGACGATCTCGACGGCGACGGCATCTCCGGCCGCCCGAACTACGACAACGGTTTCGTCGGACGCTTTGGCCGAAAGGCGCAGACCGTCAGCATCGAAGGCTTCATTCGCGGGCCGCTCAACAATCACCTCGGCATCACGTCGGATCCACTCACCGAGGAGCAGCGTGCCGCGCTCCCGGTCGACTCGTCGACCGCCGCGCGCGACGCGGCCGTCTTCGGGACTCGCTCCGGCGCGCTTACCGCCGAGTTCGAGACTCGGCGCCAGGCACAGGCCGCACCGCCAAGTGAACCGCTCACCGACACCGACGGCGTCCCTGACCCCGAGCTCAGCAGCCAGGACCTCTTCGACATCGTATCCTTCTCGATGCTGCTCGCCGCCCCGACCCCTTCACCCGCCACGCCGGAGTCGGAGCACGGCGCGCAACTCTTCGAAGAGGTTGGCTGCGCCTCGTGCCACGTGCCGGCGCTCGAGGGGCCCCGAGGGCTCATCCCCGCCTATACCGACCTGCTCCTCCACGACATGGGGGAGGAGCTCGCCGACGGCATCGAGATGGGCGACGCGACCGGGAGCGAGTTCCGCACGCAGCCGCTCTGGGGCGTCGTCGCCGTGGGCCCCTACCTTCACGACGGACGCGCCGACACGCTCGACGGTGCCATCCGCTGGCACGGCGGCGAAGGCGAGCGCTCGCGAGATGCCTATGTCGCCCTCTCCGAGCTCGACCAGCTCGATGTCGTCGCGTTCCTCGAGTCGCTCGGCGGGCTCGAGGACCACTCCGACGGGCTCATCCATCCCAACGCTCCCATCGCGCCGGTCGGGACCCTCGGTGGCCCGATCGCGGCGCTCGACGCCAGCGCGGAGTCCATGTTCCTCGAAGGCAGACGACTGTTCGACCGCGACACACACATCGCCGATGGGCTCGGCCCGGTCTTCAACGGCGACTCCTGCCGGGCCTGCCACTTCGAGGTGACCCCGGCGGGCGCGGGACCGATCGACGTGAACGTCATGCGCCACGCGACCTACAACGCGGCGACCGACAGCTACCTTGCGCCCCCGGCCGGGACCATCCTGCACAAGCTGACCCTCTTCGATGCGCTACGGGTGGAGCCCGCCGCGTCGATCAACGTCTTCGAACCTCGCCAGACGCCGCACACGTTCGGGCTCGGCCTCATCGACGGCATCGCTGAAGACACCATCCGCGCCAACGCCGATCCCGACGACGCCGACGGCGACGGGATCTCGGGACGCGTCGCGATCACCCCCGGCGACCGCGTCGGTCGGTTCGGGTGGAAGGCGCAGGTCCCAACCGTTCGCGAGTTCGTCCGCGACGCCATGGGAGCCGAGCAGGGCCTCACCTCGCCCGACGAGCCCGGGCAGACCTTCGGCGCGCGAAATGACTTCGACGACGTCGACGACCCCGAGCTGTCGGTCGAAGACCTCGACGCCGTCGAGTTCTACCTCGCCTCGCTCGCGCCGCCACCACCCGGCGCCGGAGACGCGCACGGAGAGGAGCTCTTCGAGACGGTCGGCTGCGCGTCGTGCCATATCCCGGCACTCGACGGCGCCGACGGGCCCGTGCCCCTCTACAGCGACCTCCTGCTCCACGACGTCGCCGCCGACGGAGTCCTCGGGATCCCCGACGGCACCGCGACCGCTCGCGAGTTCCGCACCGCCCCGTTGTGGGGGCTCAGCGTCACCGCACCCTACATGCACGACGGCTACGCCACGACGATCGAGGCGGCGATCGCCGCCCACCACGCCGAAGGGGAGGCGAGCGCCGCCGCCTTCGCCGCGCTCGCAGACAGCGACCGCAGCGCCCTCCTCGCGTTCCTGCACTCCCTCTGAGCCTCGCGCTCCGAGCCACACCGCCGGTCGCGGCGCGCTCAGCTCGCCGCGTAAAAGCCGTCGAGCACCGACCGATACTTCTCGGTGACGAACTGGCGGCGCATCTTCCACGTCGCCGTCAGCTCGCCAGACTCCCACGAGAAGTCGTCCGGGAGGATCGCGAAGCGCCGCACGCACTCCGCGCGAGGCAGCTCCGCGTTCACCTGCTGGATCGCGCGGTCCAGCAGCTCGAACACCTTCGGGTGCGACGCGAGCGTGTCGAAAGAGCTCCCGCCCAAGCCGTTCTCGGCCGCCCACGCCACGATCGCCTCGCGGCGTAGCGTGATCAATGCCGACAGGAACGGGCGACTGTCGCCATGCACGACCGCGTGGGCCACCCACGGCAGCGCCTCGAGCTGCGCCTCGATCGCCTTTGGGGCGATGTGCCGACCGGCAGCGGTGACGATGATGTCGCGCTTGCGGTCGGTGATCCGCAGCGTCTGTCCGTCGAACTCGCCGATGTCGCCTGTGTGCAGCCACGCGCCGGCGAGCGCAGCGGCAGTCGCCTCGGCGTCGTTCCAGTAGCCACGCATCACGCACTCGCTGCGCAGCAGCACCTCACCGTCGGCCGCGATCCGCACCTCGACCCCCGGGAGCGGACGGCCGACAGTCCCGGGCCGCAGCGCGTCCGGTCGGTTCACCGCCGCCGCCGCGCAGTGCTCGGTAAGCCCGTACCCCTCGAGGATCGGGACTCCGGCCCCATGGAATACCTCGACGAGCTCCGTGGGCATCGGCGCGCCGCCAGAGACCGCGAAGCGGAACCGAGTCCCAAACGCGACACGCAGGTTCCGCAGTAGCGACGCGTCCGCGAGCACAAGCTCCGCCCGGTCGACGACCGTCAGCTTCGCACCGCCTGTCTTGTGTGCTGACCGGCGCCGCGCGACCTCGACGAACCGCCGCGCCGCTCGCTCCCGCCGCTCGCTCCCGCGCACGAACACCTTCCGCGCCGTGTCGTACAGCCGCTGGAACACCTGCGGCACAGCCACCAGCAACGTCGGGTTGCGCTCGGCCAACTCGGCCGGCACCCAGGCGTAGCCGCGCGAGAACGTCGTCACACAACCGGCCGCCATCGTCGTCATGTAGATCGCGCGCGCGAAGATCTGCGCCAGCGGCAAAAACAGGACCTGCTCGTCGCTCGCCGACAGTGGCAGCGCCAGCAGATTGGCCTCCACCTGCGCGACAAACGCGCGGTGCGTGAGCGCGACGCCGCGCGGACGACCGGTCGTTCCGGCCGTGTAGACGATGCTCGCCAGCGAGTCCGGCGTCACCGCCAGCCGGCGCGTCCGGACGATGTTCGCGTCGGCGCCCAGCGCACGCGCGCCGAGCTCGCGGAGCCTCGAGAGCGGCAGCAAACGGTCACCGAGCGAAGACGTGTCCAGCTCGTCCAGACGGAGCGAAACCTCGGCACCACCCTCGCCGCCGCGCGCCAGGTCGTCGAAGTAGACGACCGAGCGAAGCGCCGGGAGCTCATCGACCACTCGCAGCAGCTTCTCGAGCTGGCGTGGGTCTTCGACCAGCACCGCGACCGCCCCGGCGTCTTCGAGCATCATCCGCATCTGCCGCGGCCGGCTCGTCTCGTACAGCGGCACCGATACCGCCCCCGCCAGGAAGATCGCCTGGTCGGCGAGCACCCACTCGGCGCGCGTCGACGACACGATCGCGACGCGGTCCCCCGCTGCGACCCCGAGCTCCGCGAGCCCCGCGGCGAGCAGCGTCGAACCGCGCAGCCACTCCGCGTACGAGACGTCGCGCCAGCCCCCGTCCTCGGCAGGCTGTCGCAGCGCGACCGCGTCACCGAAGTCGGAGACCCGTCCCTCGAAGAGCTCGATGAGCGTCCGACTCGACATCAGCGTCTCCGTCGCTGCGCCCAACGCGGGGCGCCCGTAGTCGGCGTGGTCAGTCCGCGTGCCATTCGGAGGTGGGAACGAGCGCGTCGCTCCGTACCTAATCCACCCGGCGTTCGGCCAGCAAGCGCCACATCGCAGGCTCGCCGCCCGGCAGAGGGCTCATTCGTCGGCGAACGTCGCGACGCTCGGCGCGTTGTACGCCTGCGACCGCGGTGTGCCACGTCGACGCTCTGCGGCCTGCGCGCGGTACGACAGCACCGACGTGCGTTCCGGCGCCGCGGCGGCCGCGCTCCCGGTCTCCACTCCCGCGTAGAACTCGATCATCTCATCGAGCTGATCGATCTCGGCCTGCACCGACGGCGCGACCGCGTATGCGTCGAGGTCCTCGCGGTTCGCCGCGAGCTCTTCGATCGCGGCCGCCCGGTCCCCGCTCTCGACAAGTGACATCGCCTGTTCGATCTGCTGCGCCGACCGCAACAACGCGAATGCGGTCGCGACGTCCGGGTCCAGCGATGCCTTGGCCGCTGCGGGGTCGTCCGTCCGCTCAACGCGCCCCGCTGCACTCACCTCGTACACGCGGCCGCTGCCGCCCAGGAACGTCGCTCTGGCGGTCAGCGCGCGCCCCATGTCCCCGGTGGGTAGCGCCACCCGGACCAGCAGCGTCCTCATCTCCCCGGCGGCGAGCTGCCCAAGGTCGAACTCGACGCTGTCCGCGTTCCACGTCGCCCCGGTGTTCAGGACCTCCGCGATTCGCACACCGTCGCCCGGCACGAGCCGAACCCGCAGCCCCTGGACCGCCGTCCGGTGGGCCCGCGCGAGCTCCGTACCCAAGACCTCGTCCATCTCGGACGACGACGGTATGAAGTAGTAGTTGGCAGCGCCGGCCTCGGCGATCGCAGCGAGCGACACGTCGTTCACGAGCCGCCCGAGTCCGATGGTCGTCGTGTCGACTCCCACCTGCTCGTGGTAGGCTAGGGCCATCCCGCGCAGCGACGCGTCGTCGGTGAGGCCGCGATTCGCGTGGCCGTCCGACACCAAGATGACGCGCAGCAGGCCGTCGCTCCGAGCGCCCTGAAGCACGTCGTACGCGGCCTGCAGACCGCACGAGGTACACGTGTTGCCCTCGGCGACCAGCTCGTCGACGGCCGCGTGCGCATGCGCGCGCTCTCGTCGCATTCGAGCTCCGGCCACGTGCACGGTCGCCGAGTCGCCGAAGCTGATCAGCGTGAGGCTGTCAGCCGGATCCAGGCCGTCGATCAGCGCGTGCGCAGCCGCTCGCGCGTCCTCCATTCGAGCACCCTCCATCGAGCCCGACGCGTCGATCACCACGGCGATGTGCGCCGAGCCCCACGCCTCCGACGCCTCGCGGGCGGTGACGTCGACCGCGACGAGGGCTTCGCTGTCGTCGTCGGTGAGCAGCGTCTGGTCGAGTGAGACCTCGACGCTCACGAACTCGGCGCCGTCGAACGGAGCGGCCTCGCGTGCACTGCCGCCGTGGCAGCCAGCGGCGACCGTCAGCGGAGCCACTGCGGCAATCAGCGCGGCGGCCGCGAGCGAGGAACGGATCACTGCCGGCATGCGCGAGTGAGCCGACAGGGCGGGGCAGGGGGGAGCGGCGTTCATCGGGTCTCCATCCGAAGGGGGAGCCCCAGTGAACGGCCCTCCGCGCCGTTCGGTCTAAACGCGGCCCGCCTGCTAGCGCTTCGGGTCGATCGGCGGCACCAGGATCGTGACGAGACGCTCCCCGAGGCTCGCGCCCTCCGACGTGACCAGGTCGATGTAGGCCAGGAACACCTGCGGATCGCGCGTCTGCGGTACGCAGTAGTTTTGAGCGTGCAACTCGAACGTCACGCTCGACCCGGGCGCGACCCCGGAGAACCCATCGAGGCGGCCGTCTCCGTTCAAGTCCGCCGGCCGCGGGGCAGTGGCGCAGCCCGACGCCGTCGCGCTGAGCGGTACTACGCCCGAGATAAAGCACGTCGTATCGATCCCCGACCGTGCCAGCTCATCCGGGTCGGGGCGGAGCACCGCGGTGATGTCGAACGCCGTCCCGCCCAGCAGCGCCTCGATGCCGGAGACGACCGAGTCGTCGACGCGCACCGTTCCGCCGAGCAGCGGCGAATCGACCTGGAACACCAGCGGGCACGTCCCACCCGACGCCGAGCGCCCCGCGCCGTTCGGACCGGTGCAGCACTGCGAGGCCGAACAGCCAGCCGGACGTGACGCTCCCGTGCCCCAAGCGCACGTCCCGACGACGGCGCCCGTCTGCACCGCGGCGTCCCTGAGGTCGTCCTCTGCGTCGCTCGAGAACGACCCGAACAACACCGTCGTGCCCAGCGCGAGTCCGATCACGTGGATGTCGCTTTCGCGCAGCGCCGCGAACGCTTCGGCGCGCGTCGCGCCGTACGGGTATCCGTCCTCTCCGTTCGCGTGCATCGACGCGTCCGAGATCTGGACTGCCACACGGACCTCCGCCTCGCGGAAGCCTGATCCGCCGACCGTGCCGTCTGCGACGCCGGCCACGAGGCCGCGCGAAGGATCGAACGCGGCCACCTCGCCCGAACCACACGCCGCGGCGCGCCCGATGCCGGTCGCGAGCTGGAAGAGCGCCTCGATCCCCGACTCGGGCCCGTCGCCGCCGCCCGACGCCCGAAGCCCCGCCACCGCGCGCTGCGCAGCCGCGATGTCCGTCGTGACCCGCTGCTGAAGACGGAACGGGATGTCGCCGGTGCTTCCGAACGAGTCGCACGGGAAGTCGCCATACTGCGCGACGCCGACGCCGATATCAGAGATTCGTCGGCCGAGCGCCGGGATGATCGAGGTGCTCAGACTCGTCGTCAGCCCCGAGATGGCGGCGGACATCGACCCCGTCACGTCCATCGAGAACGTCACGTCGCCCGACTCCAGCGACGTCGCGATGTCGAGCTCCGCCGTCTGCGGCTCGCCCTCGAACGGCAACTCGAAGAAGAAGTCCACGAACTCCTCGATGTCGCTCCGCGGATCGCACGGGTCCGACCCGAACGCGACCTCGAGCATGTCGATGAAGCCGTCGGTGTCGCTGTCGGAGTTGTCGGGCTCGGTGCTGCCGGGGCAGCCGTGCTCGTCCTCGTCGCGGAGCCCGTCGCCGTCGGAGTCCAGATCCAGGAAGTCCGGCTCGCCGTCGAGGTCGAGGTCGCTCGGCTGCAGGTCTGACCCCGGCGCGCGCCGATACTCCACCTCGTCGGGGATTCCGTCGCCGTCGGAGTCCAGGTCTTCGTTGTTCGGCACGCCGTCCTCGTCGGCGTCGTCCGTCCCCTCGATCCGGTCGGAGATGCCGTCGCCGTCGGTGTCTACGACCGGCGGGCGCGTGTCGGGCGGGACGTCTCGCACGGGGTCGTCGCCGCCGCCGATCTCGATCCGGACCACATCGTCCCCGACCTCGACCGCCCCGTCCGGCGACACGTCCACGTCTGCGGTGTCGAGCCCCGTCGAGCTATCGGTCGCGGCGTCGCGACCACCCCCGCCGCCGGCGTCACGGCCGGTACACGGTGGTCGCGTACACGAAGACGCGTCTCCGTCGCCCACGACCGCAGGATCCGACGAGCATGCCGCGAGCGCGATCACGCAAGGGGCCAAGAAGCGTGCGCTGCGAATCGGAAACCTCATCAGGAGCCTCTCGGGGGTGGGAGGCCCCATGATAGCGGCATGGCGCGCCGCGTCGAGCGCAACCTTCTCGGCCGCCTCGACGTTGGTATCTCGCTACGTCGGGCGCTACAGGTCCGGCACGACCACGTCGACTCGCTGCGCAAACACCACGTCGCCGTCGGCGTCGACCAGCTGGAAGCTGAGCTGGTACGCGCCGGGGTCGACGCACGGCTCCGTCGTGTCGCCGTCACCGTCTACGTCGCGCGTGTCGGCGTTCACCACCGTGAACGAGAACACCGCGCGCGTGCTCGGCGTCGCGTTCGAAAGCGTCTCGTCGAGGCCGTCGCCGTCGAGGTCGAGCAGCTCCAGGGTCGGCAGACAGTCGCCGGGTCGGACGATATCGCTCACTGTCAGCTCCGAGATCAGGCACTCGAGGCCGACCGGCATCCCCGGCGGCGACACGAGCCGCGCCCCGATCTGCTCGCCGCCGAAGTTCGCGACCGACTGGATGCCGGCGACGACCGCGTCCGAGAGCCCGGCGCCCGTCCCCGAGACCGAGAACACCATCAGGCACGACCCGTCTTCGAGCGGAGCCACGCCGGCGCCGTCGATCCCCGTACAGCACTGGTCCGCGAGGCACGCCCCCGACGTGCGCGCTGCACTCGAGTCGAACGCGCACAGCGGAACCGTCGACCCCGTGGCTGCTGCCATCGCGTCGACGTAGCGGTAGTCCGGCGGGTCGCCGATGCCGCCCAGCGCCGCTCCGGAGCTCGCGATTCCGATGACGCGCGCTCCGATGTCGTCGAGCGCCGCGAAGGTCTCCTCACCGCTGTGCGCCGTCGTGGTCGGGAAGTCCGCTTGGTACTCAGCGCCCTCGTGCGACTCGGCGTCCGTCACGTGGATGATGATCGGGACGGCGCCTTCGCGAAAGCCGACGCCGCCGATGCGACCGTTCCCGCTCGACGCGCTGAACCCGGTCCGCCAGTTGAACGGGAGCACCGAGGCGAGCTCCAACACGCACTCCGCGTCGCAGCCGTCGCCCGGGTCGAGGTTGCCGTCGTCGCACTCCTCGCCAAGCTCGAGGATCGCGTTGCCGCACGTCCCGCCGCCCTCGAGAGGGCACAGCGACGCACGGTCTTCGTCGGCGAGGTCCGTGCCGAACGCGTCGACGCAGTCCGTCGCGCAGTCAGCGTCGGGCGTCGCACCGACCGTCAGCGGAGTCGCCGTCGCGGTCGAGTTCGGCTGCTCCAGCGCGACGTCCTCGCCTGTGTCGACCACGCCACACACGCCGGCAGCTGGCAGCGCGAGCACCCCGTCGACCTTGACCTCGAGCGCATAGAGGCCCTCTCCGAAGCCCCAGTCCGGCGCCGAGCTGCAGCACGCACCAACCCGGATCAGGTAGTCGCCGTCCGCCTCTGCCGTCCAGTTGAGCGCCGAGTCCAGCCCCACCGAGTCGTCGTCCGAGTCCAGCAGCGCGAACGTACCCGGCGTCGCATCGTACAGCCGAAGGTACGTGTCGAAGCCCCCGCCGCTGAGCCGCGACGAGAAGATCTGGACGTCGAGCGTCTCCCCCTCCGTCAGCGAGATCACGTAGTCATCGACGTCCGCGATCTCGCTCGGCGAGAGCGCAGCCACGAATCCGCTCGCTGAGGAGTCGATCACGCCGACCGAGAGCGGCCACAAGACGCCGCCCCCCGTCGCGATCTGGTACAGCGACTCGATGCCCGACTCCGGCGTGTCGCCGCCTCCATTGACCGGTGCCGCGTCCAGGGCAGCCTGGACGGCCGCGACGCTTGTCGTCACGCGCTGCCGCAGCGCGAACGGCACGTCCCCTTCGCTGCCGAAGCCGGTCATCGGGAAGTCGTCGAACGTCGAGAGCGAGAATGCGGCGTCCGGGAGCACGCTCGCCACCCCGGGCACGATGATGTCGCGAAGCCCGGTGCGGATGTTCGCGAGCTCTCCGCCCATCGAGCCGGTCGTGTCGATGTTCAGCGCCACGTCGACGGCGCGTGGCGGGGTCCGGACCTCGAACCGCGCGTGGAACGGCTCCGGCGTTACGACGACCACCGTCGAACAGCCCTGCTCCAACTCTTCTACCGGCACCGCGCCGTCGCAGTCGTCGTCGAGGTCGTTGCACAGCTCGTCGAACTGTGGGGTCACGTCGCCGACGCACACCAGCGCGCCGCCGCGGCACGCGATCGCGCCGGGAGCGCAGATGCCCACCCCTTCGGTGCCCTCGGGGCCCGTGTAGCAGGACTCGCCGAGGCTGGCGTCCGTAACGCCGTCGTCGATCACGCCGTCGCCGTCGTTGTCCAGACCGTCGCACTCCTCGACGTCATCGCAGTCGTTGATCCCGTCGTCGTCCGTGTCGGCCTCCGGGTCACACTCCTCGAGCGTGCAAGCCGAGGAGCAGCCGTCGCCGTCCGCGACGTTGCCATCGTCGCACTCCTCCGTTCCCTCCGCGAGCCCGTCGCCGCACGTCTCGAAGCGCCCGCACGGGCGGGTGTCGATCTCGCACGAGTCCGAGCACGCCGTGACACCGAACCCGAGGTCGAGCGACGCGCACGTGGGGCCCGTCGGTCCGTCGCACGCCTCACCGTCGTCGACGACGCCGTCTCCGCAGCGCGGTCCGACGTCGGCCCCGTCGGCCCCGTCCGCTCCGTCCGCGCCGTCCGGGTCGTCACCATCATCGGGGACATCCGCCTCCGCGTCGCCGCCCACGTCGCCGTCGGGCGTCGCGTCCACGTCCGACGGCACGTCAGTAGCGCCATCCTCCAGCGGGTCCCCGCCGGCGAACGCGTCCTCGAACGAGTTGCTGCAAGCGGCGCTCGCGCCCGCCACCATCATCCCCAGCACTAGCCGCCGTACCATCATCTCACCTCGACAGAACCAAACAGCACCCCGAGACCGCCGCAGCGGCAATCCCGTGATCGTAGGTTTGTCGCCGCGGCGCGTCAAGGACCCGGCGCGCCAGAAAGCGCGTCGCTGCGCTTGCCGCGCCGCCTGGTCGAGCGCAACATGGCCACCATGTTGCGACACCCCTTGGCAGACCGCTTCGTGCTCAGGCTTCTGTCGCGGCGCCCGGAGCTGCCGCCGTTAGAGGCCGCGATGTACGTCCGCCTCGGTGTCTACGCCACGATGACCGCCGCCGGCTCAGCGCTCGGTAGCGGCTGGTTCATCGCGACGGGTAGGCACGAGGGCGCCGCCATCATGGCCGCCATGAGCCTCGCCGCCGTCGCCGTATACCGATTCGCGAGGAGCGCGAACTCCGGCGCGGCGATGAGCAGAATCGCTCACTTCGCCGTCGCCTCGCTCGTCGCCGGAACCACCGCCCTCTCTGCCGTCGCCGGACCCGTCTCGACCCAGGTCTCGGCCTGGTACCTCGCGCTTACGCCCGGAGCGGCAGCCTTCCTGCTTGGACCGACCGCCGTCATGGTCTGGCTCGCGCTCATCGTCGCTGCGCTCCTGATCGCACCGGAGTGGGCGCCATTCGGCGACCCCGCGTCTGTCTACGAGCTCCTGCCCCGCGAGATCCAGGTGAGCCAGGTCGCGATGGCCTTCGTCGTCGCCGTCTTCGCCGGCGCCACACGCCGCTCCACTGACCACCATGTCGACACGCTCGAGGCGCACGACCGACAGTCACGCCAGCAAAACACCAAGCTGCAGCGCGCGCTCCAGGAGCGAGAGGTCGCCCAGCTCGAGCTCGAGGCCGCCCGAGACGCCGCCGAGCAGGCCCGAGGCGCCGCCGTTCGTGCCCGAGAGGTCACTGAGCACGCCAGAAGACTCGCCGAAGAGGCCAACCTCGCGAAGTCCCGCTTCCTCGCGAACATGAGCCACGAACTTCGCACCCCCCTCAACGCAATCATCGGATACAGCGAGCTCCTCGTCGAAGACACCCCCGAGGACCCCAGCGAGGTCATCGCCGACGTCCAGAACATCCGTCGCGCCGGGATCCACCTCCTCGCCCTGATCAACGAGCTGCTCGACCTCGCCAAAATCGAGGCCGGACGGACCGAACTCCACCTCGAACGGGCCAACCTCCCTGCCATCGTCGACGACGTCGTGGCGACCGCGAAACCACTCGTCGAAGCAAACAAAAACCTCCTCTCCGTCGACTTACAGCCAGACCTGCCCGAGCTCTGGACCGACGCCGCACGCGTCAAACAGATCCTGCTCAATCTGGTCTCGAACGCCGCGAAGTTCACCTCCAGCGGCATCATCTCGATCTGCGCAACCGCAAAGGACGGTCACCTCTCCGTCGTCGTCGCGGACTCCGGCATCGGCATGACCGACGAGCAGCTCTCGCGCATCTTCGACCCGTTCCAGCAGGCAGACGCCTCCACGACCCGACGGTTCGGCGGAACCGGCCTCGGCCTCGCGATCGCGCGAAACTTTGCGGAGCTCCTCGGCGGCACAATCGAAGCCGACAGCACCCCCGAGGTCGGCACCCGCTTCGTCCTCTCCCTCCCCGTCGTCGCCGAGCCACCCACCCTCGCCATCGCACGAAACCCGCGTCCGTCTTCCGACGACGACCTCCGCGCCTCCGGAGCCCGCGACGCCCTTCACTCCGCGCTGATCATCGACGACGATCCCGCCGTCCGCGAAATCGTCGCGCGACACCTGTCCCGAGCCGGGCTGTTCGTCCTAACCGCCCCAACCGGCGAGGCTGGCGTCGCTCTCGCGAGGGAGCGCGCGCCGTCTGTCGTCTTTCTCGACGTCCGGCTGCCCCGCATGGACGGATGGGCCGTTCTCTCGGCGCTAAGGTCGCTCCCCGAGACGCAGGCCACCCCTATCGTCATCCTCTCGATGGTCGAGGACCGGGACCTCGCGTTCGCACTCGGCGCCAACGACTACATCGTGAAGCCGGTCGACCGCGACAAGCTGTTTGGCGCCCTCGAGCGCGCCGGGATCCCCTTGGAGTCGCATGACGGTCCCTGACCTTCGCATCGCGATCTGCCGCCGCTGTCGCGAGCCGGAGCGACGCGCCGCCGGCGCGGCGACCGCCGACGACCTCCTCGCCGCCGCGAGAGAAGGCGTCGCATCCGGGACCCCAACACACGTGCGCCTCTCGCAATGCCTCAACTGCTGCGACGGCGGTCACACCGTCCGCGTTGAGCACCGCGGAGTCGAGGTCTCCATAGTCGGCATTCGCTCCGTCGACGAGCTGGACCAGGTCGTCAAAGCCCGCGACGCTATCGCCGCGGCTTGGGCGGGCCGTGACCCGGGCCCCCCCGTGCCCGAGAAGCTCGTCCGCCGCGTGTTCCACCTCTGGCGCGACGGCCGCCTAGTCTGGCACGCCGCGTCTGAGCCGTCGCTCGAAGACGCCGCCCGCTCGCGCTAGCTTCACTCGCCGTCGCGCTCGCGGTTTCCGGCGCTCGCCCACGCGTGTCGGACGTCCCGTGCGTTGCGTCCGCCACGCAGCTCCATGACGAGCTCACGGACCGTGAGCCGCGCGACGGACACCTGCAGCTCCGCCCCCGTCCCGCCCCGCTCCGCCACCACCGCTAGCGCGTGGTCGCCGTCGCGCCAGCGAAGCGACGCCCAGCGGTGGCCGTCGTCCTTGATGCGGTTCGCGTCGATGCGCAGCTTCGGCCGATCGCCGCGTGGCTCGAACCAGAACCCGTCGAGCGGCAACTCGAGCCCTAGCCCGCGCGCCTTGATGTACGCCTCCTTCAACGTCCAGAACCGGAAGAATGCGTCCGATGGATCGGCCAGCTCCTCGCGCACCGCTGACGCCTCGGTCGGCGCGAAGTGGCTCTCCGCCAGCGCAAGAGTCTCGGGGTCGCTCGTGGTGCGCTCGCAGTCGAAGCCGACCTCCAGCTCTGACGCGGTAGCGACACCGACTAGGCCCTCCGTGTGCGAGAGGCTGAATCGCAGGCCGGTCCCGGCCGGGCAGTCGATCGTGGGGTGGCCGTGCGAGTTCGTGCGGTACGTCCAAGACCCGTGCGCCACGGGCGCCTCGCGGCTCAAGGCTACGCGGACCAGGGCGTGAGCGACCGCGTAGTCGCGGCGGAGGTGGGCGAACCGAAACCGTGCCGCCCGCTCCCGCTCTGTCGACTGCAGCGGTGCGAGCGCGGCCGCGACCTCGTCGTCCGTCGCGTCGCGAGGGTCGCAGAGGAGCACCGAGACTCGTGTCACCTGCGACCCAGGAGGCGGCCCACGCGTCCCCCCCACGCGCTCCCGTCGACGTGGGGGTCGTCGCGATACACGAAGCGCGCCTGCACGACGACGAACAGCACCACCGTTACGGCCCCGCTGTACAGCAGACCGACGAACCCGCGCGAGTGGAGCACCCAGTTGCAGAAGCTGAGCCAGCCCACGACGGGCAGCGTCCCGAGCAGCGGCGCGACAACGGCATAGCGCAGATACCGCCACCGCTCCGTCTTCGTCTCGGTGCACGCGAGCTGGAACACGGCGACCGAGAACAGGATGTTCGGGATCGCCGTCCCGATCGCCGCCCCCACCAGCCCAACGGAAAGGACGAGCGGGACGCTCAGCGCCACGTTCAACACGCCCATCACGATGTATGCATACGCCGCGAGCTTGATGTCACCCACCGCCATCAGCACGGGTACCGCCGCGCCGCGCATCGGCAGGAACACGAGGAACGACGCGATCAGCCACTGCAGCGCCGGGCCGCCTTGTGCCGCGTACGTGTCGTCGATCCAGAACGCGACGAACTCCGGTCCCATGAACAGCAGGAACGTGCCGACGAGCAGCCCGAGGGTCATCGACGCCTTGGACCAGAACATGAACGTCTCCCGCAGTCCGTCGACGTCTCCAGACGCACGCAGTCGCGCCGCCCGCGGCATGACCACGATCGCGATCGCGGCGATGAACTCCATGAAGTACAGCGCGATGCTGTTCGCCACGTTGTAGTAGGCGACCGAGTCGTACGAGTCGAAGGTCGAGATGATCAGCGCGTCCGTGTTGAAGGCCAGCCGGCCCCCGACGGCGAGCACGAGCACCCACGCCGAGTAGTGGAACAGCTTCCCGATCAGCTCCCGGTCCCGCAGGTCGACGCCAACGCGGGTCCCCGCGTACCGCCGGACCACAAGCGCTGTCCCGACGGTGAGCTCGAAAGTCGAGCACGCGGTCAGCGCAAGCGCCAGCGACACGACCGACGCGTTGGCCGACAGCAACCCAAACGTCCCGACGCCCTGCAGGGCAAGGCTCCCCAGTGCGACCAGGTTCCGCGGGACGAAGTCGTCGTGTGCCTCCATCACCGCGAACGGTAGGTGGGCCACGAAACCGAACGCCACGTTCACCACCGCGATTGCGAACGCCAGCCGCGCCTCGTGCCGCCAGCTCAGCGGGACCTCTCCCCCGAAGTTGATCCACCAAGCGTAGATCCCCGCGCCCAGCACCGCGCAGGCGACCGCCAGCACGAGGTACAGGTACAGCGCGCTGTGAACCACACGGTTTACGCCCGCGACTCGCTGGTCCGCATCCTCGGCACCGAGCGCTTCGGCGAGGTACTTCACCGAAGCAGCCGGCAGCCCCCCGCGGATGAGGCCCAGGTACCCCGTCAGGGCCATCAGCGTGAGCCAAACACCGTACTTGTCGTCGCCGAGCGTCCGGATCACGAACGGCGTCATCACGAAGACCAGCGCGATCTGTGCGAGCGTGACCACCCAGGTCGAGCCGATGCTCTTTAGCACGCGCTACTCCACCGTCGCTGGCGCGCGGCGTAGTTCGCCCGTGACGCCTGCCCAGTCCACGAAGACACCCCGGCCACCCAGGAAGTCGAACCGCGCCTCGCGCACGAGCGCCACGATCTGGTCGTGCTCGGCGATGCGCGGCGACACCCAGAACTGAAACGTGTCGGTGTGCGACGCGCCCCACGCCGCCGCGAGTGTGTAGCCGTTGCTGCGGCAATAGCGCACGAGCTGGTCAGTCATCGCGTCCCACTCGGGGCCCAGGTCCGCGCCGACCGTGGGGTCATCGAACACCGGACTCCCCGCCGCGTGGACCAGAAGAAACGCCGGCGCTTGCGCCGCGAGGTACTCGTCACTCATGCGACCGGCGTGCGCGATCGTAGCGTCGTTCAGGCCCCACGCGTCGATCGAACGCCACCCCGATGTGAGCGGCAGCAGCCCGGCCTCTGTCGTGACCACCGTGTAGCCCCGCTCCGCGAGCGGCGCCAACCCGCGGCCGATGACCGTCCGGGCGTCCAGGCCGCCGGGGAGGGAGGGGCGGAACGCGAGCGCCGGGTAGCCGACGAGCGCGGCCGCAGCCACCGCCGCCGCGACCCACGTAGCGCGCCGGTCAACACCCGCTCGGTGCAGGCCATACCCGCTCAGCACGGCACGCCCGACGCCCGGCGCAGAGATCGCCGCGATCGGCACAACGGCGTACTGAAAGCGACCGAGGAAGTTCATCTCGTCGGACACCAGAATCCAAACGGCCGTGAACCCCACGATCGGGATCGCCGAGAAGATCGCCTCGCGGAGCGCGCGCCGCTCGCCGAGCGCGAGCGCATAAAGCGGGAGGAGCGGGAGCAGGAACCGGACCACCATCTGAACCGCGGTCACGAACGAGCCGACCCAGAGGTGGAACTCGCCCTTCTTGTAGTACGGGTTCGGGAGAGGAAAGCCGAAGTAGGACCACCGCCACGCGAAGTAGCCGATCCCTAACGTGCCAAACACGGCCGCGAACGCCGCGAAGACGCCCAGCGCCTCCCGTCGCGGCAACACGGCGGCAAGCGCGACGAACACCAGGCCCGCCAGCAGCACGCCGTCCGGCCGCGTCAGCCCGGCGCCGAGCGCGAGTAGGGCGCACGCCACCGCCAGCGTCGGCCGATATCCGGACCGAAGCTCCACCGCCACGGCCCACATCGCCGCGACCCACATCGCGAAGAACGGCGTCCCGAAGTATGCCTCGGCGTACGACAGGCCAGGACCGACGGCCAGAAACCCCGCCGCGGTCGAGGCGACCGGGATGGCGAAGCCCGAGCGTCGGACCCGACCGTAGACGATCGCGACGGTCACGGCGTGGGCTCCGATGACCAGCGCGCGCGTCGCCCCGGCCAGCGGCGCCCCCAGCTTCATCAGCGCGGTGATCGCGAGCATGAACAAGAAGTCGGTCGCGCCGTCGACCGGTGGCTCGCCGATGTTCCAAACGATCCCGTGCCCCTCGGCGAGGTGCTGCGCATAGCGCATCAGGATCGCCGCGTCCTCGGTCGGCGTCGCGTCCCACTCGAAGAACCGTGCCATGACCAGCGCCATCGCGACGAACGGGACGAGCAGCCCGAGCGCTTCGGCTGCGGGGCGTCGAGTAGACGACGGGCTCATACGGGCTCCGGCCGCTGCGGGGAGGGGCCCCAAGTCGATGGCGTCGCGGCAGGGGTCGGACCCGGGTCGCGCTGACCCGTGCGCTCGTAGAATCGGGCGAGCGCCGTCCGGTGTCGCGTCAGGACGTCGGGCATCGTCAACCAGACGCGGTGACTCGCCGCCGCCTGCGCGACGACGATGTAGAAGAACCAACTCCAAGCGACCGATAAGAAGAACGCCGCGACCATCACCGCCGCAAGCGTGGCAAGTTGCGAACGGAGCAGCACGCGCTCCAAGTCCGTCGCGTTGGGAGGGATCTCCCGAAGCAGACGGAAGTCCGACCACGCCGCCAGCAGCACCAGGCCGATGAAGGGCGTGAAGCCGAGAAACCCGGTCTCTGCAGCGCACTGGACGAAGGCGTTGTGCGACGTCTTCGGGCGCCAGTCGATCGGGTTCACGGCGTACGAGCTGTAGTTGTCGGTGACCTGAAACAGCCCGACGCCGGTGATGGGGTTGTACATCAGCATTCGGCCGCCCGCGATCCACGCATCGATGCGGCCCTGAGCAGATGCGTCGACCTGGCCCTCCTCGCGCACGACCGTCTGACGGTCGTTGATGCCCGACGCCGCGACGAGGAGGACGAGCCCTGACACGCAGATGCCGCCCACGACGACCCAGCTCTTGATCCGCTGTTTCATCAAGATGAACAGCCCGGCTGCCAGCCCGAGGAGCCCTCCGCGCGACTGGGTGACGATCAGGCCGCCGAAGTTGAGCGCGAGCAGCAACAGCCACAGCGGACGCGACGCCTTCAGCCGGGGAGCTGCGCTCGCCTCTACGAGGAACGGAACCGACATGAGCAACGTCATCGCGAGGTCGTTCGGGTCTTCCAAAAGCCCGACGAAGCTCGACCGACTCCCCTCGATCAGGTTCGTCGCCGTGATTTTCGCCCAGATCGAGTACGCCGCGATGCACGCGGTCATCGCGGCGATCGTGATCTGGAAGTTCACGGTTCGGCGACGTGTGTCCATCGTCTCGATCATCAGAAACCAGAGCACGACGATCTTCACGAAGACGTTGTTGAAGAACACGAAGCTCGCCCCCCGATCGGTGCTGTCGACGCACGACACGATGACCGCGAACGTGAGCCACGCCATCAGCGGGTGGAAATGTGATCGGGCCCACGACAGGTCCCGCTTCATCACCTTCGCGCTCGCCACCATCATCACGGCGATGCCCGCCAAGACCTTCGCCAGCGGCACCTCCTCGAGCGACGCGAAGAAGTCCCCCGGCCGAACGAACAGCACCACGATGAAGAGGAGCAAGATGCCGTACGGGCCCACGAACACGAGCCCAAACAGTACGATGAAGAACGTCCAGATCGGCTGCGTCGGGTCACTCGTCGACGTGATCCCCTTCGCCGTCATCACGCACGCCAGCACGAGCGCCAGCCACCCGAGGGCGGCCACCACCCACGGCGGGAGGACCGGCTCGCGCCGAACGAGCCCCATGCCTACGCCTGCCCGCTCATCGGAGGAAGTACACCGATCACCGGAGCGTTCGCGACGTGGCCGGCCTCGGAGGCGAGGCGCACCGTCTTCTCGAAGAACTCCCCGACCGCCACCGCGACGAACGACAGCAGCAGCCCGGCAAACACACCGCCGACCAGCGCGATCTTGAGTCCAATCTTCTTGCGCTCCGGCGGGTCCTGCTCGTCGGGCTGCTCGATGACCCACACCTGACGCTCCTCTTCGTGCACGGTCAGCTCGCGGTTCACCTGCGCCTCTTCGAACTGGGCCATGAGCCGCGTGTAGACGGTCGACTTCGCCTCCGCGTCGCGCTGCATGTTCGCGATCGTCTGCGCGCTGGCGGCGAACGTGGTCAGCGAGGCGAGCGTGTCATCGATCTGGCTGCGCATGAGCTCGACGCGTTGACGCAACCCCTCGACCTCGGTCAGCGCTTCGCGATACGCCGAGAGCTCCTCCTGGATCACCTCGTCGCTGCGGCGCGACGCGAGGATCCGCTCGATGTCCTCGATCTCGAAGTTGTCCGGGTTCGCCATGTAGTCGTTCCGCTCGCGCTCGACGGCAGCCACCCGGTTCCGGGCTCGCACGACCTCCGGGTGGTCGTCCGTGTACGTTCGCGACAGCGAGTCCAGTGCACCGCGCGCCGACGAGAGCTGCCGATCCAACTCCGCGCGGCGCGGGTCGTACGACGCGAGGCGGCCGCGCGAGATCTCGAGCGCCTGCTCCGCCGCGACGAGATCCGACTGCGCCGACGAGTAGTCGCCCAGAAGGCTGCTGTAGTGGTCGAGCGCAGCCTCGTACACCTCGGGACGCTGGCTGTCGGACTGCCCGAGGAAGTCCTGCATCTCCGTCTCGTTCTCTGACAGCTCCTGCCGGATCCGCTCCAGCTGGTCACGCAGGAACTCGACCGACGCGTCCAGCGACTCGACCTGCGGTCGCACCATCGCCTCGCGCAGCGCCGCCATCAGCAGCCGGATGCAGCGCACCACCTTGTCTGGGTCCTTGCTCTGGAACTGGATCTCGACGATGCCGCCCGCCAGCGGGAACACGCGGAGCTGCGAGTGAAACACCTCGATCGCGAGGTCGATCTCCCGAGGCGTCGCCTGCGGACCGATCTCCCCGAGCTCGAACAGGATCGAGCGCGCGACCGGCCGCGAGTTCAGCACCTCGAGGACCACCGGGATCTTCGAGTTCAGCTCCCAGTCCGCCTGCGGCCCCTGGTCCAGCAGCGCGTTCAGGCTCACGTTGGACTGAATGCGCACCGTCGCCGACGCCGAGTAGTTCGCGGGCGCGAGGAACGCGAACAGCAGCGCAAACGACGGACAAACAACCAAGCAGAGCGCGATCACCTGCCACCGAGTGAGCACCGCGTCGATGAACAGACGCGGCTCCAGCCGGCTCGTGATCTCCAGCAGCGGATTCAACGGACGGTCGCTCATCGCCGCCTCCGAAGTGAACGTCCCCGTGTGCGAATGGCGTCGCGAAGCTCTGCCCGCCACTGTCCCGACCGCAACATCTCGCGCCAGATCGACAGCCTCACCGTGGGGTCGGGAGCGAGCAGCTCGTTGAACACCACGCCGATCACCCGGATCCGGCTCTCGTCCAACCAGCGCACCGAATCCTCCAAGTCCTCGGACGGCGTGTCGCGGCCCAGCACGAGCAGAAGCGCGCCGTCGAACGCCTGCATCCAGCGTTGAGGGACGACCAGCAAGCCGTCGCCCTCCATCATCGCCGGACCGTCGACGATCACCGTCAACCCATCGGGCCGGCGCGACGGATCGTAGTCCGAAAGCTGCCGATGGTCGACGAACAGGTACTTGCCCGGCGCGATCTCGTCGAGCTCCGGTCGCATCAGCGACGCGAAGAACGTCTTCCCGGCGCGCGCCGATGGCGACGTCAGCAGGATCGTCTCGCAGCCCGACTCACGGATCGACGCGTGCAGGCTGACCGCCAGCTTTCGCGCGACGAGGCGCTCGTTGTAGACCGAACCGCTCACGACCGGTCGGAGCTTGCCCGTCGCGGCGGCCGCGTGGCTACCGCTTACCTGCGGAGCGGCGACCGCCCCCGGCGCCGCGGACGCGTACGCGCCCGAGACCGCGGGGACGGCTGGCTGAGAGCCCGACGCCTGCGGCGCGGCGGAGTGGGACCCGGAGCTTCGCGCCTCCACCTGCGGCGGCGCACCCGTCGCGGCCCGACGCCCGCCGTCCACAGCGACAGGCGACGAGGTCGGCACTCGAACTGCGTTCGGAGCCCCGGTGCGCTGCTGCGCACCGCGGATCCCACCAGAGCCCGCGTCCTCGGCCCGGGGCACCGACTGGCGAGATGGCTCCAGGTGGATGATCTGTGAGACCTCCGATGGGTCCACGATCTGGACCGACATCTGTGAAGGCTGATTCTGCCGCGCCATCTCAGTTGCCTCCCGACACCTGCTGGTTCAGCGTCACGAAGAGAAGGAACGCCGAGCTGATCACGGCCACGTCCGAGAAGCCCTCGACGAACGTCTCCCAGGCGCTCGGACGATCCTGGCGAAGATACAAGACGTCGCCGGGGTAGACCTGGACCGTGCCCAGAGCACCGCCGTGACGAAGGAACCGGCGGAGGTTGTACTCCGACGCGATCGACACGCCGGGCGCCTGATGCACGTGCGCGCAGCGCCGCATGTCGGCGTCGCCGTTCGGCCCGCCGGCGAGCGCGATGACCTCGAACAGGGCGACCGGGACCGCAGTCTGTAGGTGCCGCGGGGTGTTGAAGTTCCCGATCACCGAGATCCCGTCCACAAACTGCGACGCCTCTCCCCCGGTCGCCGCCGGCACGTACAGGATCGCGCCACCGGCGTCGGTCACCGCCAGCACGTCCCCGGGCGGGCCGGTCATCGCACCGGCGAGATCCACCTGCTGCGAGCTCGTCCCGGTGATCAGTCGCGCCGCCGACAAGTTCGCCTCGGTCTCCGGACCGCCCGCGAGCGCGAGCGCAGACACGACCGTCAGACCCGGCGTCAGGTCGTACACACCCGGCTCCTGGACGGCCCCCAGCACGAAGATCTTGCCGCCCCACTCTGCCGGAAGGGTGATCCGCTCCGATCCGAAGGTCCCGCCGATCGTCGTGTCGGCCGGCACGAAGATGGTGTCACCTGCGTCGAGCGTCGGCAGCGGCGTCGTCGACGCCCGCGTCAGGTAGGCGCGCACGTCGACCGTATCCATCACCGAGTTGCCTCGCATCAGCACAACGCCGCGTAGATCGGCGCCCGCGAGCGCGCCGCCGGCCGCCTGAATCGCAGTCCAGATGTCCGATGATCGCGGGATCGCGAGCATGCCCGGCGTCTCGACCGCGCCGGTGACGAAGACCAGCAGCCCCCGCTGCTGCACCGTCAGGCGGACCCCGTACGTGCTCCGGAGGTAGGGTCGCAGGCCGGACTGGATCGCTGAAAGGGCGGCGCTCTCCTCGAGACCTCCCACGCGCACCCTGCCGTAGATCCCGAGCGCGATCTCGCCGCGCTCGTCGACGACGACCTCGAACGCCTCGTCCTCACCCTGTTCCGGCACCACGACGATGAGCTGGTCGCCGGGCTGAATCCGGTCGTCGCGAACCTGCGCGTGACCTGCCCGTGGCATCAACAGTACGAGCGCGGCAGCCACGGTCGCGACAGCGGCCGCCACCGCGGACGCGGCTCGGGAGATACGCGGATCGACCGCGCGGATGAACGGCTGTAACATGGCGCCTCTTTGCGGCTCCCCTTGGTCATCGCGCGACGCGCGGCCCTTGCCGGGGCAGGGGAGCTGCCGGCAGAGTAGCGCGACTGATCACGACGTCCAGTTTCTTTCGTGTTGTAAGTGTCTGAAATTATAGAATACAACTACCCACCGGTCGGTGCCGGTGCGGAGCCGTCCGACCCCGACGCCGAGGGGCGCACATGAGCGCTCGCCCGCTGCGCGTCCTGCAGCTCATCGCCGCTGGCGGCGTCGGAGGCGCCGAGTCCGTCGTGATCGCCGGCGCACGCGCACTGGCCGACGCCGGCGCCGAAGTCACGGTCGGGGCGATCGTCGAGACGCGCGCGCCCGACCGCGCCGAGAGCTTCCTCGCGCGGGCTGCCGCGCGCGGGCTCTCGACGGTCCGCTGGACGTCCCACGGGCGCGCCGACCTGGGCCTCGTCGTCGATCTTGGGCGCTCCATACGCCGCGACGGCTACGACGTCGTGCACGCGCACGGCTACAAGGCCGTCGTCTTGAGCGCGGCCGCCACCCCGCTCAAGACGCGATACTTCGTGACCCATCACGGACAGGGCGGACACGACAAGAAGGTCGGGGCATACGTCCGAGCCTCGTTCGTCGGCTACCGGCGAGCGGCCAGCGTGTTCGCCGTCTCCGAAGCCACCGCCCAGCACCTGCGCGATGAGGGGATCGGGCGAGCGCGGATCCGCGTGCTCCCGAACTTCCTCTCGCTGCCCGCGTCCTGCGTGCTCGACCCCCCCGCGCCGCCGGCGCCGCCGCTTCAGCTCGCGTTTCTCGGCCGACTGAGCCCCGAGAAGGGGTGCGATGTGCTGCTCCAGGCGCTCGCGTGGTGTGCGTCCGACGTCGAGCTCGTCGTCTACGGCGACGGCGCCGAGCGCGGCCGCCTCGAGCTGCGCGCGAGGGATCTGCAGGTCAACGATCGGGTCCGCTTCGCCGGCTTCGTCGACGACGTCGCGGGCGCGATCGGGCGAGCACACGCCGTCGTCTTGCCGTCACGCTCAGAGGGCCTGCCGATGGTGCTCGTCGAGGCCCTCGCACTCGGTCGCCCGGCGATCGCGACTGCCGTCGGCGGAGTCCCCGAGGTGCTCGACGGGAGCGGACCGAGCCAGCTCGTAGCTCCCGATGATCCCGCGGCGCTGGCCTCCGCCATCGACACGCTCGCCCACACTGTCGACGAGCGGCTGCATGCCGCCCGGGCGCACGCGCCCGGTGTCCGCGAGCGATTTGCGGCGTCGACCTGGGCCAGCGCCACGCTCGCCGCATACACCAGCGCCTAGCGCCGCACGACCGGACCGCGGCACCCGGTGTAGCCGCTGTAGACGCCACGCGCACAGCCGGCCACACGCTCTCCGAACTGGCCGGCGGGGCGCTCCACGCCTAGTGTTGCGGCCAGTCCCGCCTCCAGAGGCCGCAATGTCCGTGATCCGCACTCTTGCCGCCGTCGCCCTCGCATCGCTCGCGGGCGGAGCCTGCGCGCCGAAGCTCGTCGTTCGAAACGGCGACCCGACGATCGCGTTCGCGCAGATCCGCGTCGACGGCGAGAGCCGCGGCTTCGTGCAGACCGGCAAGGAGGTCACGCTCCGGCTCCCCGCAGGCTACCACCGCGTCGAGGCGGTACCGCGCGGAGAGACGACGAACCCGTGGGCCGAAGACGGCGCCGGGTGGACGGTCTATGTCGACAGAAAGGCCGAGCTGACGCTGCTCCCCCGGCCATGACTCCCGACACGGCAATGCACGACGTGCGCTCACCGGCCCCGGAACCCCCGATCACGACGAAGCTCCCCCGGCTCCCCGAGGGTGCACTCCGCCACGAGCACTCCACGGCCGCACACGCCGTCGTCGAGCTCGCCCGCGAGGCGCGCCGCGCCGGAGAGGACACGCCTTCGCCTCCAAACGGCGTGACGTTCGCCAACCCGGCAGAGTTTCCCACGTCGGTTCGGATCGCCAAGCGCACCGTCGACATCGTCGGCAGCACCGTCGCGATCCTTCTCACCGCGCCGGTCATGGCGGTCATCGCGGCGCTGGTGAAGCTGACGTCCAAGGGGCCCGTGTTCTACCACCAGGAGCGCGTCCTCCGCGTCGTCGGACGCGACGAGATCACCTTCAAAATGCACAAGTTCCGGACGATGGTCGCCGACGCCGAGGCGCGGACGGGGCCGGTCTGGGCGGGTCAGTCCGACCCGCGGATCACCTCGGTCGGGCGCTTCCTACGGCGCAGCCGCCTCGACGAGCTGCCGCAGTTCTGGAACGTGCTGAAGGGCGAGATGAGCATCGTCGGGCCCCGCCCCGAACGACCACACTTCACCGCGCAGCTCCAAGACCAGATCCCCGTCTACTACGACCGCGTCGCGGAGCTGAAGCCGGGGATCACCGGCTGGGCGCAGGTGCGCTGCCCCTACGATACGTCGCTCGACTCCGTGAAGATGAAGCTGCTCTACGACCTGGCGTACGCCGCCCACTGCTACCGCCTCGGCTCCTACCTCCGCATGGAGCTCAAGGTGATGCTGCTCACCGTCGTGGTGATCTTCACGGGGAAGGGCGCCCAGTAGTCCGAGCGCGAACCCCAAGGGAGAGATCGTCGGCGACCACGACGCCCGGCCCGGCCACCGGCGGGCGGCGACGCGTGATCGTCGCGCGCAAAAAACTTGCGCTTCGGCCTTGCGTTCCCGCTCCTGATCCATCATACGAGGGGCGGTGGTTCGATGTAGGTGCGCCCCGCACCAACGCCGACCGCTCCCCACGCGACAAGACCCCCGCAGCAACCATGGTCCGGTCCTACCTGATTCGCGACGAGCTGAGCGGCACACAGGCCCTGGAGTTCGCAGCCAGCGTAGCCGCGCGGCTCGACGGAGTAGACCGTGTCGAGCTCTCCATGCGCCGCGCCGGGCTGCTCGACGTCACCGGAGTCGCCGTCCTCGTCCGCATGTACGGACAGCTCGCCCGCCAGGGCCGAGCGCTCGCGCTGACCGACGTCCCCGCGCACATCGCCGCGCAACTCCAGCTCGTCGGCCTCTCCCGCGTCCTCGCGACGCCCGCCGTCTCCGACGCCGTCGCCAGCTCCGGCCCAGTGACGCGCACCGCGGCCGTCGGCGCTCGCGGGTAGGCGCGCACCCACCCGGTCGCGAAAAGTTGTCGCCACCGCAACGGGCGGCACAATCAGCCAACGCGTGAACGCGCGCCAGCCCGGCTGACCCGGGCGGGACTGCGCGTCGCGCCCGGCGACGATGCGCTTCGACTCGTTCATCTTCCCGCTCTTCTACGTCGCGGTCATCGCGACGTATTGGGCACTGCGCCGATCCATCCGAGCGCAGAACGCGCTCATCCTCCTCGCCAGCTACGTCTTCTACGGCTGGTGGGACGCCCGCTTCCTCGCGCTCATCGCCCTCTCGACCGCTGTCGACTTCGTCGTCGCCCGCGCGATTGACAACACCGACGACGAGAGACACCGCAAACGCCTCCTCCTGACCTCGCTCTGGGTCAACCTCGGGCTCCTCGGCGTCTTCAAGTACTACGACTTCTTCGTCGGCTCCGCCGTCGAAGCGCTCGCCGGCCTGGGCGTGCAAGCAAACGCGCCCCTCCTCCACATCATCCTCCCCGTCGGGATCTCGTTCTACACCTTCCAGACACTCAGCTACACGATCGACGTCTACCGGCGCGACTTCCGCGCCGAGCGCGACTGGCTCGCCTTCGCCGGCTACGTCGCGTTCTTCCCGCAGCTCGTCGCCGGCCCCATCGAGCGCGCCACACGTCTCGTCCCGCAGTTCTCTCAGCCGCGCACCATCGACGTCGACCGCTTCCGATCCGGACTGCGTCTCCTGATCTTCGGCCTCGTCAAGAAGGTCGCCGTCGCCGACAACATGGCCCCTCTCGCCGACTTCGTCTTCGGCCAGAACCCGGCGACCCTCTCCGGCCCCATCGTCTTCGCCGGAACCCTCGCCTTCGCGATGCAGATCTACGCCGACTTCAGCGGCTACTCCGACATCGCGCGCGGCACCGCTCGGCTCATGGGCTTCGAGCTGTGCGTGAACTTCGACCGACCCTACGTCGCGCTAACCCCCAGCGACTTCTGGCGCCGCTGGCACGTCTCGCTCTCGCAGTGGCTGCGCGACTACCTCTACGTCCCGCTCGGCGGTAACCGGGGCTCGGTGTCGAAGACCTACCGAAACCTCATGGCCACGATGGTCTTCGGCGGTCTCTGGCACGGCGCCGCCTGGAACTTCGTCGCGTGGGGCTTCTTCCACGGCCTCATCCTCTGCATCTATCGCGTCGCGCGCGCCGATGACCGCGTCAGACGCGCCACCTCTGCAGGGCGACTCGTCGCCGGAGTCGTCTTCTTCGCGCTGACCCTCTACGGCTGGCTCCTCTTCCGCGCTCGCTCGCTCGACGACGTCGTCGGCCTGACCGCCGCGCTCGGGCGCGGCTGGGGAACCTGGGAGCTCGCCACCCCCGTGCTGGCCGTGTGCGCCTACTTCTCCCTGCCTGTCGTCGCACACCACTTCCTCGGCCGGCGGCTCGTCGGCGAGAAGTGGGCGCCCGCTTCGCCCTGGCTCCAGCGCGCACTGCTCGCCGGGGTCGCCCTCTACGGCCTGACGCACGCCCGCGCGAGCGAGACGGCCTTCATCTACTTCCAATTCTGATGCGCGCCGTCTGGAGAGAGGCGGTCGTCTCGGCCGCCGTGGTCGCTGCCATCGTCGGTGCCGTCGATCTCGGCTTTCGCGCCATCGTCCCGTCGCTGTCGGCCAACTCGCGCACGCTCGCGGCCGCGCCGGCACGCGCCGAGGCGATCCGCGGCTACGCCGACGGTCCGACAGTGCTCGTCCTCGGCAACTCAATCAGCGGCGAAGGGATCGCCGCAGACCGACTGCAGAACGCCCTCCGCGCGGCCGACGTCGCTGCGCTCGTAGTGCACCAGCCCGCAGACACCACCGTCGCGCGGGACTGGTACTACGAGCTCACCAACCAGTTCTTTGCGCACGGCGCCGTGCCGGACTTCGTCGTGCTCCCCGTCGGCGACGCGCACCCACTGACGCGCGTGAACGAGCGCACCGAGGACCTCCTCTTCTCGTTCCTGCGCTGGCACGACCTCCCCCAGCTCTTCAGAATCAGCGAACAGGCCGCGCACGACCGGGCGATCGCCAGCGGTCGCGACCCAACACCCCGCACCGAGTTGTTCGAAGACCGCGCCGGCGTCGCCCTCGCGAAAGGCCTCACGCTGTACGGTTTTCGCGGCCGCCTCCAGAAGCGGGTCCTCGTGACCGCGGTCCCGCGCTACGAGGAGCTGCGCCTCGCCATGCGCGACGCAAACACCTCGACGGCGACCGGCGAAGACGCTGTCTCGGCCGACCCCACCTGGGCGCGGCTCCTCGCCGAAGCCGCTCGCGCGGCCGGCACGCGGGTGATCGTCGTCGCGATGCCTACCGAGCCGATCGAGGGGCAGCTCCCGGCTGAGGACCGCGCGCTCGCCGACGAGAACGGCTGGACCGTCCTCGAGCCGGCTGCCACCGCGACGTGGACGCGCGAAGACCGGCCTGACGGCCTCCATCTCACCCCCGAGGCGCGCGACCGCCTCACGGACCTCCTCGCGCCCGCGCTCGTCGACGCGATTCGCGCGGCGTCGCCCCCGCCCACGCCGTGACCGGCTCAGCGCTCGCCGCCGCGGTCGTGACCGCGCTGGCTCTCGCCGTCGTCCTATACGTCTACCTCGGCTACCCGGTCGCCCTCGCAATCGCGCGTCGCTTTCGCCGCCGCGTTGTCCAGCGCGCGCCATACCGCGGCTCGGTCTCCGTGCTCGTCGCCGCCTACAATGAGCAGGCGGCGATCGCGTCGAAGCTCGAAAATCTGCTCGCGATGACGACCGACGGTGTGGCGGTCGACATCGTCGTCGCGTCGGACGGCTCCTCGGACCAAACGAACGCGATCGTCGACTCCTTCGGCGATCGCGGCGTCCGCCTGCTCGCGCTCGGGCGCGGTGGAAAGACCCGCGCGCTCAACGAGGCGGCCGCCGTCGCAACCGGAGACATCCTCGTGATGACCGACGCGACGACGGAGTTCGCTCCCAGCACACTCGCCTCGCTCCTCGAGCCCTTTGCAGACCCGGCGGTAGGGTGTGTCGCCGCCGACCTGCACTACGTCGGCGCAGACAGCGGTGTCGCCCGCGGAACGGGGGCGTACTGGCGCTACGAGCGCTGGCTCCGGGCGCGCGAGGCCGAGGTCTGCTCCGTCATCGGGTGTTCCGGGGCGCTCTACGCTGTCCGGCGACACCTGCACCGCCCGATTCACCCGGAGATCGACGACGACTTCACGATGCCCGGCGAGGTCTTCGCGCAGGGCTTCGTCACGGTCTTCGGCGATGGCGCCGTCTCCAAGGAGTCCGCGAACGACGAAGAGGCCGCCGACTTCCGCATGCGCGTGCGCGTCGTCGTCCGATCCCTCAACGCGCTCGTGAAGCGGCGCGCTGTTCTCAACCCTGCCCGATTTGGCTGCTTCGCACTCGCGATGTGGTCCCACAAGGTGCTGCGCTACCTCGCCCCCGTCCTGCTGCTCGTGGCCCTCTCCGCCCACTGCGCGACCGTCGCGCTGGCGGCCGACCCGTGGCGGTGGTTGTATGGTGCAGCGCTCGTCCCCCACGTCGGACTCTACGTCGCCGCGCTCACCGGGTGGCTCGCGCAGCGCACGGGTGTGCGCATCCCCTTCGTCCACATCCCCTACTACTTCGTCCTCGTGAACGCCGCCGCGCTGGTAGGCATCTTCCGCTTCGTGCGCGGTGACCGCGCCGTGACCTGGGATACCGCCCGGTGATCGGCGTGCGCTACGTCCTCGCCGTCGACCCCGAGCCGCCCGCCTGGGCGCTCGGTCTGGTCGACGGGATCGCTGCCGCCGGTGGAGAGCTCGTCGAGCTCCACGGGACCCGACAGCCCGATCTGCTCGCACGCGTCCTCGGCGGGGGCGCTCGCGAAGTCGACTTCATTCTCGACCTCACCGCCTTCGGCGCCCACGCCGCAATACGAGACGGTGCGCGCTGGGGTGTCTGGCGGCTCGTCGTCGGCGGGATGAACGCCGCCGCGCCACAGGCAGGCGTCGCCGAGATGGCCTCCGGCGCGCCAGCGACCCAGGTCGCGCTACTCGGCATCGGGGGGACGATTGGCGACCACGAAGTCCTCATCAACGACGCGTGGATCCGCACCGACAACTACCTCCGGGCCCGCCTGATCGAGCGCGCGACCGAGCTCTCCGTCGACCTCGTCGCGGTCGCGGCCACAGCCCTGCGCTTCGGCCAGCTCCCCGCCGAGCTCCCGACGCCACCTCTGCAGACCCCCCACCTGCCGCGGGTGCGGATGGCGGAGCACTCGCTCCGCGGCTTCGTCTCAGCGCAGCTCGCTGCGCTGCAGTCCGATCACTGGGCGGTCGGAGTGGTCGACTACCCGATCCATCGCTTCCTCGACCCGGCCTTTCGACCGCGCGTCGACTGGCTGCCCAGCCCGACGCGCGACATCTTCGGCGCAGACCCGTTCGGACGGCCGCTGCCGGGCGGTGGGTTGGAGGTCGCGTACGAGCGCTTCGACTACCGCCTCGGACGCGGCGTCATCGCGGTCGTCGAACGCACGTCGCCGGGGACCTGGTCTGCGCCCCGCGTCGTCCTCGCTGGCGACACGCATCTCTCGTACCCGTTCATCGTGACCACGGACCAGGGCACCATCGCCTATCCCGAAAACGCCGGAGCCGGGCAGATCCGCGGATACGCCGTCGGTGCAGCGCGGTGGCGCCCGGTGACGGTCTCGCACCCCTTCCCCGGCCTCGACCCGACCGTGTTCGAACACGACGGCCTCTGGTGGTTGTTCGCGACCGACGCGAGGCGCGAGCCCGTCGCCTCGCTCTACGTCTTCTACTCCCAGACGCCCCTCGGCCCGTGGACAGCCCACGCGCTGAACCCGGTCAAGAACGACGTCCGCTCGACGCGCCCGGGTGGGACGCCATTCCGCTACCAGGACGCGCTCTACAGACCCGCCCAGGACGGCGCCGCCGGCTACGGCACCGCGCTCACGATCTGCCGCATCGATCGGCTCACCCCGACGGAGTTCGACGAGGTCGCCGTCGCCCGGGTACTCCCGACGGCGGGCTTCCCCGATGGCCTCCACACCCTGTCCGCCGCGGGCCCGCACCACACCCTGCTCGACGGAAAGCGGCGCCTGGTGGTCCCCTCGACCGTCCCCCACCGCCTCAGCGCCCGCGCGTCCCGAATCAAAGAGGCGCTGCGCGGGCGCAGCGACTAGGCCTTCCGCGGCCGCCCGCGCTGGCCATGCGCGAGGTGCTCGAGACCATGCTTCTCGAGCCGATGGCGCAGCGCGAAACGCGAAATCCGAAGCAGCGCCGCAGCGCGCGTCTGGTTGCCCGCCGCCCGTTGCAGGGCCTGCTCGAGCAGCGCGCACTCGAGCGCCGCCAGATCCACGCCGTCGGTTGGCAGCTCGAACAGCACGGTCGGAGGCGCCGGTGTACGGTCGGACTTCGGGCGCGCGGCACGCGGCGGCTCGAGAGCCTCCGGCGCGTGGTCGACCAGCTCGGGTGGAAGATCGCCGACCGTGATCTCCGTCTCGTCGCGGTTGAGGATCATCGCGCGCTCCACCACGTTCCGAAGCTCTCGGACGTTCCCCGGCCACGCATAGAGGTGCATCGCACGCAACGCGAGGGCGTCGGCACCAACGTATGCCCGCCCCAGGCGCGCGTTGAACTCGCGGACGAAGTGGTCGACGAGCGGCGCGATATCCTCGAGGCGCTCCCGCAGCGGCGCCACGTGAACCCGCGCGACCGACAGCGCGTCAACGAGGTCGGGATCCAGCATCCGCGGCGACCGAGACTCGAGCGCCGAGGTCCCGACGATGATCGCGCAATCGACCGGCTGCTCCTGCCCCCCTCCGTCGCGAGCGAACACGCTGCGGCGGATCGCGCCGAGCAAGCGCCGCTGCCCTGCGACGTCCAGGTCGGCCACCTCCGAGATGTAGACCGTCCCGCCCGCCGCGAGCTCCAACGCGCCAGCCGCGCCGCCAGCACGACCGAACAGCGCGGCCGCGAGCTGGCTCGGGCCGGTCGCGGCGCAGTCGACGACCACCAGAGGATCAACCTCCGAGCGTGACGCGGCGTGAAGCGCCCCGGCGAGCTGCTCCTTCCCGGTCCCCCGCTCCCCGGTCAGCAGCGCCGCACGAAAGCCGTTCGCTGCCAACGCCTCGATCTGGCGAAGCGACCGCTGCGAGACCTCGCTCGCGGCGATGTACCCGACCTCGCGCCCCGGGCTGGACGTACGCCGCGCGTCGCGGATAGCCCGCGCGCGCTCGACGCCGCGACGAAGCTGAAACGCGAGCTCCAGCCCCGCCGGTCGCGTCACGTAGTGCGATGCACCCGAGCGTAGCGCCGTCACCGCAAGCTCCACGTTGCCCCGCGGGACGATCGCGAGCACCGGCGTCGCCGGGTCCTGCGCCCGCAGGTGCGCCACGGTCCGAGCCAAGTCCGGCGTCTCGGCGTCAACCAGCGCCGCGTCAAAGGTGTCGACGGCAGACCGCGTGAGCTCGATGTCGCTCTCGACGAGCGCCGCCGTCAGCTCGGCCCACACCTCTTCTCCACCGATATAGAGAGATCTCAAGCGTGACTCGGGTTGGGGAACGCCGCACGAGGCTCGGGACGCACGTCAGCAATATCACAAAATGCAGCGCGCTAGTTCGCGCGATTTTTTGGGCACGCTGGGCTACAGATGCCACCGCCGACACCGACGGAGAGAGACATGCGGATCGCACTGCTCCACGCGCTCGAGACCCCCTCCGCAGAGCCACATCCCGACGCGATCGCGGCGACGGTCGTCGAGAAGCTCGCGTCTGCGCTGCGCCGCGCGGGCCACATCGCCACGCCAATCGACGTCCTCCGCCCGCTCTCCGATCTCGTCGCGCTCCTGCGAGACCAGCGCCCAGACCTGACCCTCGTCTTCGCCGGCGCCAGTCGAGGCGAGCATCGCGCCGCCCTGTACGTCGCCATCCTCGACGAGCTCGGCCTCGAGCACCTCGGGACGCGAGACGCCACGATCGCCGCGATTCTAGGCGCCGCCGCGTCAAAGGCCGCCAAGGGCGCCACCCTCTCCGATCTGTCGCGGCCCGCGCTCGAGCGCGCGCTTCGCGCGGTTACCGCCGAAGCCGCCGAACGCCTCGGGCTCGATCCCGACCGCGCGACTCCCGTCCCGCGCGCGAAGGAGCGCATCGCGCTGGTGTTCAACCTGAAGCGTGAGCGCCCGTCCGCCGACGCCGACGCCGAGGCCGAGTTCGACTCGCTCGAGACCGTAAATGCGCTCGCCGACGCAATTCGGAGCCACGGATACGACGTCGAGCTCCTCGAGGCCGGGCCGGAGCTTCCGCAGCGGCTCGATCCGCGCGCCGTCGACGTCGTGTTCAACATCGCCGAGGGGTACCGCGGCCGCGGCCGCGAGGCGCTCGTACCGGCGCTGCTCGACCTCTACGGCATCGAGTACACCGGCTCTGACGCCGCGACGCTCGCGGTCACTCTCGACAAGGGCCTCGCAAAGCGGGTCGTCCACGCGGCGGGCGTCCCCGTCGCGCCGTTCGTCCTGATGCGAACCGGCGAGGAGCGCCTGCCCCCCGAACTCACGTTCCCGCTCATCGTGAAGCCGGTCGCCGAGGGCTCCTCGAAGGGCGTCCACGGGAGCAGCGTCGTCCACGACCGCGACGCGCTCAAGCGCGAGGTCGCGTCGGTCGTTGGACGCTACCGCCACGATGCACTGGTAGAGGCCTTCCTGCCCGGTCGAGAGTTCACGATCGGCGTGCTCGGCAACCGCCGACCGCGCGTCCTGCCGCCGATGGAGGTCGTCTTCACGGACCCATCGGTCACCGTCGTCTATGGCTTCGAGCAGAAGCAGAGCTCGCTCGGCGTTCGCTTCGAGGTTCCTGCGAACGTCGACGCTGCGCTGGGACGCGAGCTCGTCCGGGTCGCCCGGCGCTCGTTCGAGGCGCTCGGCTGTCGCGATGTCGCGCGCATCGACGTCCGCCTCTCCGCGACCGGCCGGCCCTGCTTCATCGAGTGCAACCCGCTGCCGGGGCTGACCCCCGGTTGGTCCGACCTCTGCGTCATCGGAGAGGCCTCCGGGTTGGACTATCGGACGCTCGTCGGCGAGATCCTGCGACCGGCAGTGCGCCGCCGCCGCGAGGCGACGCGAGGCGGGCGATGAGCGCGCCGGGGAGGGTGCGTCTACGCGATCTCGGCGTCTCGATCGGACGCTTCGCGCCCGGACCGTACAACGCCATCACCGACGTTCCGGGTGTTCGCGTCGGCCACGCGACCCTCGACCAGGACGCGGCCGACGACCGCACCGTACAACGGACCGGCGTGACAGCGATCCTGCCCGTCGACGGCGACATCTTCGACGGTCCGATCGTGGGTGGGCACTTCGTCCTGAACGGCGCTGGCGAGGTGTCTGGGCTCATACAGGTCGCGGAGTGGGGGCTCATCGAGACCCCGATCTTGCTCACGAACACGCTCTCGGTCGGGGCCGTCAGCCACGGCGTCGTGCAGTACCTCGTCGAGCGGTTTCCGGAGATCGGCCGCGAGCACGACGTCATCATCCCGCTCGTCGGCGAGTGCGACGACTCGTTCCTCAACGACATCCGCGCCGACCACGTGACGCCCGAGCACGTGTTCGAAGCGCTCGACGCGGCCGCCACCGGGCCCGTCGCCGAAGGGAGCGTCGGTGCCGGCACCGGCATGGTCACCTGCGACCTCAAGGCCGGCATCGGGACGGCCTCGCGGCGTGTGCCCATCGCAAACGACTCCACGTACACGCTCGGCGTCCTCGTGATGTCGAACTTCGGACGCCTCGAGGACCTTCGCCTCGATGGGATGCCGCTCGGCGCCATGGTCGCGCCGCGCTACGCCGAGCTCGAGCGCCGACGCTCGCTGTACGGCAGCATCATCGTCGTCCTCGGCACCGACGCCCCCCTGCAGTCGCGCCAGCTCGACCGCCTCTGCAAGCGCGCGGCGCTCGGCGTGGGCCGCGTCGGCTCGTACGCGGCGCACGGCTCCGGCGAGATCTGCGTGGGCTTCTCGACGGCAAACATCGTCCCGCGCGGCTCCGGCGCCGCGACACGGACGCTCACGCTCCTACGAGACACCGCGCTCGACCCGCTCTACCAGGCCGCCGTCGAGTGCACCGAAGAGGCCATCCTGAACGCGCTGTGCGGCGCCGACACGATGGTCGGCGTCGACGGACACGTGGCGCCAGGCCTACCCCTGGAGCTCGTCGCCGAAGCCTGGGCGGCCCGCCGCGAGTTTCTGCGACGGTACGGCGTCGGTTAGTCCCGCGCCAAACAAACGCCCCACCGTCCAAACGCCCCCCACAACACACCGGCACTGCCCGATGTAAGGGCGATGCCACGCATCGCCCCCCGGTCGCAGGCCGGTCCCCCGCGCCAAACAACGCCCCACCGTCCAAACGCCCCCACAACCCACCGGCACCGCCCGATGTAGGGGCGATGCCACGCATCGCCCCCCGGCCGCAGGCCGGTCCCCCGCGCCCAACAAACGTCCCACCGCCCAAACGAACCACGCCGCCACAACCACCCGCCGTCCGCCGTAGGGGCGATGCCACGCATCGCCCCCCGGCCGCAGGCCGGGCCCGCCGCCAAGTCCCACCGCCCGCCGTCCGCCGTAGGGGCGATGCCACGCATCGTCCCCCGGCCGCAGGCCGGTCCCCCGCGCCCAACAAACGTCCCACCGCCCAAACCGGACCACGCCGCCACAGCCCACCAGCGCCCGCCGTCCGCCGTAGGGGCGATGCCACGCATCGCCCCGCGGCCGCAGGCCGGCCCCCCCCAACGTCCTGACGCTGCTAGACGTCGCGGCCCGTGTCGCCGCCACGGCCCTGACCGACGCCCACGACGGCGCCGTGACTGGCGGGACGCTCGGCGTCACCGGCGTGCCAGGCGGCGCGATCGACTGCACCGAACGACGCTGCAGATCACCCGTTTACGCGGGGAGATGCGCTAAGCGAAGGACTTTTCCCTAGCGCGCCGCCGCACGGCCCGCCCCCGCGGATCCCGACGCGCGCGAACGGGTTGCGCCATCGGCCCCGACTCTGGCATGAAGCGCCGCCGCGATGTGTCCCTGACCAACCCCGAGCCGCAGATGTTCACCGAAGAGTCCGAATGGCCGCTCCACGCCCTCATCTCCACCGCCCCCAGCGAGTGGGCCGACGAGGACGATGACGAAGACGACGAGGACGGCGACGACGACTGGGACGACGACGAGGTCGCCGATGACTCGGACGACTTCGGGGACGACGACGACTACGCCGACGGCGAAGGCGACGAAGACGACGAGGACGGCGACGACGACTGGGACGACGACGACGACTGAGACAGCGTCGAGCCGATCGCCTCGCCCAGCGCGATCGAGCGTCCCAGGAAGTACAGGTAGAACACGCCGGCGTTGACCACCCGGCTGCTCACCGGTGCATGGCGGAACTTCACCGCCGACGCCGCGGCGCACAGCCCCGCAACGCCGAGCGCAGGCACCACCGCCAGGCGTGGCCGCACGACCAGCGCCACCAGCGCCGCGACGTGCAGGCCCGCGAAGCCCGCCGTCAGCATCGCGACAGGCGACCGCGTCAGCATCTGCAACGACGCGAAGTTCCCACGACCGTGCCACGCTTCGCGGCGCACGAACTGTGCGACGGTCTTTGGAAAGTCGTGGTGTACGGCGACGAGCGCGCGGTCGCTGAACACCGCGCCGCCGCCCGCGACCGCGCGCACGCAGATGTCGAAGTCCTCGCCGGTCTCCAGGGCCGCGTCGAACCCGCCGATCGCGTCGAAGCACGCGCGCGTCATCATCAGGTGGGCCGAGCCGAGGTGACGCCCCGCGTCGCCGTCTGCCAGATGGGCGAACCAGTGCCGCTCGAGCCAGCCGCCGTCGCGCGGAGGCACCGCGTGCGAGCCGGTCAGCGTCAGCGGCGCGTCGGCCAGTCGCGCGAGCGCCGCCGGGAGCGCGGCCGTCCACTCCGGCGTCAGCGTCACGTCGGCGTCCAGGAACAGCAGCACGTCGCCTCCCGTCGCCGCCGCTCCGCGGTTGCGCTGCGCCGCGATCGTCCCGTCGCGGAAGACCAGCACCTTCGCGCCCTCGGCCTCGGCCCGAGCCACCGTCGCGTCGTCGGAGCCGTGGTCGACGACGACGACCTCGGCGAGCTGGTCGGGCGGCACGTGCGCTCGCACGCTCCGAACGGCGGCTCCGATGCGCGCCTCCTCGCGAAACGCAGGGATCACCACCGAGATCGTCGTCACTTCAGCTCACCCATACGCGACGGAGCCAGCGACGCGCCGGCTCCTCCACCAACGTGAACAGCAGGTGCCCCGCGCCGACGCTCGCGGCCACGAACCCCAACGCGATCGACGAACACGCGAGCGTCGAAACAGCGGACGGGTCGGGAAACACCCGCTGCAGCGCCTGCCCGGCGACGAGCAACAGCACCGTGTGGATCAGGTACACCGAGTACGAGATCTCACCCAGCCAGACCGCCGTGCGCGAAGAGAACGCGCGCCCGAGCGGGCCCGTCGCCAGCGCCAGCGACAGCACCAAGACGGCGAACCCTGCCACCAGCGCCCAGTCGTAGACCGGCGAGACACCCGACGCCGAGAGGCCCGCGACCGCCACGAGCGCCACGGCGGCTGCACCGTCGGCCCAACTGCAGGGCCGATCCCGCAGCGCGTCGTACGCGTTGAACAGAAGACAGCCGATCGTGAACTCGCTCCCGATCCGCGTCAGCGTGTACGCGTCGGGCAAGATGAACTGCTCGCCGCCGTTCACGCGCGCCGCGATCGCCACCATCAGCGCCAGAACGCCGCCTGCCGCCATCAGGTTCGGCCACACCCCGCGCAGGCGACCCGCTGCGAGCGTCAGCGCCGGAAACGCCAGGTAGGCCGCCCACTCGCTCGACACCGACCACGACGGGAGGTTCCAGCCCGACGAGTCCGGGAACCCCCAACCGTTCGTCAGAGTCAGCGCGTAGGCCAGCTTCTGGAGGCTGAACGCGTCGTTCGGCGAGACGTAACCGAACGCGAAGCGCGCGCCGAAGTAGACCGGCGCGAACGCGAGCGTCGCCACGACGTGCGCCGGATAGACACGCGCCAGCCGCAGCTTCCAGAACCGCACCGACGCCGACCACGAAGGCGAAGCCATCGAGCGCGCGTACACGTACGAGATCACGAACCCCGACAGCACGAAGAAGAGGTCGACCCCGAGCCACCCCTTCTCGAGCACCCGGTGCACCGCCGCCGGCACCGCCCACTCGCCGAGCGGATAGAGGTTCGGCATGTGGTGCGCGAGCACCCACAGCGACGCAAGCCCACGAACACCCGTCAGCGCGCCGATGTGGCCGCGCTCCGTCACGGCTGATCCGGCCGCGACCGCGCCTTGTGCGGCGTGGGATCGCGGCCCCGCAGCCGCGCCGCCTCGAACCCCATCTGATACGGCGTCAGATACCACCGCGTGATCGGGATCCGCGGGAGGTCGAAGCGGTCCGTCGTCGGTCGCACCAGCCCGCCGAACGCAGACGGACAGCACCGAAGACCGGACTGCGCGACGTAGCTCCGCACCGCGTCCGTGATGTTGTCCACGCCGCCGAACGGATACGCGAACAGCGTCGGCCGGACGCCGAGCTCACGGTCGATGTCGTCGGTCGCGCCGTCGATCTCGGCGATCGCGTCGGCGAAGTCGACCGCGCCCAGGTCAGCGTGCGTGCGCGTGTGGACGCCGACATCGAACCCGCGCGCGTAGAGATCTCGGACCTCGTCCCAGCTCATCCACTCCGACGTGATGCCGCAGTCGGAGTCCCACCAGGCCTGATGCCGCGACCCGATGAACGACGACGCTACGAAGAATGTAGCGTGCATGCCGCGACGCTCCAGCGCCGGCACCGCCAGCGTGTAGTTGTCGCGGTAGCCGTCGTCGAACGTGATCGACAGCGCCCCGGAGATGTCGCGGCCAGCCTCGAGCCGCGAGAGCAGCGCCGTCAGCGGGATCACGTCGAAGTGCGCGCCGAAGAACTCCAGCCACGCGTCGAACTCGGCCGACGTGCACGCGATCGGCGACTCGTGCTCGTCGTCGATCGCGTGAAAACACGTCACGATCGCACGATCTTCGAACGCCCGGGTGTGCTGACCAGACCGAAACAGCGCGCGGCCCGCGACGTCCTTGAGTCCGCGGCGCCGATCGGCGCGGATCGCCGCGGCCGCTTCGGCGGCGTGCCTCGCGACCCTCACGACTCCACCTCGACTCCGGCGCGCGCCGCGAGCGCAGCCGTCGCGGCCCAGAGCCGCGCCGCGAGCGCCGCGTCCTCTGCCGCCGCGTGAGGACGAGCGACCGCGCAGTCGCGCCAGTACGCCCCCGGGTGCGCCAGAGCTTCGGCCGATGCCGCGACCATCACAGACGTCTTGGCGCCGTCCGTCGGCGCGATCCCGGACGGGACGCTCGCGCCGCTCCCGGTCACCCGCCGCGCGATCGACGACAGCACTCGCCGCGCCGGCCCGCGCGCTGCGTCGGCGGCGCCGCGGGCGGCCTCGCGCTCGAGGTCGGCCGCCCGCCCATACGACGACAGCAGCGGGGTGTCGACCACCCCCGGGTGCAGGGCGCCCGTGAACAGCCAGTCGCCGTGTCGGCGGTGCAGCTCAGACGAGAACAGCAGGTTCATCAGCTTCGACCGCCGATACGCCTCGAGCCCGCCATACCGGCGCTCGAGCTGCAGATCGTCGAGATCGAGCCGGTCGGAGTGGACCTGCGACGACACCGTGACGACGCGCGGCGCGGACCCCGTTCGCAGCGCCGTCAGGAGTCGGCACGTTAGCACGAAGACCCCGAAGTGGTTGAGCGCGAACGTCTGCTCGAGCCCGTCCGTCGTCGTCTCCCGCTCGGGGAACACCGCGCCGACGTTGTTGATCAGCACGTCGATGTCGCCCAGGTCGGCGCGCAGCGCGTCTGCCGCCGCGGCGGCGCCGGCGGCGGTCGACAGGTCGGCAGTGATCACTCGGGCCGTCGCGTCGGGATGCGCGGCCGCGACCTCGTCGGCGGCCGCGCGGAGCCGGCCGGACGCGCGCGCGACCAGCGCCACGGTCGCCCCGCGGCGCCCGAGGGCGACGGCGGTCGCGCGGCCGATGCCGGAGCTCGCGCCGGTGACGACGAAGGTTCTGCCGACGAGGTCGGTCACGGTGACGTCTCGATGAGGATCCTGCCGAGGAATCGCGCCGTAACCGTACCAAGGACGTTCCATGTGCGCGACTTCGCGGCGCGGGGTAGGTGCGGGTGCGCGCCCGGTCCCCCGCGCCTCACCCGCACGACGGGTTTTGAGCCGATCGCACGCACGATGATAGATTCCCGTCGGCATCGTAGCGCGCGACGGCACGCGGGCTCGATCCCAGAGCGAGAGAATGAGCGACGCAGACCGGACGGATCTCCACATCGCCGTTGTCGGCATGTCCGCGCGCTTCGCGGGCGCGAACGACCCCGACAGCTACTGGCGCAACCTTCGCGATGGCGTCGAGTCGATCACCGACTTCGACGACGACGAGCTTCGCGCCCGCGGCGTCTCGGACGCCCAGCTCGCCGACCGTAGCTACGTGAAGCGCGCGCCGGTCCTCGACGACATGGAGGGCTTCGACGCCGCCTTCTTCGGGTTCAACCCGAAAGAGGGCGCCATCATGGACCCGCAGCACCGCCACTTCCTCGAGTGCGCGTGGGAGGCGCTCGAGAGCGCCGGCCACCCGCCCGACGCGATCGACGGTCGCGTTGGCGTGTTCGCCGGGAACGGCATGCACGCCTACATGATGTTCAACTTGGTGACGAACCGCCGCCTGATGGACTCCGAGGGCCTCTTCCTCGTTCGCCACACCGGCAACGACAAGGACTTCCTCGCCACGCGCGTCAGCTACCACCTCGACCTGCGGGGGCCGAGCGTCTCGGTCCAGACGGCGTGCTCTACGTCGCTCGTCGCGATCCACATGGCGACGCAGTCGCTGCTGAACGGCGAGTCGGACTACGCGCTCGCCGGCGGCGTCACGATCGAGCTGCCGCACCGCGTCGGCTACCACTACAAACACGGCGAGATCCTCTCTCCCGACGGCCACTGCCGCCCGTTCGACGCCGACTCGCTTGGCACACTGTTTGGCAGCGGCTGCGGCGTGGTCGTGCTGCGCCGCCTGCAAGACGCCCTCGACGACAACGACACCGTCCACGCGATCATCCGCGCGACCGCCATCAACAACGACGGCTCGAGCAAAGTCGGGTACCTTGCCCCGTCCGTCGACGGCCAGGCCCAGTGCGTCACCGAGTGCATCGCGCTCGCCGACGTCGACCCCGAGTCGATCACCTACGTCGAGTGCCACGGGACCGGAACGCCCGTCGGCGACCCGATCGAGGTGACGGCGCTCACGCAGGCCTTCCGATCCGGCACCGACGCCGTCGGCTACTGCGGCATCGGCTCGGTCAAAGCAAACATCGGGCACACGGACACCGCCGCCGGCGTCGCGAGCATCATCAAGGTCGTCCAAGCACTCAAACACCGTCAGCTCCCGCCGAGCCTGAACTTCACGAGCCCGAACCCCGCGATCGACTGGGAGTCGACGCCGTTCTTCGTCAACGCCGAGCTGCGCCCGTGGGAGCCAAACGGCTGGCCGCGCCGCGCCGGAGTGAGCTCTCTCGGCGTCGGCGGCACCAACGCACACGTCATCCTCGAGGAGGCGCCGGACCGCGCCCCGGCAGACGCGCCTGCCCGCGACACGCACCTGTTCGTCCTGTCGGCGAAGACGCGCTCCGCGCTCGACGCCGCAGCCACTCGCCTCGCCGACGCGATCGAGCGTGGGGTCGACGGCGAGCTCGCAGACGTCGAGTGGACGCTGCAGGTTGGGCGCGCCCAGCTCCCCGAGCGCCGCGCCGTCGCCTGCGACGCCGCCGGCGCCATCGCCGCGCTCCGAGCGTCGACCGCGCTCCCGGCGACGCGCGCCCCCGAGGGACCGCGGTCCGTCGCCTTCATGTTTGCCGGCGGCGGCGCACAGTATCCAAACATGGGGCGCGGACTGTACGACACCGAGCCGGCGTACCGAGTGGCTGTCGACGAGTGCCTGCGGCTGCTGCGCCCGATGCTCGACTACGACCTGCGCGCCGCCATGTTCCCGCCGGCCGGCGGCGAGGCCGCGGCGCACGCGGAGCTGCGCCGCCCGACACGCACCCTCCCGTCGCTGTTTGTCACGCAATACGCCCAAGCCAAGCTGTGGATGTCGTGGGGCATCGAGCCGGCCGCGCTGATCGGCCACAGCATGGGGGAGTACACCGCGGCGTGCCTCTCCGGGCTCTTCTCGCTCCGAGACGCGCTCGGCATCGTCGTGCTCCGCGGCCAGCTCTTCGAGGCCGTCGAGCCCGGCGCCATGCTCAGCGTTCAGCTCGACGCCGACGACCTGCAGCCACGCCTCGGCGACGCCCTGTCCCTCGCCGCCGTCAACGCGCCCGGGCTCGCGCTCGCGTCGGGGCCCATCGCCGCGATCGACGCGCTCCGAGACGCGCTCGAGCGCGACGGCATCCACTCCACCCCCGTGCACATCGAGGTCGCCGCCCACTCCGCGATGCTCGACCCCATCCTCGGCCGCTTCCGCGCTCACTTCGCGACGGTGCGGTTCGGCGAGCCAAGCATCCCGTTCGTGTCGAACCTCTCCGGAGAGTGGGCCGACCCCGACGAGGTCGCAACGGCCGACTACTGGGTTCGCCACCTGCGCGAGACCGTGCGGTTCGGCGACGGCGTCAAGCTGCTGCTCGAAGACCCGAGCCGCGTCCTCCTCGAGGTGGGACCCGGGCGGACCCTCGCCACGCTCGCCCGCCTGAGCCCCGCGCGACAGCCCCAGCACGTCGTCCTCAACTCGCTGCGACACCCCGAAGAGTCTCGCTCCGACGCCGCGTTCGTACTCGGCGTCCTCGGCGACCTCTGGGCCGCCGGCGTGCAGCCCGACTGGGCGCGGTTCCACAACGGCGGCGCGCGCTGGCGCGTCGACCTGCCTACGTATGCTTGGGACCACCAGCGGCTCTGGATCGAAGGCGGACGCGAAGCCTACCGCGGTGACTCGCAAGACGCCGACGGGGCGCGCGACGCGGACCCCTCGCGGTGGACGTACGAGCCCGCCTGGGACCAACTGCCGCTTGCCGCGCCCCCCGAGTCGCCGACCGGGCCCGTCGTCGTCTTCTCCGATGGGACCTCGCTCGGCGCCGCAGTCCTGCGCGCGGCCGAGAGAGCCCACGTGGCCGCGGTGCCGGTCGTCGAAGGACCCCACTTCGCCCGCGTGCGCGGCGCGTTGCGCCACGACCCGAGCTCGCGCGCCGACCACGCCGCCGTCTGGCGAGCCGTCGCCCGACCCGGTGCCTCGCCGGCCGCGATCATCGACCTGCGCCCCGCCGCCGTCACCGCCGACACGGCGCTCGACGAAGCGCGCGCTCGCGCGTTCGACGCCCCGTTCCACCTCGCCAACGTGCTCGCCAGCGGCGAGCCGGTGCGCTGGGTCGTCGTGACCGCTGGCGCGCAAGAGGTGGCCGGTGAGGGCGGCCTCGTCCCGGCCCAAGCGCTCGCGCTCGGCCCCGCGACCGTCGCTGGAGCGGAGCTGTCGCATGTCGCGTCCGTCGCCCTCGATGTTCGCCGCGCGGCGCCAGAGTCCGCAGATGAGGATCGGCTGGCAGACGCGATCGTCCGAGAGGCGCTCGCGGCGGCCCGCGACCGCGTCGTCGCGCTGCGCGGCGGGAGACGCTTCGTTCAGACGGTCGTACGAACTCCAATTCGTGAGGCGGGCGCCACCGGGCCGCGCCCGCACCGGGTCGCCGTCATCACCGGCGGCCTCGGCGGCCTCGGGCTCGCCGCCGCCGGCCGCCTCGCCGCCCCCGGCGTCGGCCTCGCGCTTCTCGGCCGGCGCGGTCTCCCGCCGCGTGCGGATTGGGACCGCTGGGTGCGGACGCACGACGCACGCGAGGTGACACGGGCACGGATCGAGGCCGTCCGTGCCCTCGAAGAGAGAGGCGCCCGGGTCGTCGTCGTCGAGGCCGACGTCGCGAGCGAGGCAGACCTCGTGCGCGCGCTCGAGTCCGTCCGGAGGACGCTCGGACCGGTGACCGACGTGCTGCACACCGCCGGTGTTCTCGATGATGATCTCATGATCATGAAATCGTTGGAGCGTACGCGCGCGGTGCTGGCGCCGAAGGTCGAAGGAACACTGGCGCTGGCGGCCGCGCTGGCGAGCGAACCGCAAGCCCGCGTCGTCGCCTACTCGTCGGTCTCTGCCCTCCTCGGTATGCCCGGCCAGGCCGACTACGCCGCCGCCAACGCGTTCCTCGGCACCTTCTGCCGCGCCGCGCGCTCTCGCGGTCGCGACTGGACCGCGATCGGCTGGCCCGCTTGGCGTGATGTCGGGATGGCCGCCGCCTACGCCGGCGCTCAGGCGGCGTTCGACCCGACGTCCGGGAGCCCCGTCTCGCACCCCCTCCTCGACCGCCGCGTCCGGGACGTCGTCGGACACGTCTCGTATGTGACCCGCTTCGACGCCCGGGAGTGCTGGCTGCTCGACGAGCACCGCTTGCGCAGCGGCACCTCCCTCATCCCCGGCACCGGCTACCTGGAGCTCGCGCGCGCGGCCATCACCGACGGCTCGCCCGCTGACTCGCCGGTCGAGCTCCGGGACGTCTTCTTCGTCGCCCCGTTCCTCGTCGACGACGCCCACCCGCGCGCGCTACGTCTCGACCTGCGGCGGCGAGAAGACGGTGCGGCTGCGTTCGCGTTCTCGAGCGGGGGAGCAGAGCTCGACAGCGTGACGCACGTCGAGGGAGTCGCCGCGCTGTGTGACTGGGGCCAAGGCGAGCGCTTGGATCTCGCCGCCATCCGTTCGCGCTGCTCCGAAGTCGAGCGGCTGCCTCCGGGGCCCAAGCCCGACGCGAACCTCAGCTTTGGACGGCGGTGGTCGAACCTGCGGGAGATCGCCTGGGGCAGCGGCGAGGCGCTCGCGACGCTCGAGCTCGACGCGGAGCTCGAGGGCGAGCTCGCCGCGGTGCGGCTGCACCCGGCCCTCCTCGACTTCGCGACGGCGGGCGCGCAGCGCCTCGCCGGCGCCGGAGCCGCGCCCGACGCCTTCTACGTCCCGGTCGGGTACGGGCGCCTGCGCTTCTGCGGGACGATGCCGCGCCGGCTCGTGAGCCACATTCGGCTCCGCCCGAGCTCCGACCCGGAGCTCGCCGTCTACGAAGTGACGATCGCGACGCCCGACGGCACGCCCGTCGCCCACATCTCCGAGTTCACGATGCGCCGCATCGCGGGCGCGCTCTCGCTCGGTGCCCCGCCCGAAGAGAGCGCCCCACTCGGCGGCCGCGCCGCCCGCGCCGGCGGCGTCGAAGAGAGCCTCGCCCGCGGCGTCGGCGTCGACGAGGGCCTCGATGCGCTCGAGCGCCTGTTGTCCGCCGACGCCCCGCCGGAGCTCTACGTCTCGCCGACGCCCCTCGCGCCGCAGCTCGAGCGGAAGGCAGACGGGGAGGGTGAGGCAGAAGAAGAGCTGGCCGTCGGCGCCGACGACGGCGTCGACGCCGACTTCGTCGCGCCGCGGACCGACGTCGAGCGCACGATCGCCTCGATCTGGCGCGACGCCCTCGGTGTGCGGGCGATCGGAGCCCACAGCAGCTTCTTCGAGCTCGGCGGGCACTCGCTCGTCGCCATCCGGATCACGTCGCGCATCAACCAGGCGTTTGGTGTGGAGCTCCCCCTCAGGACGCTGTTCGAGGCGCCAACGGTCGCAGAGCTCGCGGCAGAGATTGAGGCCGTCGCGGGCGTGCGTGTCCCCGAGGGAACCGACCGAGACGCCGCCGCGCGCGTGTCGGTCACCGGCGACCACCCCGTGCTCGACGCCGTCGCGGAGATCGAGCGCGTTGACCGGGCGAGCCTCCCGCGTCCATCCGTAAGCCAGGAGGGGCTCTGGTTCGTCGACCAGCTCCACCCGTCGACGACCGCATACAACGTGTCGATGGGGCTCCGGCTGCGCGGGACTCTCGACGTCGCGGCGCTGCAGAGCGCGCTATCGACGCTGGTCGCGCGCCACGAGTCGATGCGGCTCGTGTTCGAACCCGTCGAGGGCGCCCCTCGCGTGCGTGTGCTCGATGCCGTCTCCGTCGTGCTCGACGTGCAGCAGGCCAGCGACGCCCGGGAGTTCGTCGACCGCGCCGCCGCGCAGCCGTTCGACCTCGCCGCAGGCCCGCTCTTCCGCGCTGCGCTCGGCCGGCTCGCCAGCGATGACCACGTCCTCGTCATCACGCTCCACCACATCGTCTCGGATGAGTGGTCGCTCGAGATCCTCTACGAGGAGCTCGGTGAGGCGTACGCCGCGGCGCTGGAAGGCCGGCCGGCCCGCCTGCCCGAGCTGCAGGTCCAGTACGTCGACTTCGCCGTCTGGCACCGTGAGCGGCTGGCCGACGGCCGCCTCGCGAACCAGCTACGCTACTGGCGCTCCGCGCTCGAGGGCGCGCCCACGACGCTCCAGCTCCCTGCCGACCGCTCACGCCCCCCCGTCCAGGGTTACCGCGGCGCACGGTACGTTCACGCGTTCGACGCCGACGTCGCGGCGGGCATGAGGGCGCTCGCCCAGCGTCAGGGCGTCACGATGTATGTCGCGATGCTGGCGGCGTTCTATGCGCTGCTCACACGCCTGACCGGCCAGGACGACCTCCTCGTCGGCACGCCGAGCTCCACACGGACGCGCGCCGAGCTCGAGCGCGTCGTCGGGTTCTTCGTGAACACGCTCGTCCTGCGCGGCGACGTCTCTGGCGATCCGTCGTTCGAAGAGCTCGTCGGGCGCACGCGCGCCATGGCGATGGACGCGTTTGCAGCTCCCGACCTGCCGTTCGACGAGCTGGTCCGAGCGCTCTCGACCGATCGGGATCCGAGTCGCGGGCCGCTCTACCAGGTCATGTTTGCGCTGTTTCCGTCGAGCCGACACGCCAGCCTCCCTGGGCTCGAGTGCGAACCCGTCGACGTCGACGCCGGGGGCGCGCCCGTCGACCTGACGCTCTACATGTCAGACGGCGAGACGTCGCTACGGGGTATCTTCGAGTACGACACGGCGCTGTTCGACGAGGCGACGGTTGCCGGCTTCGGTCGCGCGTTTGCGGCGCTGCTCCGCGGCATCGTCGCCGACCCCCGCGCGCCGGTCACGTCGCTCCCGACCGTCGACGCCGACGCGCGCGCGCTCCTGCTCGACACCTGGTGCCCGCCACGCACCCACTACGACCGCTCCGCGACGCTTCACGGTCTCGTCGAGCAGCAGCGGCGGCGCACCCCCGACGCCGTCGCCGTCGAGGCGCACCTCGCCGGGACGTGGCAGCCCCTCACCTATCGCCAGCTCGACGAACGCGCCAATCAGCTCGCCGCGCACCTCCGCAAGCTCGGCGTCGGGCCGCGCGACTTCGTCGGTGTTTGCTTGCATCGGACGCTCCAGCTCCCCGTCACGCTCCTCGCGATCCTCAAGGTCGGAGCGACCTATCTCCCGCTCGATCCGAGCTTCCCCGCCGACCGCCTCGAGTACATGATCGCAGACGCAGCCGCGCCAGCGATCGTCACCGAGCTCGCGCTCCTCGACCACCTGCCGCCACACGCAGCCGAAGTCGTCGTCGTGGACCGAGACGCCGCAGACATCGCCACCCGAGCGACGCGGAAGGTCGCCGTCGACGTCGACCCGACCGACCTCGCGTATGTGATCTACACCTCGGGCTCGACCGGAAAGCCGAAGGGCGTCCAGGTCCCGCATGGCGCCGTCGTGAACTTCCTCGACAGCATGGCGCGCGAGCCCGGCTTCTCGGCCGCCGACCGCCTGCTCGCCGTCACGACGATCTCGTTCGACATCTCCGTCCTCGAGCTCTTCCTTCCGCTCGCCACCGGCGGACGGGTCGTCCTCGTCGACAAAGACGTCTCGACCGACGGCCAAGCTCTCGCCGCCGCCATCGTAGCCCGCGGCGTGACGGTGCTTCAGGCCACACCGGCCACGTGGCGCCTGATGCTGCAGGCCGGCTGGCGCGGTGCCCCGCTCCGAGCGCTCTGCGGCGGAGAGCCACTCCCCAAGGACCTCGCCCACCAGCTCCTCGGCGCCGTCGACGCGCTCTGGAACATGTATGGGCCCACCGAGACGACCATCTGGTCGACGACGACACGTATCACCGACCCAGACGACATCCACATCGGCCACCCGATCGCAAACACGCGCTGCTACGTCGTCGACGCTCGCCGGCAGCTCGTCCCGCCCGGCGTCCCCGGCGTCCTCTGGATCGGCGGCGACGGCGTCACCCGCGGCTACAACAACCGCCCCGACCTTACCGACGCCCGCTTCGTCGAAGACCCGTTCTCGACCGAGCCCGGCGCCCGAATGTACGACACCGGCGATCTCGTCCGGTGGCGGCGCGACGGCGCGCTGGAGTACCTCGCGCGCGTCGACAACCAGGTCAAGGTGCGCGGCTTCCGCGTCGAGCTCGGTGAGATCGAGGCCGTCGTCGCGAAGCTCCCCGGGATCCGGCGCGTCGTCGTCTCGGCACACGACTTCGGCGGCGGAGACGTCAGGCTGGTCGGCTACGTCGTCCCCGATGGCCCGTTCGAGGCCGCGGCCGTTCGCGAGGGCGCGCGCCGCGAGCTCCCCGAGTACATGGTCCCGACCCTCTGGACCACGCTCGACGCCTTGCCGCTCACCGCAAACGGCAAGGTCGACCGAAAGGCGCTCCCGAAGCCGGGCCAGACCGACAAGCCGGCTGCCGCGCCGCCCCGAACCGAAGCGGGTCGCTGGCTCGCGTCTGTTTGGGCCGAGCTGCTCCACGTCGACGCCATCGGCGGGCGCGACAACTTCTTCGACCTCGGCGGGCACTCGCTGCTCGCGATGCGGATGATCCACACGGTCGCCGAGCGCACCGGCCGCCGCCTGAACCCACTCGAGGTGAGCCTCCAGACCCTTGACCAGCTCGCGGCGTCGCTCCCGTGGGAGGGCGCGTCAGCGGGGGCCGCCGACTCATCCGCAGGCGACCGTGCGGCGTCGTCGGCCTCGACAGCCGGCGCCGCTCCCCACCGCGCCCCGACGTCTGAAGTCGACGACCGCGCGTCGCACGCGGAGCCGGGGGCGGCGGGTGGGGGGCCAGCGTGCGCCGCAACGGGAGGCGCGCGGCCGCAGCCAGCGCCGCCGGCGTCCGACGCCGCCGAGGCGCGCCGCCTGCTGAAGAAGGCAGCGCTGAGACTGGGTCGCAAGCTGGGAGTCGTCCGATGAGTGCGCTCGACATGTCTGCGCCAACGCCCGTCTTCTTCGGTCCCGAGGACTCGCGCCTCTATGGCGTCGTCCGCAGGGGATCGGCGCGCCCCGCCCTCGGAGTCGTCGTCTGCCCGCCACCGGGCGACGAGTATCCGGCCTCGCTGCGAGGCCTGCGCCTGCTCGAGCAGCGGCTCGCCGACCGGGGGCTGGCGACCCTGCGCTTTGATTGGTTTGGGACAGGTGACTCCGCCGGCGCCGGCGACGAGCAACGCCTCGAGCGCTGGGTCGCCGACGTCGGCCACGCCGTCGCGCACGCGCGTCGCGCGCTTGCTTGTGACGCCGTCGCCCTGGTCGGAGTTCGGCTCGGCGGCAGCGTCGGCGCCCTCGCCGCGGCCGAGCTGACGCTCGACCTGGCGGCTGCGGCGTTCTGGGACCCCGTCGTCGTCGGCCGCGACTACCTCGCGCGAAAGCGCGGCGACCAGCGCGCTTGGCGCGCCGACGAGGTGATCGAGCGCCCCGAGTCGAAGCCGTTCTTTGGCCCCAACGAGCTTCTGGGCTACGACCTCCCCCCCGAGCTCGACCGCGCCATCGGTCGCCTCGACCTCGGCGCCATCCACACAGCCCCCGCGAAGCGCGTCCTGCTGGTTCGCCACGACGGGACCCCCAAGGAGGGCGGCTGGTGGGAGACCGTGACGAGGAGCGGGGTCGACGCCCAGCGCGTCAACGTCGACGAGCGACCGCCGTGGCAGACCGACGCCGGCTTCGACGCCGCCCCCGTACCCACACAGACGCTGGCCACGCTGGTCCGTTGGCTCGCGCCGGAGGCACCATGAACGCAGCCGCAACCGCTGAGCGTGCGGTGGTGTTTGGCGACCGCGACGCACGCTGCGTCGGCGTCGTCACGCCAGGAGCGCGCCCGGATCCCGGCGTCGTGCTGCTCAACGCCGGGCTCCTGCACCACGTTGGCCCGCAGCGGATGAACGTCGAGATCGCACGGCGGCTGTCGGCGCGGCACGGCGCCTCGTCGCTTCGCTTCGACGTGACCGGGGTGGGCGACAGCCCGGCCCGCGCAGACGGGCTCCCGTTCCGCGAGTCATCGATCGTCGAGACTCGCCAGGCGATGGACACGCTGGCGCGGGAGACCGGCGCGAGCGGCTTCGTGCTCGTCGGCCTGTGCAGCGGTGCCGATCAGGCGTTTCAGGTCGCCCTCGCCGACGAGCGTGTGGTCGGGTGCGTGCTGATCGACCCCTATCCATACGAGACACCGCGCTTTCGGCGCGAGCGGTGGCTGCGCCCGGCGCGGCAGCGGCGAACGTGGGTCCGCGTCGTGCGAGGCGAGTACAAGATCGGGCTTCGCGTTCTCCGTGTGCTCGCCGGAGAGGTCGAGGAGCGTGTGGATCCGGGCCTCGCGGTCCGCGACGTCCCTCCGCGCGACGTGGCGGAGACCGGCTTTCGAACCCTCCTCGAACGTGGCGTCGCCGTTCACGTCGTGTTCACAGCCGGCCAGCTCGGCACATACAATCATGCAGCCCAGTTCTGGGACATGTACCCGTCGCTGCGCGAGGGCGGTGGCCTGAGCTATCGGTACTTCGCCCCGGCCGACCACACGCTCTCTGTGCGAGCCGTCCGCGAGCTGCTGCTGGCCGACGTCGCGAGCTGGTACGGCTCGGCGTTCCGGGGGTAGCGGTCGGCGTCCGCCGGTCGCTCGGCCCGCGTCGGAACCCCGACCGCCGGCGTCATCCTTTCTCGCGTGTGACGAATCGGTTACGGTGCCGTGGCGCTCGGCTGACCCAAGAGGAACCCGTGACGACCCGCCCGCACCGAAACACCGGCCTCAGCTCAACCAACCGCCCCCGGAGTAGGGCACGCGCCTCGTGGTGGATCGGCGCCGCGCTGCTTAGCGTCGGAGCCGCCGCGTGCGGGCCGGACGACGGCGACAAGACCGACGCTGACGCCGACGTCGGTACCCCCGACGTTGAGGTCGACGCGACCGATGTCGGCGACGTCACGCCCGACACCGACGACGTCGCACCCGACTCCGCCGACGTGCCCCCCGAAGAGGTCGACGCCGTCGAAGAGACGACCGACGTCGAGCCCGACGCGCCGGAGCCGCGGTGGCCCGTCGTCGAGAGAACCTCTCCCCAGGCCGATGTGGATCCGACCGCGTGGGACCCGATGGACGAGGCGCCCGCTGGCACCGCGCGCGGCGGCGTCGTGCGCGACGACACGTTCCCGTTCATCGGACCGGAGGCGCGCTGTCGCCCCGGAGACTTCGTCATCGCCAACGAGCACATTCGTGCGTGCGTCGCAGCGACGTCGATGAGCCAGGTGCTCTACGGCGGAGGAAACCTCGTCGACCTCGCCCCCGCTGGCGTCCGCGGGCCCGACACGTTCGAGCTCCTCGTGCCCGCGAGCGGCCTGCGCGCCGGCGGCGGCGACGAGGTGGAGCTGATCGCCGACGGCAGCGACGGAGGGCCGGCGGTGATTCGGCAGCGGGGCGTCGACGTCCTCGTAAAGCTCCTCGGGAACATCGTCGGGAACTTCACGCCCGACCCCGAGCTCTTCTTCGAGACCGAGTTCCGCCTCGAGCCCGGCGCCTCGTCGATCGAGGTCGTCACCTGGGTCCGCCACGACCGCGCGATCACGATCGGGGGCGTCGACCTCGGCGACCTCGTCATGCCCGGCGACCTCGCGCTCCCATGGACGCCAGGGGTCGGCGTCTTCGCCGAGGCGACCGTCGACACCAACCTGTACGTCGCGTCGTCCGCCGACTTCGCATACGCCGTCTTCGGGCCGACGATCGGCATCTCCGCGCTGGCGCCGGGACTGCTCGACGCGCAGGTCAACCCGCTCCGCGAGACGATTGGGCCACTGCGGAACGGCGAGGACGCCAACTACACGCGCTACATCACCGTTGGGCGCGATACGCGCGACGTGTGGGCGGCCATGGCCGCCCGAGGCTTCGCCGCCCCAACCGGCGTCGAGGTCACCCTCCACGGGCCGGTCGGAGATGCGTTCCCCGACCGCCGGTACGCGATCGCGAACGCCGACGGCGACGCCGTCGAGCTCGTTCGCCTCGGCGACGACGGCACGGCGACCGTGACGCTGCCGCCTGGCGACTACACGGCCGAGGCGCTCGCGTCGCTCCTTGGTGAGCCCACGCTGACCGTGTTCACCGCGGCAGAGGGAGCCAGCGTCGAGCTCGACGCTCCGACGTTCGGACTACTGTCGGTCACCGTGTCTGCCACCGACGCCGTCGAACCCTACCCGAGCCCCGCGATGGTCCGAATCTCGGGCCCGACGACGCGCGACGTCCGCATCGCACGCGGCGTCGCAGAGGTCCCGGTCATCCCGGGCACGTACACGGTCGAGGTGTCGCGCGGCGACGAGTTCTCCTACCAGCTGTTCACCGACCTCGTGGCGGTCGCCGGCGACTCCACTCCGGTCACCGCCTCGCTCGATCGCGTCTGGGACACCACCGGACTGGTCTCGGCAGACTTCCACCAGCACCAGCTCCGCAGCGTCGACAGCTCCGTCACCAACGACAACCGCGTCCTCGCGAACCTCGCCGCCGGCGTCGACGTGATCTCGCCTAGCGACCACGACGCCGTCGACGACTTCGTCGGGCTCGTCGCCGAGATGGGCGTGGGAGACCTGATCTACCCGATCACGTGCTCCGAGATCTCACCCACGTGGGGCCACATGAACGCGATCCCGACGCCGTACGTCCGCGGCCTCCCCGCCGGCGGCGCCGTCCAACTCAGCGAGCGCTTCTCGGGAGAGCGCACCATTCGACGCCTCTCGGCGCCCGAGCTGATCGATCAGGCGCGATCGCTCGGCGCCGAGGTCATCCAGGTCAACCACCCGCGCGACTCGATCGGCTTGTTCGCGTCTGCCGAGTACGATCCGATCGAAGGTCCAACGAACGTCGATGCGTTCTACTGGCCAGACGACTTCGACACGATGGAGATCTACAACTCACCGAGCGACGTCTGCGTCGTCATGCGTGACTGGTTCTCCTTCCTGTCGCGCGGAATGCGGATCGCCGGCGTCGGCAACTCCGACACGCACTCGCTCTCGAGCCCCTCTGGCACGCCGCGCAACTTCCTGCGCTCGCCGACTGACGACCCGGCAGAGCTCACCGACGCGATCATCACCGACTCCCTGCTCGACCTCGACACCACCCTCTCGGCGGGGCTCCTGATCACGCTCCCCGGCGGCCCACGCTTCGGCGAGACCGTCGCCGTCGACGCCGACGCCGTCTACTCGCTTCCGGTGCGCGTCCAGTCGAACCAGTGGAGCCACGCCGACACGCTCGTCGTCTACGTGAACGGCGTCGAGGCACAACGCATCGAGCTGACCGCGCAGCCCGACGAGACCGTCGTCGACGCAGAGCAGACCATCGAGCTCCCGATCAGCGCCGACAGCTACGTCGTCGTGCTCGCGTATGGTAACACCCCGATGCGGCTCATCACGCCCGGCCTCACGCCGTTCGCGCTAACGAACCCCGTCTTCTTCGACGTCGGCGGCGACGGCTGGACCGCCCCCGGAGTCTCCGACGCCGCGTCGCTGCCCGAGCCCACTGGAATCCCGATCTGCCGATGAACCGAGCCTCCCTTCGCCGCGGCCTCTGCGTCGTCGCACTCTCGACCACGGCTGCGGCGTGCGGCTCCGACGTCCCCGGATGGTATCTCCAGGCCGACGCGGCGACGGATGTGACGTCCGACAGCGGCTCCGGCGACGCCGCAGCCGACCCGCACGACGACACGCAGCCCGACGGCACAGACGACACGGATAGCGCCAGCGACGCGGGAAGCGACGTCGAGGCCGACGCGCCCGACGACGCCGACGCCGCAGCCGACGCGTCCGACGACGCGCAGGACGCCGCAGCGACGGACCCGGACGTCGGCAGCGACTCCGGCCCGGGCGACATCGGAGACGACGCCACTATCGACACGGACGACGCCGGCCGCGACCCCGATGCCGACCGAGAGCTCGGCTTTGATGCCGAGGTCGGAGCCGACGCCGAGGTTGGAGCGGACGCCGAAGTGGGTGCCGACGTCGAGGTGGGCGCGGACGCCGACGTGGGTCGTGACACGGACGTCGCCGTGGACGCCGAGGTCGGTCCGGACGCCGAGGTCGGTCCGGACGCCGAGGTTGGGGCAGACGCCGAGGTCGGCGTCGACGCCGACGTGGGCGCGGACACGGACACGGACAGCGGACCGGACGCCGACGCAGACGTCCGACCCGACACAGGCCCCGTCGTCGAGTCGCTCGGTACGCTCGACCCCGCGACGCTGACCGCCCGTCCGTACCTGATGTGGGTCACCCGCAACGCGGTCAGCGTTCGCTGGGAGTCATCCTCTGCCAACGTGGGCGAAGTTTGGTATGGCCTCACGCGCAACGGCCGCGTCACGGTCGCCCGCGAAGCGTCGGCGCGGACGTCGCACGAAGTGCGGATCGAGGGCCTGCCCGAGGGCACGACCATCTGGTACGGCGCCGGCATGTCGAGCACCGTCACGCCCGCCAAGTCCTTCCGGACGGCGCCCGCACCGACGTCGACGGCGCCGTACTCGTTCGTGGTCTGGGGCGACAATCAGAACGGGCCGAGCACGTTCGGCGCGCTGACGCCGCAGATGGCCGCGCTGGACCCGGACTTCGCGTTCTCGACCGGCGACTGCGTTCAGAACGGCACCCGCGGCGAGTACCGGTCGCAGCTCTTCACACCGATCGCCCCGCTCGCCGCCGGAGTCCCGTTCCTGGTCGCCGCGGGCAACCACGAGCGGTACTCGGACTCGGGCGCGGCGCTGTTCGACGAGTACATGAGCCAGCCGAGCGACGAGCACTGCTTCGGCTGGCGGTACGGGTCGCTGTTCATGCTGTTCATCGACACGGAGCTGTCGATCGACGTCGGCTCGTCGCAGCGGAGCTGCATCGAGACAGCGCTGCGCTCAGAGGCGGCGACGTCGGCCCGCTTCGTCGGCGCCGCGTTCCACAAGCCGCCGCGCATCGAGTTCTGGTTCGGCGGCATCTTCGCGTTCACGAACGACATGGAGGCTCCGCAGGTGCGCGAGGTCCTCGAGCCCCTGCTCGAGTCCCTCGGCGTCGACATCGTCTTCAACGGCCACAACCACTTGTATGCATACACCCCCGAGACACCGGGCGGCATCACGTGGGTGACGACCGGCGGCGCAGGCGGCAGCCTCGACGAGCCCGGCCTGTTCGACGTCTGGCGCGTCGGGACCTGGCCAGAGATCGCCACCACGATCTCTGAGCACCACTACCTCTACGTCACGGTGTCGGGCGGCACGATGCACGTCTCGGCCCGCGCCGAAGACGGCAGCGAGCTCGACAGCTTCAACGTCACGCGGCCGTGAAGCTGCGCGGTCCCTGCGGCCAGGCGGCCGCGGGGTCGCGCGACCGTCATCTCGCCGTGGGGTCGCCGGACCGCTGCGTGTCCGACTTCGGCTACGCCGCCGCCAGCCCCTCGTAGCTGAGCGGTGTTCGCGTCGTGAGAAAGTCCCGCAGGCTGCGCTCGATCTCCGCCTCGAGTGACGGGACGTCGAGGTCGTGGGGGTGAATCGCGTGCCGGACCACCGACAGCGGCGCGAGGGCGATGCTGGCGGTCCGTGACCACACAAGCGAACCCAGGACGCGACGCCGGTCGCGGCTCGCGTAGCTGACGACCGGTGACCGGTGCACGACCTTTCCGTCGGTCGGGCGCCAAACGCTCAGGTGGTCCTCGGCGACCGTGAAGCCAAGCTCGCGAAGCGCCGCGTGTGTGCCGGCGCTGTAAAGCCACGCCGGCGCGACGAACCCGGTCACGGGCCGCCCGACCGCCTCTTCGACGACCGCTCGCCCGCGGATGAGCCGCTCGCGCGCGGTCGCCTCGTCGAGGCCGAAGAACTCGCCCTCGCGCGCCGTGAGCGTCGACGCCGCCAGCCGCGCGGCCGCCGACGTGTGGGCGCTCTCGTCGCGGTGCGTGAAGCCGTGGAGCAACATCTCGACCCCCTCGTCGGCGCGGGCCCTCAGCCACGCGCAGAACTCCGGGTGCTCGAGCAGAGGCCACTCCCGCCAGAAGTCCGGGACGACGAGCATCGCGTAGCGCGACCCGATCCCGACCGTCTCGAGCAGATCGTGGATCCGGCGCAGCCGATCGAAGTGACGAGGCGTTACGTCGTGGACGCACGGGACGATGTAACGGGCTGAGCTCACGGGGGACCGTCCGCAGAGGGGAGGGGAGCGCGGTGCCAGCCGTCGGCGGCGACCAGGGCGCTCAGGTCTTGTGCCGTGTAGGCCGAGTGGACGCGCTCGTACAGCTCCCGATGCCGCGCGAACACCCGCGACCAGCTCGCCGCGCGGCGAGCCACACTCGCCAGCTCGGCGCGCTCGCCGCTCGTCAGGTTCGCCGCCGCCACGCACGCCGCGGCCAGCGACTCGGAGCGGTCTGCCGCGAAGCGCAGCTCCGGCCGCAGCCGGGCGACCTGCTCACCGGCGCCCCCCGCGTCTGGCGCCACCACCGGAGCCCCGCTGACAAGCGCCTCGAGCGTCGACAGCGAGAACGTCTCGAGGGCGCCGAGCGACAGAAACACGTCGGCCGAGGCGTAGGCGGTCGCGACGTCGGCGCGTGAGGCGAGGTACGGCAGCACGGTCACGTCGCTGCGCGCCGCCGCGAACGCATCCACGCGCGCCTGCAGCGGGCCGTGGCCCGCGACGACCAGGCGTGCCCGACGCGGAGCCAGCGCCTCGGAGATCGGGCCCCACGCGTCGAGCAGCAGGTCCACGCCCTTCTCTCGAGAGAGGCGAGACAGAAACAGGCAGACGACGCTCGCGTCGTCTGCACCCACCGACCGTCGCCAGTCGCCAGAGCGAAACGACGGACCATACAGCGCGACGTCTGCGCCGAGCGGTGTGTGGAACAATCGCGTCACGCCGGCGGCCGCGAGCTTCTCGAGCACGAACTCGCTCGCGCCGAACGTCGCCGTCATCGCCGCGTAGACGCCGCCGAAGTGGCGGGAGGCCGCCGCGACCCCCGGCTCCTCGAAGCCGAGCCGACGTACGAGTGGCCGGACGACGGTGTCGGCGACGTCGCTGTGGTAGAACCCGACCGTCGCCGCGGCGCGCCCGGCTCGTGTGCGGCGGAGCAGCGCGGGCAACACGTATGGGCTCCCGACCTCGACGAGGTCTGGCGCGAAGTCGTCGACCGCCCGCGCGAGCTGACGTGGGCTCACGATGAAGCGGTATCCCGAGCCGCCGAGCGGAACGGCCGGCACGTGATAGACCGACACGCGACCGTCTCGCGAGAGGTCGAAACGGTCGGACGGGACGACGAACGCGTAGTCGTCGCCCGCGCTCTCCTCGCGAAACCACCGCAACTTGGCGTCGTGGTACGTCCTGACGCCGCCGCCGGTCGGGGAGTAGTTGTTGTTGACGTCGAGAATCCGCATCGGCCGTCGAATAGCACGTCGTCGGCCGCCGTCACACCGCGTTCGCCGCGCCAGCCAGGATTGCTCAGCCGAGTTCGTGGAAACTTTTCCGCAGTTCGTACGCGGGGGGATCCCACCCGCCACGGTTCTCTGCGATCGTGGCGTGGCACGAACGCGAAACGGCGCCGATGCGGGCTAGCTGACGACGCCGTTTCAGTGACCAACCGGTCGAGGAGGATCATGGCAAAGCGTCTCATGCGTCGTCAAGCGGCGACGTCGAAAGGTCTGGTGAGGCGGCTGAGAGAGGTGCCGCTCTCGATGCTGCGGGACGAACGGTGTCGAGCGAAGTACCAGCTCGAGGGCGTCGTTCGCCTCGGCATCCTGACGCTCGCGAGCGGCGGGAACTCGCAGCGGGAGTTCGAGGCACGCAGCGAGCAGCTGGTCGACCGCGCGACGTCGACGATGCTGGGCTTTGGGGGCGAGCGGATCGCGGACAACACCTTCGGCGCGCTGCTACCGCGAGTCGACGCAGGGCAGCTGCGTGACGCGCTGCACGCCATGGTGAAGGCCGAGCACCGACGCGGCACATTCGGGGGCACGCTCCACGACCGCCGGGTCGTCGCGCTCGATGGGAAGGTCCTGGCGCCGGTACGACTGCGATCCTTGGTCAGCGCGGCGCGCGGTGCGCTTCGCGCGGTCAACGACCCGCGCAGCACGGAGGCGTCGTGGGCTCCGGACGTCGACGAGCTGCGGCGCGTGCTGAAAGCGGCCGGGATGGAGTACGTCCAGCTCGTCTCGCCCTCGAAGGGGCCCGTGTATGGCCTGATCCGGATGCACCGATGGACGCTCGTCTCGAGCGGTGCCGCGGTGGGAATCGACGAGCGTCCCCTCGACGGGACGGCGAACGAGGTCGGGTCTGCCGTGGAGAGCTTCGACCAGCTGATCAGCGCCTACGGGCGCACAGGCCTGTTCAACACGGTGACGGCGGATGCCGGGAACACCTCGCTGGCGCTGGCCAAGCGAATCGCCGAACGCAACATGGCCTACTTCCTCTGCATCAAGACCCCGCAGGGCGAGATCTTCCGCGAGGCGAAGCGCCTCCTCCAAGGGCGCGCGTCGCCGGACTACTCCGTCTCCGAGGACAACCGGGGAAAGGACATCACCTATCGTGTGTACACCGCCCCCCTAGACGGGGACTGGCACGGCTGGGTCCACGCACGTCAGCTCGTACGCATCGAGCGAATCGTGTCCTCCCGAGGCGGCACAGAGGAGTCTCGGGGGAATCGCTACTACGTCACCTCGCTGACCCCAGAAGCGCTGCCTGGCCTCGGTGCCGCGACCCTCTCTCGAGGTCACTGGCGCTGCGAGAACGAGGGACACTGGACCGCCGACGCCATCTTCTTCGAGGACGCCCATCGGGCGCCGCTGAGCCGGCATCCGAAGGGGATGCTCGTCGGTTCGCTCCTGCGCATGATGGCTCAGAATCTGCTCGCCATCCTCCGGACGCTGAGCCGAACCCGCGACGGCGACAAACCCGCTTGGCGCACCGTCCGGCATCACATCCTGATGCTCCTCTTCGACACCGTCCTCGACACCGGAGAGTTCGACGCTGCCGCCTGACCTGCCCGCATCGGCGCCGCGTCGTACAACCCGAGTCGTACCAGCCCACCGCGTGGGGTAGGGGCACTGCGCTCAGAGCTCGTGCTTCGACGGTGCGTCCCATCCAACCCGGCTCCAGACGGCGACCGTCCCACCGTCGCTGATCAATCCTACCGCGCCAGCGCGCGCCTCCCGGCGCGCCCACGCGCGAGGCGACCGGGTCGACCGCGCCGCGTCTACCCGCTATCTTCGTCACCGGCGCCCAGGGAGCGGCGTCGCGCAACCCGAGGCCCCTGATGCTCGACCGCACGCCGCGAACCCGCCGATCCGCGCTCTCCGTCGCCGCCTTCTGCGCCCTCCTCGCTGCCTGCGGCGGAGAGTCGGGGTCACCGGTGCCGACAGACGCAGGGAGCGACGCCGACGCGCAGGGCGACGCGTCGACCGACGTCGCCGCCGACGCGTCCGACACCGGCGTGTCCGACTCCGACGGGCCCGACGCGCCGACCGGCCCGCGCTGCGGCGACGGCGTCGTCGACACGTTCGAGGCCTGCGACGACGGCAACCAGGTCACCGAGTCGGCGTGCCCGTACGGCGTCGCCTTCTGTGACGCGTGCACGGCGGACTGCTCCGAGAGCCTCTTCCTCGAGGGCCCCACGTGCGGCGACGGCCACCTCGACGAGGAGAACGAGGTCTGCGACCGCGACGACCTCGGCGACGCGACCTGCGCGGGCCTCGTCCCCGAGAGCGTCGAGGGCACTCCGCGCTGCGCGTTCGACTGCCAGACGGTCGAGACGGGCGCGTGTCGCGTCCCCGTCTGCGGCGACGGCGCCGTCGAGGGCACGGAGGCGTGCGACGACGGGAACACCGTCACCGAGACGGCGTGCCCGGCGGGGACGCGCGAGTGCACCGCGTGCAGCGCCGCCTGCGACCAGGCGCTCGCCCTCCAAGGCCCCTTCTGCGGCGACGGGAGCGTCACGGCCCCGGAGGTCTGCGACGACGGCAACGACGTCACAGAGGCCGCCTGCCCCTACGGCGTCGCGAGCTGCGAGGTCTGCTCCGCTGGGTGTGACGACGTGCTCACCCGCACGGGGCCGCGGTGCGGCGACGGCGTCGTCGACCCGGTCGAGGCGTGCGACGGCGGCGGCGCCCCCGTCCCTGCTGCGTGCCCATGGGGGACGGCGAGCTGCGAGGCCTGCCTCGCCGACTGCAGCGCCACCGTCGCGCTGACCGGACCCTTCTGCGGCGACGGGGTCATCACCGACGATCTCGAGGTCTGCGACGGCGCCGCCCTCGGCGGCGTGACGTGCGAGTCGCTCGACGCCGAGTTCGTCGGCGGCGCGCTCGGCTGCGCCGCCGACTGCACCGGGTTCGACACCACGGCCTGCGAGGGCCGCCCGTGCGGAAATGGCGTTATCGACGACGCCGAGGTGTGCGACGACGGGAACGTCACGACCGAGGCCTCGTGCCCGTACGGCGTGGCGATGTGCGAGCGCTGCGACGCAGACTGCACCACCGTGCTGGAGCTCACCGGCCCGGTCTGCGGTGACGGCGCCGTCGACGCACGCGAGGTCTGCGACGCCGGCACCGAGGGCGTCGGCGCCGAGTGTGCATACGGCGAGCCGACGTGCGCGGTCTGCAACGCGTCGTGCGACGGATACGACGTCCGCGTCGGCCCGTTCTGCGGCGACGGGAACGTCGACCCGGTCGAGGCGTGCGACGACGGCGAAGCAAACGGGGCGCCCGACCAGTGCACCCCGTGGGACTGCGCCGGGCTCGTCACCGTCGTCGCGCCCACACCGGAGTTCCTCGGCGGCGACGAGTGGGGGTACAACGTCGCGATGAACGACCGCTGGGTCGTCGTGGGCCAGCCCTTCGAAGAGGTCGCCGGCGAGAGCGGGATGGGCGCCCTGTATGTCTACGAGCGCGACGGAGACACCTGGACCTTCTCCCAGCGCATTCGGCCCCCGGTCACCGCGCGCTACACGGCGTTTGGCACCGAGCTGCGCGTGGTCGGCGACGAGATCCTGACCGCGTGCCGCGACTGCGCCGACCGCAAGGGAGCGCTCCTCTCGTACCGCCACGACGGCACGTCGTGGTCGCGGGCGCAGACCGTCGCCCCGGCCGTCGCCGACCGCCCCAGCGTCGGCGGCATCGCCGCGATCACAGACGACCTCGCCGTCCTGATCGCGGAGTACTACTCGATCGGCGACTACATCGGGATCCCCTACCTCTACGAGCGCGCCGGCGACGGGACCTGGTCGACGCCCACACGGCTTATCGGCCGCCTCCCCGAGGTGTACCCGAGCTGCGGCGCGGCGATCGACGGCGAGACCGTCGTCGTCGGGAGCTGCGACTACGAGGGCAACCGCGGCGCGCTCCTCGTCTTCGAGCGAGACGGCGACGGCTGGTCCGAGACTCAGCTCCTGCGCCCCGATGGTGTCGAGGGCACCTTCCCCGACACGCTCTCGTACTTCGGCAGCGCGATCACGTTCGTGGGGCACGACATCATCGTCGCAGGACTCCGCGGCATCGAGCGGCCCGACGGCACGGGGTGGATGCTTGCATACGAGCGCACCGCCGACGGGTGGGTCGCCATCGACCCGCCGCGGCTCGACGAGGCCGGTCGGCCAACCTCGGTCGGGAGCATCCTGGAGGGAACGTCGAACCGGCTCGCGGTCGGCTACAACCGCGCCGTCGACGGCGTCGCGCTCCCCGAGATCAGCTTCTTCGAGCGGCGCGACGGGCGCTGGATCCTGCAGGGCACGGTCCGCCACACCGTCCGCCCGGTCTACACACTCGGCCAGTCGTTCTCGACATGGAACGGCCGCCTCGTCGTCGGCTCACCGTTCAGCAACCTGTTTGGTGACCGGCAGGGCGCGATCTGGCTCTACTGAGACGGGCCCCTCCGGCACGTTCGGCGCAGCCCGTTGCGCGCGCTCCGCAGCGGCGCGGCGTGTCGCTCGGTCTTCGCAGCTTCAGCCTGGGCGTACGGACTGCGTCGCCGCGTCAGTCTCGCGCTGCGTGCTCGCCGCCGCCGTACAGGAACTCGAGCGTGAGCGTCGTGCTCCACAGCCAGCCCTCGGACCCGTACCCGGGCCAGCCGGGGTTGTTCGTCTGCAGGCCGACCGCCTCGGCGACCGGGCGCTGGCGGTCCGTGCTGATCGCGTCGTCGGGGAACTCGTCGAGCACGAGCGACCGGTCTTCGTTGCCGGGCGTCGTGTCGGGCTCGATCTTGGTCTGGTGGCGTGCGACGAGGCGCTCGACCTGACCGCCGAGGCCGGCGCGCATGTCGAAGCGGCCGAGCCGGAAGCCGTAGTCGAGGCGGGCGTCACCGCCGACGCGGTCGTTGTCGACGTAGTTGGTGCGGCCGGTCTGCAGCGGCACCGGTGTGGGCGTCCACGACAGGTCGACCGCGGCCTCGAGCTGGTCGAACGCGACGCGAGCGCCGACCGTCGGCGAGACGGTGTTGCTCCACGCGTAGTCGCCGGTCGGACGGTTCGACTGGCGATCGACGTACTGGGACCACGTGCGGTAGACGGCGCCGCCGGTCAGGGCCAGGCGCAGGTTCTCGCGCTGCAGCGGCAGCGCAAACTCGCCGCCGAGCCCGATCTGCCACGGGATGTAGTCGAGCGTCGCGTCGCGCGACGCGGCCTGGTGGTCGCCGCCCGGGAGCGTCGTCTCGAGCCCCACACCGACGTCGAATCGGTTGGGGGAGTGGACCGTCGCCGAGATCAGGCCGCCGTCGTTTGGAAGCTCGTATGCAAGCGAGAAGTAGGGCGCGACGCCAATCGACACCTCGATCTCTGTCGAGAGCTGCAGCGTCTCGGCTTGGTCGTTTGCGTTCAGCACGAACGTCTCGGCGTATGCGTCCGTGCGCAGGCGGATGCCCGCGCCGACGCCAACGCTGAGGCCCTCGTAGACGCGCGAGGCGAGCGACACGGCGATCGAGGGGGCAGACAGGCGATCGGATAGGAGCTCCGCGTGCAGCGAGTTCGAGAAGAACTGCTCGCGCTCGTCGACGAAGAACTGGTCGCCGCCCGTGAACTTGCCGACGGGGATGATCGCGAGCATGCCGAGGACGAGGTGGTCGTCGAAGAGCTGGTGGGCGATGCCGACCGTCGCGTAGGGGCGCACGACGCCGCTGCTGCCCGCACCTTGGCGCGGCGCGGCGTCGAGCGAGCACGAGTCGGTCGAGCAGCCGTTCTCGACCCAATCGGACGGGAGGGTCGGGTCTTCGAACGCGGTGAGGTCCGGATTGTACGCGTCGTAGATGCTCTCGGGGACGTCGACGTTGTTGCGCGCGTCGAGCGTCATCGAGACGGCGTCTTGCAAAACGACGATACCAAACGAGAGGGTGCGGTCGACCTGCGTGATCAGGGCGGGGTTGAAGTAGGTCGACGAGACGCCCGGCGACGAGAAGCGCGCGTTTGCACCGCCGCCGTCGAACCCGCCGACCGCCTCGAGCAGGGGGGACGCGGCGACGGGGCTCGCCGCCGCTGCTGTGACCAGGGCCGCCGCCGCTGCGGCGCGTCGCGCGCTCACGGGCGCTCCCACTGGCAAGCGCCGGCGAGCGTCGGCGAGATGGCGTTGTCGGGTCGCTCCCACGGGATCAGCTCCTGGACCTTGAAGCA
>JACKDJ010000017.1 GCA_020633625.1 Myxococcales bacterium
GTGGCCGACGCGATCGCGCCGAAGTGGGAGCAGATCGAGCGGCAACACATCGAGCTGAAGGACGGCGAGGTCGTCTTTCCGCCCGTCCTGAGCGGCATCTTCGACGAGCTCGCGTCGCTCGGCGTCCACGGCCTTTGCGTCCCGCGCGAGCTCGGCGGGCTGAACGCGCCGCTGCTCGTTACGACCTCGTGCAGACGGCCATGGAGCTGAGCGGGGGTGTCCCGCGTGTGTTCCTACAACTGATGGCTGACGCCGGATCGTACGCGGCGATTCGGGGGCGGCGCGGATGGCCACTACCCGAGGACTTGGACGACGCCGTAGCAGATTCGGCCGACAGCTTCCGCAGGCTTCTACTTCCGGGAGACACGGCGGCGGTCGCCAGAGTCGCCGGGACCTCTGGCGCGGAGCTCGATCTCGACCGCAAGGTGAGACTGTTGTCCCACGGAGTCTTGCTGGAGCGGATGCGGAACGGGCGGCTAGAACTCGAGGTGCACCCGCTTCTAGCCGACACCGTCCCGACAGGCGGTAACACGTATGCGTAACGCGGTCGAGGTGATGCTGAACGCGCTGGATCGCGAGGCAGGGGGCGTCGCGATCATCTGGTGTCCCGATTTCGGATTGCGCGACTGGTTGGTTGGCCAGGTCGAGAGCCTGGTTTCCGAAGAGGCGCGCCCAGTGCGTCTGTCCGACGTCGAGGCGGCGCTCACCGAGCCCGAACGTTTGGTTCTTCTGGTGCCGCACAACGAACGAGAGGTCGTTCTCGATCTCGATGGCAGCAGGGATCGCACGCTTGAAAACCCCCGACGGAGCCAGCCGATCGTACTGTTCCTTCTCAGAGGCGGGGATGGCGCTCATGCTCTGGCCGCCGACGCACCGAGCCTCCGTAGCTGGGTCAGCGGTAGCGATCCCGACCCGGAGGCGCTCGCCGAGGCGCCGTCAGAAGTCGACCTGGATACCGAGCGCCAGAAGTTCTTTGCGCGCACACACCGCACACCAGAGGAGTGGCTTCGAAACTGGCGCGCTGCCAACGTCGTTCGGAACGCGGAGAACTACTCCCTCGCGGTCCTGGCCGACTTCCTGGTGCGGCCATGAGCCCCTGGGTCGGCCTATATCGGGAGCATTCCAGACTGCGGGAGCATTCCGCAGACCCGTTCACAGAACTGAAGGGCCCGCTTCGCCGCCTCGCCGATCTGAAGGAGCACTGTCACCCCTCGCTGCCATGGCTTCTAAAGAAGAAGCAGTCCAAGTGCGGCACACGGCTCACCGTGTTCACGGTGCCGCAACCGAACGCGACGGATGCAGGGCCTGTGGCCTTGAGGGGGTTGCCTGACCTCGTCGGGGCTCGGCTCTCCATCCAGGCGACGTTCGAGTCTAAGACCTCTCGGATCCAGCACTTTTCGGTCGCGATCTCCGGGCAGACCAGCTCCAGTGTCGACTGGACCGTGGCGCTCCACCTCGAGAGCGAACTCGGCAGTCCCGACGTAGTAGGTTGGCAAGCCGATTGGCGCGGCGAGGGCGCGTGCAGCCACGCCGTATTCCACTGCCACGTCGGCCCCGACCTCGACGCCAAACCAAAGGTACGGGTCCCGTTTCCAGCGGTCAGTCCCGGGCACGCGCTCGACTGGGTCCTCGCGACCGTGGTTCCGGGGTTCGACCCGATGCCGTGGGCCAACGTTGAAACTGCAATGAAGACACCGGGCACATGACCAACCTCGTACACGACCTCCTCGACCTCCCCGAGGCCGTCCGCAAGGGCGACTTCGTTCAAGGACTCACCGAGGGAATCGCCAAGCCCGAGGCGACGCTGCGCGACTACGCGATCACGCCGAAGATCGTGCAGTCCTTCGAGAAAGCGCTGTCCATCGTCAGGAGCGCGCTCGACGACGACCGCAGCCAGGCCGCCTATCTCGACGGCTCGTTTGGTTCCGGCAAGTCGCACTTCATGGCCGTACTCGACCTGATGCTCGCCGACGACCCAACCCCCTGGCGCCGGGCGGAGCTCCACGCCTTCCGCACCTCCCACCCGTGGATCGGCAAGAAGAAGCTCGTCCAGCTCCCGATTCACATGCTCGACGCGCAAGACATGGAGTCGAAGATCCTCGGCACCTATGTACGCTGGGTAGCCGAGGCCCACCCCGGCGCGGTCGTTCCCGCCGTGTATGTCGACGAAGGGCTCTTCGATGACGCGAAGCGGCTTCGGACGCGAATGGGCGACGACGCGTTCCTCGCCGAGCTCAACGGTGGCGCCAAGCAGGCGGCCTCCGGCTGGGGCAAGCGCGCGAGCACGACCATGTGGACCGCCGACAGCTTCGACGCCGCCGCGGGGAGCGCGTACCTGGGTGAGGAGGACCGCGACGCCCAGACTCCGCGAGCGCGGCTGTTCAGCGACCTCGTCCGCACGTTCTTCACCTCGTGGACCTCGCAGCGCTCGCGCTTCGTGGACCTCGACACGGGTCTCGGCGTCGTGAGCCGCCACGCCAAAGGCCTCGGCTACGACGCCGTCGTCCTCTACCTCGACGAGCTGATCCTCTGGCTTGCAGGCCGCTCGGGCGACTTGCCGTTCGTCGGCCAAGAGGTGCAGAAGCTCGTGAAGTTGAAAGAGGCGCAAGACGCCTCCCGCGCGATCCCGATCGTCAGCTTCATCGCCCGGCAGCGAGATCTCTCCGACTTCCTGGGAGTCGAGGCGCAGGGCGCCATCCGAGCCCAGCTCTCCCGGAACCTCTCGCACCATGAAGGGCGCTTCGACAACGTGAGCCTGGCGGACAGCAACCTCCCGGCGATCGTGAAGCACCGCGTCGTTCGACCCAAGGACGACGAGGCCGCCGAGAAGCTCAAAGACGACTTCGCCCGGACGTGGAGGGCCGCCGGCCAAGCAGCGAGCGTGCTGATCGGGAGCGAAGGCGACGAGGCCGCATTCAAGCAAGTCTACCCGTTCTCCCCGGCGTTGGTGGAGGCCCTCGTCGCGCTCTCGGATTGTTTGCAGCGAGAGCGCACCGCGATCCGCATTCTGATGGAGCTGCTCGTCCACCATCTGCCCGATCTCGAGCTCGGCCGAGTAGTGCCGGTCGGCGACGCCTTCGACGCGCTGGCCGAGAGCGAAGACCCCATCGACGACCCGGTGATGAAGGCTCGCTTCGACAGGGCCCGCGACCTCTACCTCAACAGCTTTCTGCCGCTGATCCGGCGCGCGCAAGGGACCGACAGTCCCGCCGACTGCCAGCGCGCCCGCGAAGACCACGATCGGCGCCTCGGCTGCTCTCGCTGTCCGAAGCAGGCGTGTCGAAACGACAACCGCCTGGCCAAGACGCTGCTGATGGCGGCGCTCGTGCCCGAGGCGAAGCCCTTCAAGGGGCTCACGGTCAAACGGCTGGTCAACTTGAACCACGGGACCATCGCGTCCCCGATCCCAGGCGCCGAGATGCAGGTCGCAGCGCAGCGCCTGCGCGAGTGGGCCAGCCAGATCGGCGCGCTGCGATTGGGCGATCAGGCCGACCCGGAAGTGTCGGTCCACCTGTCGGGCGTCGACCTCCGGCCGATTCTCGCCGCGGCCGCCGACGCCGACAAGCCGGGCGCCCGCAAGAACACGATGCGGCGACTGCTCTTCGACTCGCTCGGCCTGACGGCCGACGGCAGCATCGTGGACGCCGAGCAGAGCTACTTCGGCACAAAGCGTCCCGGGCGGGTCCGATACGGAAACGTGCGTGAGATGGACGACCTGACGCTGCGCGCGGCTCAGGGCGTCGAGTGGCAGCTCGTCCTCGACTATCCGTTCGACGAGCGCGGCCACGGTCCTGCAGACGACCTGGCGCGCGTCGAGGCGTACCGCGATGCTCACGCCGGGTCAGGGCCGCCCAACCCTACGGTGGTCTGGCTCCCGACCTTCTTCTCGCGCGAGATGGAGAACGAGCTCGGAGACCTCGTCGTTCTCGAGCACATCCTCGATGGCGACCCGCGGCGCTACCTTGGACACCTGCGCGTCGAGGACCAGCACACAACACGGGCCGACCTCACCAGCCTTCGTGCGCAGAAGGAGTCTCTGGTCAAGCGCACCCTCTCAGACGCGTACGGTCTGACCAGCGCGGGCAGGACCACGCTCCTCGACGCGTCGCGCTCCGTCGACGAACACATATTGCCGCTGCTCGATGATCTCGAGATTCGGAGCGTGCTCGCCGGCAACATGCGCGACGGCCTCAAGCAAGTCGTCGACGCGCTGCTGTCCAAGCGCTATCCGCACCACCCTCGCTTCGACGGCCCGGTCACCGCGTCGAGGATGGAGCGAGTGCGCGGGCTTCTCGAGCGGCTGCTCGACACCCGCGACCGGCGGATGAACGTCGATAAGACCGAGAAGAGCGATCTCCGAGCATACTCCGATCCGCTCGGCCTCACCGACACGGGCGACGTCGCCGTGGTGCTGCGCGAACGACCGTTTCAGGAGCTGGAGCAGGCGCGGCAGCAGAGGGGTCTCGACACGCCAACCGTGGGTGACGTGAGGCGATGGCTCGACCCGGCGGGCACGCGCGGGCTGCCGCCCGAGGTCGAGGACCTTCTCGTCCTCGCCTGGTGTGTGTGGAGCGGGCGGACTCTGCAGCGGGACGGGCGGCCCTACACGCCGCCGCGACTGGGACAGGTCGCCGACGATGCGGAGCTGATGCGCCCAGAGTTGCCGACGCCCGCTGAGTGGGCCGATGCCCTCGACCGCGCCGGGCATCTGTTTGGGATCGCCCTCGCAGGCAAGGCGCTCACCGCGCACAACCTGGCGGCCTTCGTCGAGCAGGTGCGCGAGAAGTGCTCCAGGCTCTCGGCCGTCGACCCCCTGGTGGCGCCTCTCGAGGAGTGCGTGCGGGAGTGGGCGTCCCCCAACGATGCTCCCCGGCTCGCAACCGCGAAGGCGTGCGCCGACCTCGTCACGCACGTCCAGCGGACGCAGGGAGCCTCGCTGGTCCGCGCGCTCGCGGAGTTCAACCCGCAGACGTCACTCCCAGCGATGGGACGGAGCCTGACCACCGCTGAGAATTGCCGTCGACTCCTCATGGAGCGTCCGCGCTGGATCGTGTTCGGGCAGGTCCGCAACCTCGTTCACGACACCGGTCGTGGACACCGCGCAAGCTTGCTCCTCGAAGACCTCAGCAGGCTGCTCTCGTCGGACGAGGTCAACAGCATGCTCGCCGACGGGCTGAACGACCTCACGCGTCGCGCAGAGGAGCTGTTGGGCGTCGGCGCGCGTCCGCCGGCGTCGCCGCCCGAGCCGCCCGAGCCGGGGTGGACGACCGTCATCGACAGGTCCGTGAGCTTCGACGACCCCACGAGCGTCGCCGCGTCGCTGCGCGAGCTCGCTGCGGAGGTCGAACAGGCCGTTGCGGGCGCAGACGAGATTCACGTCGAGCTCTCGGTCGTCGTCACGCGTCGGGCTCCCTCCCGATGATGGAGGCGCCGTTCCTCACAGTCTCCGAGCTTCGTCAGGAGGTGGAGCGGATCTTTCGCCGCGACCATCGGTCGCGGCTCGTAGCGCTGTACGGCCGAGGTGAAGCAGGTGAGTTCGAGCTTGGTGGGGATCGATGGCGGGTCGTTCCGACGCGGTGCGAGCTCGACCTCCGCGAGCGGCTGCCTCGGCCCGCCGACGAAGCTTCTGACGGCAGCGTCTTCCTCATCGACTGGGTACCGGACGTCCTCCCGTTAGACGTGGCGTGCCGGCTCGCCGGTGGACGCCTGTACCATGTGGCCCGCGACGCCCGTCTCGCGGCGCTCTTCGGCGCGCGACAGCTCGAGCAGGGACTCGCCGGCAGCGCCCTCGCCAAGCTCTTCCTCGCTGGCGGCGTCGCGCCGCCGCGCAAAGTGCAGGGGCTCCAGCTCACTCACCGGGTGGCATGGATGAGCCTGCTCGAGGCGCGGGTCCGCCTCCCAGAGACCGCGCTCGCGTCGCCCGCGCTGCTGCTTGCCTGGGCGGCTTCGAATGACGGTGGTCCGGCATTCGCTCGTCAGGTAGAGAACGACGATCTGTGGCGGAACGTGCGCCGCGAGCTGAGCGAGTGGCTTCGCGCCGACGTCGGAGAGGCAGCCGACGTCGTGTGGCGGGCGTGGGAGCGCGGCCTCGCTGTCCGGCTGCTCGAAGTACTGCCGCTGCTGGAGGCATCGGGGGCTGCTGGTGACCCGTTCGTCGCTGGCCAACTCGCCGGCCAGCTCGCAGCGTGGCTGCCCGACCTCTCGGCCGCGGTGCGTGGCGTCGAGAGCGTCCTGGTCCAGCGCGGCAGCCTCGACGCTGCTCTGCCGGCCGATCGGGCCGGCCTTCTGGTGGCGCTCGACCGCAGCCAGGCACTTGCCGAGAGTGCGGGGCTCGGCTCGCTGACAATGGCCAGTCGCCGCCTTCCTGGAGGACACCGTGCTCGGGAGCGCGACCTCGGGCGCGCCGCACAGGCGTTTCTCGATGATCCAAGCCACGAGCGAGCTGCGGGTGTCGTCGCTGCTCTTGGGGCGCTCGAGGCACACGCGCTCGATACGCACGTCCGACCCGAGGACCATCGATCGGCGCGCCGCAGCGTCGCTCGCATCGCGCTGTGGCTTGCGCACCGCGAAGCGCGCGCGCCATCGGGGACGCGCTGGCAGCCGGCCGTCGACTTGGCGAGGCAGTACGCAGAGGAGGGCGGCTACGTCGAGTGGGCCCGCCAGCAGCTCCGCGGCTTGAGAGCCGCCGAGGAGACGCTGATCTCTGCTGCCCGCAAGCTCGAACTCGAAGCCGCGAGGGTTCAGAGCGACGACCACCGAACGTTTGCGGAGGCATACGTGCGCTGGCTCGCGTCCGACAAGCCCGGCGTCGGGGCGACGCCCATCGAGAACGTCGGCAAACAGGTGATCGCGCCGTTTCTAGGGGGCGACCGCCCGCGCCGATTGCTCGTCGTTCTCATGGACGGAATGAGCCACGCGGCGGCGGCACAGCTCGTGACGCGGCTCTCGATTGCGCGCCGCTGGGGCCCGATCGCCTGGCGTCCGGACGGCTGGGAGGGCGTGCTGCCGTTGCCTCCGGTCCTCGCCGTGGCTCCAACCCTGACGGAGATCAGCCGCGGCGCTTTCTTCGCAGGAAAGGCCGACCCGCGCTTCGGTGACGAAGGCACAGACAAGGATCCCGCCCGCTGGAAGGCCCACCGAGCGGTCGCGCGACTGCTCGGCGAGGATGCGCCGCCGCTCTTCGTCCGCCGAGACATCCTCAGCGGCCACGACCTCGCAACCGACCTCCGCGATGCGATCGAGGGCACGTGTCCGGCCGTGGCGGTCGTCGTGAACGCGATCGACGAGGACCTGAAGGGCAGCGTCCAGGTAGCGATCGACTACAGCTTGGCGCCTGTACTTCCCCTCGAAGCGCTGCTCACTGCCGCAGAGGAGGGCGAGCGAGTCGTCCTCCTTGTGGCGGACCACGGTCACGTCCTGGGCGACGGCACGCGCCCCCTGGAGGGCCGACTCGGCAAGGGGCGCCCGGGCGGCGCCCGCTGGCGCGCGCTCGCCGCCGACGAGATGCCCGAGCCCGACGAAGTCGCCTTGCCTAGGACTTGCTGGTCGCCACGCGGGTGGGACCGCGTCGCTGTGCTCTGGGATCCCACGGTCGTGAACCGTGCAACGAGCTACGGTGCGCACGGCGGGCTCTCGCTCGCCGAGGCAGTCGCGCCCGCGATTCTGATCGCCCCGGACTGGCTGGAGCGCGCGGCGCCGAACGACCCGGGCCTCGCCGCGCGCCCATCGCCGACACCGGATTGGTGGGAGCTCCGCGCACGCCGCGCGACCGTGCGGCCGGAGCCGACCTCTGCGGCCAAGCCGGCCTCTGCGGCCAAGCCGACACCCGACCAGACAGTGCTGTTTGCGCCCGCGCCAACGGAGTCGGCAGCCCCGGCGGCGCCCGCGGCTCCGGCCTTGATCGTGGCCCTGAGCCGGTCCAGCGTCTTCCAGAACCAAGTCGCAGGCCTGCCCGCGGCCGAAGCCGAGCGTGTCCTGCTCTGGTTGAGCATCCTGGTCGAGGCGGGCGGTTCGCTGCCCGCTGGAGAGTTCGCGGCGGCCGCGGGCGTTCGCGGCCACCAGGTCGGCGGCGTCGTGGCGAGGATGGGCGTGCTCAACGCCGATGGGTTCGCGATGGTTGAACACGACCACGTCGGACGGCGCGTGGTCCTCCAGCGCTCGCGGCTCGTCCAACACTACGGGATCAAAGAGTGAGCGCTCCGAGCCCCCTGCTGCGTCGCGACGTAGTCGAAGCGCTTCGGCGCGGAACCGTGCCCCGACGGGGTCTCGACCTCTTCGCCGTCGGCACCGACCGCTTGGAGCGCGCGCTGCAAGAGGAGCTCGACCGGTGCGCTGCGGGCGGCTCGGTGTTCAAGGCGCTGCGCGGCGACTTCGGCTGCGGCAAGAGTTTCACCGCGCGTTGGTACCAGCAGCAAGCGATGGCGCGCGGCTTCGCCGTGGCCGAAGTGCAGATCTCCGAGAACGACACGCCGCTGCACCGGCTCGAGACGGTGTACCGTCGGGCGATGGAGGGCCTGCGTACCGCCGAGTGGGACACCGGCGCGTTCCGAGCGGTGATCTCGCAGTGGATCATGGGACTCGAGGAGGAGGTGACCAAACAGCTCCGCGACCCGGACGACCTCGACGCGCTGGGCCGTGGTGTCGGCGACCTCATGGAGGCCCGCCTCGCCGAGGTCAGCGCTGTGCAGCCGCAGTACGCCGCGGTTCTGCGCGCCTACCACGCCGCCCAACTGCACGATGACCACGCGGTCGCCGAGGGACTGATTGCGTGGTTGATGGGGCAACCAAACGTCTCGGCAGACATCAAACGCAGAGCCGGCATCAAGGGCGATGTCGATCACACCGGTGCGCTCGGCTTCTTTCGAGGACTGTTGGCGGTCCTACAGCAATGTGGGCGGCCCGGTCTTCTCCTGGTTCTCGACGAGGTGGAGACGATCCAGCGTGTTCGCTCCGACAGCCGCGACAAGAGCCTCGAGGCACTCCGGAAGCTGATCGACGACCTTTACGGCGGCCGCTTCGCCGGCTTGTATGTGCTCATCACGGGCACGCCAGCTTTCTTCGACGGCCCCAACGGCGTTCGACGCCTCCCGCCGCTTGCTCAGCGACTGCACGTGGACTTCAGCGGCGACGCCCGCTGGGACAACCCACGCGACGTTCAGGTGCGACTTCACGCATTCGACCTCGACCGTCTAGTGGAGGTAGGTCGCCGGGTCCGCGAACTCTATCCCACCGAGGCACCCGAACGTATGGCGGCGCGCGTCACCGACGACGTGCTCGCCGGGTTGGCGAAGTCAGTCGCAGGACGGCTAGGCGGGAAGGTCGGCGTCGCCCCACGCATCTTCCTGCGAAAGCTCGTGGCGGGTCTGCTCGATCGCGTCGACCTCTATCCGGAGTTCGATCCCCATCGGGACTTCGAGCTTTCGCTCACTGCCGACGAGCTCACAGTCGAGGAGCGCGCCGCCGCCGGCGGCGGCTCGCCAGACGACTTCGACTTGGAGCTCTGAGTCGCCGTGGGGGCGTTCGAGCGACTCTCGCCCGCACTCCAGTACCAGGTCGTGAACGGCCTGGGCTGGACGGGGCTGCGCCCGGTGCAAGAGCAGGCGACACACGCCATCCTCGACGGGACAAACTGCGTCGTCCTCGCACCCACCGCCGGCGGCAAGACAGAGGCCGCGCTCCTGCCGTTGTTGTCACAGCTCAGCACACAGGACTTCGAGCCAACCTCGGTCCTGTACGTCGCCCCCATCCGAGCGCTGCTCAACAACCAAGAGAGCCGCCTCCGGGCTCTCGCGGCGCTCGTCGGGCGAACGGCGGGAAAGTGGCATGGCGACGTCGGACAGGCAGCTCGCAAGAGGATGCTCAGAGCGCGTCCGGACATCCTCGCGATCACGCCCGAGTCCATCGAGGCGATGTTCCTCAGTACACGGGTGCCGCCTCAGCATATGCTCGGAAACGTCCGCGCTATCGTCATCGACGAGGTCCACGCGTTTGCCGCGGACGACCGCGGCTCGCATCTCGTCTCGCTCATCGAGCGGATCACCCGCCTGTCCCGACACGACATCCAGCGGATCGGACTCTCGGCGACAGTCGGGGACCCGGACGACATCGTCCGTTGGTTGAGCGGGAGCTCGATGCGCCCCACGCGGGTGATCGATCCGGGCGGCGCGAAGCGAGAGCCCCGGCTCATGCTCGACCACGTCGGCAACCTGTCGAACGCGGCGCTCCTCATCGACCGCATGTACCCCGGCACACGTCGGCTTGCGTTTGTCGACAGCCGGCGTGGGGTCGAGCAGCTCGGACATGCGCTTGCGCAGCGCGGGGTCGACGTATACCTCTCGCACTCCTCCCTCGCGCTATCCGAGCGGGCGGCCGCAGAGGCGGCGTTCACGGAGGGGTCGAACTGCGTCATCGTCGCCACCAGCGCGCTGGAGCTAGGCCTCGACGTGGGCGACCTCGACCACGTGGTGCAAATCGACGCGCCATCAACCGTCTCATCCTTCCTTCAGCGGATGGGACGGACCGGACGACGCTCGGGCACCACGCCGAACTGCACGTTCCTGTGTGTCGAGGAGGAAGCAGTCCTGCAGGCCGCGGCGCTGCTCGAGCTGCACGCGCGCAACTACGTCGAGCCAGCGGCGGCCTCACGCTGGGCGCCGCATGTTCTCGCTCAGCAGCTCATCGCACTCGCGATGCAGGAGCGCGGCGTGCCCAGGCTCGAATGGTGGACTTGGCTCGACGGGTGCGCCTCCTTCGCCGACCTCACGGTCGAGACGCGCGACCAAGTCGCTCGACACATGCTTCGCGAGGGAATCCTCGCTGAGGTCGACGATCGGCTGGTGCTCGGTGACCGCGGTCAGAAGCTCTACGGGGCCAAGAACTTCCTCGAGCTGTATGCCGTGTTCTCAACGCCCCGTGTGCTTCGCGTCCTGCACGGTGCACAAGAGATCGGGATGGTCGATGCGTTCTTCCTCCAAGACGAAGACCGCCGGAGCGCGGCGTTCGTGCTCGCCGGAAGACCCTGGCGCATTGTCAGCGTCAACTGGAAGGCGGCGACCTGTGAAGTCGAGCCCACGGAGCATGGCGTGTACCCGCGATGGCATGGCCGACCCTCGCTGCTCTCTCGTGTGCTATGCCAAGCCATGCGGGAGCTGCTGGTGAGCGACCACGACCGCCCGTGGTGGTCCAAGCGGGCGACAGCTGCGATCCAGACGCTGCGAGACGCGCACGACTTCCTTCGTGACGAGCGCACACCGCTGACCCGAGAGCCGGACCGATCGGTGAAGTGGTGGACCTACGCCGGCGGTCGCGCCAACCGTCTGCTCGCCGCAGCGCTTCAGTCCCGCCTGGGCGAGAAGGTCACCGGCGGGAACGAGGTCATCCGTTTGTCGGGCGACGCCGCAAACAGCGACGTCGCCATCCACCAAGCTCTGTGTGAGCTCGCCGACGGACCGCGGCTCACGTGGGCGGATGCGGCGCGTTGGACCGACGCCGGCGCCAACGCCCGCGTCTCGAAGTTCCAGCCATGTCTTCCGGAGATGATCGAAGAGGAACTCCTCGCACGGGAGCTGATGGACGTTGCGGACGCCGCGGCGACGCTGCGGGAGTGGCAAGTGCACCGACAGTCCCCGGTCTCGTAGCTGGGTCACGGATTGCGGCGTGATCCGCTAGAGCGACAGCACCGTAACAAACGTCGGTCGCGCGGACCAAGTCAGCGCGCGACGGTCGCGGATCGTCTCGGCGTCGTCGGCGGTCTGAACGGCAAGTTCTCCGCTGACGGGGACACCGAGGCGGAAGCCGAGCTCCTCCGTAACCCGGACGCTGAAATACGGCGTGAGGCTTACCTTGGAAACGTAGCCGTCCATCGGCGCCGCGCTGCGCTCGTGCTTCGAGGGTATGGCAAATGTGGTGTCCATGCCCAACGCAAGCTCCATGCCTGAGTCCTCCTTCGGTTCACCCGACAGGTTGAGCGCGATGCTGGCGTCGATACTCCAGCCGTTGACCAAGGGTGCCTCTTGGCCACTCTCGTCGAACAGCTCGTCTCGGCTCGCGATCGCGCCGAAGCCGATTTCCGCCGCGAAGAATGCCATCTCGAATGCAGCGTTCACCTCCACCTCCCGGCGCGCGAGTTCGAACGTTGACCGGTCGGGGGGCGGGTCCTCTTCATAGGCGGGTTGACACTCCGAGTCATCGGGTGCGCACTCTCGGACGACGCGCACGGTACTCGGCTCGAAGCCCCAAGTGGCCTCGAAGTGATCCCACGTCGCACTGAGGCCGAAACTCCCCGTGGCGCGGTGATAGAGCTCCCTTTCGATGCGCAGGTCCAACGTCGAGGTACCCCCATCACACTCGAACGGGCGCGGTCGTGTATATTGGATGAGGCTCTGCACCGAACCTTCGTGATCGTTGTGTCGTTGGAGCACCTCCGATGATCCCTGCTCTGCGGCGTGGTCCGCCGCATATTCCCCTTCCGCGTCGAGCCATGCCTTCAGCGCCACTGCGGCAGCCACCAGGTTATCAGGCGGTGAAACATGCCGCGCGTCGTTCACACTCAAGCCGCACGCCGAGCGTGCACGCGCCCAACGCTGTTCGCTGCCATGAGGCCACCCGCTGGAGGCTGCTTCGTCGGAAGGCGGCGCATCACTGTGGGCCACTAGGTGCTCACAGACGTCCATGAACGCTGCTCGAACGCCGTCAATGGCCGCGTCCAGATCCTCGCGGCGACCGTCACATACGACGTCGCTGAACTTCACGCGTGGCCCCGACGAGTAGGAGTAGCCGGCACCGAGTCTGGACTGCCCGCCTTCAAGTGCCGCGATCGTCAGATTCAGACCACGGTACGCATCCCATCCTGACTTTGTCGGTTCGAGGAAGGCCAGAGGCGCCACCGTGAGGCCCGCCTCTGCGCCTTCTACGGAGGTGCTCAAGGCCGCCGTCAACCTCTGAATCCGCGCCGCACCAGCGGCATCGCCAGTGGGCTGCGGGATCCGAGTGGGACGCAGTGCGGCCGGACCGGCCGACTCGCCCATCATCCGGCTGAACTCGCGGTGTTCCGAAGCCGCAAGCCGCTCAAATTGCGCTTCCACGCCGGGCCTTACGTCCTCCTCGGCACTCGGGGGCTCGGCCGCCGCAACAGGCCGCAACCCGCTGAGCAGCGAGACGGCGACGACGAATGAGAAAAGGCGCCTCATGATTTCACCGTGCCGGCGAAGTCCCAGTCGTTCTTCTTTTCCTCCGCCTTGTCGACGTTCTGCGGCTCGCCACCACCGATCGTTGCCACCACCGATAGTTTGGTGAACGTCTCTCCAGGGAAGAACAGAGTTCCGGTGATCCTATGGTCCGGCAGTTTTTCCCACGTGTACTCAAGGCGCGCCCCGCCGGGAAACAGCTTGGGCTCCACGGGGACGGCCTTGCCGTCGTGCGTGTACTCGTGGAGAGTCGCAGGCTCCGCCGGCGACCACGAGAGATCGACAACCACTTTCACTTTCGCCACCGTGCACCTCGCGAGTTTTGGGTGTTCTGGTCGGCTCCGAGACCGACCCGTGCGAGCGTATACTCGCAACGGCGAAACTCAAGATGTATCGTGACCGCGATCTCGACGGTTCGACGATTCACACCGTGAACACCTCGCCCTCACGCAGCGGCGCGATCGCGCTCGAAGCAACGTCGAAGCTGTCGTCGTAGTGGATCAGGCGCATGCGTCCCCGTAGCTCGGCCGGGAGTGCGGCGAGCGACGCATAGGGTGTGTGCGCTGGCCCGAAGCTCGTCTCGTGGACGATCACGTCCGCCGCCCCCAGAAACTCCAGGAGGTCGGGATCGAACGCGGTGTCCGACGAGTAGCCGAGCTTCCGACCCGCGGCTTCGATGAGCAGCGCGCTCGTGGGGACGTGATGGATCGTGCGCCGCGCTTGAATCCTGAAAGGGCCAACGTCGATGCCGCCGTCCCAGTCGAGGCGAACGTGCTCGAAGTAGCTGTCGAAGCCCATCTCGCGATGCTCATGGCCATTCCAAAGCGACCCCATACTCGCGTGCAGGCGGTGCTCCCAGATGGACCCGCGGACCTCGTCCGATGAGACGAGAGTGAGCCGTCGCTGGTCGATGAACCGCTTGTAGAACCCGACCCCCTCGAGCCCGTTCATGTGGTCGCCGTGCACATGCGTGATCAGCATCGTGTCGACGTCCGAGAGCTGCAGCGAGCGCCCGGAGCGCTCGGACGCGGCTCGCAAGGCCCCTCTGTACATGTCGGGGCAGTCGATGCCGAGGTGAAACCCGTCGCACACGAGGAGCAGAGCGCTGGAGCGATGTAGCTCGGAGAACGTGTCTCCAACCCCCAATACGTAGACCTCGAACCTAGACGTCGACATTGAACGCCTCCTCGGCGCTGCCGAGTGTAGGGAAGAGCGCGCGCGCTGCCACCACGGCGATGAAGGCGAGCACCGTCGCGATGGCGAAGTGGCCAAGGTAGCCGAACGCCTGCGCGCTGAACCCAGCCAGCGACCCGGCGACCCCCGTCGCGATGACGACGGCGCTCGCCTGGACGGTGTAGTCGGTCGCCGTCGACCCGCTCGCGCACCAGTCCATCATACACGTGAACAGCGCGGCCGTCGCCATGCCGCTCGCGAGATGTTCCGCGGCGCACAGCACATATAGCGCCGCCGAGCTCGGCGTTTGTGTGGCCAAGAACGCATACCCGGCGACGGTAGCGGCCTGAGCAGCGCCAAAGAGCACGAGAGAGCCACGACGTCCGAGTCGGTTCACGAGGGCGCCACCGACCACGGCGCCCACCAAGCCAGACACGAACCCGACCGTGCCCAGCAGCCAACCGATGTCCTCCAACGTCAGGCCGACGTCGGCCAGGTACGGGCGGAGCATGCTCGTCGCGAACGCGTCACCTGCCTTGTAGACGACCAGGAGCGCGAGGATTCGAGGCGCGCCAGGTCGCAACAGGAAGTGGACGCCGCCCCCGTTCGTGTATGCATGACGCACCACCTCCGGCTCCTTGGGCTCGCTGGCCAGCAGGACCGGGATGGTCGCCAGCGCAGTCAGGATCGCCATCGAAAGGAACGTCACCGCCGAACCCAACCGGTCGTGCAAGATGAGCAGCACGCCGCCGCCCACGATCATCCCGACGCGGTAGCCGGCGACCTGGATGCCGTTCGCGAACCCCCGCTCCCGCGGCTCGAGCATGTCCACCGCCAGACCGTCCGTCGCGATGTCCTGTGTGGCTGCGATCAGGTTCAAGACGAAGACGGCCCCCATCAGCCACGGCATCGACTCCGACGCGCCGGATCCCGCCAGCGCGGCCAGCACCACCACCGCAGCGAGCTGCAGCGGGACAATCCAGGACTTTCGCCGGCCGAATCGTGCGAACGCGTAGCGATCCACGGCGGGCGCCCACAGAAACTTGAGCGCCCATGGAGTCGCAAGGAGCGAGGTCAGACCGATCGCGCCGAGCGAGAACCCGCTCGTTCGAAGCATCACAGGCAGCGCCTGCGTGAAGAACCCGAATGGGAGCCCCTGTGAGAAGTAGAGCGAGCCCAGCAGCCCCAGCTTTATGCCTGTTTGCCTCGACGCGTCGTTCATCTTCTGGCTCCGGTGGTAGGGACCTCGAGCCGCGCGCCCAGCAGGCCTTCGGCCATCTGCAGCGTCGACTGCAGGGCCGTGCCGCGCGGGATGACCGTCGGTGAGACGGCGGCGAGGACGAAGTATCCCTGGATCGCGGCGACGATCGCGGCGGCGGCGGCCGGCGGGTCCGGATGTCTGAACACCCACGAGTCGCAGCCCGCCGCGATGATCGACTCGAGCCTCCCCGTGAGCGCGGCCACCGCCGCCGTGAACTCGGCCTGAATCGCGGGCTGCCGAAGCGCCTCGCCGCTGATCAGGATCCAGCACGCGAGCGCTTCCGGGTCTGCGCTGGCGCCGAGACCGAGGTGAGCGTCGACGAACGCCACGACCTTCTGCTGCGGCGTCTGCACCGAAGCGCCGATCTGCTCGTCGAGCCGTCGCTCGTGCCGCGCGACCAGCGCCGCGAGCGCCGCCCGCAGGATCTCCTGCTTGTTCTTGAAGTGGTAGTGGACGAGCCCGGGCGTGAGCGCCGCGGCCTTCGCGATCGCGCTTACCGACGCGCCGTCGTAGCCGTGCTTCGCCATGACGGTGATCAGCCCGCTCGCGATCTGGGCTCTGCGTTCGTCTGTGTTCGATGGTCGTGACATGCTCGACTTATAAGCAGGTTGGTTGACCAACTAATAAATAAGCCGCCGCAGGTCAAGGTCAAGCTCCAACTCTCCCAACCCTCCGATCAGGCGCCGGCGTCTGGACCGACCCACCACAGCCAGAGCGCGGTCACCGTCATGAGCGCCGGTTAGGCCGAGAGTTCCGACGGAAGTTCGGGTCCGCGCCGCGGGAGTGGGCGCGCCGCTGACGCCGGCGAAGGGGTCGCAGCCGCTACGCCGTCCGACCAGCTCGCGTCGGGGAACCTCGAGCCCGCCCGAAGACCGCGACGGGCCCTTGACTCCCAGCATCGTCCGTTCACCCCGCGCCGCCGCTGCCCTGCGCCCCGCGCCAACCCTACCCCTCGAACAGGCTGTAGAGCTCTTCCTCTTGCGCGAAGTGCAGCGTGAGGATCGCGTGGAGGCCGTATAGGGCGCGACGGAGGTCGCGCAGGTCCTCCGGGCGAGGGCCGTCGGGTGGGAGCTGACTGACCAGACGGCCGAAGAGCCGGGCGAGCCGGTGGATCTCGTTGTGTGTTTGGATCAGCGGCCCCGTCGGGTCCTCGTCTGCGAGCATCTCGCCGAGCAGCGGGTACGCGGTCTGCTGCTCCTCGCGCTCGTGCGGCAGCAGCTCCGTCTCGAGCATCTCGCGCAGGCCGTCGAGCTGGGCCCGCGCGTCGGCCGGCGCCAACGAGTCGAGGCGCGCCGCCAGAGCCGCCAGCTCGCTGACCTGCGGGCGCAGCGACTGGTGGGCCGACGCGAGCCCGCGCGCGAGCCCCCGCGCGTCGGCGCGCCTGGGGGCGACGAGCCCGCCGCCGCCGAGCGCTCGCAGCGCATTCAAGATGACGAGGACGTCGATGCCCTCTTGCAGCACGGCACCCACGACGGGAGTGATGTAGCCGGCGGCGGCGAACAGCATCGCCACGACCGAGAGTCCCATCCCAGCGAACACACTCTGCAGCGCGATGCGTCGCGTCCGCTGCGCGATGCGGGTCGCGAGGACCAGCCCCTCGAGTCGGTCCGCGGTGAGCACCACGTCTGCCGCCTCTGAGGCGGCCGTCGCGCCTCGCGCTCCCATCGCGATCCCGACGTCTGCCAGCGCGAGCGCAGGCGCGTCGTTGATGCCGTCGCCAACCATCGCGGTCACGCCCTCGGCGCGGACCGCTCGAATCACCTCGACCTTCTCTTCGGGCGTTCGCTCCGCAAACACGCGGTCGACGCCCACCACGTCGCCCACGAGCTCGGCGACGTCTGGGTGGTCGCCGGTGACCATGTGGATCCGGCGTACCCCTGCGGCTCGCAGCGAGCGCAGCGCGCGCGGGGACTCGGGCCGGATGGGGTCCTGCAAGACCAGCACCCCCTCTAGCGCGTCGTCGACCGACACGAAGACAGTCGAGGAGCCGTCGACGGCCGTCCGGAGCTCCACCGACCTCAGCGCCGGAGTGCGCGGCGCGGCTGGCGCCACGAAAGCGAGCTGGCCAACCCGAACACGCCGACCCCCCACGCTGCCCCCGACGCCGGCCCCCATCTGCTCGCGCACCTCGAGCGGGAAGCTCAGCTCCACACGACGGCTGCGCGCCTCCGCGAGGATGGCTGGCGCGAACGGATGCACGGACACTTGCTCGACAGACGCCGCATGGCGAACGACGTCGTCCGAAGACATGCTGCCAAACACCTCGACCGCGACGACCTGCGGCCGGCCAGACGTGACGGTCCCCGTCTTGTCGAGCAACAGGACACCGATCCGCGCGAGCGTCTCTAGCGGGCCGCCCCCCTTGACGATGATGCCGTGTCTGGCCGCGCGCGAGACTCCCGCGATGATCGCAGCGGGCGCGGCGAGGATCAGCGGGCAGGGCGTCGCGACGACGAGCACCGCGAGCGCGCGGACCGGGCTCCCCCCGGCGATCCAGGCCACCGCCGACATCACGAGCGTGAGACCGAGAAACCCAACCGCATAACGGTCGGCGAGCCGAACGAACGGAGCCTTCGACTGCTCCGCCGCCTCGACCAGCCGAATGATGCCCGCATAGGTGCTCTCTGCCGCCGACGCGACCACCCGAAGCTCGAACGGCGCCCCGGCGTTCGTGCCGCCGCTGCGGACCGGGACGCCGACGTCGAGCTGCACCGGGCGCGACTCGCCGGTGAGCGCCGACTCGTCGAGCACCGCCGTCCCCGAGCAGACGATGCCGTCGGCCGGGACGACCTCGCCGGGCTTCACGATCAAGACGTCGCCAAGCGCGACCTGTGCGACGTCGATGTCGACGATGTCCGAGCCGACGCGTCGGTGCGCGACACGCGGCGCGCGCTCGAGCAGGGCCGAGAGATCGCGACGAGCTCGCGCCACCGCGAATCGCTCGAGCGCGGCCCCGCTCGTCAGCATCACCGCGATGATCGCGCCCGCGAGGTGCTCGCCGAGGAGCAGCGCGCCTACCATCGCGAGGACCGCGATCAGGTCGACTCCGGTCTCGCCGCGCCGCAGCCCCTTGACGGCCGAGGCGACGGTGGCGCCGAGGACGACGGTCGATGTCGCCCCCCAGACCCAACCCGGCGCATCGCCGACCCCCGCCACCTGCAGCGCGCCGCCCGTCAACAGACCCGCGGCCGCGAGCCCGAGTAGCCGCCCGGGCCAGGGAGACGCAGCCTCGCCGCTCATCGCGCCATCGACCGCGTGTCCGCCGCGCCTGCTAGCGCGACGCGGCGTGTGAACTCTGCTCGGGGTCGCCGCGGACTCATGCCCTCGACGTACCACCGACACCTCGAGTTGGCACACGCCTTCGTCAGGGCCGCCCCGACGACCTCGTCATGCCCGCGAGACCGCTCTCGACGGTCCCGCGGGCGAGCGCGCGATCAGAAGCAGACGATGTCGGGGCCGAAGAACCCGCAGACGCCGCTCGGGCACGGGTCGCACACGTCGCAGCCGGCGGGGTTGCCGTTGCCGTTCTCGTCGATGCGGTCGTCGAAGCCGGGGCAGACGTCGACGTCGTCGCAGACGGTGTCGGCGTCTTCGTCGGGGCACGCCTCACAGGCGTCCGGCGTGCCGTTGGTGTTCAGGTCGACGTTGTCGTCGCCGGCCGCGCAGACATCGATGTCGTTGCAGACGCCGTCGTTGTCGTCGTCGCCGGTGTTCGGGTCACCGGTGCACGCCGGCAGATCGCAGGGGTCGTACACGCCGTTCGCGTCTGCGTCCGCGGGGCAAGCGCCTGCGCCTGCGCCGGTCGCGCTCGCCGAGCCGTCGACAGAGGCGATGTTCCAGTAGTTGCAGGTGGCGCCTTCTGCGACCGAGCAGCTGTTGATGACGCGGCCCGCGACCATGTTCGTCGCAGCTCCCGGCGGCAGGAGCCGAACGACGTCGCTGCAAGCGGACGACGAGGACTCGAACACGCGGAAGTAGATCTCGTCGGGCAGGACGAGGCTCACGAAGCGCGCGTACTTCGCGCCCGACGCGGGGAGCTGGAACGTCGCGATACCGTCGCCGTCGGTGTCCCACGCAGAGTCGGTCACCGGCATCATGTCGACGCAGACGGCGTGGCCGGACCCGATCGGGCTCGCCAGGTTCTGCGTACGGATCTGGACGTTCGTAGGCGCGGGGGCCGGAGCCGCGCACGCGCCGCCGCGCTCCGTCACCACGCCCCCGCCCTGCACGTGCACGCCGATCGCCAGACCGCCGCTGGCGTCTGCACGGCTCACACACGAGTTGGAAGAGATCGTGGCGAGGTCGATCATCAGCGTCGCGTCGCCCGGCATCAGCACGCGGCTGACCGTCGAGCACGACGAGTCGGGCGCGATGAAATAGAGCAGGTCGACGTCCGAGGGGACGAGGGTCATCACGTAGGTCGAGAACTTCCCGCCCGTCGACGGCACCGCGTACGTGCCGTTCGAGAACACCGTCACGCAGACCGACTCTGCGCCCGTGAGCGGCGTCGCGAGCGACTGCACGCGGTACTGCAGCCGCGTCGGCACGCCGCCGGTCGGGGCCGGGCACGCCTCCGTGCCAGAAGCCGTGCCGGTCGTGAACGTCGTCGCGTCGGTCTGCAGCCAGACCTGTCCGCCCGACGTCGCGCACTGCTGGTCGGTGCTGTACGCGCCGGCGAGCGACGGCTTCCAGACGGTAGTCGGCCAGTGGACCTCGGACTCCGTCGTGCACGACCCGTCCGTGCTCTCGAACACGCGCCAGCGGATGGTCGACGGCACGCTCAGCGGCACGAACGCGCGGTACGTCCCCGCAGACACGACCGGGAGCTCGACGTTGCCGAAGCCCTCGATCGCCGCGCAGACCGTCGCGGACGCGTCGCCCTTCACCTGAATGCGCACGCCCGACGCGGCCTTGTCCCCGGCCGCCAGCGTGTCTCCCGCAACGACCAGGTCGAAGCGGTCGGCGGCGACGAGATCGCGGATGTCCCAGTCGCGGCGCGCGGTTGCCTCGGGGAGGGCCTCAACGTTCCGGCGGCCGACCAGCGCCACGCGCCCGGACCACGTCGTCGTCGCGACCAGAACTCGCTCATTCCCCGACGCGGCCGCGAGCGGGAGTCGCGACCAGTCGCCGTCACCGACGTCGATCAGCAGCGCGAGCGAGTCGGCGTCGAACGGACGGTCCTCGTCCCACGAGATCTCCAGCTCCACGCCCTCTGGGAAGCGGACCCCCGAAGGACCGACCTCGAAGCTCGCCAACGTGGCGTCGAGGTCGGCGAGGTCGTCGAGCCGCGCGGCGCGCAGCGCCCCGAAGAAGCCCGGGTAGGCGTCAACCGACGACTGCGGCGCGCGGACGCGAAGGACGAAGCCCTCGGGGCCCGAGACTTCGGCCAGCGTCATCGTCTGCTCGGTCGCCGCGGGAACGCTCGCCCCAAGCTCGCCGCCCGGCGTAGCGACCGAAGGCGTAGACGCGTCCTGCGCGCACGCAGCCAATAGCAGCCCCAGCCCGAGCGCGGGCACCCCTACGTTTCTCATCCGGTCTCCTGTGGAGAGAGTTGGCGTCACCGTAGCGGGCGCCGTCCAGCCTGACAACCCGTCAGTCGCGCTCGTTGGGTGGCGACACGCCCGCCGACGATCCGCGTCGCCCAGCGCCGTGGCACCCGGCGTCACCGCGCGCGGGCCCAGCTCCTCGAGCCGAGCCGACTGGCCGTCGCGACGGGCTGACCGCTCGCCGGTCGACGCCGCCTAAGGCGCGCGACCGATGCTCAGCGTGAACTCGCCCGCCGCGTCGCGGTATCCCTCGACGACGATCAGCACGGTCGCGCCCGCGTCGGCCACGAGGTCCACCCGCGACGTGCGGTCGCCCCCCGAGACGTCGTCGCTGCACACGACCTCGTCGGCGCCGTCGCACGTCCCCGACAGGACCGTCAACACGGTGTCGAACGCCGATCCAGCGGTCGACACCGTCCACGTCCCCGCCGTCGGCACCGTCCAGAGGTAGCGCCGCTCGCCCGACGTCTGCGGAGCACAAGACGACGCCGAAAACTCATTCGCCAGGCCGGAGTTGCTCCCTGTCTGAATCACGCTCGCCGCCTCCCCGAGGTCGACGTCGACGCACGCGTACTCGGGGAGGTCGAGCCGCTCGGGCGACTCGGCGCCGCTGCGACTGCAGCCCGCCGACAGCGCCAGAAGCAGCCCCAGGCTCACCGCCGCGGCCTCGACCCGTGTTCCTGATGTCGACATGCGCACACCTCCGAGAAGGAGCCTGCCAGTAGCACGGAAGCCGGTCGATTCCAACTCGACCGCCAAGCAGACGCCCCCTACACGCCGGTTGTGCGGCCTGGGGGGTGACCGCCGGCAACTGTGGTCCTCCGGTGACATCGCCCCCGCCGACTGCTATGTGAGCGCTTGCTCACTTCGCGCCCCACCCGCACCCGAGCCGCCACATGTCCAAGGTCACCGTCACCTGCGCGCTCACCGGCGTCCTCACCAACCCGGCGCAGCACCCCGTCCCGGTCACGCCCGAAGAGATGGCCGCCTCGGCGCGCGAAGCCTACGACGCCGGCGCCTCGATCATGCACGTCCACTTTCGGCGCCAGGAGCCCGGCATGGGCGCGTTCCCCTCGTGGGACCCAGCCGTCGCCGCCGACATCGTCGCCGCCATCCGCGACGCATGCCCCGACGTCGTCATCAACTGCACGACCGGCGTCATGGGCGACGACATCTCGGGTCCGCTCGCCTGCCTCGAGTCCACGCACCCCGAGATGGCCGCGCTCAACGCCGGGTCGCTGAACTACCTGAAGGTCCGCGCAAACGGTCAATGGGCGTGGCCGCCGATGCTCTTCGACAACCCGGTCGAGAAGATCGCCAAGTTCGCCGACGCGATGCGAGCCGGAGGCATCGTCCCCGAGTGCGAGTGCTTCGACACCGGCATCGTCCGCAGCGTGGGGCTTCTGGTCGCGGCCGGAGTGCTCCAACCTGGCCCCCACGTGTCGTTCGTCATGGGCGTCGACTCCGGCATGCCCGCCCGCCCGGAGTGGCTGCCGCTGCTGGTCGACGAGCTCCCCGCCGGTGCGTCGTGGCAGGTCATCGCGATCGGACGCGACGACGTGTGGCCGCTGCATCGGCGCGCCGCGGAGCTCGGGGGGAACCTGCGGACAGGGGTCGAGGACACGTTCTACCTGCCGAGCGGCGAGCGAACGAGCGGCAACGGCCAGCTCGTCGAGGCGCTCGTCCGCGTCGCGCGCGAGGCGGGCCGCGAGCCCCGCACGCCCGCCGAGGTGCGCGCAGAGCTCGGCCACGGAGCGCCGCGATGACGCGCTATCCGCGGCTCGCAACCAAAGTCGACGCCCGCAGCGACGCGTTCGCGGCAAACCGCACCGCGAACCTAGCCTCGCTCGCGGCCGTCGAGTCCGCGCTCGACAAGGCGTGCGCCGGCGGCGGCGCGAAGTACATCGACCGCTTTCGTGCGGCCGGCAAGCTCCTGCCGCGCGAGCGGGTCGAGCTCCTCCTCGACCCTGGCGCGCACTTCCTGGAGCTGTGCCCCCTCGCCGGCCACGACGTGAAGGACCACCACACGGGAGCGTCGGTCATCGGCGGCGTCGGCGTCGTCGCCGGCGTCGAGTGCCTGATCTGCGCCTCGGAGGCGACCGTCAAGGGCGGCGCCGTCAGCGAGCTCGGCGTGCAGAAGACGGCGCGGCTCGCCGAAGTCGCCGACCAGAACGGGCTCCCGACGATCAACCTGATCGAGTCCGCGGGGGCCGACCTGCCAAACCAGTCGAAGATCTTCGTCCCCGGCGGCCGCGGCTTTCGCGACCTGACCCGAAAGTCGAAGGCGCGGCTCCCGACGATCTGCTTGGTGTTTGGTTCCTCGACCGCTGGCGGGGCCTATATCCCCGGCATGAGCGACTACACGGTGATGGTGCGCGAGCGCGCTCAGGTCTACCTCGCTGGCCCGCCGCTCGTAAAGATGGCGACCGGCGAAGAGTCGGACCACGAGTCGCTCGGCGGCGCCGAGATGCACTCACGCGTGTCGGGCGTGTCGGACTACCTCGCCGAAGACGATGCGGACGCGATCCGCATCGGGCGCGAGATCGTCGCCCACCTGGACTGGGCCAAGCAGGGTCGGACCCCGCTCCCGGTCGAGCCCCCCGCCTTTGACCCCGACGAGCTCCTTGGCGTGGTCTCGCATGACCCGAAGGTCCCGTTCGACGCGCGCGAGGTGATCGCCCGTGTCGTCGACGGGTCACGCTTCAGTGAGTTCAAGCCGCTGTATGGCTCGACGCTGGTCTGCGGTTGGGCGCACGTCCACGGCTACCCGGTCGGCGTGCTCGCAAACAACGGCATCCTGTTCTCCGAGTCCGCGAACAAGGGCGCCCAGTTCATCCAGCTCTGCAACCAGCGCGACATCCCGCTGCTGTTCCTCCAGAACATCACGGGCTTCATGGTGGGGGCGCGTTACGAAGCAGAGGGGATCATCAAGAACGGCGCGAAGATGATCAACGCCGTGTCGAACAGCACCGTGCCCGCGATCACGATCATGATGGGCGCCAGCTACGGCGCTGGGAACTACGCGATGTGTGGGCGCGCGTACGAGCCTCGCTTCCTCTTCTCGTGGCCCAACCACAAGATCGCCGTCATGGGCGGGAAGCAGCTCGCCGGCGTTCTGGAGATCATCCGCCGCGAGGCCGCCGAGAAGAGCGGTCAGGCGGTCGACGAGCAGAACCTGCAGCTCGTGAAGATGATGATCGAGCACCAGATCGACCAGGAGTCGAGCGCGATGTTCGCCACAGCGCGGCTGTGGGACGACGGGATCATCGACCCGCGAGACACCCGCGATGTCGTCGGCATCTGCCTCTCGACCTGCCACACGGAGCGCGTGGTCGGGACCACGAGCTGGGGCGTCTTCAGACACTGACCTTCGAGCGAAGAGCACACACGTGACCGACCCCGTGCGCACCATTCGACGGCTCCTCGTCGCCAACCGCGGCGAGATCGCCCGGCGCATCTTCCGAACCTGCCGCGCCCTCGGCATCGAGACCGTCGCAGTGTTCTCGGACGCAGACGCCGACCTCCCGTTTGTCCGCGAGGCCGACGTCGCCGTTCGAATCGGGCCGCCGTCGCCGGCCGAGTCGTACCTGCGCGCGGGCGCGATCCTCGAGGCCGCCGCCCGCACCGCCGCCGACGCGATCCACCCCGGCTACGGCTTCCTCAGCGAGAACGCCGAGTTCGCAGAGGCGTGTGCGCAGGCCGGCGTCACCTTCGTGGGGCCCAGCCCCGCTGCCATCCGCGCGATGGGGCTCAAGCGCGAGTCCAAGTACACGGCGGCGGCCGCAGGGGTCCCCGTCGTGCCCGGGTGGAGCGGTCCGGAGCAGGCAACCGACTTCATCGCGGCGCGCGCGCTCGAGGTCGGCTTCCCGCTGCTCGTCAAGGCCAGCGCCGGTGGCGGAGGGAAGGGCATGCGCGTCGTCGAGCGCGCCGACGACCTCATCGCAGCCATCGACGGAGCCAAGCGAGAGGCCGCCGCCGCGTTTGGCGACGACACCCTCATCCTCGAGCGCTACATCCAAGCCCCGCGCCACATCGAGGTTCAGGTCCTCGGCGACGGCCTCGGCCGCGTCGTCGCGCTGTTCGAGCGCGAGTGTTCCATCCAGCGCCGGCACCAGAAGGTGATCGAAGAAGCGCCGTCGCCGTTCGTCACGCCCGACCTGCGAGCGCGGATGTGCGAGGCCGCCGTGCGCGTAGCTAGCTCCATCGGCTACGCCAACGCCGGCACCGTCGAGCTGATCGTCGACCCGTCCGGAGAGTTCTACTTCCTGGAGATGAACACACGGCTGCAGGTCGAGCATCCGGTCACGGAAGCGATCACCGGCATCGATCTGGTCGCCGAGCAGCTCCGGATCGCCGAGGGGCGCGGGTTTGGTTTCGACCCCGAGCAGCTCGCGATTCGCGGCGCCGCGATCGAAGCGCGCTTGTATGCCGAAGACGCCGCTGGGGGCTTCCTCCCGGCGGCGGGGCACCTCGCCGCGTGGGCGACGCGTCCGGTAGACGGGCTCCGCGTGGACTCGGGGGTCGAGGCGGGCGACACCATCTCGATCCACTACGACCCGATGATCGCCAAGGTCATCGCCCACGGACCCGATCGAGAGACGGCGAGGCGCCGGCTGCTCCTCGCGCTGCGAGGCTCGGCGATCGTCGGCCTCACGACGAACCTCGACTTCCTTGTGCGCGTGCTCGAGCACGACGCGTTCGTGGCTGGGGAGCTCGACACCCACTTCATCGAGCGCCACCGAGACGCTCTCGTTGCGGGGCCGTCGGCGGAGCGCGCCGCGCGTGCGGCGGCGCTCGCCGCAGTCGTGTCGGCTGCGCTCCGGCCCTCGGCCGTCGACACCCTGCCGGCTGTCCGCGCGGGCTTTCGCAACGCCGGAGTCGCGACAGAGCGTGTCGTCTTCGACGCTGGTGGCGCCGCAGTGAGTGTGTGGGTCCGCCCGCGGCGCGACGGCGCGCTCGATGTTTGGACCGCCGCCACGGACGCGCTGTTCGCCTCCCCTCCCACCGACGCCGCGCACGCCGTCTTCCGCGTGGTCGAGGTCGCCGCGACGTCTGCGTCCGTGTGGCTCGAGGTGGATGGGGCGCGCGGATGGGTGCGGTGGGTTGAGGGGCCCGACGGCGTGTGCGCCGTGATCGACAGCGCCGGAGCGGTCGGCCTTCGGCAGCGCCCCCGCTTCGCCGAGGCCGGGACAGCGGACGCGGCGGGAGGCTGTGTGGCCCCGATGCCCGGCCGCGTCGTGCGGGTGCTGGTCGTGCTCGGCGACGACGTGGTGGTCGGCACTCCGCTCGTCATCCTCGAGGCGATGAAGATGGAGCACACGCTGACGGCCGCTACCGCCGGTCGCGTCGTCGAGGTTCGTGCTCGCGAGGGCGACCAAGTCGACGCGGACGCGCCGCTGGTGACGGTCGAGCCGGTCGAGAGCTGACGCGCGGCGCGGTGGTCGGTCCGCCGCGCGATTGGTTCAGGGGGTGTACGTCGTGAGCACGATTCCCGTGTTCCCGTCGCCGGCGAGGCCCGGTCCGACGCCGCCAACGCCGCCTGCTCCGATGTCGAAGCTGGTGCCGCTAGTGTCGAACACCGAGGAGCTCAGGAGGACCGCTCCGATAGACGGGCCACCGCCACCGCCGCCGCCCGCGGCGCCGACACCGCCGCTACCGCCCGTCCCGCCGTTCCCTCCGCGGTACCCTGCAGTTGCGGCCGTGCCACCGGCGCCGGGAGCGCCGCCGAGGCCACCGATCGCCCCGTTGCCGCCGCTCCCACCTCGTCCGCCGTCCCCTGTCTCGATGACGGTATCTGTCGCCCGAACGATCGTCGCCACGGCGATCAGGCCGAAGGACCCGCCGCCGCCGCCGCCGCCGCCACCGCCGCCGCCGCCGCAGCCGCCGCCTCCTCCTCCTCCGCCGCCGCCGCCGCGGTAGCTCGAGCACGTGCAGTCGCTCGAGCAGTAGAAGCCCCCACCGCCACCGCCACCGCCACCGCCGCCTCCACCGCCGCCGTTGCCGCCGGCGATCCCGGCGGCGGGCGTGTACGTACCATCGGTCCCGAATGTTCCGACGGCGAGAAGCGGCGCGGAGCCGAGCGTCCCACCCACACCGAATCCGCCCGTGGTGCCCGGGTTTCCAATCGTTCCAGACGACGTGGAGCAGCCGCTCCAGCCGGATGATGTGCGGCGGGCGGCCGAACCGGCGCTGCCGCCGGTCCCGGCGGTGGTTCCGCTGGCGGCGGTCCCGTTGCCGCCGACGCCAGACGAACTGACCCCGCTGGTCCCGCCGGTGCCACCGCGGGCACCGCCACACGAGCGGGCCGCGCCGCCGGCGCCGCCGGCGGTGTTGCCGCTCGTCGCCTGGACGCCTGGTTGCCCATCGACGCCGACGTTCCCGGCGGTCCCGGCGATGCCGTTCGCGCCCGTCGTCCCCGCGGTCCCGTTTGCGGTCACGATCCGCGAGTGAGTGAGCGTGAGGCCGGTCGTGTTCACCATCAGGATCCCGATCGAGCTACCGCCCGCGGTGTTTGGAGTCGCGCCTTGAATGGTCACACGGTCGAGCTGCGTCGTCGTCGAGATCGAGACGCTCCGGAGCGCGGGAGCGCCCGGCGTGGAGCCGTGGAAGATGACCTCGTTCGCGTCGTCGCGTGACCAGTCCGTGGGGTCGTATCCGCCAAACACGTCGACGCCCGGCTCCAGCACGACGGAGGCCACCTGGTACGTGCCGGCAGCGACGAGGACGGGCACGCGTCCCCTAGCCACGGAGCGCGCGAGCGCCCGCGAGAGCGTCGCTACGGGCGCCTCTCTAGTGCCCGTGTTTGCATCGTCGCCGAGCGGTGAGAGGAACACACTGCCGGCGGCGTCACCGTCCACACCGTCGCAGTTCGCGTCGTCGAACGTGTCGTCGGGCTCGTCGCTCCCCTCGCAGCAGATGCCGTCGCCGTCGGGGTCGGCGATCGCGTCGTCGAACCCGGGGCAGGCGTCGTCGGAGTCACACACGCCGTCGCCGTCGGAGTCGTCGGGGTCGTCGAGCGGGCATGGATCGCAGTCATCCGGGACGCCGTCGCCGTCTGCGTCGGCGGTGTCGTCGTAGCCCGGGCACAGGTCGCACGCGTCGGGCACTCCGTCGAGGTCGCCATCGGTGTTGTCGTTGCCACCCGGGCAGACGTCGCATCGGTTCGGGACGCCGTCGCGGTCGCTGTCGGCGCCGTCGGGGCCGAGCGGACAGATGTCGACTGAGTTGCAGACGCCGTCGCCGTCGGAGTCGTCCGGGTTGTCGAGCGGGCACGGGTCGCAGGCGTCGGGCGCGCCGTCTCCGTCGAAGTCGACGCGGTCGTCCCCGCCGTCGCAGACGTCGTCGGTGTCACAGACGTCGTCACCATCGGTGTCGTTCGGATTATCGAGTGGGCACAGGTCGCAGCCATCGGGGACGCCGTCTGCGTCGCTGTCGACGGTGTCGGAGCCACCGGGGCAGACGTCAACCGAGTTGCAGACGCCGTCGGCGTCGGAGTCGTCCGGGTTGTCGAGCGGGCATCGGTCGCAGGCGTTCGGGACGCCGTCACCGTCGATATCGACGCGGTCGTCGGCGCCCGGGCAGAGGTCATCCGTGTCGCAGACGCCGTCGGCGTCGGAGTCGTTTGGGTCGTCGAGCGGGCACGGGTCGCACCCGTCTGGGGTTCCATCGCCATCCGCGTCGTCGGAGTCGGACCCGCCCGGGCACACGTCGTCGCTGTCGCAGACGCCGTCGAGGTCGGTGTCGTCGGGGTTGTCGGCCGGGCACGGGTCGCACCCGTTCGGGACCCCGTCGCCATCGGCGTCGAGCCGGTCGTTCGACCCTGGGCACCGGTCGTCGGAGTCACAGACGCCGTCGCGGTCGGAGTCGTCGGGGTCGTCGAGGGGGCACAGGTCGCACGCGTCGGGTGCGCCGTCGCCATCGGCGTCGCTGCGGTCGTCGCCGCCGGGGCAGATGTCGTCGCTGTCGCAGACGCCGTCGAGGTCGGTGTCGTCGGGGTCGTCGAGGGGGCACAGGTCGCAGCCGTCGGGAGTCCCATCGCCGTCGACGTCGTCGGCGTCGTTCGCGCCGGGGCAGATGTCGTCGCTGTCGCAGACACCGTCGCGGTCGGAGTCGTCGGGATCGTCGAGCGGGCACGCATCGCAGTCATCCGGGACGCCGTCGCCGTCGGCGTCGTCGGAGTCGCGCGAGCCCGGGCAGCGGTCGTCGGCGTCGCAGACGCCGTCGAGGTCGGAGTCGTCGGGGTTGTCGGCGGGGCACGGGTCGCAGCCGTCTGGCGCGCCGTCGCCGTCACGGTCGTCAGCGTCGTCGCTGCCGGGGCAGCGATCCAGTGTGTCGCAGACTCCGTCGCGATCGGCATCCGCGCCGTCGTCGCCGCCGGGGCACGTGTCGTCGGAGTCGCAGATCCCGTCGAGGTCGGAGTCGTCCGGGTCGTCGTCGGGGCAGAGATCGCAGGCATCCGGGCGCCCGTCGCCATCGCGGTCGAGCCGATCGTCGCCGCCCGGGCAAACGTCGTCCGGCGCGCAGACGCCGTCGCCGTCGTCGTCGTCGAGTGGGTCGAGCGGGCACGCGTCGCAGTCGTCGGGAGTGCTGTCGCCGTCTTCGTCGTGCGTATCGTCGCCGCCCGGGCAGACGTCGTCGGAGTCACAGACCGAGTCACCGTCTGCGTCGTCGAGGAAGTCGAGCGGGCAGGGGTCGCAGGCGTCCGGAACACGGTCGCCGTCCTCGTCGGCGAGGTCGTCGCCCCCGGGGCAGTCGTCGCAACCGTCAGGGACCGAGTCGCCGTCGGCGTCGAGAAGGTCGCTGTGTCCCGGGCAGACGTCGCAGTCGTCGGCGACGCCATCGCGATCGGAATCGGGCGAGAGCGGGTCGCAGGTGTCGCAGGCGTTCGGGATGCCGTCGTGGTCGACGTCGAGTCGGTCGTCGCCGCCGGGGCAGCGGTCGTCGGAGTCGCAGACGCCGTCCGAGTCGCTGTCGTTCGGCGAGTCGTCCGGGCACGGGTCGCAGCCGTCTGGCAGCCCATCGTCGTCTCTGTCCGCGCCGTCGTCGGAGCCTGCGCACAGATCGCAGCCGTCGGGCACGCCGTCGGCGTCGTCGTCGAGCATGTCGTCGGCCCCGCGGCACGCGTCGCAGCCGTCGGGTACGCCGTCGCGGTCCGCGTCGCGCGAGTCGTCCGACCCGGCGCAGACGTCGCACGCGTCCGGGACGCCGTCGCGATCCGCGTCCGCCCCGTCGTCGCCACCCGGGCAGACGTCGTCCGCGTCGCAGACCCCGTCGCGATCGGCGTCGGCGCAGTCCGGCACGTCCGGGCGAACGTCGTCACCGTCCGGGCGAACGTCGTCACCGTCCGGGCCGTCGGGTGCGTCGCCGCCGTCGTCGCCGTCGACACCGCCGTCGCCCGTCTCCTCGCCTCCAGAGTCGGTGTCGCCGGTGTCTGGCCCGTCTGCGTCGGGGTCCGACGGGTCGGCGTCACGCGAGTCGGCGTCGACCGCGGGGTCGTCGCCGTCGCGATCTTCACCGTCGGGGACATCTTCACGAGCGTCCGAGCGGTCCGCGTCGCTGCCGTCGGCGCCGGTGGTCGAGTCCGCGCCGGAGTCGAGAATGACGAGCCCGGTGTCGCCGCCAAGCAGTCCCGAAGTGTCGCCGCCGCACGAGGCGGCGAGCGCCACGGCGGCGAGTGCCACGAGTCGGAGGTGGTGTCGAGCCATCACGCGTCCTAGGGGGGGTGTGCCCACACCCTACCGGTGGACGGCGCTCGCGACAACCCGGCGCGCGCGGCTTTCGGAATAGCCGCCATGCTTCGGCGGTTGGCAGGCCCTATTCGGTGCGACTGCGTGAGCGCCCAACATGGAACATGACCCTGACGGCCCGCCGGGCCGCGTTGAGCGCTCAAGCGGTGCCAACGACACGGATGGCCACTCGGAGCGACAGCTCGCAAACCGAGTCCCGCCGATCGTCCTCGCGTACTGGGTGATCAAGATCGCGTCGACGACCCTCGGTGAGACCGGCGCCGACATGTTCTCGATGACGCTGAACCTCGGCTACGCGACGACCGCCATCGCGTTCCTCGGTGTCTTCGCCGTCCTGCTCGCCGGAAAACTCGCGCTGGGCCGCTACTCCAGCGCGGCGTACTGGGGGGTGTTCACGGCGTCGGCCATCCTCGGGACCGTCGTGTCGGACTTCATCGACCGAACTCTCGGCATGGGCTACGCCGCCGGCTCGGCGATGCTGGTCGCCCTCCTCGGCGTGGTCCTCGCGCTCTGGTACCGTCGCCTCGGGTCGATCTCCGTCGAGCGCATTGTCAGCGCCGAAGAGGAGACGTTCTACTGGCTCGCGTTCCTGGTCGCGAACACACTCGGCACGGCCGCCGGCGACTACCTGTCCGATGAGCTGGGGATTGGATTCCTGCAGAGCGCCCTCCTCATCGGAGTGCTGCTGGCGGCGACCGCGGCGGCGCGGTACGTGACGCGCCTGTCACCGGTCTTCCTGTTCTGGGTGGCGTTTGTTCTCACCCGCCCCTTCGGCGCGACGTTCGGCGACCTGCTCACCAAGCCGGCCGATCACGGGGGGCTCGGCCTCGGCACGTTCGCGGTGTCTGGCGTGTTCGCGGCGGTGATGGGCGTGGCGCTGTGGCGCGAGGGCAGGGTGGTGAGCGCGGTGCGCGCCGCCGGAGCTCGGTAGCGCGCGACGGCAGCGCGGAGCTGCGACGCGCGACCGCGATGCCGTCGGACCAGCAAGTCCTGCCTTCCACGCCATCGGCGCCGGTCCGGTGGCGCACCCATCGGGCACGTGAGTCCCGGTTGTGCCTGGCCGCGCGACCGCTTAACCTAGCGCGGCACTCACGCTGGAGAATCCACATGCTCGCCGGAAAACCCCGCAGCTTCGGAGTCGGCCTCCTCCTGTGCTTCGTCACGTTCGGGATCTACGTCCCGTTCTGGCACTACGCCGCGTTCCGAGAGCTGTACGACCAGGAGCGCGATCCGCGCTTCCCGACGGGGCTGTTCGTGCTCGGTCTGCTCCCGCTCGTCTCGCTGGTTGGGCAGCCGCTCTACATGGCCGAGTGCCTACGCTACCTGAACGAGATCCGACGCCGTCAGGGGCTCGCGCCCACGATGGAGATCGGTGAGTTCCTGTTGTGGTACATCCTCGGCAGCTTCGTGATCGTCGGGCCGCTCATCGCGTACTCGCGCATTCAGAACGCGCTGAACGAGACGTGGGGCGCATACGCCCGACTCGAGGGTGCCCCCGTGCTCTCGAGCCTTCCGGCCCTTCCGCCGGGGCCGCCCCCCGGCTGGGCCGGCTAGCTCGGGCGCCGCACACGTGGGCAAGCTCCTAGCCGCGATCTACGACCCGTTCATGCGGGAGACCGAGCGCGAGTGTCTCGGCGCGTGGCGCCACGAACTGCTGCAGGGGATCTCCGGCAACGTGCTGGAGGTGGGCGCCGGAACAGGTGCGAACCTCGCCTACTACCCCACCTCCGTCACGCGTCTGACGCTCGCCGAGCCGGACGCAGCGATGCGCGCCCGCCTCGTCGACGCGGTTCGCAGCGGCCCGCGACCCGACGCCCACGTCATCGACGCGTCGCTCGCGGGCCTGCCGTTCGGAGATGGCGAGCTCGACGTCGTCGTCGCGACGCTCGTCCTGTGCTCGGTCGCCGACCCCGCCGCGGCGCTCGCCGAGATCCGCCGCGTGCTCGCTCCGGACGGCGCCTTTGTATTCCTCGAGCACGTGATCGCCGAGGGCCACCCCACCCGGGCGCTCACGCAGCGCGCTCTGGACCCGGTCTGGCATCACGTCGCCGGTGGCTGTCATCTCACGCGCGACACACGCGTCGAGATCGAGCGCGCCGGCTTCGAGTTCGAGTCTCTGACCCGCCAGTCCATGAGACGTGCGCTCCCGTTCCTCCGCCCGACCGTCCGCGGCGTCGCGCGGCCGGCCTAAGCACGTGAGCGCGCGGCGTCGGGCCCGACGTCTGACAGCGACCGTCGCCGTCGCCTCCGCCGGACTCTCGGCGGTGGCCGGCGCGTCTGGCGAGCCCCAAACAATGCGGCGACAGGCCGTCATCTACGGCGGAGACGACCGCGTCGAGCTGCTCGAGTCCGGCGACCCGCGCGCGGGTCGAGCCGCGTCAGCGCTGCTGGCCGTAGTCGACGCCGATCGCGTCACAATCGACGGCTCCACCATCGAACTCGACGCGCCACCCGTCGGCGCCGCGCTGGGGTTGTGTGACGACGTGCGCTTTGCAGAGCAGCCCACCCTTGCCCGCTGCTCTGCAGCGCTCGTCGCACCAGACATCGCCTTGACTGCCGCGCACTGTGTGGAGAACGCGCGCGACTGCGCGGCGAATGTGTTTGTTGCGGGCTGGGCACTCGGCGCAGACGGCGCTGCGCCAAGCGTGGCATCGTCGGAGGTGTACCGCTGCGTGGAGGTGCTCCACTCCGACATCCGCGGGAGCCGCGGAATGCGGCTCGACTTCGCGTTCGTGCGGCTCGACCGACCGGTCGCCGGTGGCACGCCGCTGCCCATTCGCCTGGACCCGTCACCGCTCGAGATTGGCGCGCCGCTGATGCTGGCGTCGTTCCCGTGGGGGCTCCCGGCAAAGGTCGACGCGACCGCGCGCGTCGAGGACGACCGCGACGGCGCCCGCGACTTCTTCGTGCTCGCCGCCGACGCGTTCGAGGGGAGCTCGGGGGGACCGCTGCTCGACGCGGCTGGGGCGATCGCGGGCGTGCTCGTGCGTGGCGAGGGCGACGTCGAACCGCGCGGTGACTGCGACACCGCACGCGTCATCGACGGGCCGGGCGCAGAGTCCGCTACATACGCCGCGTGGGCGGTCCGAGCGCTGTGCGCAGCGCGGCCGGTGGACGAGCTCTGCGACGGCCGCGATGTGTGCGGCCGAGCGCCGCCATCCGACGCGTGCGAAGCCGAGACGTGCGTCGAGTGCGACGCGCTGGCCCCGTCGGAGTGGACGTGCGTCGAGGCCACTTTCGCTGCGGCCGACGGCTGCGACTGTCGCTGCGGCGCATACGACCCGGACTGCGACGACCCCACGACGCCGGTGTTTGGTTGCGCGGTGGGGGAGGCGTGTGGCACCGACGCGATGTGCCTTGCGCTCCCCGACGGCGGTGTGACCGACGAGTGGAGCTGCAATCCGGCGCGCTGGCTCGATGGGGTTTGCGACTGCGACTGTGGCGCCGCGGACCCTGACTGCCAGCCCGACGCATGTGACGACCACACCGAGCGCCGTTCGGGTGGTCGAGGGTGCGCCGTCGCGTCAGCAGGCGACGCGGGGGCGTGGCTCGGTTGGGCGGGCCTCGCAGCGCTCCTCGTCCGCAGTGCGGCTAGGTGTGGTCGCCGTCGCCTTGCTCGTCGTCCGCGGTAGTCGCCCGCTCATCTCGCGGAGACCAATCGCGACCGCCTTCGTGCTCTGGACCGGCCGCGGAGTCGACAAAGCCGAGCGCGCCGCCGATCCACCGTAGCGCGCGCTGCAAGTCGTCGAGAGCGAGATAGGTCGACGGCACGAAGACGAGCGTGATCATCGTCGAGAACATCACACCGAACGCGAGGCTGATCGCCATCGGGATCAGGAACCTTGCCTGGACGGACTTCTCGAGCAGCATCGGCGCGAGACCGAAGAACGTAGTCAGCGACGTGAGCATGATCGGGCGCAAGCGCCGGCAAGCTGCTTGGACCACCGCCTCGAACGGCACCGTCTCACGCCGATAGGTGTTGATCGCATCGATCAAGACGATCGCGTCGTTCACGACGACGCCGGCGAGGGCGACGAGACCAAACATCGACATCAGGCTGAGCGAGTAGCCGAGCGCGACATGGCCGTTGATCGCCCCGACGAAGCCGAAGGGGATCGCGAGCATGATCAGCAGCGGGTCCATCGCGCTCTTCAGCGCCACGGCCATCAGCGCATACATGGCCAGCAGCGCGAGCAGCATGCCTCGCCGGAGCGTATCCATCGTCTCGCCCTGCTCCCGAGCCTCGCCGCCCATCGTCGCAGACAGGCCTGGGTAGCGCGCGACGAGATCGTGGAGGAGGTCCGCTCGGATCGACGCGTTCACGTCGTCGGCGGTGACGATCGAGGTCTCGACGTCGGCCGTCACACTCACGACGCGGCGCCCGTCTTCGCGCCGGATCGACGTGTACGACGAGCCGCGCTCGATGTGCGCAGCGACCCGCAGAGGAACCTCGGTACCGTCGGGCGCACGCAACAGGAGGTTGTCGAGCCAGTACTCGCTCTGGCGCTCTTCGAGTGGTCGCCGCACATACACGCGGAGCTCGTCGCGGCCCCGCTGTTGCCGCACCGCCTCGGAACCAAAGAACGCCGAACGGACCTGCCGCGCCATCGACTCCTCGGTCAGTCCGTGCGCGCGCCCTTCGTCGGTGAGCGTGAGGTCGAGCTGCTCCTTGCCAGCCGAGAAGCCGTCGTCGATCTCGACGACGCCGGCGTACGACCGGAGACGCTCGGCGAGGTCGGCTGCCGCTGCCTCCAGCACCGCCATGTCGCTGTGCGAGAGCTGTACGTCGACCGGTGAACCTGACGACGGGCCGGTCGAGAACCGGAACGTCAGCGACTCGATCCCGGGTACGTCGCCGACTCGCTGTCGCCAGCGACGCGTGAACTCCTGCGCGCCGATGTCGCGGTGGTCGATCGGGACCATGAACACGGTCACGGAGCCCAGATGGCTCGCGGCCGATCCACCCGACGAGCGCGCGCCGCCGAACTGCGCGGCCGAGCCGACTTCCGCGTAGATCCCCCGACCGATCTCCGCTCCCGCGCCGTCCTCGTCACCCTCGGCGTGGAATCTGTTCTCGTCGAGCAGCGCCCTCGCCTCGCGCTCGAGCCGCTCCACCACCTCTGCGGTCGCGTCGGCGGGGGTGCCAAACGGCATCTCGAGGGTCGCCGTTACGATGTCCCCCTCGATCCTCGGCATGAACGTGAACTGGATCTTCCCGGCCTTCACCACGCCGACGGTCAGCACCAGCGTGCACACCCCGAGCGCGATCGTGAGGTACCGCGCTCGGTAGGCGAACCGCACCGCGGGCTCGAAGACACGCGCGACGAAGAAGTCGAACAGGCGCCCGAACTGCTCCTGGCCATACTCGAGGGCGCCGAGCAGCCCCCCTCGGAAGGGACCCGACGTGTGGGCGAGGTGCGCGGGCAAGATGAACAAGCTCTCGAACAGCGAGATCATCAGGATGGTGATGACGATCACGGGGATGACCCCCATGAACTTCCCCATCGTTCCCGGGATGAACATGATCGGGACGAACGCGATCACCGTCGTGAGCACCGAGAACACCACGGGTCCCGACACCTCGCGCGCTCCGTCGATCGCGGCCTGCAGCGGAGGTTTTCCGAGTGACCGGTGGTGGTAGACGGACTCGCCGATCACGATCGCGTCGTCGACGACGATGCCGAGCGTCAGGATGAACGCAAACAGCGAGATCATGTTCAGCGACGCGCCCACCACCGGCATCAAGAACATGGCGCCGAGGAACGAGATCGGGATGCCGAGCGTCACCCAGAAGGCCAGCTTCAGCTCGAGGAACGCGCCGAGCACCAGCAGCACGAGCACGAGCCCCATCCGAGCGTTTCGCAGCAGAAGCGAGATGCGGTCGCGGTAGATCTCCGAGCGGTCGTTGACGACGTCGACGCTGATCCCGGACGGCAGCGTCGGCTCGACCTCTTCGAGGAACGCGCGGACGTGGTCGGTGACGCCGATCGGCGTCTGGTCGCCGACGCGAAACACACGCAAGATCGCAGCTCTCTCCCCGTTGAACCGAGCGGACTGGTCCGTCTCGCGGAAGCCGTCGTCGACGTGGGCGACGTCGCGCACCCGGACCAGGCTGCCGTCGGTGTTTGCCCGGATGACGATGTCTTCGAACTCCGGGCCGACGTCGCGACGCTCGGTCGTGCGCAGCAAGACTTCTCCCGCCGGCGTGCGAAGTCCGCCCGCTGGCAGGTCCACCGACGCCTGACGAACCGCGGCCGCGACGGCCTCGATCGTCAACCCATACTGCCGGAGCGACGACTCGCTCACCTCGATGCCGATCTCGGGGGGGCGGACTCCCGAGAGCTCGACCAGCGTCACCTCCCCGCGCGCGAGCAGGGCCTCGCGCATGTCGACGGCAACGCGCCGAAGCTCGCGCTCGTCGACGTCGCCGTGCAGGACGATACGGATGTTCTCCTGGCGGTTCACCGATGCCGCGACGACCGGCCGCTCGGCGTCCTGCGGGAACAGGGTGATGCGGTCGACGGCGCTCTTGATGTCCGCGAGCGCCGCGTCGCGGTTCACGCCGGTGAGCAGCTCAACGGTCACGGAGCCCACGCTCTCGGAGGCCGTCGCCGTGACGGTCTTGATGCCGTCGAGGCCGCGCACCGCCTCTTCGACCGGCAGCACGACGCCCTGTTCGACTTCGGACGGAGACGCGCCCGGGTAGGGCACGGTCACGGTGATCGTGTCGAGCGTAAACTCCGGGAAGACCTCCTGACGAATCGTCGGGGCTGCGACCAGGCCTCCGGCGAGCAGCATGACCATCGCGACGTTGGCCGCGACGGGGTTCGACGCCATCCAGGCGACGGCCCCACGGACGTCCTGCGCCGCGCTCATCGACCCTCCGCGGGTGCGCCCGAGCCGTCGGCTTCGGCGCCAGAGACGCGTAGCTCCATCCCGGCGACGGGTGTGGCGACGTGGCTCGAGACGACCGTCTCTCCGGCCGCCACGCCAGCGCGGATCTCGACAGTGTCGGCGTCGCCGCCGACGATGTCGACCTCGCGGATCTCGAGGCGGCTCTCGGGACCGACCACGTAGACGAACGTGCCGCGGTGGACGACGCTGCGCGGCAGCACGATGACATGTTCATCGCGGTCGGCGTCGAGCGCGAGGGTTACCCACGACCCGAGCAAGAGCGGGACGGCGCCCTGCGCGCGCGTCGCGGCGGCGTCGGGGCCGAGGAGCAGGGGGTCCTCGACCTCGACGAGCACCGTCGCCATTCGAGCCGCGGCGTCGACCGAGCCGAGGAGGCGAACCACCCGACCGGTGCGCTCGACCGTCCGCTCCCCGACCTGTTGACGCACGACGGCGCCGCCGCCGACCTCGGAGTTATAACCGGGGATCGCGATCTCGCCGATGTGGTCGAGCGGGACGCGGACCTCGACCCAGAACCGGTCTGTCGCGACGAGCGTCGCTATGGGTGTCTGCGCCGACAGCAGCTGGCCGAGCTCGACGCTCTCGCTGAGGACCATCGCGTCGAACGGGGCGCGGACGCGCGTCCGCGTGATCGCGAGGTTGGCGCGCTCAAGCCGCGCGCGGGCGGCGTCGACGGCGACCTGCGCCGCGCGCATCTGGGGCTGCCGCAGCGCCAGGGCTGCGTCGCCACCGTCGGCCCCGGGCTCCCCCTGGAACAGCGCCCACTCACGCTCGGCGATGTAGCCGCGGCCGCGCTCGAGCTCGACGTTCGTCTCGGCCTGGGCGAGCAGCGCGGCGGCCTCATCGGCCGCGATCCGGTACTCGCGCCCGTCGACGCCCACGAGGTCCGCGCCCTCTGTGACGATTCCGCCGACCTCCAGCGCCGGGTTGACGCTCGTCACGCGCCCGGCGACCTCGACCTGAACGACGGTCTGCCGCGCCGGGACGACGGAACCCTGCGCCTCGACGTGGACGCGCACGTCGCGCGCCTGCGCCGTGATCACCTCGACCAGCGGTGCTTCGCGCGACGGCGGGGCCTGCGGCGGCGGTTCCTTGGAGTCGATCCAGTGCTTGGCGACGAGCACGGCCGCCGCGAGGACCAGGATCGGGAGGATTGTGTTGAGAACAATCGCGTCGAATAGCTTCTTCATCGGGCAGCGGTCGGGTCGGTCGTCGAGCCTGCCGCCTCGGGGGAGCCCGGTGCAGCGGAGAAGTAGGAGCGTGGATCGCCGCCGAGGGCGCGGTAGAGCGCCACGCGATAGCTCCACAGGGTGCGGATCGCCGCGAGGCGCTCCTGCTCGAGGCGCTCGAGCGTCTGCTGCGCGACGAGCACGCGCGGGTAGTCGACGCCGCCGCGGCCGAACTGCACCCGCATGACGTCGAGCGTCGTGCGCGCCGTGCCGAGCTGAGTGTCGATCTCGTCGAGGTAGGCGCGCTGGCCGGCTTCGCGTGCGAGCGCGTCTTCGACCTCGCGCATCGCCGCGATGAGCGCGCCGCGAAGCTGCGCGAGGCGCTCGTCGACGACCGCCGTGGTCCGATCGACCTCTGCGCTACGGCGCCCGCCGTCGATCAGCGGCTGGACCAGCCCGACGGCGAGGTTCCAGACGAAGTCATCGAACAGGTCGGCGAGCGACGAGGCCTGCAGCCCGATCGAGCCGCTGAGCCGGATGCTGGGCAGCCGGTCCGCGACGGCGGCGGCCGCGCGTGCGTCGGCGGCGTGCGCGCGTCGCATCGCCGCGTGCAGGTCTGGGCGCCCGAGGAGGAGGTCGGCGGGGACGCCGAGCTCCGGGGTCGGGGGCAGGGCGGGCAGCGAAGTGGGGAGCTCGATTCGCGCGGCGGCGTCGGGGGCCTCGCCGGTGAGGGCGGCGATCCGGAGGGCCGCCCCGGTCCGGGCCGCGCCGATGAGCGGCAGCTGGGCGTCGAGCGCTTCGGCCGCCTGACGCTGCTGCAGGGCGTCGGCGGCGACGCCAAGCCCCATCGACAGCCGCTCGACGGCCAGCTCCTGGAGCTGGCGGTTCGTCGCGGCCTGTCGCGCCGTCAGCGCCTCCCGCTCGCTGTGGAACGCCGCGTCGAGCCACGCCTCGACCGTCTCGGCGGTCAGGCTCACGGCGACGGCAGCGGCATCGTCGGCGGCCGCGTCCCGGTCGTACGCCACGGCCGCGCGCTGTCCGCGGATCCGCCCCCACACGTCGAGCTCGTACGACGCCGCGAGCGAGAGCGAGAGCCGCCCATTCGTCGACGCCTGGGTTCCGGCCGGGGTCGCCTGCAGCGTCCGGGCACGCGCCGCGTTCGCCTCGAGATTCACGGTCGGCCACAGCGCGCCGCCGGCGACGCGCACGGCGGCATCGGCTTGCGCGAGCCGCGCGTCAGCGGCGGCGAGCGTCGGGCTGCCCGCGAGCACGGCGCCAACGAGCGCGTCGAGGCGCGGGTCGCCGATGGCCCGCCACCAGTCGCCGGCGCCGACCCCGTCGGGCAAGGGCTCCGACGGCGCCGAGAACGCAGCCGGCGCCTCGACCGTCGCGTCCGGAATGGTCGTGGCGCGCGGTGCACAGCCAGCGACCGCGCAGACCACAAGGCCGCGCAGCAGCAGAGTTCTCTCACTCATCCGATGTCGCCCCGTCCTCGTGGGGGAGCGCGGCAAGTCTCACCTGCCGCGCCGCGCAAGAACAGACTTCGAGGCCCCAATGTCAAGGGCGAGCGCGCACCCCGCCCCCCTTCCCGAAGGTAATGTCCCGATCCACCCCGGCCCCCTTCCCGAAGGTAATGTTCGGTCGGATTCCGGCGCCGAGTGCCTTCCCGCACCCGGCGCCGAGTGCCTTCCCGAGGGTAATGTTTCGGGTCGGTTTCCGGCGCCGAGTGACTTTCCGCCGAGCTCCTTCCCGAGGGTAATGTCTCGGGTCGGTTTCCGGCGCCGAGTGCCTTCCCGCCGAGTGCCTTCCCGAGGGTAATGTTTCGGGTCGGTTTCCGGCGCCGAGCGCCTTCCCCCGGCGCCGAGCGTCTTCCCGAGGGTAATGTCTCGGGTCGGTTTCCGGCGCCGAGCGCCTTCCCGAGGGTAATGTCTCGGGTCGGTTTCCGGCGCCGAGCGCCTTCCCGAGGGTAATCTCTCGGGTCGGTTTCAGGCATCTCCCGTCCAGTATCACCGGCTCCGGCGAGCCTACCGCGGAGCTCCTAGCACCGCTTCCCACACCGAGTCGGAGAAGCCCCCGACTTCGGCGAAGAAGTCGTTCGTCAGGATTGCGACGCACGTGTGCGATGTCGGCTCGAAGAATAGCTCGCCGCGAAACCCCATCGTCGACCCCGTGTGTCCGACGACGGCCCAGCCCGCGCGCTGCATCCGCTGAATGCCATAACCGTACGGGGTGGGCGTCCCGTCTGCCAACAGCGCCGGACCGAGCATCGCGTCGGTGTCGTCGCCGACGATCTCCCCGGTCGCCACGCGGTCGATCCACGTGCACAGGTCGCGCCCGTTCGAGATCATTCCGCCGGCAGACCACGCCCACGACGCGTGGACGAGGTCGGTCGCCTCGTTGCCGAGCGTATGGCCCCGCACGAACGCCGCGTCGGACTCTGCCGGCTGCGAATAGCTGTCGGCGAGGCCCTGCGGATCCAAGATGCGCTCTCGCAGAGCTTGGTCGTAGCGCTCTCCGGTGGCCGCCTCGATGATCAGGCCGAGGAGAAAGTAGCCGGTGTTGGTGTACGAGTAGGCCTCGCCAGGCGGGTGGACGCGGCCGTGGGAATCGGCGAAGCGCACCACGTCGATCGGGTCGGCAGGGTCGGCGCCGAGCGGTACGAAAGCGGCGTCGTCGGTGTAGTTGTAGATGCCGCTCTGATGGTCGAGGAGCGTCCGCACCGTCACACCGTCGCCGAAGTCGAACCCGGGTACCCACCCGTCGACCGTGTCGTCGATCCCGATCAGGCCGTCCTGAATCAGGAGCAGCGTCAGCGCCGCCGTGAACGTCTTCGTGATCGAGCCAACGCGTAGCCGGTCGTCGGGCTCCATTGTGGTGCCGTCGCGTGTGCTCGCGAGGCCGGCAGCCGCCGCGTAGTTCCCCAGCGTCGGACTCGAGACCCGGATGGTGATCCCCGGTGCGCCGACCACGTCCGGCGCGTCCATGAGCAGTGCGTCGAGCCGCTCCCTGATCGCGGGGTCGAACGGGTCGCCCGCGTCGGCGTCGACGTCGACCTCGACTACGGCGTCGCCGATGCTGCCGTCGACCGTGGCGTCGAGACCGCCGGAGTCGTCGACGACCTCGTCGGTGTCGTTGGCGGGGTCGGTCTCTTCGCCGTCGGTTGGCGTCAGATCCGCCGCGCCCGCGTCGTCGGACCCTTCGCCCCGTGCTTCGTTCTGTGCGCAGCCAGCAGCGCAAGCGCCGACCGCCAGCGCGAGGGCGACGCTGGCCGGCCGCGTGAACGACGTCAGCACGGAGCGCGCCGCGCGAGGGTGTGTCTTCATCGGGGATCCGCTTCGAGGTGCCCGGGTCGAGCCGCCGTGCATCGTCGCAGAGAGTCGGGCGCATCGCCACTCGGACACGCGGTCACGCATGTCGCGAGTGGCGCCTCGGCGGCAGGGAGGGTGGAGGCGGGCCGGCGGTCGGTGCCCGCGGTCGCAACGGCTAGAGGAAGCAGCGGCCCTGCCCCCGGTACGTTGGCTCCGTCGCCTCGATCTCGCCCCCGCGCACCAAGTGGTACTCGGAGAAGCGCTCGGCGAGCTCGCCGGCCTTGGCGTGGCGAAAGAAGATCGGATCGCCGATCCGGGGTTGGGTGGCGCCTGGCATCACGATCAGCGGCGTCTGGACCTCCCCGGCCCCCTCCATCGCGACATAGCGCAGCCCTAACGGGACCCACGGCAGCGGCAGCTTGTCAGCCCCGGGCTCACCCGAAGCGACGTACCCGCCACCCGCGCAGGTCACGTACCCGGCGTCCGAGACGCGGCACACCTCCAGCGCGAAGTATGCCGCTGCCTCCAGCTCGAGCCCCGCGAAGTAGTCGAACAGGTGCGGTGCTAGGAATCCGGAGCCCGCCGTCACCTCGGTCACTACGGGCTCCGCGGCCGTGAGCGGCACGCTCCCGGTGCCGCCGCCGTTCACGAGGACGACGTCGTGCCCATCCGCTCGTAGCGCCTCGACTGCCTCTGCGCGAAGCAGCGCGACTGCCGGCTGCGCGACACGCTTCAGCGCCCGTTTCACCGGGTTCATCATCGGCGCGAAGGGGTTCGCGTCCTGAACGCCGGCGACGTGCGCCTCGTACCCCATCAGCCCGGCGACCCGGACGCCCGCCGTCTGCGCGGCGAGGCGCGCGAGACTCACCGCGCCGGCGGCCGAACGGACCGGGCTCCTCCGCGCTCCGAGATGCACGCGCCCGCCGGCGGGGCGATACGAGACGTCTAGCTCGATCACCGCGGCCAGCTCGATGCCAGCGCGTCGCCCAGCCACACCGAGCGCCGAGACGTGCTCCTCGCAGTCGACGACGTGCCACAGGACGCGCCCTTCCGCCGCGCGTTGTGCGAACGCGTCGAGAGCGCGCGCCTGGACCGTCGGGTATGCGACGAAGAGGTCGTCGAACCCCTCGTCGCACAGGAAGACCGCCTCTTCGGTCGAGAAGCACATCAGGCCCACGAAGTCCGGGCCGCCGCGCGCCAGGATTCGGCGCAGAAGGCCGGTGTGCCGGACCGACTTCGACGCAACCCGCAGCGTCTTGCGGCCCGACGCTCCCGCGAGCAGTCGCGCCCGGATCAAGTCGACGTTGCGGTCGAGCGCATCCAGATCAACGAACGCCGCCGGGAGTCGAACCCCGGACGCCGCCCGGTAGAGAGTCATCGGGTTCGCCATGTCGCGATGTTAGCCGTCCCGAAGCGAGAGCGATACACGCCGCATCTCGCCGTCCGAAACTACCTTCGGGCGGGTCGCCGGGAAACTACCTTCGGGCGGGTCGCCGGGGGTCGCCGGGCCGTCGCCGGGCCGGTCCGAAACTACCTTCGGGCAGGTGCCCGGTCGGCAAACTAGAACTACCTTCGGGCAGGTGCCCGGTCGGCAAACTACCTTCGGGCAGGTGTCGGGGGGTTGGCGGGTGTCGGGGCCGCAAACTACCTTCGGACGGGTGTCGGAGGGGCCGCAAACTACCTTCGGGCGGGCGTCGGAGAAGACGCCCGGGGGGCGGGCGTCGGAGAAGACGCCCGGGGCGCCCAGGGGCGGCAAACTACCTTCGGGCGGGTGTCGGGGGGCGCCGGGGAGAACTACCTTCGGGCGGGTCGCGAAGGGCGGGTCGGGCCCCCGCGAAAACTACCCTCGGGCGGGTCGCGAAGGGCGGGTCGCGAAGGCCGCGGAAAACTACCCTCGGGCGGGTCGCGAAAGGCCGGCGGGTCGCGAAGGCCGCGAGAACTACCTTCGGGTGGGTCGCGGGAGAGGGGCGCAAACTACCTTCGGGCGGGTGTCGGAGAACTACCTTCGGGCGGGGTGCCGGCGAACTACCTTCGGGCGGGGTGCCGGCGGGTCGCGAAGGCCGCGGAAAACTACCCGCGGGCGGGGTGCGGGCGGGGCGGCCCTCGGGCGGGGTGCGGGCGGGGCGCCCAGGCCAGGCCGCGGCGCGGTGCTGGAGCGCTGAGCGGTATCGCCCAGGCCGCGCGTGAGTTGGGCTCGGCCGATCGGCGTGCTACCGTGCGCGTCGCGCGCCGGCGCCGTCCTGCGCGCGTCGCTCGTCCCCACCGCGCCCATGTGCCGCCTCTTCGGCTTCCGCTCCGTCATCAACAGCCAGGTCCACCGGAGCCTCGTCAGCGCCGACAATGCGCTCGGGGTGCAGAGCCGGCGGCACCCGGACGGGTGGGGTGTCGCGTACTACGTCGGTGGCGCGCCGCACCTGATCAAGAGCGCCGACCAGGCGATGACGGACCAGATCTTCCAGCGCGTCTCTGGCGTCGTCGCCTCTGACACCGTCGTCGCGCACATCCGGCGCGCGACGCAGGGGTCGCTCTCGCCGCTCAACTCCCACCCGTTCCAGTTCGGTCGGTGGATCTTCGCGCACAACGGCAACGTCACCGGCTTCGCGACGGTTCGCGCCGAGCTGCTCGCCCGCGTCCACCCCACCTTTCGCCGCTTCGTGCTCGGCGAGACCGACAGCGAGCTGCTGTTTTACCTCGTCCTGACGCACCTCGAGCGGCGCGCGAGCGTGCACCAGAAGGTCTCGGTCGATGACCTCGCCGCGGCGGCCGTCGACGCCGTCGCCGAGGTCGTCGACCTCGTTGGCCCCATCTGTCCCGACCCGCTCGGCGATCCGAACGAGACGTACCTCACGTTCATCGTCACGAACGGCGAGATCATCGTCGGGCACCAGGGCGGAAAGCCGCTGTTCTACTCGACGTACAAGCGGCAGTGCCCCGATCGCGACGCGTGCCCCTCGTTCAGCGCGGAGTGCGAGCGCGCGACCGTGTCGGGGTTCGTGAACCACCTGGTCCTGTCGAGCGAGCCGCTGCACGGCGAGAACATCTGGCTCGAGCTCGAGGTCGGGCAGCTCGTCGGCGTCGACGAGCGGATGCGGCTGCGGCAGTTCGAGCCCGGCGGATCGTCGGCCGCCTGATCCGACGCCCGGGGCGCTTGTCGCTCGGCCCCGCCCCGTCTATGACTCGCCGCGTCACGCACGCCGCGAGGCTCGAATGAAGACGCTGACTCCGTCGACCGCCACGATCCGCGCCGCCTGGGACCGCCTCCACAGGCTCCCCGGAGGGAAGCTGATCTTCAGCCGCATGGTCGGCAAGATGGCCCCGTACACCGGCACGATCGACGCCCGCGTCGAGGAGCTGCGCGACGGCTACGGCCGCGTCGTGCTCGCCGATCGTAAGGGTGTCCGCAACCACCTGAACTCGATCCACGCGATCGCCCTCGCGAATCTAGGCGAGATGGTCAGCGGCGTGACCATGCTCTACGCGATGCACCCCGACCTGCGCGGCATCCTGACCGGGCTCGACGTCGAGTACCTGAAGAAGGCGCGCGGCACGCTCACCGCCACCTGCGAAGTCGAGCCGATCACGGAGCTCCGTGAGCATCGGCCGACGCTGCACGTCGAGATCAAGGACGCCTCGGGCGAGGTCGTCTGCCGCGTCCACCCGAAGTGGCTCATTCGGCCGCGCTGAGACTCGAGGACTCCGATGGGGAACTTCTTTCGCGACAACGACGATCTGCGGTTCTACTTCGAGCGCTGGTTCGACTGGGACCCGATCGTTCGCCTGACCGAAGTCGACTACGCGATGGAGGGCGGCTTCGCGTCGCTCGAAGAGGCGCGTGAGTTCTACGGCGACATCGTCGAGATGGTCGGCGAGTTCGCGGCCGACGCGATCGCGCCGAAGTGGGAGCAGATCGAGCGGCAACACATCGAGCTGAAGGACGGCGAGGTCGTCTTTCCGCCGGTCCTGAGCGGCATCTTCGACGAGCTCGCGTCGCTCGGCGTCCACGGCCTTTGCGTCCCGCGCGAGCTCGGCGGGATGAACGCGCCGCTCCTCGTCTACATGACCAACGCCGAGATGTTCGCCCGCGCCGACGTCGGCGTGATGACGCACATCAGCTTCCACTGCGGCATCGCGATGGCGATGCTCGTCTACTCCGCGAAGGAGGGGACGACGAAGATCGACGCCGAGTCGCGCGCGTTCATCTCGACGCGGTTCGAGGAGCCGATCCGCGAGATCGTCGAGGGCCGGGCCTGGGGTTCGATGGACATCACGGAGCCGGACGCGGGCTCCGACATGGCGGCGCTCCGCACGCGCGCCGTGCAAGACGCCGACGGCAACTGGCGCATCACGGGACAGAAGATCTTCATCACGAGCGGCAACGCGAAGTACCACATCGTGATCGCGCGCTCCGAGCCCGGGGACCTCGGCCTCGACGGCCTCTCGCTCTTCCTCGTGAAGCTGTACGACGAGGCCCCCGACGGCACGAAGACGTGGCACGGCACGATCAGCCGCGTCGAAGAGAAGCTCGGCCACAAGTCGTCACCGACCTGCGCGATCGACTTCGAGGACACGCCGGCGCACCTCCTCGGCCGGCGTGGCGAGGGCTTCCGCGGGATGCTGCTGCTGATGAACAACGCGCGCATCGGTGTCGCGTTCGAGGCGATCGGCATCGCCGAAGCGGCCTACCGGCTGGCCAAGGACTACGCGGTGCAGCGGCGGAGCATGGGCAAGACCATCGACCGCCACGAGATGATCGCCGAGGCGCTCCGCGAGATGCGCACCGACATCCAGGCGCTCCGCGCGGTCACGATGCACGCGACCTACTACGAGGAGCTCGCTCAGAAGACGTCGATCGCGCTCGAGCTCGGCTACACGTCCGACCCCGACCGCGTCGCGCAGATGACGCGCGACCTGAAGCGGTACAAGTGGGAGGCGCGTCGGGTGACCCCGCTGATCAAGTACTTCGGCGGCGAGAAGGCCGTCGAGATCGCGCGCCGCGGCGTGCAGATCCACGGCGGCGTCGGGTACACGAAGGACTACCAGGCCGAAAAGCTGCTGCGCGACGCGATGGTGCTGCCGATCTACGAGGGCACGTCGCAGATCCAGTCGCTGATGGCGATGAAGGACACGCTGATGGGGATCATCGCCGACCCGGCGGGGTTTGCGAAGCGGCTGGCGAAGACGCAGTGGCGCGCGCTCTCGGCCAAGGATCCTCTCGAGCGCCGGGCGGCGAACGTCGAGTTGACGGCGCTCAAGGCGCAGAGCTGGCTGCTGAGTCGCACGGCAGCCGCGAAGGTCGGCTCGGTCGCGCGCCGCCCGCCGTCCGACTGGGCGGGCGAGCTGAAGAAGGAGTGGGACCCCAAGCGCGACTTCTCGCTGGCGATGCTGCACGCCGAGCGGCTGACGCGGCTGCTCTTCGACGCGGCGGCGTGCGAGCTCCTGTGGGGCCAGAGCGCCCGTTTTCCGGAGCGGCGCGAGGTGCTCGAGCGCTGGCTGGAGCGCGCCGAGCCGCGCTCGCGCGCGATGTACGACGAGCTGACGACGACCGGCGCCGCGCTGCTGGCCGAGCTGGAGCGCGCCGAGGCGTGACCGCGCCGACGGCCTCGATCGCCACACACGTTCGTCGTCAAAAATTCACGCGCCGCGCGTTGACCAACCCGTAGCTGACCCTCTACAAGTCTTGCACCACCCCGTTCGGTCGTCTTCCCGCGACCGCTCCCCGAGAGGCCCCCGATGACCCGTCGTACGCGTCGATACGGAACCCTTGCGCTCGCCGCCGCCGCCCTCGCGGCCTGCGGCGAGTCCGAGCTACAAAACGCCTCTTCTGACGCGACGGTCGCAGCCGCCCCGGCGGAGTCCAGTGGTGCGCTGATCGCGGTCGCAGACTTCGAGGCGACGTTCGACTCCGAGACGGGTCAGCTCAGCTTCGAGATGCTGCCGCCGGTCGCGCCGCAGTTCGAGGTCCCCGAGACGGACGGGCTGGTCACGGTGCCTCAGGCCCTGTGGTGCAGCCTGCGCATCCTCGACAACAACAACACGAACTCGGTGCGCCTGAACACGGTCGCCGGCTCGGTCCAGACGTCGTTCGAGGACTGCGGCATCACGCGAAGCCCCCTGATCGAGGACTTCGGCGCGCTCTGCGCCGACATCCGCCTGACGAACAACTACCTCGACACGCTTCGCCGCCCGATGGCGATGATCACCGAGATCACGGCGAACTACGAGGGCTACACCTACAACGAGACGTCCGGCGAGATCGGCGTCGACACGACCACGCTGCCGGGGCCGGGCGCCCCGACGGACCTCACCGGCGGCCTCTTCGGCTACACGAACCTCCCGTCGCGTGGCTTCGCGGACACCCGCTGGGGCTTCCACAACGCGGGCGGTAGCTTCCACTTCCGCGGCCAGATCGTCGCCGAGGCGACCGAGATCTGCAACGGCGCAGACGACGACTGCGACGGTCGCGTGGACGAGGGCGCCGGCTGCGTGGCCGAGGGCGCCGCGTGCAGGGACCACGAGGACTGCCAGAGCGGCAACTGCACCGAGGCCCTGATCTGCGGCGCCTCGACGTGCTCCGACGGCCTCCTCAACGGGGCCGAGACCGGCGTTGACTGCGGCGGCACCTGCGACGGCTGCGCCAACGGCTTCGCCTGCGTCGACGACGGCGACTGCACCAGCAACGTCTGCCAGAGCCTCACCTGCGCTGCCTACCGCCGCCCGACCAACGGCTCGGTCGTCTTCACCGAGCTGATGCCCGATCCGGGCGACACGGTCGGCGAGTGGTTCGAGGTGAAGAACACCACGGCCGAGACGCTCAACCTCGAGGGCTGCTCCGTCTACGACGCCGCGAACAACACGCACGTCATCGGCGCGCTGACGATCCCGGCGAACGGCTACCTGCTCTTCGCGCACTCGAGCGACCCCCTCGCGAACCACGGGCTCCCGACCCCCGCAGAGGTCTACCCGTCGGCGGTCAGCCTCAACAACGGCGGCGACACGCTCACGCTGCAGTGCGACGGCAACGAGATCGACTTCGTCGAGTACGCCGGCAGCGCCGTCGTTCGCTACTACTCGCTGTCGCTCAACGACGCGTCGACCAGCGTCCTCGGCAACAACACCGCCGCGAACTTCTGCAGCGTCGACGACACCTACTCGACCGGCTTCTACGGCACGCCCGGCGGCCAGAACCCGACCTGTGACGTCGTGATCTCGAGCTGCGTCCTCGACCGACCCGCATCGCTCGAGGTGACCACCGGCGGCGGCGGCCAGCTCTACACCCGCATCAACGCGCCCGGCCTCACCGACCTCAGCACCGGGCTCGACGAGAACGGTCGTGTGCGTGTCCAGGTCGGTTTTGGCCCCGTGGGCACCACCCCTGCGACCGCGCCGACCCAGTGGGCCTGGTTCGCCGCGAATGGCGTCACGACCTGGACCGACACGGCAGCGCCCGGGCTCGACGAGTACGTCGCCGCGATCGTCGCGCCGAGCACGGCCGGCACGAGCTACGCGGTTCGCGCGCGCGCGTCGGGCAACGCCGGCGCGACCTACACCGCGTGCGCCGGCGAGTCCGCGCTCAGCGTCATCGCGCCGATCGAGGCGCCTTCGGCCGCCGGGCAGGTCATCTTCTCCGAGCTCATGCCAGACCCCGGCACGACGCAGAACGGCGAGTGGTTCGAGCTGCACAACACGACCTCGGGCGCGTTCGACCTCGCGGGCTGTGGCATCACCGACAACGCCGCGACCTACACGATCCCCAGCACGCTCATCATCCCCGCCGACGGCTACATCGTCATCGCGAACTGCAACGACGCCGCGACCTGCGAGGGCATGGGCGTCGCCGACCTCGTGCAGCCGAACGTCATTCAGCTCGGCAACAGCGGCGACACGCTCACGCTGACCTGCAACTCGACGACCATCGACGCGTTCGTCTACAGCTCGACGTTCGATGTCGACAGCCAAGCCAACCAGCTCGACCCGTCGCAGTTCAGCGACACGCTCAACGACGACCAGAACCACTGGTGCCCGTCACGCTCCATCTCGACGTTCGGGCTCGCCGGCAACCTCAAGCGCGGCACGCCCGGCGAGGCGAACCTGCCGTGCTACCCTATCGACTTCTGCCGCCTTCAGGCGCCGACCTCGATCGTTGACGCGACCCCGAACGCAGCCACGGACGTCACGGCACGCGTCGGCATCCCGGACCTTACCGCGCTCGGCGTTACCAACCTCAGCCGGACGATGGTCCGCGCGCAGGTCGGCGTCGCCGAGTGGGGCGGGGATCCCAGCGCTGACCCGGGTAGCTGGAGCTGGACCGACGCAACGACGAACGCCGCCTATGCTGGCGATGAGCCGGCATACGACGAGTACGTTGCTGCGATGCCACACCCGGCCGACGCCGGCGAGTACGGCTACGTGTTCCGGTTCAGCGGCGACGACGGCGCGACCTGGGCGTACTGTGACGTCAGCGGCGGAGCGCCAGAAGACTTCGCCTCGCCGGCCATCGGCCAGCTCTCGGTCGCGCCTCCGGCCGGCATCACGGGATGCGGCATCATGACGAACCAGCTCGGCCAAGTGCTCAACGGAGCCGACAGCAGCGCCTTCTTCCCGAGCGAAGAGCTGTCCATCGTCGTCGCCGGCGTCGAGGCCACCGGAGCGGCAACCGTCGAGATCGGGTACATCGCGCAAGCCGACTCCATGGGCGCGACCCCCGACGACACATGGACCTGGACGCCAGCGGCCGAGGCCTTCACGTCCTTCTACGGTGCGGCGATCTACACCCCCCCCGCCGTCAGCGGCCCCTACTACGCCGCTGCTCGCGCTTCCGGGGATGGCGGTGCGACTTGGACGTATTGCGACGCTCTCGATCTCGGCGACGGCATGGGCGGAGAGCCGACCAACCACGGGTCGGTAGACGGCTACAACGCTCACGCTGTGTTCAACGTCGTGCCCCGCATCTTCATGGACTGCAACGTGGTCGGGACGTGGCCGCAGACGGCGACCGTCGGCCAGCCCATCCAGTTCGCGGTGAACGTTTCGGTCCCGGGTCTCACCGACGACTCGACCGGCCAGGACATGACGGCCGCGATGCTCGACTACGTCGTGCACCTCACCGGCAACGGCGACCTCCCGGACATCGACATCGCCGCGGCGCCGAACACCACGTACGGGCCGGGCACGTCGACCTATCAGGCAGGCTACGATCAGTACGTCGCCACCTGGACGCCTTCGGCGGCCGGCACCCAGCAGGTCGGCTTCGCGCTGCAGGTCGCCGGCGACACGCCGACATTCTGCGGCCCCGGCGGCGGCACGACCCCCGGGACGGTCACCGTCAGCGAACCGGGCGGCGGCGGCGGCCCCTGCCTGCTGATCTCGCAGTACCTGGAGGGTGGCGGGAGCAACAAGGGCATCGAGCTCTGGAACTGCGGGAGCAGCGAACTCGACCTAAGCGCGTACTCCCTCTGCCTCTACTCGAACGGGGCCAGCAGCTGCTCCGCCACGATGGCTCTGTCCGGCTCCCTCGCCGCAGGCGCGGTGCGGACCTACTGCAACTCAGGGTGGGCGCTCAGCCCCGCGTGTGACCAGTCGAACAACTCCGTCTTGAACCACAACGGAGATGACCGCTTCAAGCTCTACCTGACCTCCAGCGGGACCACGGTGGACGCCTTCGGCCAGCTGACCCTCCAGACCAACCAGTGGGCGGACAAGACGTTCACCCGTTTCAACTGCACCCCTTACCTCGGAGTCGCGGCCTGGCTGGTCACCGACTACTTTGTCCAGGTCGGCGGAAAAGACGACGCCACCGGCTGGGGCGTGGCGCCCACCTGCACCTCGGGTCCGTAGCAGCCGACCGGCGCACGAAACGCAAACGGCCGCGCCATCTGGCGCGGCCGTTTGCGTTTCGTGCAGTGCAGGCGCCCGCGAAGGCTGGGCCCTACGTCACACGGCGAGCCCCCGCAGCCCCAGCTCGAAGAGCTCTCCGACCACGCGGTCTACGTCGAGCGCGTCGCCCGCCTGTACCACGCGCACATACAGCAGCTCCTTCATCGCCCCGACGATCGCCGTCGCGATGATCGCGTCGTCCACGCGCCGCGTGATGCCACGCTCGGCGCCCCGTCGCAGCGCTCCGACGACCATCCCCTGCACAAAGTCGTAGAGCGCGTTCACCGAGCCGTCGACCGAGTCGCCGTGGCCCACCGCGTCGCGAAGCAGCACCGTCGTCAGCGCGCCGTTCTCGGTCAGGATTCCCAACACACGCCGCATGTTCTCGCGGAGCGCTACCACGGGGGCAGGGTGAGTCGCCGGGATCGGCTCGATCGCGCTGCGCAGCCGACCCACAAAGGTCTCGACCAGCTCGAGCAGGATCGCGTCGCGGCCGGCGAAGTACTGGTAGAACGTGCCGCGCGCGACGCCCGCCGCGCGAATCACATCGTCGACGCTCGTCGCGCCAAAGCCGCGGTCTGCGATGGTCCCGGCCGCCGCTTCGAGCAGCCGCTTCCGCATCGCCACTCGGCGCTGCTCCGCGCGCGCTGTTCGTCCATCGACCGTCATGAGCGCACTGTCGCCAGCAGCTCGGCGTCCGCGACGCCGTCGTCGACCCACCGTGCGTTGTATGCACGCATCGCCGCCGCGAGTCTGGCGACGCCGTCGTCGTCGAGCCCCGCCGTATCTACCTGTGGGCCAACCGCCACGTCGATCACGCCGGGCCGAAAGCGCCACTCGCCCTTGTGGTTCACCTCGTAGAGCCCGCGCACCGCGAGCGGCACCACGGGGATCCCTGCGTCACGCGCCATGAAGAACACGCCGCGGTGATAGTCGCGCACCCGCCCGTCCAGGGTCCGGTGCGCCTCGGGGAACGCTAGGATCGAGATGCCCCGCGCGATGCGGTCGCGCGCCGCGTCCGTGATCTCTGCTGTGCGCCCAGAGCTCTTCGGGAAGACCGGAATGCCGTTCGCCATCCGCATGATCCAGCCGTACCCCGGCACGTGAAAGTGCCAGTGGTTCATCAGCCCGCAGAACGCGTGTGGGATCACCGCGCACGCGACGTGGCCGTCGAGCAGCGAGATGTGGTTCTGGCAGAACAGGCTGCGTCGCTCCGGATCGAAGCCGGGGTCGAACTGGATTCGCAGGTCCGAGCCCGTGAGCCGAATGCAAGTCGCCATCCCGCGTGCGCCGACATACGGGTGCGAGTCCTTGAACGGGATCACCGGCGTAAGCGCGAACGCCGTCGCAGCCGTCGCCGTCATCACCGCCATCGACGACGCCCAGACCCCTGCCGAGAACGGGGGCTCGAGCACGGGCCAGACGGGGCTGTCGGCGAGCTCGCGAAGCCGCGCGCTCATGCCATCACCCGCAGCGCGCCGGGGAGCACCTCGAGCTCCCGCAGCCAGAGAGAGACCACCTCGCCGTCGACCATCACGTCGATCGCCCCCGCGAGCTCGAACCGGACTCGACGCGCCGTGCGTGCGCTCACCTTTGCATGCTCCGTGTGTGTGCCGGCGAAGATTTTCGGGAACGTCGCCAGCAGCTCCAGTCGGCCAAGGTCGCCGGCGACGATGACGTCGACGAGCCCGTCGTCGTGCGCGGCTCGCGGCGCCATCATCATCTTCCCGCCCGTGAAGCGGCTGTTGTTGAACGACAGAAAGACCACTGGGCGGCTGTCCAACGCTCCGTCGTCGAGCGCAAACGGGATCGGCCGCGGCGCAAGCCTGGCGACCTCCCACACGACCCCGACCCCGTAGCCGAGCTCGCCGAGCGGCTTTAGCTTTGCGTTGACGGTCGCGCCGACGTCCGCGGTGAATCCGACGCTCAGCAGGTTCGTGTAGAAGATGGCGCCGTCGGCGTGCGTCGCCCGAATCACGTCGCACGGCTTCGATCGCCCCGTCCGCAGCGCCCCTAGCGCCCGCGCAGGGCCGTCGTCGCCAAAGTCGCGCAGGAACGAGTTGCCGGTGCCAAGCGGCAGGTATCCTAGCTCCGGGCGCTCGTCGCCCCCGAGGGCGGCGGGAAAGAGCCCATTCACAATCTCGTAGGTCGTCCCGTCGCCGCCTACGCTGACGAAGCGCCGTCGGCCATCGCGCCATGCGTTGGCCGCGATCCGCGTCGCGTCGCCCGGCGCGGAGGTCTCGAGCACCGAGTCGACGACGCCGGCGCCGAGCAGCGGCTCGAGCGCGCCGCGCGCGGCGCGGCCACACCGCCCGCCGCCGGCCGCGGGGTTCACGATCGCGAGCGCGCCTGTCATGCGGTCCCCTCTAGGTCGATCGGTGTCAGCTCCGCGCGCGCATGGTCCGCGCGCAGCAGGTCGGCCAGGATCGGCCGCTTGATCTTCATGGACGCCGTACGCGGCAGCTCGTCATCGACGACCAGTAGTCCGCTGATGCGCTTGAAGTCGGCCAGCCCACGGTTTCGCCGCGCGAGCTCGGCGCGCACACGCTCGAGCTCGCCGTCGTCGGCGACGCGGACAACCGCGAAGAGCTGCTCGTCGACGAGCGCCTCGCCCGCCGCCCGCCGCCACACGTAGTCCGTCGCGAACACACACAGCTCGGCGACACCCTCGACGCCGTCGAACGCCGCCTCGATGTCTTCGGGGTAGATGTTCTTGCCGCCCGCAGTGACGATCATGTTCTTCTTGCGGCCCACCAGGTGCAGGTGCCCGGCGGGGTCGACGTAGCCCACGTCGCCCGTCCGCAGCCAGCCATCGACGATGGCGTCTCGCGTCAGGTCCGGCTCCCGAAAGTAGCCGGCCATGACGGTAGGGCTCCGCACCCAGACCTCGCCCGCCCCGTCATCGTCTGCGTCTCGGATCTCCAGATCGACGCCGTCGACCGGTCGCCCGACCGTGTCGGCGCGAAACGGCTTCAGGTCGTTGACCGTGAGCACGGTCCCGGCCTCGGTCAGCCCATAGCCGATGACCACGGGGATGCCGAACCGATAGAAGAACGTGGCGAGCTCGGGATCGACGAAGGCACCACCGGCGAACACGTACCGGAGGTGGCCGCCGAACCCGGCGTGGATGGGCGCCAGGAGCGTCCGCGACACCGCGTGGCTCGCGCGGCGCAGCGTCAAGGCCTCGTTCAGGCGGGCGAGCCCGCCGACCAGCGCGCGCCGAGCCGGCGTCGCGTCGTCGAGCTTTTCGTCGATGCGCTCCCGGAACGCGCGCAGCAGCATTGGCACGACGGCCATGTGTGTGATCCGGTACCGCTGCATCGTGTAGCGCAGAAACTCCGGCCGCAGCGTGCGCTGGTGCACGACGGTCGCGCCAAACATCAGCGGCATCAAGAAGCCACACATGAAGTCGATGGCGTGGTTCGTCGGCAGGATCGAGAAGTAGCTGTCGCCGCGCTCCATCGGGAACAGCCGCCCGAGCGACTCGGCTTGCGACAGGTAGTTCCCGTGCGTCAGCATGCAGCCCTTCGGGTCGCCGCCGGTGCCCGAAGAGTAGACCACACAGGCGACGTCTTCTCGGCCGCGCACGGCGACCCCACTGCTTCGGGGGGCGTCGGCGTCGTCGCCGGCCCAAGCAGCTCCGCCGTGGAGGGGAGCGCCAGCGCGCGCGCCGACGACCAGGTACTGGGCGGCGGCGGCGTCGACGAGCGGCGCCAGGTCGCGCCACAGCGGCTCCTCGATCACGACGACGCGCGGGTCGGCGTGCCGCAGGACAGCGGCCTGCTCCGCCGCCGAGAGCTTGTAGTCGACCGGGACGAGGGTTGCCCCCGCCCAGAAGGCCCCGATCGCGGTCGTGATCCACCGGGACTGGTTGCTCATGACGATCGCGACGAGCCGCCGCTCCATCGGGGCGTCGGCGTCGATCCACGCACCGAGCTGGCCGGCCACGCGCTCCGCCTCGTCGCGAATGTCGCGATACGACAGCGACCGCGTCTCGGCGTGTCGGTCGACCTCGACCAGCGCGGTCGCCGCCGGCGACGTCATCACCGCGTCTCGGAGCGCCTCGCCGAGCGAGTCGATGTGGGCCAGCGGGAGCATCGGATCAGCGCCGCTCGTCGATCTTGGCGGCGAGCGCCCGAAAGGTCGTCACGCCGCGGAGCTCGTAGTCGGGGATCTGGACGTCGAACTCGAGCTCGACCTCGGACAGGAGCTCGAGCGCCTTGAGCGAGTCGATGCCGAGGGCCTCGAACATGTCGGCGTCGGCGGTGAGTCCGGTGGCAGAGACAGAGAAGGTCGCGGCGGCCAGCTCGATCAGGCGTTGCTCGGTTGCGGTCATGGTCGGCTCGGTCAACGGGTGGCGAGGTAGGGGCGCACGTCTGTCGACGCGCAGAATGTGGCGAGCGCCTGCGCGACGACGGGGCGCTCGAACAGGCGTAGGAACAGCTCACGCTCGGCGCGCAGCTCGTCCTCGAGCGCCGGCTTCGCGAACGCCTTCGCGGCCGCGACGGTCTCCGGGTCGTGGAGCGCGGCCTGACGAGCCGTCGCGACCGCCACCTCGAGCCCGCGCCCGGGCGGGACCATCTGGGCCACGAGGCCGACCTCGAGCGCCCGCTTCGCGTTCAGAGACCGGCCGGTCAGCAACAGGTCGCGCACGACCGCGCCACCGACGTCACGCCGCAGCCGCGGGACACCGCCGAAGCCGGGGACGAGCCCGAGGCGGAGCTCCGGGAACGCGAACCGCGCGCTGCGCTCGGCGATCCGAACGTCGCACACGAGCGCGAGCTCGAGCCCGCCACCGAAGCAGACGCCGTGGATGGCAGCGACTGTCGTGATCGGCAGCCCGTCCAGCCGCGACATCAGCGCGTGGATCCGCTCGATGAACCCGCGCAGGTCACCCCGCCACTCGTCGGCGCCGCGTCCCTCGATGTGTGCATACAGCGCCCTCAGATCGGCGCCAGCCGAGAACCCGCCGCGCTGGCCGCTCGCGATCACGAGGGCACGGACGCCGGGGGCGGCCTGAACGCGGTCGAGCGCGGCCTCGAGCGCCTGGAGCATGGGGAGCCCGATCTCGTTGCAGGGCGGCGCCTGCAGCGTCAGCGTGGCGACGCCGTCGTCGGTGAGCTGCAGGTCGATCATGCGTAGCGCTCCAAGGTCTGCTGCAGCTCGCGGCCCATCGAGGGCAGGTGCGCGAGCGGGCTCGGGCCGAGGTCGGGGCGCGGAAGGTCCGGGTAGACGCGACAGGCCTCGTCCATGAAGTCGATCCCCATCTGTCCCATCAGCTCTAGCTGCCGGGGGAGCGCGCGCGCAATCCCGGCCCGGACGGCATCGCCGTCGTCCCACAGCCGGCGGAGGATCGGGAGCAGCCGCTCGCCGAGCGCCGGGTCGTCGACCTCGAGGTACAGGTCCTCGTGTCCGCGGTCGTGCATCAGGTTCCGAATCCGCTCGTCCATCGTGACGCCGGCAGAGGGCACCGTCGCGGGCATCGACGTCACGATCGCGTGGTAGCGCGAGCTGACCAGCGCGCGGCAACGGCGCAGTGCGGAGACGAGCTCGTACATCGACGCGTCGGCGCTGTCGATCACTCCAGCGGGCGCGGACAGACGCGGCGCGAGCGCGTCGCATGCCCTGCGGTCGAGCGTCTCCATGCCGATCAACACGACCCAGCACCGCCGCTCACTCGCAAACGCGTTCACCGCCTCGGCGAGCCCGTCGAGGTACGTGTCGAGCGCGCGCTGTTTGTCGGCGTCCCAGCTGTGAAAGTAGAACGCCTTGTAGCGCTCGTCGGCGTGCTCGCCGGCCAGCGCGTAGGCGGCCGTCTTGGCTAGGTCCGGGCGCACGGGCCACCAGAACGGGTTGATCGGACAGACGGCGAGGACCGGCGTCTCGCCGTCCCACCCCGCCGCGCGCAGCAGCGCCTCGCCGGCCGCCGCGGGCGCGGGCTCGAAGGTCCACGCCGTGTCTGTGCCGAGGGTCGTGCGAACGCCGAGCCGCTCGAGCACTCCGCGCGACGGCTCGTTGCGGCACATCACGAGCGAGTGCCGGCACGAGCGCTCGACGAAGCGCTGCAGGTCCGGCGTCATCTGGCCCGCCTCGGCGCCGAACCCCACGCTCAGCTTGCCCTCGGCGTTGGCCATGCCCAGCGCACCGGCCATGAACGTCGTCAGCGCGCTCGAGAACTTCGACTTGAACATCGAGCCCTCGCACGCGACCACGCCGTGGTGACGTGGACACTGTTCGAGCAAGACCTTCGGGAAGGCCGGCGGCATGTAGGTCTGCCGGCAGCGCCGAAAGTAGCCGGCAGACCTCGCCAGGTCGTTGGTGAGCACGTTCAGCTCGACGTTGTCTTCGCCGAGGACGACGCGGAGCTGGCGGATCATCTCTTCGACGCGGACGTCTGCTCCGGTGTTTCGCGTGCCAACATAGCCGGCGAGCAGCAGCGAGAGCGGCCGACCCGGGCGCCACACCTCGACGTCGGCGCCAACCGCGTACCGCGTCGCCGTCGCCTGGATAACGGCGTCGGTCGCGAGCATCAGCGCCCGATCGGGGTCGAGCGCGTCGCGGACGCGGTCCCAGAGGCTCACGCCGACCTCCGTGGCACGCCCTCGGGCCACGGGCGGTGCGGGTACTTGAACCCCGTCTCGGACGCGAACCGGAACAGCGGATATGCATACGAAGAGAACGGCGCGGGCGCCTCGCCCATCGCCTCGACGACGCGCGAGTTGTCGAACACGGTGTCGTAGGTCAGGTACGGCAAGAAGACCTTGAACAGCGACGCCGGCAGCGCCACGGGCGAACCCTTCGGCGCGTTCGACAGGCTCTCGATCACGCGCTCGAACGGGGCCTGAAGCCGCGGAGCAAACAGCGGCGGCCGGCGCCGGTGGCCCGCCTGCATCATCGCGTCGACGATCGTCCGGTACGTCTCCGACGCGGCGCCGGCGCTCAGGTTGTAGCTCGTGTGTGCCGGTCGGTCGGCCATGTGCAGCTTCACGATCGCCGCGCCGACGTAGTTCGCCGGCACGATGTCCATGCGCCAGCCGGAGTCGAGCGGCAGCACCGGCATGTTCGCCAACGTCACGAACGCGCGCACCATGTCGAACTGCGTCGTCTCGGCGAACCGGCTGTCGCCGAGCACCGTCGACGGGCGAAAGACGAGGGAAGAGACGTCGGGGAGCAGCTCTTCGAGCATGTGCTCGCAGAACTTCTTGGTCCGCGCATACGGGTCGTAGTCGCTGCGATCCCAGTCGACGATCCCCGCCTCGTCGACGAGCTCGTGAGCGCGCGTCCCGGCCACGGCGACCGTCGACACGTCGCTGAAGCGGCGCAGCCCCGCGCCGTCTGCAGCGGCGCGCGCGAGCCGCAGCACCGACAGCGTTCCGCGCAGGTTCACGTTGAAGCACGCTTTGGCGCTCTTTCGGTTCAGCGACGCCGCGACGTGCACGACCGACGTGATCCGCTTCGCCGTGTCGTGCCACACGTCCTCGTCAATTCCGAGGTCGCGCTCGACGAGGTCGCCGATGACGATCTCGACGCGGTCTCGGGTCAGAGACAAGAACTCGTCGAACGGCATGTGGAGCTGAAGCGAGGCCCACAGGCGCTCCTCGGCGTGCGCCACGTCGCGCGCCCGAACCAACACACACAGCCGCTCGCTCGGGTGCCCGCGCAGCAGGCCCGCGACCACGTACGAGCCGATGTACCCGGTCGCGCCGGTAACGAAGATCATGCGCCAACCCTCTGTGCCGCTTGCGAAGCCGCCTCGTCTGCTCCGAGCTGAACCGGCCGCGGAGGGTCCAGCGTCGGCGCCTCGTCGCCGTCGATCAGCGGGAAGCACCACCGCCGCATTCCGGGAAGGTGCACCTCGAGCCAGTAGCGCCGCCAGTCGATGGACTCCGGTCGCCACGCCAGCTCCGCTTCCTCGACGTCGTGCGACGACAGCGCGTCGGCGATGAACGACTGGCGCAGGTCGCGCGTGAACGGAACGAACGCGTCGACCATCAGCGCGACGCGGCGCAGCGAGCGCCGCGTGCGATCCAGCTCGAGCGCGCGCTTCTTCGCCGACCGCTTCCACTCGTCGGGCGAGCGCTCGGGGAGGGCGCGCAGCGCGTCGGCGGTCCGCGCGAGCAGCGCGTCGACGCTGTCGACAGAGAGCGGGTGTGTGTCGTCGAACAGCGTCGTGTCGGCTCGGGACCGAACGAAGCGGTCGACGAAGCTCTCGCCGTGCTCGCGAAGCCACGCCCGCTGGCCGAGCACGGTCAGCTCGTTCGCGCGCCCGAGCGTCAGGCGGTTCCGCTCCGACGAGGCGGCCTGGTAGACGGGGCGATGCTCGCCACGAATGACGGCCGCCGCGGCGACCAGCAGACCAAACACGACGTGGTCGACGGGCACGACGTCGAACGGGTTCTGGGGGCGTCCGGGGAGCGCCTTGAACCACGTCCCGATCAGGTAGGCGAGGGGGCCGCAGGTGTTGAACCCCTCGTTCCAGCCGGGGAACGGGAACGACGCGGCGCTCTCGACGACGGCCGGACGAAACACGGCCGTCGGGACGTCGGCGAAGCGCGCGCGCAGCAGGGCCTCGCCGATCCCCTTCGAGTATGTGTATGTGTTGGGCCAGCCGCGCTCGTCGGCGCGACGCACGCCGAGCTGCTTCCAGTCGTCGGTGATGCGCGACTCCTTCGCGCGCGCCGCCGCGCGGGCCACGGCGGCCTCGTCGTCGGCCTGACCGCGCGCGTGCCGCTGCAGGCGAGCCGCGTCGACGAGCTCTCGGTCGAGCTCTGCGCTGCGATGGAACGCCGCGAGCTCTGCCATCGCCCGCTCGAGGTCGGCGAGCTCGCCTTCGGCGTCGAGCGCCGCGCCGTTTGGAAGCCGCTCGTGCGGGGCCTCGGCGATGCGTCCGTCGCGGCGCCCGGCGACGAAGCACGTAGAGACGTGGAGGAGTCGCGCGCCGAGCTCGCGGGCGAGCGCGGCGGCGTTCAGCGGTCCCGCGATGTTGCTCTCCACGGCGAGCCGCACGTCGGGCTCGAAGTCGACGAGCGCCGCGCAGTTCAGGACGAGCGCGACCCGCCCGCGGAGCGCGGCGACGTCGCAGGGGTCGAGCCCCAGCAGCGGCCGGCCCAGGTCGCCGTCATGCACGAAGACGCGGTCGCGCAGCCACGCGCCGAGGCCATCGCCGTGCTGCTCGTGAAGCGGAAGGAACGCCGGTGACGTCGCGACGAGCTGCTCGAGGCGCGCGAGCGGACTGGCGCCGCCCTTCGCGCGTAGCACGAGGTGGATGGCGCCGATCTGCGGCGGCTTGGTGAGGAGGGCGACGAGGACGACCTTGCCGACGAAGCCGGTCGCTCCCGTCAGGACCACCTCGCGGCCCGCGAGGGTCTCGGCGACAGAGAAGCTCACGCCGGATAGTCCAGCAGCGCCCAGCCGGCGTCGGTCGCCGCGCGCCGGAGCGTGTAGTCGGCGTTGACCGCGCAGGGCTTCCCGACGGCGGCGAGCAGCAGCAGGTCGGGGCCGTGGCTGCCGTACGCGACAGACCGGCTCAGGTCGATGTCTTCGCGGGCGGCGAGCTCTTGCAGCCAGCGCGCGCCGCCGTGCCCACCGACCACCGGCTCGACGAGCCGCCCGGTCGCCTCGCCGTCGCGAACCTCGAGGCGGTTGCAGACGACGGTGTCGACGCGCCGGATGTGTGCGGCCAGCGGCTCGACGATGCGGTCGACGCTGTCAGAGAGCAAGACGACGCGGTGGCCGTCGCGCCGCGCCTTCTGAACGAGCTCGACGCCGGACTGCAGGATCGAGGGCTCGACGTGCAGGCGATAGAACTCGTCGGCGAGGACGTGCAGGCGGTCGTCGGACATCCCGCGCAGGGCGGCCCAGGTGACGCGGTTGGCGAGCGCACGGTCGTTCTGGCCGAGGAGCGCGAAGAGGGGTGCGGCGACGGCGACGTGGCCGACGCGCAGCGCGCGCTCGCGCAGCCCCTGCCCGTTGGCGGCCATGTAGGCCGCGGCGGCGAGGGCGCCGCGCCTGACGAGGGTGCCTTCGACTCTGAAGATGGCGACTGTGTTCGGCATGGTCTGGCGCGCGCTCGTGGGTGCAGTCCGCAGCATGACGCGAGGCGTCAACTACACTAGACTGACGTGTCAGTCTAGTCGTGAGTTCGTCACATGGGAGGGCAGCCGCCTTGCGTCCACCGCCGCCTTTCGGCAGAGTCCCCCACGGCTCAACCCGAGGATCCCATGGCCATCGACAGGCGGAACTTCCTTCGTGCGACGCTCGCTGTGGCGGGCGCGACGTTCACGGTCGCGGCGTGTGGCGGCGACGACCCAGATAACACCGACGCTGGAGCCGACGGCGGCGACGCTGGGCTCGATGGTGGTGGCGACGGCGGACCGGACGGGAGTGACTCCGGCGGCCCCGACGCCGACACCGGCGGGGAGGAGGTGCTGCTCGACGGCGCCGCCCTGTTCACGCTCTCCGTCGCCAGCGGCGACCCGCGGCCCTCGAGCGTCGTGCTCTGGACGCGTATCGAGCTCGCCGACGGTGCGACCGACGCCGTGGTCGCCCTCCAGGTCGCGGCCGACGAGGCGTTCACGCAGCGTGTCGAGCTCTCTGGCGGGCCCGAGCTGAGCGTCACCGCCGAGAGCCGGTTCGACGGCTGCGTGAAGGTCCGGCTCGACGGCCTCGACGCCGCCTCGACGTACTACTACCGCTTCGTCTACCGCGACGACTCCGGCGCCTACGCCTCGCGCGTCGGCCGCACACGCACGGCTCCCGACGCCACGGCAGACGTGCCCGTCCGGTTTGCCTTCGTGTCGTGCCAAGACATCAACGGGCGCTACTACAACCCATACAAGCGGCTCGTTGAAGAGGAGCTCGACTTCGTCGTTCACCTCGGCGACTACGTCTACGAGACGACCGGCGACCCGAGCTTTCAGACGACGTCGCCGGGCCGGCTCGTCGAGTTCACCGACCTCGAGGGCGCGATCGAGCTCGAAGAGGACGGCGAGGTCTTCTACGCGGCCAGCTCGCTCAGCAACTACCGCGAGCTCTACAGGATCTACCGCGGCGATGTTTGGCTGCAGCGCGTCCACGAGCGCTACCCGATGATCGTGATCTGGGACGACCACGAGTTCGCCGACGACTGCCACGGCGACGTCACGACGATGACCGCCGGCCGAGAAGACGAGGCAAACCCCGGGCGGCGCGCGCGCGCAAACCAGGCGTGGTTCGAGTACATGCCCGTCGACTGGGCCGACCCCGCGTTCGAGTACGACGCGAGCACATCGGCACCCGACGGCCTCACGATCTACCGTGACCTCCGGTTCGGGGCGAACGTGCACCTCGTGATGACCGACCTGCGGCTGTTTCGCGCCGACCACCCGGTCCCCGAAGACGCATTCCCCGGTCGGGTCGTCGTCGAAGAAGGAGCGCTCGCCGCCCAGGAGGGGACGCTCCCCGAGTGGGCCGAAGCATACATCGACGTCGACACGTACGCCGAGGGCGCATACGCCGAAGCGCTCGCCGCCGGCGCCGCTGTCGTCGGCTACGACGAGAGCCACGCGACCGGGCTCGTTGCCGTCCGTTACGTCAACCGCGTCGTCGAGGCGCTGACGGCGTCCGGCGACACCCGCTGGACGGGCATCTCTGACCTCTCCGAGCTCCCGCGCGGCCTGGCGTTCGTCACGCTCGGCAAGGCGTCGCCATACTCGTCGATCGGCAGCCGCTACCTCGCCGTCCGCGACCCGTATCACGCCTACGCGCGCGCCCGCTACGCCGCCAGCGGGGGCGCCAGCGAAGACATGCTCGGCGCCACACAAGAGGCGTGGTTCCTCGAGACCATGCGCGGCTCCGACGCGACGTGGAAGGTGTGGGGCAACGAGTTCTGTTTGGTCTCGCGCGTCGTCGACACGCGCGGGTTCGCCGTGCCACCCGACTTCCAGCAGGCGTTCCTGCTCTCCGTCGAGGACTGGGACGGCTGCCCAAACAAGCGTGACGAGCTGCTCGGCGCCCTGTCAGAGGTCGAAGGCGTCGTCGCCGTCACCGGCGATATCCACGCCTTCTTCGCCGGCACACCGTGGGCCGCCGGCGACAGCTCGAAGCGCATCGTCGAGCTCGTCGGCAGCTCCATCTCGTCGGCCACGTACCAACGCCTGCTCGTCAACACGGCAGCCTCGGACCCCGCGCTGCGGGACGCCGGCGCTGCCGCGCTCGCGCTGCTCGTCAACGACCTGCTCGTCGATCCCGAGAAGGCGTCGAACCCGCACCTCGGCTACGCGAGCATCAACCAGAACGGGTTCGTCGTCGTAGACGCCAGCGCCGACGCACTCGAGGCGACCTACTTCGCCACCGACCCCGCCAACGCCCGCGAAGACCTGCCGGCAGCCGGGATCGACGCCGAGTTCGAGCAGGTCCGGTTCCGCGTTCCGGCGGGTTCGGCCGACCTGTACCGCGAGATCGACGGCACGTTCCGGCGGTGGGACTCCGACACGCTGGCCTGGGTCTGATGGCGGCGCGCGCGCCGACGCCGACGGCGCCGCCGCGCTCGCTCGCCGGGAGGGCGCTCGTCTCCGCGACCGCCGCGCACGCCCGCGTGGCGGTCGTCGCGCAGCGCACGCTGGCCGCCGCCGATGGCTTCGTCGCCGGAGTGGCCGACGCCGCGCTGACGTTCGAAGAGAAGGCCGCCCTCGGCGCGGTGCTCTACGACAGCTCCCCGTTCTACAAGGGCGAGCGCGGGCTGTTCGACTGGGAGGAGCGGTGGTTCGACGCGGACCTGCCGCGGGAGCCGGGGCGGGTGCTCGTCGCGGCGTGCGGAGCGGGCCGCGAGCTCGTGGCCATCGGCGCGCGTGGCCACGCGGTGGAGGGGTTCGATCCGGCGCCGTCGATGGTGGCACTCGCGGCAAGCCGAGCTTCGGCCGCGCGTGTGTGGCAGGCGACGTTCGCCGAGTGGGTCGCGGCACCCGACGAGCGCTACGACGCGATCCTGATCGGCTGGGGCGCGCTGTCGCACGTGCTCGACCCCGACGAGCGGCGGGCGCTGCTCGCGGCGTGTCGACGGCGGTGCCCCGCGGGGCCGACGCTCCTGTCGTACTGGCCCCGTCCGACTTTGGCCGAAGGAGCTTCGCCACCCAGGGCGCGCGCTCTCGGCGTCCGCCTCGGTCGGCGCCTCGCTCGGTCGCGCGACGCCGACTGCCGTGCGACGGGCGACCCATTTCAGCCGGGAATCGGCTTTTCGCATCCATACGCCGAAGAAGAGCTCGACGCGCTCGCGTGCGCCGCGGGGTTCGAGCTCCTCCGTCGCGGGGGCGCCGGCGACTATCCGCACGCGACGCTGCGGTAGGCGGCACGCTTCTGCGTCGCGGTCGGGCTCGGGTCCGCGGCTGTGGCCGCGCTCGACGCCGGTGTGAGGCGACGCTGGCCCTCTCCCAGAACTGTGTCGCTGTAGCAGTGTCTGTGACGGCGCTGCCGGGTGTAGCGAAGCTGGTCGTTCCTGTCGCAGTGTTTGGTCCGACGGCGCGCTTGTGGGCCCCCCGCGAGACAGCATCGCGCGGACCTCGGATGTGGCACACACTGACACAGTTGTCCGGTCGGACGCGGCCGCCTTCGTGGCACGAAGCGCATGACACGGTGCGGCAGGCTGTGGCATACCTCGTGCTTAGAGAACCTCCATAGCCGCGCTGGCCGGCAGATTCGGACGGTCGCGGCGAACCGGCGAGGCCGCCGCGAACGTGCTCTCAAAAAGAGGCGCGATGAGAGAGCAGAACGCACGGCGAGCGACGACACCGGAAGGCGCTCCATTCGGGACGACGACGATCGAGGGCCTCCCGTTCGCTGACGATCCGACGGCGCCGGGCGGGGCCCCGCGTCGTCGAAGCCGTCCCATTGCCCGGATGGTGGTCTATCCGCCCCTAGAGGCGGCCTTCGCCGTCGAGCTGGCGGGCTCGACCACGCTCGGCCGCCAGGACTTCGCGGGGATACGCGTCGCCGACCCGAAGTTGTCACGCGAGCACATGACGCTCCGGCCGTCACCGACCCTGACGGAGTGGGAAGTGGAGGATCTGGGCTCGCGCAACGGAACCTGGATCGCTGGACGCCGAGTCTCGCGCTCGGTCGTATCAGACAACACCGTCATCCGTGTCGGCGACACGGTCCTCGTGCTGGAGATCGCCGAGACCTCACTCCACCCGTCGGCGTCGGCGACCGCGACGCGCTCCCTGCGCTCCCTGGAGCTCGACCCGCTCGTCGCGGCCGCGTCTTCGGACCTTCGCCCCGTCCTCCTCCTCGGACCCACGGGCGCGGGAAAGACGCACCTTGCGGAGCAGATCGCCCGCGCCACGCTGCCAGGGCGCCCGTTCGTCGCCGTGAACTGCGCGGCTATCGCGCCGAGCCTCGTCGACTCGGAGCTGTTCGGGCACGCCGCCGGCGCCTTCACGGGCGCTCGCACGGCGCGTCCGGGGCTGATCGAGAGCGCGCACGGCGGCACGCTCTTCCTCGACGAGATCGGTACGCTGTCGGTCGAGGTCCAGGCGAAGCTGCTCACCTGCATCGAGTCGGGACGTGTCCGCCCGGTCGGCAGCACGGCCGAGCGCGACGTCATCGTTCGGACCGTCGCGGCGACAAACCTCGAGCTCGACGCCGCGATCGCGGCGGGGACGTTCCGCGACGATTTGCGCTACCGACTCGCGGGCCACGTGGTCGAGCTTGCGCCGCTGTCTGAGCGAGCCGTCGACATCGTCGCGCTCGCGACGACGTTCCTAGGCGCCCATGACCACCGCGTCTTCTCCGCCGACGCGCTCGAAGCGCTCGTCCGCTTTCCGTGGCCGGGCAATGTGCGGGAGCTGATGAACGCGGCGGCCGCCATCCTCGTCGCGCCCGGACGTAGAGTCGACGTCGCGGATCTACCCGCGCCGCAGCGCCTAGGCGCCTCCGCGGTGGTCGATGACACGGAGCCCCGCGCGCGCAACGCTGCCCGGCCGTCGCGCGCGAAGCTCGTCCAGCTCCTCACCGAGTGCGAGGGTAACATCTCGGAGCTCGCGCGACGGCTCGAGACCCACCGCACCCAGGTTCACCGCTGGTGTCGGTACGCCGGGCTGGAACCGAGCGACTATCGCAGATAGGTTCGAGGGGTCACGACCTGCGAGCCACTCGGCGGCGACCATGCCTTCTCTCCCGCGACCGCGTCCCCTCACCGCCGGCGACACGATCGGCGATCGCTACACGGTGAAGCGTGTTCTCGGTCGCGGCGGCTTTGCGACCGTTTACCTCTGCGCCGTTGGCGGCACAGAGAGCCGGGTCGCTGTGAAGGTGCTCGACGCTGGCGCGGCCGGCGTCCCGGGGGGCCTGTCGCGGTTCAAGCAAGAGGCGCGTCTGCTCTCGGTGCTCGCGTCACCCCACTTGGCGGCGGTCCGCGACTTCGGCGCGCTGCTCGACGGTCGCTACTTTATCGCGATGGACTACATCCACGCGGCCGACCTATCGATCTGGATCGAGCAGCGCGTCGCGTTCGACGTGGCCGACGTCGCCACGATCCTCCGCCAGATCCTTGTTGCGCTCGAGGCCGCCCACGGACGCGGCATCGTCCACCGCGACGTGAAGCCCGCGAACGTCCTCCTGGAGTGGAACGGCGTCGAGACGACGGCGATCCGTGCCGTCCTGACCGACTTCGGTATCGCGAAGGTGCTGGACCCCGAGCGGAGCCCGTTCGCGAGCGTGCAGATGACCACGCCGGGCGAGGTCGTGTGCACTCCCCTATACGCCCCGCCAGAGGTGCTCGCGGCGCGCCCGATGCGGGCGTCCGACGTCTTCGCGGTCGGCCTGATCGGCCTGGAGCTGCTCGACGGTGCGATCCCAGACGCGACCGGCGACCCGAAGGCGCTCGGCAAGAAGCGCTGCCAGATGGTCGAGCTGCAGCTCGGCCCCAAGGCCGCCGCGTCGCCGCTCGCCGACTGGCTCCGGCACTGCATCCCGATGCGCTACTGGGAGCGCTTCGAAGACGCTTCGGCCGCCAGGGTCGCGCTCGACTCGATCATCGACGGCATGCGCCGCGAGCGCGCGGCGGCGAGCGCGCCAGCCGAGCTGCCGGACTATCTCGCCGGGTTCAACGAGCTGGGGCCCGACGACGAGCCGCAGAAGCTGCCGCTTTCATCGATGATCACCGTCGAGCCCCTGGTCACAGGCCGCCACGCGCTGAGCCACCTGGTGCGGCTCGACACGGTCGGAATCGGCGTCGAGCGCTGGGAGCGAGACGCCGCTTCGTGGGCGGCACGCGGGTGAAAGCCGCGACGCCCCGTGGGTCTCAGAACGTCCCCTCGCGGGCGCAGATGCCACGGACCGTAGAGTCGGCGGGGATCCGATCGCCCGACATGGAGACCGCGCTGACATAGGTCACCGACGTTGACGCCCCGAGCAGCGACAGGGTCGTGCGCGTGGTGGTCACTGAGAGCTTCGCGCTCGAGCACGCAAAGTTGAGGCGGGACGGATCTGACGAGCTCTCACGACTCCCCGCGATCTGAACGAAGTTGGTCTCGCCGTCATCACCACAGTCGCCTGTGGCAGACACCGCGACCCACCCGTCACCGCAGTCACAGACGTACCGCGGGTCGGCGCTCGACCCCTCGTTTGCACACGACACGGTCTTGAAGATGTTCGTGACCTCTTCGGCGTGCTCCGATGCGTATGAAGGGTAGATGCGCTGCTCACCGGCCAGCGCGACACCGTCGACCGAGACCCGGAGGCGGAGAAACTCATCATTGAGAGCCCAGTCGGGGAGGGGGCCCAGCAGTGCGTCGAACTCGCCGTTCACGACCACCACGTCGCGAGCGAACGTCTCCTCCAACTCGAAGAAGCCGAGGAGCTGGCTCATCACCTGAAACGACATCGGGAACGTCCCGTTGGCCGGCGCGCCGTCGACGAACAGCTCGCCGTGGTACGGGATCGTCTGCGCCGCAGCTTCGCGCGGCGCCGCAAGCGCGACGACGGCGGTGGAGAGGAGCGCTGCCGCGAAGGGTAGCGAGAAGCAGCGGATGTTACGAGTCATCAGGGCCTCCAGGGGGCTCGGGTGTGTGACGGGTGACGAGGACGAGCAGGCTAGCGCAGCGAATAGGTTCGGGTGCTTCCGTCTCCCAGCGTGTCGGAGCCGGTCAGCGTCTCGCGCGCGACTCCGGCCGAGTCTGCGTGGCCGCGGAGCACATATGGGCCACCGACGAAGGCGTAGCCCTCGACCGGGTCGGGGACGATGAAGGCGTCACGAGCCGGGCCGCCGCAGATCCACATCCCGCTGACCCCGCTCGACGCCGGCGCCTCGAGCAGCCGCGACGGCGGGCAGCCGATGTCGCACGCCGCGCCGCTGAGCCCCGATGGGCACGAGCAGGTGCCCGCGTTCACTCCCGACGTGATGCAAGTCCCGCCGTTGATGCACGCTTGAGGACACTCCGTGAACTCGCATAGATCGCCGAAGTGGCCGGGGGCGCAGACGCAGGTGCCGTCGCCGTCGGGGCCCGCGTTGCAGAAGCCGTTCGCGCCGCAGTTTGGGCACGGCGTGCAGTCGGCGCCCCAGCTATCGGAGAGGCAGCTCTCGCAGGCCAGCCCTGCGCTCGAGCCCGTGCATGAGCACTCGCCCGTGCCGTAGGGGCCCTCGTCGCAGCGGCCGTTCCCGTTGCATGGTGTCGCAGCCCCGCCCGGGCACTCCTCACAGCTCGCGCCGAAGCGACCGGGCTCGCAGTCGGCCCTGCACGTGTCGGTGTCGCTGTCGCAGATGCTGCTCTCGCAGTCGCTGTCTTCGATGCACGGGTCGCCGTCGGCGTAGAGGTGCAGGGCGTTGTCGATGCGGCCGTCGCAGTCGTCGTCTCGCCCGTTTGCGAGCTCCACGAGCCGAGCGGCGATGCGGCCAGAGAATCGGTACGACCCGCCCGCGTTACGGAACGTCCACTGTGTGTCGCGGTACTGTCCCGGCGCGAGATCTCCATGCAAGAAGGCACCGCCGCTGAGGTCTGTCGGGGCGTGTGGTTGGTTCCGATACGGCGTCAGGTCTGCGCCCGTGCCACAGCAGGGGGGCTCGCCCGCTTCGACGACAGTGTGCTGGTATCCCTCGTAGTTTGCCGTGATCTCGAGCATCTCGGCGACGACGTCGGTGACGGGGACCGACAGGCGCGAGCTCGCCCTCACCGTTGCACACAGGGCGCCGCCTTCATCGTAGACCAGCGACCGCCACGCCGAGAGCTCGTCGGGCGGGATGCAGTCGGTCGGCCGCGCGTGGAGCGACCCTGCGACGGTGTCGAGTCTGAAGTCGGCAGAGCCGACGTTTATACGAAAGTCGTTGCAGAACCCGAGCGCCTGCTGGCGGAACCCGACGTCGGCCGGCGTCGGGTCCAGCGTGTGCACTTCGAAGGTCCCGGTCGTCGCGTCGAATCCGCCCTCGAAGCGCGCGATCGTGAAGCGAGTCGTGCGCGGGTCGAGGGCCTCGGTCGTGACGGGCGCCGCGCTCTGCGCCCCGTCGTTCGAGATCGGCGGCGGCGCTTCGCTGCACGCAGCGACGGCCACGCCGATGCCGAGCGCCACAACGCCGGCGACGCCGAGATCGGCGATTCCGGCGATTCCGGCGACTCGGCTCTGTCGAAGGAGCGGGTTGCTCATGGGTGTTCTCGTGTGCCTCATCTCTCTGTGTCTCTTGGTGTTTCTCGGCGCTTCTCGGTGCGTCTCGCTGTTTCTCGGTGACGCTCGGGGCGCGCCATGGCGCCGACCGGAGTTCGCGGGTCGCGCCGTCGGGGCATCAATCGGGCGTCGCCCGGTCACAATCGTCATCCTCACCGTTGCCGGGGACCTCGTCGGCCTCGGGGTTCGTGAGCTCCCGCGCGTCGTCGCAGTCCGTCGCGTTGTCGGCGTAGCCCAGCGCGTCGCCACACACGCTCGAGCCGGGATCGTCGCGATCGCCGAAGCCGTCGCCGTCTTCGTCGACGAACCGAACGCGGAGCGCGCGCTCGGGGGCGACGACGCACTCGGGCAGGCCGCCGGGCGTCGTGCAAGCATATCGACCGCCACAGTCGCCGCAGTCGGCGTAGAGGTCGCGCGCCACTGGCGTACCGCCGCACACGCCGAGCTCGTCTGGTGGGGAACAGGAGAGGCCCGCCGCCGTCCCCGAGGCGCCGCAGCTCCACACTCGTCCGGTTGCGCACGCCTCGCCGACTCGCACGGGCAGCGCGTCGCAACCACCACACGCGTTCAGCGGGGTGTCGCCGGCACACGCCGTCAGGTCGGGACCTGCACACACAACCGTGCCGGTTCCGCACGCCCCGCAAGCGGTGCCCGGGGCCGCGGCCAGCTCGGCGGTACCTCCGCACGCGTTCGTCGCGGGACCTCCGACGCACACCACGTCGTCTGCGCCGGCGCATGCCCAAGCTCCGCCTGCGCAGGCCGAACCGGGCGCGGCGGCCAGCGCTGCGCAGCCGCCGCACGCGTTGTGCTGGTCGTCGCGGCACACCACTCTGTCGCGGGCGCAGTCGAGCGCCCAGGTCCCGCTGCCACACGATCCGCAAGACGTGCCGACGACGTCCGGGATCGCCGCGCATCCGCCGCACAGGTTGACCGGTTCTTCTCGGAGACACCCTCCGTCTCCGTCGTCGAAGCAGCACCCGACCGCATCGGCGGTACTGCACCGCCATCGCCCGCCGCCGCACGCTCCGCAGCGCTCTCCGGGCGCGCCATCGAGGCTGGCCGTGCCGCCGCAGCCGTTGTCGCTCGGGTCCAGACATGCGGCGGTCGAGGCGCCGGTGCACGTCCAGACGCCGTCGATCTCTCCGTCTTCGTCTCGGTCGCACGCGTAGCCGGGGGTGGCGGCCGCCGGTGTGATGGCGCCACACCCACCGCACGCGTTTGGTGCGGGGCCGTCGCACATCCAGCCACCGGCTGCGCACCGCCACTCGCCGCCGCAACTGCCGCACGCGTCTCCGACTGCCCCCGGCGCAGGCTCGCAGCCACACAGCGCGGCGTCGTCCGTGGTGGTGGCGCCGACGCAAGTCCACCCTCCTGCGTCACAGGTCCAAGCGCCGTCGCCACACGCACCACACGCGCCACCGAGCGTCGCGCCGTCTGGCGGTGCGCCACACGTGCTTTCGAGCGCCACGCATCGCTGTTCCATACAGAGGGCAGGCGCCGCGCAGTCGGTGGAGCGAAGGCACTCGATGTCGGGCAGCGACGGGATACAGCCGGTAGCCGCGTACGCCACACCTAGCGCGAGGACGCGCAGGATCCTGTGGTTCAGCCGCGTCATACTACTCCACCACCAGCGGCCCGCCGACGCCGACAGCGAGCGGCGAGACGATGACCGTGTTCGTATCAACGCCGAGGTCGCCGCCGATGTCCACGCCGAGCGTCGCGAGATCTGCCTCGGTCGCGAGCGTGGGGAGGCTCACCGGAGGCAGGAGCGAGCCGAGGGTCGCGGGCAGAAGACCGAGGAGCTGAGACGCGATGAAGCCGCGCGCGACGTCAATGTTCTCTGCAGTGAAGACGTACCCCTGCGCTCCCATCATGACGCGCCGCAGCTCCGGAGTCCCAAACGTCAGCGCACCCGAGGCGTCGGTTGTCGGCGTCGATGCAAACTCGAACGCGATGCGGGGTTGCAGCGGTCGACCGACCAGCGGATCGAGGAAGGTCGTCGTCACACAGGCGAACGACATGATGAACTCCTCGCCCTCGACTCTCACCGTAGGGGGGAGCAGCGGCGTGACCTGGAGCGTGTAGATCTCCCGCACACCCGCGTCCCACGGGAGCGTCCCCGAGAAGTCGGCGAGGTACACCGAGTACGAGCCCGCGGCCCACGTGTCGAACAGCAGTGAGTTGACGAGGTCGAGCGAGAGGCCGAGCGCGACGTCGTCTGTGCGAAGGGTGAGCGCGGGACTCTCGACGCCCGACATGGGGGTGCGCAGGTCCGTCGCGGCGAGCGTCCCGTCGACGACGATGTCGCCGGCGAGACCGAACCGTAGGCCGGCGGAGTCGACCTGCAGTGACGTCGCGGCGAGGCTCATCTCTGCGTCGACCGTGTCGCCGCCGCCAAGTGGCGGAACCGAGAACGCCAGCGACGTGTCGACGGCTGCCAGTCCACTCACGACGGCTCCGATCATCGCCGGAAGCTGCTCGCGCGCGATGTCCTCGAGCTGAGCTTCGAGCTCGGCTGCGAAGCCGTCCACCGCGAGGTCGAACGCAGCCGCCTCGAGGCTCCCCGACGGCAGCGTGCTGCTGATGTCATACACGTCGGCCGAGGCAGACGTCGACGTGGCCCGCACGGCTCCGCCGACGAGCGAGAGACTGACTCGCGAGTCGAGGTCGGCCGAGAACGTGACCGTGAACTCGACCCGGTCACCGAGCGCGACCGCCGCCAGATCGAGCGACACGTCGGTCAAGGTCGCCGCGACGTCGAGCGCGCCCGTCCGCGGCGTGATCGTGGCGTCGACGTCGGCGATGTCGAACCCGCCGAGGTACTCCACGAACACGGGAGTGCACAGGAAGCCGAGGCAGACGTCGTCGTCGAACAGCGGATTTGACGCCCGCAGGCCGGCGTCGATCTCGGCGATCGCCGCGTCGGACGTCAGCGCCGAGCCCAGAAGCTCCGCGAGAGTCACGTCGGGCGGGGTACCGCGCGAGAGCGCGTCACGGCCGAGCAGCAGCGCCGCAGCGCCTGGGATCGGCGCCGCGCGCTCCCCGGCCGTCGCCAGGACGGAGCACACCTGGTAGGAGCCTTGCTCGTCGGTGTCCTGCGCCTCGATCTCGTATGCGTTGCCGCCGACGTAGACCGGCACCTCCTTCTCGAATGACCCGTCCTCTGCGACCGCCACTCGCTCGCCGTCGACCTCTACCCATTCCACCCCGTTCGCGTCGCTCACGTTGCCGCGCAGCGTCAACGTCGTCTGCCCCGGGCTCAGCTCCACCATGGAAAGGTGCGTCGGCGCGACACAGTCGATCGCTGGGCCGAATGTGTTCGAGACGAAGCTCACCTCCCCTTCCATCGGTGTGCCGTCGACGTCCGCGACGGCTCGCACCACGTGCTCTCCGTCGACGGCGACTCGGTAGCCGAGTCCCTCGCGCGGGGTCTCGGGCGTCACCGTGACCGCGATCGACGGGTCGTACGCGCGCAGGTGGTTCCCGAAGGAGTCTCGGACCTCGGCCTCGACCTCGAAGACCGCGCCCACGCGAGGATCGAACCCGCCCGGCAGCAGGGCGACGTGCATGCGGTCTGCAGGTCCGGCTACGACCAGAACGCGCTCGGTCGTCGGCGGGATGAAGAAGTCGGGGTCGCTGCAGGTGACGTCGATCGGCCCCGCTTCCCTAAAGCGCCAGCCGGAGCTGCGCCGCTGCACGCTCGCCGGCTCGCCGCCGATGGTGAAGCTGAGCTCTCCACCAGGCGCGTCCGCTTCGTTTCCGGAGGCGTCGACGGCGACGCAGGCGACGGGGAGCGTCGTCCCCGCGACGACCTCCGGCTCGAGCCCACGCACCTCGTAGTGGTGCGCCGGGCCCGCGACGACCGACGTGGTGCACGTTCGGCTCTCGTCGGCCTCGACACCCTCGCAACGGAACTCGTAGGTCCCCACCGTCGCGAGCACGTAGGCCGACTCGGACGCCGGCAGCTCGCCGTCGTCGACGCGCGCTGGCGTCAGGGCAACGTCGAGCAGGGCGCCATCTGCGTCTTCGGCCGAGCAGACGATGTCGAATGGAACGCCCGCGACGGCTTCTGCCGGGCACAGCGTCACGATGAGCGCTGCGACGACGGGCTCGGCGTCGGGAGTGACGTCAACCTCCTCGCTCGCGTCGGCGTCTCCGTCGGGATCGGCGTCGCCGGCGTCCACGTCGACGTCGCCGTCTGCCTCGGCGTCGCCGGTTGCGTCGACATCGTTCGCGTCGTCTGCGACGTCGGCGTCGGCGACGACGTCGGGCTCCGCGTCGGGACCAGGGTCGGCGTCTGCCGTCGTGTCGGTCGCGGCGTCCGGCTCGGCGCCGGTCTCTTCGGCGTCGGAGGTCGTCCCGGCGTCACTCTGCGGGCCCGTATCGAACCAAACGCCGGCGTCGTCGGCCGACGGCGAGCTGGAGCACGCGGCGGCGCTCAGCGCCACACTCACAGCGACTAGGAGAACACGGCGCGGCTTCATGGGCGGATCTGGATCGTCGGAGTTTGGATGTTCACGCGGGCCGGCTCGGTTGGTGTGGGGGTGCCGGCGGGCTCGGCGGCCGTGGCGGGCGGGGCCGTGGGAGCGGCCTCCGCCTCCTCCGCCGACGCGCCGCCAGCCGCCGTCTCACGCGGAGCGGTCGCGGCGCGTGCGGCGCGCGCGGAGCGCTGTGGCCGAGCCGTCGGTGCCGCGGGTGCCGGCACCTCGGCTGCGCTCGCCGGCGCCGCGTCGCTCGGGGCGACCGAGTCGGACGGCTGCGCTTCCCCGTCTACGGCTGCGGCGGCTTCTGGCGCGGCCTGGTCCGGCGCGACGGCAGGGGGTTCGGCAGGGTCGACAGCGGCTGCCGGCGATGGCGTCACCTCGGTCGCCGCGGGGGCCGCGAGCTCACGGCTCGCCGCCGGCTGTGTGGGAGTCGGCGCCGCGACCTGGTCGTGAGATGCGGCCTGCGACGCGGCGTCGCCCGGCGTGTCGATCAGGAGCGCGAGGCCGAGCCCGACACACGCGACGGCCGCGACGACCCCGACGATCACCGCGAGCCGGCGCAGGCGGACGTCACGAGCGACCATGCCGCCCGGATCGGTCACGACGCCGGGCTGTGCCCCGGTCGGTGACGCGAGCGTCGCCGTGTATGCCGGCGACGCAGGCACAGCCTGCGTGGTCGCCCCCGACGGCGCGGTGAGCGCCTCGCGAAACTCGGTCGCGGTCTGGAACCGGTCGCCCGGATGCCGCTCGAGCGCTCGCGCGAGCGCGCTGCCGAGGCCGCCCGCTGCTGTCTGCGGCGCAAGGGGGACGGGGAGGTCGCTGCGCGCGTGCGCGAACGCAACCTCGAGCAGCGAGCCCCGGATTGGCGGCCGGCCTTCGAGCAGCTCCACGAGGAGGACGCCGAGCGAGTACAGATCGCTGGCAGGCGACGCGGGCAGCCCCTGGATGCGCTCGGGGGCGACATACGCAGGTGTGCAGGGGATCTCACCTGTCCGCGTGAGTCCCTCGGCCTCGTCGGCGCTGTCCTCGGCGATCCCGAAGTCGAGGACCTTCACGAAGTCCTCGTCGTCTCCGTATGCACACAAGAAGATGTTGTCGGGCTTCAGGTCTCGGTGCACGATCCCCGCCCGGTGCGCCTCTTCGAGGCTGCGCAGCACCTGCGTGGCGATGCTCCGCACGCGTGGCTCTGGGAGCGTCCCGCTGCGGGCGAGCGCGTCGGCGAGCGAGCGACCAGACAGCAGTTCCATCACGAGGAACAGCGAGCTCGCGCCGTCGTCCCAGCCGAAGTCGAAGACGCGGATCGTGTTGGGATGCTTGAGCCTGGCGACGATCGCGACCTCGCGGCGGAACCGCGCCGAGAGGTGGGGGTCGGCCGCGAAGCGCGGGTCGAGGATCTTCACGGCGACGTCCTGCCCCGTGTTTCGATCCGTGGCAGCAAACACCGAGCCGAACCCGCCGCGTCCCAGCAGCCGCCCGATCGAGTAGCGGCCCGCGATCACCGCTCCCTCGCGCACCGTCGCGGCCCCACCGATCATGCCGCTCGTTTGGGTCATCGGCACCCTTGGACGCGCGGGATGCTGTTGACGGTGCACGTTCCAGACCCGTCGACCGGGTAGCAGCTCCGAAGCAGAGTGCCGCGCGCGCCGCAGCCAGGCGGGCTCGGTCCCACGCCGCCCGGCTCGAGCCACCATGGCGTCAGGTCCGCGCTGACGAACCCTATGATGCGGGGGATGTCGCCGGTGTCGATGTTGCAGAACGGATACGGGGCGCACCGGCCCGCCTCTGGAAACTCCAGCTCGACGATCCCGTCGCAGTTCATGTCGAAGCTGCCGTCGGGCCTGGGCTCGGACGCGAAGACCTCGCTCCCCGGGTGCGCGTCGGGGTCACCGTCGAAGCAGTCCGTGTTGTCGGTGACCCAGCCCTCGAGCTCCGCGCAGTGGACTTCGCCCGTTGCGGGGTCGCCGAAGCCATCGCCGTCGCGGTCCCGATACCGCACGAAGTCCTCGTCGATCCCACCGTCACAGTCATTGTCGACGTCGTCGCAGAGCTCCGGTGCACCGAGATGGGCGCTGGCATCGGCGTCGTTGCAGTCGAACGGCCGCCCGACCCAGCCGGGGGTGTCTGGGCAGTCGATCCGGGTGTAGCGCGCGTCGCCGTACGTGTCGCCGTCGGAGTCCCGGAACAGCTCGAACACGGCGTTGTCGACCGCCCCGACGCACTCGACCGCGTTGGCACCGTCGCAAACCCAGCGTCCCGTATTGCAGGGTCCACACGGGCGCCCCGGCGACCCCTCCAGCGGGCCGCAGCCGCCACATCCGTTCAGCAGAGAGCGGTCCTCGCCCAAACAGATCGTCTCCTCTTCCGAGATGCACATCACGACCCCGGATTGGCACACGCCGCACGTCGTGCCCGGTGCCTCGGCCAACACAGAGACGCCGCCGCAGCGGTTCTGGCCTCGCTGGCGCTCGCACCGAACGGCATCGGGCCCCGTACACGCCCACGCCGCGCCGGGTCGGCAGCGCGTTCCCGGCTCACCGAGGAGGGCGGCAGAGCCACCGCAGGAGTTCGGCGCCGACGCGCCCAGGCAGGCGAGCGCGTTGCCACTGGCGCAGATCCACCGCCCGTCGCCTAGCGGTCCGCAGGGATCGCCCGGCGCGTCCAGCAGCTCGCCCGTCCCGCCACATGCGTTCGACAGCGCGCCCGCGCAAACAGTCGCGTCGCCCCCGACGCAGCGGGCTACGCCCCCATCGCACTCGGTCCCCGGTGACCGATCCAACTGCTCGCACCCGCCGCAGGCGTTCGGATCCGCCGCGCCGACGCACTCCACGGTGCCGGACTCCGAGCAGGCCCAAGCGCCGCCGCAGCCACACGCCTCTTCCGGCGCCCCGAGGAGCCCGCCGCAGCCACCGCACTCGTTCCGCGGGTCGACGTCGACGTCGACGCACGCGATCCGCCCAGGATCCGCGACCAGGCAGACGGCCACGCCGAGCCCACACGCCCCACACGTGTCACCGGGGAGCGCGTCGTCATCGACGGTGTCGTCGCGTGTCAGCGGACCTGTGGTTCCACACGCGTTGAGGTCACCCTCGCGGCACTCCACGGTGTTCGGGGACGTGCAGACCAGCACGCCGAGCCCGCCGTTGCAGGTGAAACCGGGACGCGTGTCCCCGACGTCTCCGCACCCGCCGCACGCGTTGAGATCGGCGCCGCCCTCGCACACGAGCGACGCCGTGAGGTCGTCGCACGTCCAGACGCCGCCGCATCCGCACCCGGCGCCGACGTCGGCCGGGAGCGCGGCGCACCCGCCGCACGGGTTCAGCGGCGTCGCACCGACACACCGCAGTCCCTGGTCCGCGCAGACGAACACGCCGTCGCCGCAGGGGCCGCACGCGGCGCCGGGGGTGCCGATGAGTCCGCCGCCCGTCCCGCACGCGTTCACGGCCGGCCGCGCGGTCACGGCGTCGGCGCCGACCGCTCCCGAGCCATCTGCGGTGTCTGAAGCGTCGACGGTCGACACGACGTCCAGCGAGTCGTCGCCTTCGGGTGCGGCACACGCGGCGAAGATCGCGCACGCGGCCAGCGCCCAGATCGCAGCTCTCAGAGACATGTCTGCGTCCTCACGACGATCTCCCCCGGCACGCATCCGGCGCCAAAGTCGACACAGGTTTGCGAGTAGTTCGCGGCTCGACCGCACTCCGGGACCCTGGACGTCCAGCCACGTCGCGGCACGGGGGTCGCCTCTTCACCAAGATCGGCGCAGGGGGGAAGCTGGACCGTGCAGCTCGACAGGTTGTCCCACGACAGCGTCACGACGCCGTCGCAGTCGAAGTCGAAGCCGCCGCTGTTTCGCTCCGTCTCGAAAGCGATCGTCTGGCCGGGGAACGCTCGGTCGTCCGTATCGTCGCAGTCGCCGAGCAGCCTGGTGCGGCCTTCGGGAACCACACAGTCGGTCTGAGGGTCGGTGCCGGAGCTGTAGCCGTCGCCGTCGCCGTCGGCGTAGGAGAGATACCCCTCGTCGACGACTCCATCGCAGTCGTCATCGAACCCGTTGCACAGCTCGGGCGCCTCGGGGTGGCGCTCGAACGACAGATCCGCGCAGTCGCCCGTCACTCGCGTGTAACCAAACAGCGGCGTGCACGACAGCCGCGTCTCGGTCGTCGAGCCCCATTCGTCGGCGTCGCGATCTGCGTAGAAGAGGCGGAGAGCGTCGAGATCTTCGCCGAGACAGGCGACCTCTTCCGCCGAAGTACACTCGTACGTGCCCGTGTCGCACAGGCCGCACGGGGCGCCCGGCGTGTCTGCGAACGGGACGCCCGCGACCGTCAGCGACGCGCAGCCGCCGCACTCGTTTCGAGGGCGCGCGCCGACGCAAGCGGTCTCTTCCCGCGACACGCAGACCGTTACTCCGCCGCAGTCGCCGCACGACGCGCCGGGATCGCTGGCGAGCCGCGACTCGCCGCCGCAGCGGTTCCGGTCGGGCGCCGCGTCGCAGACGAGCCGGCCGGCGCGGCACTCCCAGCGCCGCTCGGTCCCGCAGACGTCGCCGGGTCGGCCCGGGAGCACGCCGCACGTACCGCACGCGTTGCGAGCGGCTTCGCCCGCGCAGGTCACGCTGTCGGGGGTCTCGCAGACGACGACACCGCCTTCGCAGTCGCCGCACGTCTCGCCCGGCTCGGCGACCAACGCGACCGAGCCCCCACACGTGTTCGCGCCCTCGGCGCCGCAGCCGAGCGAGTCGGCCGTCTCACAGACGACGCTGCCCGCACACTCGAGGGCGTCGAGTGGCTCGCAGCCTCCACAGCGGTTCGGCTCTGCGGCGCCTTCGCAGACGACATCGCTGCCGTCACACGTCCAAGTGCCGCCGCAGCCGCAGCCCGTGCCCGGCAGGCCCCGGAGCGTGCCGCACCCCCCGCATGCGTTGACCCCCAGGTCGGCGTCGACACACTCGGTCGCGTCCGTTCCGTCGCAGACCCACCGCCCCAGGCTGCACGTGCCACAGCTCGCGCCAGGAGCCGGGTCGAGCGGGGTGAGGCCGCCGCAGCCGTTTCCGCCCGACGAGCGACAGACGACCTCGTTCGGGCCCGAGCAGGTGTAGATGCCGTCGTAGCATCCAAATCCGGGCTGAACGGGAAGCTCGACGCACCCACCGCACGCGTTCCGCTCCGCCGGCGGGCAGAACAGCGCGTCGCCGTCACACTCCCAGGTCGAACCGCACGGGCCGCAGACGGCGCCCAGCGCCCCGTCGCTCCCGCCGCAGCCGCCGCACTCGTTGCGGGCGGTGCTGTCGACGCATCGCAGCGCATCGGCGCCGTCGCAGACCCACCGTCCGTCTTCGCACCAGCGCTGGCAGTCGTTGTCAGAGCAGCACGCGTCGCCGACCCCGTGCCCGAGAGGCGTGGCACCCCCGCACGCGTTCAACGTCCCGCCGCCACCGCCGCCGCCGCCACCACCGGTGTCGATCTGCACGGCGGCGTCGGCCCCGGTGTCGCTGCTCGGGTCGGGCTCGACGCCGCAGGCGAGAGCGCCCGCGAGCGCGAGGATCGCTGAAGCTCGACGTCTCACCAGCGCACCTCGATCGACGGCGAGGCGACGGTGGCCGACACCTCGACCAGGTCTCCCCGATTTCCCCGAATCACGAACCCACCGACGGTCGCAACGGCGGCGGTCCCCCACAGCGCCGCGGCGATCGTCGCCCGGCGGTGCGCCAGATCTCGGCTGTCGTTGTAGCTCTGCAGGTCACCGGAGACGCCGTCTCCCGTCCGCATGGCGTCTGCGTCGTGGCCCGCGTCGACGGCCAGCGCCCAGACGACCGCCCCGGCCGCCGCGCTACCTGCAGCCACGCTGAGCAGGCCCCAGCGCGTGGCCTCGCGGCGACGAAGACGGCTGCGGAGCACGTCGGCCGACAGTCCGGTCTCGATCGGGAGCGTGGCGGCGGTATAGGCCACGGCGGCCGCGGTCTCTTGTGCGAGGGCGCACGCCTCGATCTGGGGTCGCCACTGCGCGAGCTCCTCGGCGAGCCCCTCGACCAGCGTCACACCGACGTGGGCCGCGGTCTCGGCGAGCTGCGCCCGCGCCTGGACACAGCGCCCGTCGCGGAACGCATAGACGGCCGCGGCGCGCCGAGCCTGCAGGGCGGTCACGAGAGCGCCGTGGCGCTGGTCCTCCGGCAGCGACTGGACCGCCAGCAGCTGGTCGGCCGCCTCGGCGAGCGCCAGCGCCGCGTCGGCCCGCTCGGCGTCCGAACCGCTCTCGTCGACGGCCTGAAACGACTCGAGCGCCGCGGTGTAGCGCTCGATCGCGGCGTCCGTCTGCGCTGAGGCGTCTGTGGCAGTCATCACGCACAGCGCGAACGCGACGATACCCCATGCTCGGTTGATTCCAGCCACGAACCAGTCTCTTCGAGATGCAGTGTCGCTCAGGTGTCTGTCACGTGGGACAATACCTACGTGGACCGTCGCCTCTCAACGGGGAAACGAGGTGAGACAGTTGATTGTGTGTGTGGCAGAGCTGTGTCGGTGGCCTGCGTGATCCCACCCCGCTCACTCACCCCGCTTGACCGACTCCACCCGATACAGATCCGTCCTCCGGTCGACCCAAGGACGCACGGTGCCGGTCCGCTCCGTGCGCCGAAGCAGACCGACGTCGAGGTCGTGGACGAGCATCGTCTCGACGTTGGCCGTCGCCTCGTCGGCGATCGCGTCGCGGGCGAACTGGACGTCGGACGGGGTCAGGATCGCGGACTGCGCGTAGTGGATGTCGGCGCCTTCGACCATCGGCAGATTCCCACACGCGCCAGAGGTCACCGCGTACACGTGGTTCTCGATGCAACGCGCCTGGGCGCAGGCGCGGACGCGGATGTGCCCCGAGCGCAGGTCGGTGTTGTATGGAACGAACAGGATCTGCGCACCCTGCTCACGCAGAAGACGGCCTACCTCTGGAAACTCGATGTCGTAGCAGATCGCGATGCCAACCACGCCTCGGTCCGTGTCGATGGCCCGGATCTCGTGCCCCGGGCTGACACCCCACCACCGCTCCTCGGAAGGTGTGATGTGGGTCTTGTAGCGTCTGTCGACGCGGCCGTCCCGGTGGAAGAGATAGGCGATGTTGTAGAGGGTGTCTCCCTCTACCACGAGGTGCGTGCCGGCGATGATGTTGATGTTGTAGCGGATTGCCATCTCGCCGAAGAGCTCCTCGTAGCGCGCCGTGAACTCGTGGAGCCGGCGGGCAGACAGCGCCGGTCGCGCCGCCGGGACGAGGGCCAGGAGCTGGTTGGTCAGAAGCTCGGGAAAGAGGACAAAGTCGGCGCGATACTCGGCCGCCGTGTCGACGAAGAACTCCACCTGGGTGGCGAACGCCTCGAAGCTCGCGATCGGACGCATCTGGTACTGCACCGACGCGACGCGGACCTTCGAGGGGCGCGTGTGGCTCGCGGGCCGGTAGTCCGGGTTGTGCCACTCCATCAGCACGGCGTTGCCTCCAGACTCCACGTCGCCGGGCAGGTACTGCTCGAGCACGGCTTCGACGACGAACCCGTTCGAGAGCTGCGCGACGATCACCGGGTCGCGCAGCTCCTTGTTCATCACCTTCGCCAGGTACTCAGCCGGCGAGAGCGTCGCGGCGTGCTTGTGGTAGTTCGGCATCCGCCCGCCAAACACGATCCGTCGCAGGTTCATCTGGCGAACCACCTCCTTGCGCGCCTCGTACAGGCGACGCGCGAGTCGCATCCCGCGGTGGTCCGGGCTCACGGCGATGTCTAGGCCGTACAGCGTGTCGCCCTCGGGGTCGTGATTTGCCAACGTTCCGTCGCGACACACGTCCTTGTATGTGTGCTTGGCTGGGTAGTCCGCTTCGTCGATCACGACGCTCGCCGAGACTGCGACGAGGTCGCCGTCGATCTCGATGCCGATCTGGCCGCGCGGAAAGCGCGCGACCTGCGCCTCGAACTGCGCAGGCTTCCACGACTCCATCGTCGGGTAGCAGCGGGCGTGAAGGCTCAGGACCGCGGGATAGTCCTCGGCGGTCAGCTCTCGCACGACGACACGGCTACGATCATCTCCGGCGGTGTTGGCCTCGCTCACTTTCATCTCCATGGCTCGAGTCGGGCGCGCCCCACCACTGGCCGCCGAGCCGCCGCACGTCAAGGCCCCCGGTCCCACCACCCCCACTCAAACCCCCGCGATCGTTGCCTCCGACACACGGATCGTGGGGCTGCACGTCGAGCGGTCGTGCACCAGATCGCTGCCGATCGCGTCGATGCGACCAAACAGATCCGGGAACGCGCACGCGACCGTCACCTCGGACACCGGGCGCGTCAGCTTGCCGCCCTCGATCAGCCGCCCCGACGCGCCGCTGCTGAAGTCGCCGGTCGCCGGGTTGAACCCGAACCCCATCAGGCCCTCGCAGTAGAAGCCTCGCTCCACGTCGTCGATGATCGACTCGGGCGCCAGCGCGCCAGCGACGAGGTAGAGGTTCGAGCTCGACTCACCCGGAGCCCCGCTCGCCGGCCGAGACGCGTGCCCCGTTGGAGCCCGGCCGAGCTTGCGGGCGTTCGTGCTGTTCAACGCGAACTGCTGCAGCACGCCGGCGTCGACGAAGGTCACGCGACGCGACGGGAGACCCTCGCCGTCGTGCGGACGCGAGCCGAGCCCGCGGGGCATCAGCGGGTCGTCGATGATCGTGACGCGCGAGGCTGCGATCGCCTCGCCGAGCCGGTCCGCGAGATAGCTGGAGCGCCCCTCGACCGCGTTGCCGCGGAGCACGGAGAACAGCATGCCGAGGAGCGACGCGGCGGTGCGCGGGTCAAAGACGACCGGCATGCGCTCGGTCGCGATCGGGCCGGCGCCGAGCTGCCTGACCGCACGAGCGGCGGCGATGCGGCCGATCTCGTCGGGCGAGAGGACCCGGTCGCGGTGCCGCGCGACGCTCGACCACGACCCGTTCCGCTTCTTTCCGTCTGCGTCGTCGGCGATGACCTCGACGCCGATCGACGTGTAGCTCTCTGCGTAGCCGAAGCAGAAGCCGTGGCTGTTGGCGAGGGCGCGCGCCATCGTCGCGTCGCTGACACTGGCGCCGCCGGACGTCGTGACGCGCCCGTCGGCGGCGAGGGCGGCCGCCTCGCACGCGAGGGCGAGCTCGAGCTTCTCGTCCGGCGACATCGCGGCGATCCGGGGATCGCAGAGGTCGAGCTCGGGCGAGCTCGTCGCGAGCAGCTCGCGGTCGACGAGCGCGGCCTCGGGTACCGGGTCGACGAGCTCGGTCAGCGCCAGCGTGTCGGCGATGACGCGGGCGATCGCGTCTGCGGAGAAGTCCGTCGCATAGGTCGACGCGCTCTTGTCGCCGCGCCACAGCCGCAGCCCGACGCTCTTCGGGGAGCCCTGCTGCAGCGTCTCGATCGCGCCGTCACGCACGCCGACCTCGGTCTCGACGCCGGCGCGGGCGAAGACCTCGGCGGCGGTGGCGCCGGCCGCGGTGGCTCGCTCGACGACAGACGCCGCGAAGCTCTCGAGTTCTCTGACGGTCTGGCTCATCGTCGCCGTGGGGAGAGTGGGTTGGGCGGCGGCTCTGTTGCGCCGGCGGTTGGATCTTTGGTCGGCCGTTCGGATGTTTGGTCTGCGGTGCTAGGTCCGCGAGCCGCCGACGGTCATCGAGGAGATCTTCACGGTCGGGATTCCCACGCCAACGGGCACGGACTGGCCGTCTTTTCCGCAGGTCCAGCGCCCGTCGCTCAGCTCGAAGTCCGTGCCACACATCGTGACGCGGCCGAGGCAGTCGGGGCCGTTCCCGATCAGGTTCACACCCTTGACCGGGGCGGTGATGCGGCCGCCTTCGATCAGGTAGCCCTCGGTGACCGAGAAGACGAAGTCGCCGTTCGAGATGTTGACCTGGCCGCCCGAGAACGAGCGCGCGTAGATGCCGCGCTCGACGCTCGCGATGATCTCTTCGGGGTCGTGCGGTCCTGCCAGCATGTATGTGTTCGTCATGCGCGGCAGCGGGACGTGCTGGTAGTCCTGGCGGCGCCCGTTGCCGCTCGGGTCGAGCCCGAAGTGCTGGCGCGAGAGGTGGTCGTGAAGGTAGCCGCGGAGGATGCCGTCTTCGATCAGCACGTTGCGCGACGGCAGGTTGCCCTCGTCGTCGACGTTGATCGAGCCGCGCGACGACGGGATCGTGCCGTCGTCGACGATCGTGCAGAGCTCCGAGGCGACGCGCTCGCCGACACGGCCCGAGTAGTTCGACGTCTTCTTGCGGTTGAAGTCGGCCTCGAGCCCGTGTCCGATGGCCTCGTGAAGCAGGATGCCGGAGTCGCCGGCGCCCAGTACGACCGGGAGCTGGCCGGCAGGGGCTTCGGCCGCGTGCAGCATCGTCGTGGCGATCCGCGCGGCCTCGCGGCCCGCGTCTTCGGGCGAGTGCGCGTCGAAGTACTCGAGCCCGACTCGACCGCCGCCGCCCTCGTTTGCCGACTGCCGCGCCGAGCCCTCTTCGGCGACGACGCCGACCGTGAACCGCAGCATCGGCTGGTGGTCGGTGACGACGCGGCCGTCGCTCGTTACGATCAGGATGTCCTTGACCGACTCGACGAGCGTTACCGTGACCCGGGTGACGCGGGCGTCGTACGCGCGGGCGGCCTCGTCGGCGCGGCGCAGGAGCGCGAGCTTGTCGAGCGCGGCGGCGTCGAACGTCGAGCGCTCGATCGGGTAGAGGCTTGGGGTGGCGACCGTCTCGGCGGCCACCGCCTCGTGCGCCCCGCCGCCGCGCGCGATGGCCGCCGCGGTGTCGGCCGCGCGATAGAGGCCGTCGGTCGAGAGGTCCTCTGTGTATGCATATCCCGTCGCGTCGCCGGCGAGCACACGAACGCCGACGCCGAGGTGGATGGCGCGCTCGACGTCTTCGACGCGCTGCTGGTCGAGGGAGATCAGGCCCGTCTCGCGCCGCTCGAAGAAGAGGTCGGCGAAGTCGCCGCCGCGGGCCAGCGCGCGCGAGAGCACGCGGGCGGCGGTCTCGGTGTCTGTCGAGAAGCGACGAAACGCGACGGTGAGGTCGCCGGTCTGGGTTGTCATCGTCTTGCCCTGTCTCAGGTCTCTGGCGCAGCGCTCGTCGCGCCAATCCAGCCTACCTTCAATAGGGCCGGGAGCACGATGACGGTAGCGAGGAGGCAGCCGAATACCGTCATCGCGATGAGCTGCCCGAACCGCTGCACCGGCACGAACGAGCTCGTCAGCATGACGCCGAATCCAAACATCAGCGAGAAGCAGGTCATGATGATGGCCTTGCCCGTGCCCCGCGCCGCCGCGACCAGCGCCTCGTCGACGTTCTCGCGGCGCTCGATCTCCTCTCCGAAGCGCGCGAGCACGTGGATCGAGCCGTCAACCGCCATGCCGATGCTGATCGAGAAGATGATCGCCGTGGCCGCGTTCAGCGGCACACCGGTCACGACCATGAAGGCCATCGTGACGACGAGCGGGAGCACGTTCGGTGGAACGCTCAGCGCCGCGAGCCGCGCGCTGCGGAAGAGCAGCGTCATGAACCCGAAGATGATGAAGACGGCGAGGAAGAGGCTGCCGAGGAGGTCCGAGATCACCGCGTCGAGCCCCTTCGAGCCCACGTAGGCGTCGCCGGTGAGGCGGACCTGAACGTCGGGGAACGCCGCGAACTTCTCGGCGATGCGCGCCTCGAGGCGGTCGGCGAGGGCGATCGTCGCCTGCGCGCCGAAGTCCGCGACGCCGATGTTCAGGCGGGCGCGCGTGCTGTCGGCGTTCACGTATGGCGCGAGCGGGTTGCGCGCGCCGGCGGTCAGCAGGGCGCGGTTCGAAGCGACGCGCGCCGCGCTGTCGAACGGCACGTCGGCCTCGCCGCCGCGGAACTGCTCCACCGCGCGCAGGTAGTCGACATACGAGATGGCGCCGAGCACGCCATCCTGGTGCTTCGACCACGTCTCGAGGTCTTCGATCGCGTTGAGCAAGGCCGGGTCGTCGAAGCGGTGCGGCGTCGTCGACGTGAGGTAGACCTCGAGCGGGCGAACGCCGCCGAGCTTCTGCTCGACGAGTCGGGTCGAGACGACGATCGGGTCGTCGTCGCGGAACTGGTCGAGCACGGCGCTGTCGATGCGGATCTGGGTCGCCTGCTGCACCGAGACGGCGAAGATGACGAGGGCGACGCCGAGGACCGGCAGCGGGCGGCGGAGGATGGCGCGCGTGAGCCGCTCCATGAACGCCTCGATGGCCCCCTCCTCGGTCGTGGCGCCTCCGCGGCGCGGCGGCTTCGCGTAGGTCAGGGCCGCAGGCAGCGCGGTGATCGTCAGCACGTACGCGATGAGCACGCCGATGCCGGCGACGACGCCGAACCGCCGCAGAACCTCGGTCCGCGAGACCAGCAGCGAGCCGAAGCCGATCGCCGTCGTGAACGACGTGAGGAAGCACGCGACCGTCATCCGCTTCACCGACTCGCGGCACGCATCGAGCCGCATGCGTCCGGCACGCAGCTCCTCGCCGTAGCGGTTCACGAGGTGGATGGCGTTCGAGATGCCGATGATGATGATCAGCAGCGGGACGATGTTGTTGATGATGTTGAACGGCTCGCCGAACGCCGCCATGCCGCCGACGAGGATGACCGCGGAGAGGACCACGGCGCCGGTCGACAGGATGATCGCCGGCAGCCAGCGGAACGAGGCGTAGAGGATCAGCACGCAGACGAGCAGCGAGAGCGGGAGCATGACCGTCTGGTCGGCGCGCATCTTCGAGATGACGTCGGACCGAACGAACGGGAGCCCGCCAAGCGACGTCTGCACTCCGTCGGGCGCCGGCGTGTCGTGGAGGTGGTCACGCACGGCACCGACGGCCGCTTCGATGGCCTCGTTGCGCGTGTAGCCGTCGGCGAGCGGGACGGCGACGGCGGTGAGCGTCTCGTCTTCGCTGACCAGGCGTCCGCGGAGCAGGCGGGAGCTGCGGACGGCGCGGCGGACGGCATCGGCGTCGTCGGCCGTCACCTCGTCACCGTCGACGGCCGGTCGCACCGAGCCGCTGCCGAGCGCGAGGCTGACGACCGTCTCGGGGATCTCGGGGTCGAGGCGTCGTCGCGGGGGGACGCCGCGGATCTCGCCGGCGGCGTTCCCGACCTGCGTCGAGGTGAGGGCGCTGACGGTGTAGAGGGCGGCGATGATGCCGGACGTCGCCGTGGCGCGCTCGGCGGCGCCGGGCTCGCGCGGGATGGGGAGGGTGGTCACGGCGTCGACGCGCGCCGCGAACGGCTGCTCGCGCAGCCATCGAGTCAGGTCGTGGATGTATTGCAGCGTCGGCTGCGACAAGACGTCCGGGCTCTCGACGAGCACGAGCAGCACGTTGTCGGTGTTTCCGAACTCCGCGCGAAACTCGGCCGCGATGGCCTCCTGGTCCTCGAACTTCGCGAAGAGGTCCGATGGCGTGAAGTCGGCGCGGAGTCGGGGGATGAACGCGGCGAGCGCTGCGGACAGACCGAGCACCAGCAGCAGCACGAGGACGCGGCGACGCGTGACGAGGTCGGCCAGGCGGTCCAGCACAGTCGCTAGGGGGCAGAGGGCAGGGGCGCCGCCGTGCGGCGTCGCCGCCGCTTACACCGAGTCGATCCCATTGAACAGCGCGCGGCGCCTCTGTCGTCGCGTGCGCGAAAACGGGGTGAAACCGCGACTGGTGTCATGTATAGGCCCCACCGTTCGCCAACGAGCCGTGCGCGATGTTCTTCGACAGAGACACGTTCCTCAAGACGCTGAGCCTGCTGTTTCGGCCCGAGACGTTCTCGCTGCGGCGGCTCGTCGTCGTGCTCGGCTTCATGTTCGCGACGATGCTGATCAACGTGGTCGTCTGGGTGTTCCAGCGCCTCGACGACGTGCTGTATCCGCGGCACCGCGAGACTGTGGTCGAGGCGCCGGTGTTCGTCATCGCGAACCCGCGCAGCGGCACGACGTTTCTTCATCGGCTGATGTGCCTCGACGAGGAGCGCTTCACGTACATGCGGACGTGGCAGACGGTGCTGCCCGCGGTGTCGATGTACCGCCTCATCGGGACTATCGAGCGTGTCGACCGCGCGATTGGGCGGCCGCTGGGCCGGCTCATCCGGCTGAGCGAGCGCGCGATGTTCAAGGGGTGGGACGGCGTGCACGCGGTCGGCTGGTCGGCCGCCGAAGAAGAAGAGTTCATCTTCATCTCGTCGCTTCTCTCGCCCGACGCCTGGATGGTGCTCCCGTTCCCGCGCGAGTTCCGCGAGGTCGACTTCCTGGACCGGCTGCCCGACGCGAAGCGGCTTCGCGTGATGGCGCACTTCAAGGACTGCGTTCGGCGGCACGTGTTCGCGACGGGCAACAACCGGGTGTACCTGTCCAAGAACGTGTTCGTCGCGGGCCGCCTGAAGTCGTACTGCGAGACCTTCCCGGACGCGCGCTACGTGCACCTCGTGCGGCACCCGTACAGCTCGCTCGCGTCGACGATCTCGATGTTCACGGCGCCGTGGTCGATGCACTCCCCGGAGATTCCGCGGGACTCCGAAGACTTTCGGTACTGGGCCGAGCTGGGCACCGACTACTACCAGTACGTCTTCGACAACGCAGAGGCGCTCGCGCCCGGACGGTTCATCACGTACACCTACGACCAGCTCATCGGCGACCCGCGCGGCACCGTCCGCGACATCTACGCGCGGCTGGGCATCGAGCTCAGCGAGGCGTTCGACGAGCGACTGCGTCGCGAGGCCGCGATGGCGCGGCACTACACGAGCAGCCACGACTACTCGATGCACGAGTACGGCATCACCGAGGAGTGGGTCTACAGCCGCATCCCCGCCGTCTTCGAGCGCTACGGCTTCGCGAAGTACCCCGGGCACGACGGCGAGGGCGGCGGCGTCGACGCGGCGCAGAGCACTGCGGTCGCCCCGCGCCGCGAGGCCCCCGAGCCGATGGGCGCGGTCGCCGGAGAGCCCGCGTAGGCTCTAGCCCGCGCGGCGCTCGACGAGGCCGAGGCGGTTGCCTTCCGGGTCCTGCAGCGAGGCGAAGCGGGGGCTCCCGCCTTCGGAGCGCGGCTCGGTGACCTCGACGCCGGCCGCACGGAGCGCCGCGACGGCCGCGTCGATGTCTGCGACGTCGTGGTAGATCTCCGGTCCGCAGCCGACGCAGCGCTCGCCGGCGCCGGGCTCGGCGCCGTGGAGGTCGAGCCGCGAGCCGGCCGTCGGATGCGTGAGCACCGTGTAGTGTTCGGAGCCGTAGACCACGGCGTAGCCGAGCGTGTCGACGTACCACCGAGCGGTCTTCTCTACCTGGTACGCGAAGAACATGACGTGGGAGAGGCTGACGGGGTCAACGATCGCCATCGGGCTCCTCGGGGGTTGCGGGGCTGGGATCGGCGGCGGTGCTGGCCGCGGTGCTGGGGGGCACCGGCGGACACCCGACAGGTGCTGAGACACCGGCGGCGCGGCCGATCGCGCAGCTCGCGGCGTCCCACTGCGCCTCGGATGGCGTGGGACGACGGCTGGCGAGGAGCGCGTAGGCCCGGTCGGAGCGCCCGAGGGCATGGAGCGCGATCGCGGCGTGGTAGGTCGCGTCGCGCGGCGCCGACGGCTCGGCCTCGACCGCGGTGGCCAGCGCGTCGACGTGCGCGGCGTCGGGTAGGCCGGTGGGGAGGCGACCGACGGCCGCGCGACCGGCGAGCGACAGCGCGGCGGGGTCGCGCGCGACGCGCCACCACCGCATCGCCGACGCGAGCGCCGTGGGGGGATCGCCAGCTTCTAGCGAGAGCTGCGCGAGGTGGCGGTGGCCGGCGCCGACGTCCGGGTGGTGCTCGGCGAGCTGTCGCGCGAGTGCGAGCGCTCGGTCGCGGTCGCCGACGCGCTCGGCGGCTTCGAGGGCGCGGCCCACGTTGCGGAGCTCGTCCTGGGAGCCGGCGGTCCACAACGGCGCGAGGGTGCCGAGGTGCTCGAGCGCGACGTCGAAGTCGCCCTGATCGAAGGCGATGTTGCCGAGGTTGGCGACCGCCCGAAGGTTGTTTGGCGCGAGCTCGACGACGTGCTCGTAGAAGGCCCGCTCGTTCGCGAAGTCACGGTTTCGGTCGAGGATCGAGACGACGAAGGTGACGAGCAGCGCGCCGAGGGCAGCCGCGGCGATCCGCCGCCAGCGCGCCGGGTCAGGCGCGACCTCGAGTCCCCACGCGACGAGATCCACCGCGGCGAGGGCGAGCCCGAAGAGGGGGATGTACAGGTAGTGCTCGGCGAACAGCTCGTGGTGGGGGAACACGTGGCTGACCGGCGCCAGGCTGATGAGGTACCAGCCGACTCCGGCGGTCACGAGCGGCCGGCGCCGGCGCGCAAGGAACGCGGCGGCCGCGAGCGCCCCGCACAGCGTGAGGCCGAGCAGCGCGCGCGGGTCGCCGAACCCGGCGGCGAGCGGGATCGTGTCGGGCCGATAGTCGCCGATCAGCGGCGCCGCGAGCACGACGAGCTGCAGGTAGCGAACCTGGAGCGCCGCGACGGTCGCGAAGTTCGAGGTGACGGAGCCGCCCCACCACGCGAAGCCGCGGTCCGAGTGGCTGTCGAGGACGCCGCGGTACAGGACGAGGAGCAGCGAGAGGCCCACGCCGACGGCCCCGGCGACGACGGTGGCCGGGTGCCGCCGGATCCACGCGATCAGCCCGCCGGCCGGCTTCTCACCGGTCAGCGATGCGACGAGCAGCCCCAGCACGGGGATGACGACCGCAGACTCCTTGCTCATGAACGCGACGAGCGTCGCCCAGAGGACGGCGACCCACCACAGGCCGCCACGGCGGGCGGCGACGAGCGAGAGCGCGACCGCGGCGAAGGTCCAGCCGCCGGCGAGGATGTCGCGGCGCCCGCTCACGTAGCTCACGCTGTCGGTCTGGACCGGGTGGAGGGCCCACACTGCGGCGACCGCGAGCCCGAGCGCGCAGGCCTGGCTAGCGCTGCGGCGTCGATCGACGCGCGCGAACAGGAGGCTCGCGAGGGCGCCGACGGCGAGCGTCGAGAGCTCGTGGTGAACGATGTTCCCGACGTGGTACGCCCAGAAGTTGTCGCCGAAGAGCAGGTGGTCGACGCCGTACGAGACGTAGCGCGCCGGACGGTACGTGCACGCGTAGCCAGGCTCGAACAGGAGAATTCGCGCGAGCCCCGACAGCGACTTGAAGCAGTTCTGGCCTACGACGAGGAAGTGGTCGTCGAACACCGGGCCGCCAGGCACCGAGCTCGCCCACGCGGCGACGATGAGCAGCGCGAGGCCGGCGGCCAGCAGCAGCAGTCGTCCTGCGCCAGCGGAGATCGGCGTGTGTGCCAACCCTGCGGGGTCCGTTCGCACTGTCGTCGTGGGGCAGCGTGGGAGAGGCGCCGGGTCGAGTCGTACAGCGGGCGCGGCGCGGGGGCAACGCCGGTCGCTGGCGCACGAACGCATTCCGCCGCGGGCGTCATGCCCGCGGCGGAGGGGTTTGCGAGAGGTCGAGCGACTTGGGGAAGCACCACTTGACCGCTTGGACGATGTTTCAAGTTAGGTGCCAGATCGCGGATCTGTCGTGTCGATGTACGTAAGTGGCTACAGCATATACAGTTTTTGTGAGGTCAGCGTTGGGCGCCCCACCGCGGCGTAGCACGGACCGCGACATCGCTGTCATACCCGTACCTCAGCGGCCGAAGCCCCGGTCGAGCTGGACGCCGAGCGTCACGATCTGCAGCGGCGACGCGGAGACGAGGTCGCGGAAGCCGACGACGGCGGCGACGCCCGGGACGAACTCGACGCCAGCCTGCAGGAAGATGTCGCCCACGATGACGTCGCTCGCCAAGATGTCGAGCCCGAGCCGCGCGTTGAGGACGAGCGGGCGGACCGGCGCGGCGTCGAAGCCGAAGCCGAGGCAGGCGCCGGCGTTCAAGACGCCATTCTCGCTGCCGAACACGGGGACGCCGAACGTCCAGAAGACCTCGCCGCGTGCTCCGGTCCAGATCCGGGGGTCGACGGCGACGAGGGTGACGCCCAGGCGGTCGCTCGCCGAGAAGTCCATGATGCGCTCGTGCCAGACGACGAGGCCGGGCGTGACGGTCGACTCGAGCTTCGCGAAGACACCGAAGCCGAGCGGGAGCTGCGGCGCGCTGGCGTTGAGGGCGGGGCCGTCGGAGCGGTTGGGCGACACGAGGCCGTCGAGGCGGAGCTGGATGTGGCCCTGGCGGTGGTGGGTGAGCGGCTCAGCGAGCGAGAGCGCCTCGAGGTCGGCGGCTCGAACGCGAGACGGCGCGTTGTAGCCGCGACCGTCGTACACCCCGTCGCCGAAGCTGAAGCTCGCGCCGGGAGTGTGGCCGACGAAGGCGGCTGACCACCACAAGTCGGCGCGGGTGCGCGTCCCCGAGACATAGGCGGTCGGCGGCGGGCTGGCCGTCCCGGGCTGCGGTGCCGGCGGGTCTGGCGGCTGCTGGCGTCGGTCGACCGAGTCTCTGAAGTCGTCGAGGCTCCCGGCGAGCGCGGTAGGTGTCAGCGCCGAGAGCGCCGACACGAACGCGGCGACGCGGGCAAGCGCGCTGGCCTTCGCACGGAGCGCGGGAGCGCGTGTGGTGGGCGCGGTTCGGGGGCGTCTGCGTTCCATCGGGTCCGCTCGGGTGAGGCGCGTCGCCTCACCGAGACGAGCGCCGACCCGACACTATTCACCGCGCGTGGCGGTCCCAGTCGGCGCCTCAGTGGCGGCCCACCCGAGGGCGACGCTGACGTCGCGCGCCACCGCGTCGGCCGTGGCGAGGTCGCGCGCGACGACGTGCACGACGAACCGGTCGCGCGACGCGACGGCCTCGTGCGGATGGGGCAGGACGCGGCGGCGCTCGTCGATATCGGTGACGTGCGGCGCAGCGAAGCGCGGGTTGGGGTAGCGGATGAGCGCGACGCGGACGGTGTCGGTGCCGCGCCGGAACTCCCCCGACTCGCCGGTCGCGCCGGGCGGGAGGTGGACGAAGTCGTCGAGCGCAGCCGCCCCGTCGGGGTCGAAGCCGACGCGCGCCATGAGCCCGGCGAGCGGCGGCGGCTCGGTCACCGCCGCGTGCGCCGCTCCGGGGGCGGGGTTCTCGCTGGGCGCCCCGGTCGCGGCGGGCGGCGCGGGTGGGTCGTCTGGGTTTGCCGCGGTCGTGGCGCTGCCGTCGGCGGGCTCCGCTGCCTCGGTGGGTGCCGGGTCACGGCCCGGTGAACACCCGCTCGCGACGGCGCCGAGCGCGACAATCCCGGCGAGGAGCCTCGTGCGAAGAGACGACAGGTTCACGGCTCCGCTCCGGAGTCGAGGGCGCCGTCGGGCAGGCGGATGCGCAGTGAGCGGCGCAGCCGATCCACGACGAGCGGGCGCAGCGATGCGCCCTCGCAAGGTCCAGAGACGCAGTAACCGTCGCGCGCTCGAAACAAGGCTCCGTGCGCGGCGCAGAGGAGGTGCCCGTCGTGGAGCTGCGGCGCGGCGCCGGCTGCGAGCGGCGTTCCCCAGTGGGGGCACGCGTCGAAGTAGGCGCGCGGGCCCTCTCCGTCACGGACGAGGAGGCCGCGCCGCACACGTGCGCCGCCGACCGCGCGTGGGCTCAGCCATGCGAACGCCTCGACGGGCGGCCCGATCACGGCGAGCTCGGCCAGCGCGGGGCCGCCGCTGTTCGGGGGGACTGGGATCATCGCGGAGGGTGACAATGCGCGTTGGCTCCAGTTATGGTCGGCGCGTGCGGCGCGGGCTGTCAACCTGCGCGAGTCGCACGGCAGCAAGGTGAGGCGTGAGCGACGCGACGAGCTACCGAGCCCACGAGAGCGCGACGATCGACGATGGCGCCGAGATCGGCCCTCGCACACGGATCTGGCACTACTCGCACATCTCGAGCGGGGCTCGCGTCGGCGCGGACTGCAGCTTCGGTCAGAACTGTTTCGTCGCCCCCGACGTGGTGATTGGCGACAACGTGAAAGTGCAGAACAACGTGTCGATCTACACGGGCACGATCGTCGAAGACGACGTGTTTCTCGGCCCGAGCTGCGTGCTGACCAACGTGACGAACCCGCGCAGCCACGTGTCTCGCCGCCACGCGTACCAGCAGACGCACATTGGCCGCGGGGCGACGATCGGCGCGAACGCGACGATCGTCTGCGGGACAAAGCTCGGAGAGTACGCGTTCGTCGGAGCCGGCGCCGTCGTAGCGCGCGACGTCGCGCCGTTTGCGCAAATGGTCGGAAACCCGGCGCGGCAGACGGGGTGGCGGTGCCAGTGCGGCGAGAAGCTGCCCCTGGCGACCGGCGCTAGCGTCGGCTCATCGTCGCGCTGCGACGCGTGCGGGGCAGAGTACCGGCGCGATGAGGCCGGGCTGCGCTGGACCAACCGGGAGTCGTGATGGGAGTCCGCGACCGACTCCGCGAGGCGGCGCGCGCCGCGCTGAACGAGCTCCAAGACCGCGCGGTGGCGTTCGACGCGGCAGGCGGCGTCTCTGGGGCGGCGGACCGGATCGGTGCCCGGCTGCGGGCCGAAGAGGAGCGACTGCTCGCGGGCACTCACCCGCTCGACCCCGAGCACCAGCAGCGGGTGAGGCTGTGGTACGCTCGCCTGGAGCTCGCGCCGGGGTCGAGCGCCGATGAGGTTCGGCGCGCGTTTCGGCAGCTCATGCGCTCCTACCATCCAGACCGATTCGCGGGCTCGCCCGACGAAGAGGAGCTCGCGACGCGGCTGTCGCAAGAGCTCACGGTTGCCTACGAGGGTCTCCTCGCCCACCTTGGTCAGCGGTGACCACTGCCCCCTGACGCCGAATGACGGACCTCGAAGACGCGTTTCGACCCCGGAAGGTCTGGTTCGTGTGCTGCGACGAGCTCGCCGAAGAGCGCGTGATCGCGGGGCGCGCAGACCTCGCGATTCGGCCGGCCGCGCGGGCGCGCTACGAGCGGCTCCGCAAGGCGCTGCCCGAGTCGGGCGAGGTCGAGTTTCACCGCGCCCCGGTCCGCCGCGCGCAGCAGACGGCCGCGCGGCTGCGCCCCGAGCTCGACTGGGGAGTCTCCGAGCAGCTCGCGCCGCGCGCGATGGGCGCGTGGGAGGGCAAGACCTGGGACGAGCTCCGCCGGTCGGACTCCGTTCGGGTCGAGAGCTTCTGGGCTGACTTCGTCGCCCGCGCCGCGCCCGGCGGCGGAGAGCCGCTCACCGAGGTCGGACTGCGGGCCGAGTCCTTCTTGACCGGACTGACGAACCGGCCCGGCTGGGCGAGCGCTGTCGTGATCGCGCCCCCCGACGTGATCGCGGCCGTCGCGTGCACCATCCTCGATGTGGATCTGAAGACGACTCGCCACTTCGACGTCGACCCGCTCAGCGTCACCACCGCCACGCACTCGTGGCTCGGCTGGCACCTCACCTCGCTAAACGAACACCCCTGATCCCTTGAAGACGACGTTCAACTCACGCGCCGCCGTTGCGGCCGCCGCTTCGCTCTCGCTCGGCGCTGCCCTCGGCTGCGGTGGCGCGCAGTCGCCGCAGGGCTCCTCCACGTGCGGTTCCTACTCGGCGTCGATGGACGCGAGCCGGTTCTCCGAGGTCACCCGCTGTCTCGCCGCCGCCGACGCGGCGGCGTGCCGCGACGGGCTCGAGGCCGCCGCGTCGGCAACGGCGCCCGGAGTCGCCGCACTCGCGGACTGCGTCCTCGGGATCGGTGCGCGCGAAGACGGGGTCTGGTTCGCGGACCTGCTCGCCACGACCGCCGCGCGGGCGGATCTGCTGATCGCGGCCGCCAACGCCGCCGGGCGCGACTTCGACCCTGGCCTTCACGGCGTCGCGTTCGCGTCGGCCCTCGACCCCACGACGCAGCGGTCGCTCGGCGAGTCGCTCGCGTCGCTCGAGCTCGGCGCGCGCGAGCGGATCGTCAGCCTCGCGCTCGCCTACGACGTCGCGCCGCTCGTCGAGTACTGTGGCCCCTATGTCGCTGCGCTGAGCCCGGACGACCCGGCGGTAGGCGTGTTCGCTCGTCACGTCGCAGACGACGGGGGGCCGTCGGACGCCGGGGAGGCGTGGGCGCTCGTCGCTTCGCGTACGTGGACCGTCGCCGACGCGCTCGAGTGCGACGGCTCGTCGGGGTGCTCGGCCGCTGGTGGCGAGCTCGCGCTCGCTGCGCTGTTCGATCTCGACGCGCTCGGCGAGCTCGGCGCCGCGTCGACGCCGAACCTCGCGGTGCGGCGGATCCGCAGCGGCGAGCTCAGCCCGGCGGCGGTGCGCGGGTTGGTCTACGCCATCACGTCCCTCGAGTACGACCAGCGCGCGACGATCGTGTCAGGGCTGCTGTCCGAGCTGACGTCGAGCTCAACGCCGGTCGCGACGCGGCGGGCGATCGCGGAGGCTGGTACGCCTGCCCTGTGCGCGTCGGCCGGCGTGATCGAGTCGATCCTGCGCGTCCCGACCTCCGACCCCGACCGCTTCACCGACCCCTCGTCTCCGTGGCCGACGTACATCCGGAGCTGCGCTCCGGTCTGGGACACCGCGGACCTGATCACGGTGCTCTCTGCCGGCTCTTGGCTCGGCGTGCCCGCGGCCGACTACGACGCGCTGCTCGCACGGCTGGCCGACCAGAGCGCCAGCGTGAGCTGCGAGGCGCTCAGCGGCGCTGCGTCGGCGGCGTACGGGCTGGTGCCGTGGCTCCAGACCCGCGACCTCGCCTGGCCGCTCGCGGCCCTCGCGCGGCCCGGCGAGTGCGGCGCCGAGCTCGACGCGCAGGTCGACGCCGTCGCGGCGCGCGGCGAGGCGCACCCCGAAGCGCGCCTCCGGGCGATCGCGCTGCAGGCGGCGCGCGGCACACGCGGCCAGTGTGGCGCCATCGACCGAACGCTCCAGTGGCGGAACGACGAGTACGGGGTGGACGCCGGACCCTACGCGCCGGCCCTCGCGGCCGCCGCACGCCAGCGGTGCCAATGAGGGGAGCCGCCGCCATCGCCGTCGCCGCGGTTGTCTGCGCGCTCGCGCTGCCCGCCCGCGCCGATGACGTCGAGCCCGTGTACGGCTGGGACGACCGCCCGGCGCGCCCCGCCGACCCCGACGAGTGGTCGCCCGACATCCAGCCCGCGCCGTATTTCGAGACCTGGGACATGTGGTTCTGGGCCGACGACGGCACGTTCATCCTCGTCCAGTTCCTGACCAGCAGCTTTGGCTACGGCATCGAGCGACAGGGCTCCGGACGCCTGATCATCGTCTCGCCCGACGGCGCGAACACCGCGGCTGGGGCGCCGGGGGTCGCCGTCGGCGACCGCGGCTTCGATTGGGACGACAACGACTGGGGCTGGGACCCCGACCGTGTCTCGATCCAGTGGATCGACTGCTACTTCCGCGGTGAAGACGGCCACTACGAGACCTTTATCCGCGGTCGCGATCGGACGGCGTGGGCCGAGCTGCGCTTCGACCTCGAAGAGCCGATGTACCGTCCCGGCGACGGACGGCTCGAGTATGGCTGGGACCGCCACCTCTTCTTCGAGCAGCAGGCCATGCCGCGCTTCTCGTTCGAGGGCCGCGTGAACCGCAAGGCAAACCGCGAGGCGCCCGACGACTGGCAGCCGCTCACGGGCCGCGGCTATGCCGAGCACACGCTCACCAACGGCTACCCCTTCGATGTCGCCGCGTCGTTCGCCGGGTTCCGCGCGCTCCGCACCGACGGGCTGTCGATCGTCTTCGACTCCGTGACCGCGCCGCTCGAGAACGGAGGTCGCACCATCGGCTGGGCCACCGTCGCCCTCGACGGCGCACGTCTGTTCGAGGCAACCGACGTCTCGTTCACGCCAACGGACGTCCGAACGTGGGACGGCGCGGGCACCCCCTACGCTGTCCCGTGGGGGTACGAGAT
>JACKDJ010000018.1 GCA_020633625.1 Myxococcales bacterium
GGATCTCTACTGCGACGGCACCCTGTCGGTCGTCGACTACCGCGACGTCTGCGACGGCGTGCAGCACAACTACTTCTCGATCGCCAACCTCGAGCACGGGCTGCTCTACGTGTTCGCCATCAGCGGCGTCGCGGTATACGGCGCAGCCATCGCGGGGTGGGCCTCGAACTCCAAGTTCTCTCTGCTGGGCGGCCTCCGCTCCAGCGCTCAGATGGTCTCGTACGAGGTCACCATGGGCCTCTCCGTGATGGGCCTCGTCCTCATCTACGGCACGCTCAACCTGAACGAGATGGCCGTCGCACAGGGCCACCTGATCGGCGGGCTGATCCCGATGTGGGGCATCGTCGTCCAGCCCGTCGCGTTCTTCGTCTTCCTGCTGGCCATCATGGCCGAGACGAAGCGCGCGCCGTTCGACTCGCCCGAGGGAGAGTCCGAGATCGTCGCGGGCTACTTCACCGAGTTCTCGTCGATGAAGTTCGGCGTCATCCAGCTCTCCGAGTACGTCGCGACAGTCTTCGTCGGCTCGCTCATCGCGACGCTCTTCCTCGGCGGCTGGCAGATCCCGTACCTCTACGGGACCGGGATCCTGATCGGCCCCAGCGACGCGCCCTGGTTCACGCTCGACCTGCCCTACTGGCTCGTCATCTTCCTTCGCGTGCACGCGTTCATCTTCAAGACCATCTTCATCCTCTGGCTGCAGTTCATGCTCCGCTGGACGCTGCCGCGCTTCCGCTACGACCAGATCATGACGCTGGGTTGGAAGATCCTGCTGCCGATCTCGCTCGCGAATCTGTTCATCACCGCCTTCGTCACGCTCGTCCTCCTCGGCTGACATGACCGCGACCGTCACAACCGTCCGCCGGCCCGAGCGCAACGCCTGGGTGCAGCTCTACGTGCCCGAGATCGTGAAGGGCCTGGCAATCACGTCGAAGCAGTTCTTCAAGAACCTCGGCGCCGCCGCCCTCGGCAAGCGCGGCGACGTCGTCACGATCCAGTACCCCGACGTGAAGCGCGACTACCCCGCGCGGTACCGCGGCCTCCACCGCCTCACGTACCGCGACGACGGACAGGTCCGTTGCGTCGCATGTATGTGCTGCTCGACGATCTGCCCGGCCAAGTGCATCCACATCGAAGCCGGTCAGCACGAGGACACTTCCATCGAGAAGTACCCCGTCTCGTTCGTCATCGACGAGCTCCGCTGCATCGTCTGCGGCCTCTGCGTCGAGGCCTGCCCGTGCGACGCTATCCGCATGGACACCGGCATCCACGCGCACCCGTTCTACGAGCGCGACAAGGCCTTCCTCGACCGCGAGGCGCTCCTCGCCCTCGGTATCCCGTCGACTGCGAAGCAAGGCGGGCACCTCAAGGGCGGGCACGCCGGCGGACACTGAGCCCGGCCGCCGACCCTTCCGCGCCGCGCTCTGCGGCGCCCGGCGGCCCCGCGCCCAGCCCTCGTGTCGCGGCCGCGTTCGTCGTGGCGACGCTGCTCGCCGCCGCCGGCTCGCTCGCCGTTCGCCGCTGGGACGTCCACCGGATGCCAAACACCGAGACGGTGCGGCGCGGCAACATCGTCATCTCTCACAACGCCCGCCCCGACGACGCCGTCCGGCCGTGGCCGCTGTGGTTCGCCGACGCACGGCTTGGGCTTGGGCAGCTACCCGTCGCGATGGCCCAGCCGCTCGACGACTGGGACGCGTACGGTTACCGCAACCTGTGGCTCGCTTATGCCACGAGCCACCAGGGCTCGCTCGAGGCGTCTCTGCCGACCTGGATCGCCGATCGCGAGGTCCTGTTCGACGAGGACGGCTATCGCGTGGAGCGCGCCCGCGTCGTCGCACCCTCCCCCGCCGTTCGGTGGGACGGCCTCACGCACGTCCCGGATGCTTTCGTTAGCCAGTTCGAGCCCGACGGGCGCGAGCGCGCCTGCGATCGCTGGCTGAACCAGTCGTGGAACTGTGGCGGCTACGACGAATGGATCCACGTCGCAGCCGAGATCCGCGGCATGGGCGACGAGAACCCCTACCGCTGCATCATCGCGAATGCGCCGCCGAACGGACGAACGTGGAGCATCCGCTGGGGGGTCGTGCCCGCCGCAGGAAGGACGCTGCGAGTCCGCGCCGGAAACACGTTCGAGTCGATCCGCTCGAACCGCGGCAGCGCGGTGACCCTGCGTGCGTTCGTCGGAGCCGACGAGGCCTTCTCCAAGACCTTTGACCCGAACGACCGGACCTACGACTCGATCGAGGTAGCGCTCCCCGACACGCCCACGACGACGCTCCGCTTCGAGATCGGCGCTGACGACTACTTCGACCGATTTTTCTGCTTTCGACCCCAAGTCGTTGGTGGGGAAGACATCTCGGACGATGGCGAGGCGTCAGCAGACACGGTCGAGGCGGAGGCCGGAGTACTGGCAGAGGCGGGCGCCGAGGCCGCCGATGGCTCGGCGGCCGGCGCAGTCGTCGGCACACCCAGGACCGCGGAGGACGCCCCGCTAGACGGGTCGTCCGTGGAGTGACCGCGCCGCGACTCGGAGGCGACTCGGTGGGCACGCTCCGCGACGCGCACAGTCCACGACGGCCTCCTGTGCGAGGCTCAGTGGGTGCGTGCACTCCGAGTCAGCGCCGCAGTCGACCCGGCGCTGCGCGGATCGACTCCGCAGCGACGACGAGCCGCGAGATCGGGTAGCACCAGGCCGAGGCGGAGGTCGGCCCGGTCGAGCTTCGCACCGCTGCGACGAGTACGACCCGCACGCAGCCCGCTCCACCCGCGGATCATGAACGATCGCGCGCCACGGAAGATCGGTCCCGCGGAGGCGGGCCGCGCGACGCCGACCATCACGGCCGCCATCCAGGCGCCCCGCACGTGGTGGGGCACGGGTGTCGACGCGCCGCCCTGCTCGGCAACGTCACCGCGGCGCAGCGCATCGACCACGCGCTGCGTGCCGGCCCAGACGCCCGGCGACAGTTCGTATCCGGGCACTTCCTCGAGGGTCCGACCTCCGAGGGAGTACAGCGCAGTAGCGTAAACCGCGGACGCCGTCGCCGCCGCGAGCTCAACGATCGTCCGCACCGAGACGGCGACGACCGCGCCGCTCCGAACGTGCACCCGCGCCTCGTCCGGGAGCCTCGCCCGATGCTCGGCCGACCGCTCGAGCGCGTTCGCGTCGTGCGCGTGCCCGACGTCGTAAAGGAGCTCGGTCGCGATCGCCGCTGAGACCGCCGGCGGCGGGGCGCTCGGTGAGAGCGTCCAGGGCTGCGGAGTCTCGTCAACGGCCGCGCGCTCCAGCATCACGGAGACCATGGCTGGCCCGCCGACGATCACCGTCAGCCACTGCTGGACGAGCTGCGGAATCCACAAGCCCACCAGCGCCGACTCGACGGGGCTCTCTGCTCGGTCGGCGCCGGCAGCGGCGAGTCCCGCGCGAGCTGCCGCGTGGAGCTCATCGATGAGCCCCGGGCACGCGCGCGCCGCCGCGATCGTCGCGGCCCATGCCGCATCCGCCCACTTGCGCGGATCGGATGGCAGATCTGGGTCGACCGGGAGCACGATTCGGTCCCGGAGCATGCCGCTGAGCGCCTCGGCCGCCGTCACCGGCGCTGCCATGAGTGGATACCGGGGGTACGTGATCTCGCCGGACTCGGCGAGATCGTGGAGCGGCGCCGCAATGGCCGCGTAGAGCTCCTCGATCGCCGCAAACGTGTCGTTGGTCGAGGGAACGAGACGCGCGTCGGCGAGAACACGTAGCGCGTCGACCCGCGACCGAGTCAGGCCGATCAGCCGGATCGCGTCGGGCGTCACCTGGGCTTCGCCACCCAGCAGCTCCAAAAGGGGAACCGCCGCGCCAATGTGCGCGTCGAACGCGTCGACGAGGGCCTCCCCGGGGCGCTCCACGCTGGCGAGGCGTGCGCGCAGCAGTCGCGCCTCCCCGACCAGCGTCGCGGCGTCGGTTCGAACCTCCGCGCCGACCTCGACGTCCCTCTGGAGGCGCGACCGAAGCTGCGCGAGCGCCGAGCGCGAGGCGTGAGGCGTCGGCGCGAGGCCGGCGGGCGCAACCTTCGCCGCGCGCGGCGACGCCGCGATCGCGTTGTTGGTCGAGCGACGATACTGCCGAAAGAGGTGGTACCCCACCCATGCGAGCATCAGTGCGATCTTGACCGCGCCCTCCACGTCAGCGCTCCTCGGGCTCGTCGGGGGCGTCGACCGCCGACTCGGCTGCAGGCGCACGCTCGGTGGGGGCGGAGGCGGCGTCCGACGCGCCGGTGGCGCCGTCCCGCGCGGGACGCAGCGGCGTCGCGCCGGCCGGGTCGAGCGCACCGAGCTGCATGGTTCCGCGCGAGGCCGGCATCGCAGCGGTGCCGGCCGGGCCGCGGTCGCCGGGCTTGGGTAGCGAGTCGATCGGTGCCCAGTCGCCGCCCGCCTCTTCGAGCGGCTCACGGAGGGCAGAGGACCGCCCGGTCGGCGTCTCGTCCAGATCGTCAATCGGCTCGAGCGCCTGTGTCGCCCCGCCGTGCCCCACCGCGGGCGACGCGACGGTGCGGGCGCCCGCGGGCGGCGGCGGGGACTTTGCCGGCTCAGAGACAGGCGCGCGCAGTCCGCGAGCCGCCTCCGCCAGGATCGCCGAGCGCGAGAGCGCGTCCGCCGTCGCGTCCCACAGCGGGAGCGGGCGAGTGCTGGAGTCGTGCGTCGGCGACGCAGGGTGCGAAGCGGCGGACGGAGCGGCGTCGCCCGCGCCGGTGGCAGGTGGCACGACGTGGTTCGTACCGGTCTCGCTCCTGGCGATCCCGCGAGGGACGAGCGAGCGGCGCGTCGGCTGCGCCGTCGACTCCGGCGGCTCGGCGCTGGCGGCCTCGGTCGGCGCCACCGTCGACGGCGCGGCTCTCCTGCTGCCGAGCGGCCCGTCGGAGGCGGCCGGCGATGGCGCGGCGCGCCCGGCCGCGAGCGCGTGCGGGCGAGCCAGGATGAGCGCAGCTCGAACCGCGCGGCGGAGCGAGCCGGGTTCGGTCACTTGTTCTCGTCCTTGGCGATCGCCTTACGCATCTCGGTGTCGGCCATGACGTTGCGCAGGTTGTAGTAATCCATCGCGCCAAGGTTGCCCTTCTGCAGGGCGGAGGCGATCGCGAGCGGGACCTGTGCCTCGGCCTCTTGGACCTTGGCGAGGGCCTCCTGATAGCGGGCCTTCATCTCCTGCTCGGTGGCGACGGCCTCCGCTCGGCGGCTCTCGGCGCGCGCCTGCGCGATGTTCTTGTCGGCCTCGGCCTGGTCCATCTGGAGCTTCGCGCCGATGTTGGCGCCCACGTCGACGTCGGCGATGTCGATGGAGAGGATCTCGAACGCGGTCCCGGCGTCGAGGCCCTTCATCATGACGGTCTTCGAGATCCGGTCGGGGTTCTCGAGCACCTCCTTGTGGCTCTTGGCGGAGCCGATCGTGGTGACGATGCCCTCGCCGACGCGTGCCAGGATTGTCTCCTCGCCGGCGCCGCCGACCAGCCGGTCAATGTTCGCGCGGAGCGTGATCCGGCTGATCGCCATGAGCTGGATGCCGTCACCGGCCATCGCCGCGACCTTCGGCGTCTGGATGACCTTCGGGTTGACGCTCATCTTGACGGCCTCGAGGACATCGCGGCCGGCGAGGTCGATCGCCGCGGCGCGGGCGAACGTGAGACCAATTCCGGCTTTCTGCGCCGAGATGAGCGCGATGACGACGCGCTCGACGTGACCGCCAGCGAGGTAGTGCGCCTCGAGAAGGTCGACCGGCACGTCGAGACCCGCCTTCACCGCGCTGATCCGCGGGTTGACGATCAGGTGAGGCGAGACGCGCCTGAGGCGCATCGCCACGAGCTGGAAGATGCCGACTCCGGCGCCGGACGCGAGGGCAGACACCCACAGCCCGAGCGGCACGAAGTACAGCAGCAGCATCACTGCGAAGAGGACCAGACCTACCGGGAGAATCCACATCATCACTCAACCCTCATTCGGAGACTCGACTTCCTCGACAACGACACGAACGCCGCCGACCTCGACCACGGCCACCTCGACCCCCGCCTCGACCCAGGGACCGCGCGAGACGACGTCGACGACGTCGCCCGCGAACCGGACCTTGCCGGCTGGCTTCAGCGGCGTCAGCGTGCGTCCGCGGTCGCCCGGCGAGACGCTGACGCCCACTACGGTCTCGGGTGGCGCAGCCGCACCCGCACGCTGCGCGATTGTCGTGCGCAACACCAGCCACGATGGATACGCCCGCTCGGGCAACAGCTTCCCGATCGCGAACGCAGCGCCAATCGCCAAGACGAGCGCGAAGAACAGCGTGCGCGCTCCTGCGTTCACCGCCCCAGCCGACACCGCCACGTCGAGCGGACCGTCGACCATCGACAGCAGCAGCGCCCCCGCGACGCACGCGATGCCCAGGATCCCCGCGATCCCAAACCCGGGGATCACGAACAGCTCCAGCGCGAGCAAGACGAAGCCCACGAGAAGGAGCGCGACCTCCTCCCACCCGGCCAGCGCCACCACGGCGTGCCCGAAGAAGAACGCCGACAACGCGAGCACCCCGACCACGCCGGGCAGCGCGACGCCTGGATGGTACAGCTCGATCATGACCCCGAGCATCCCGATCGACATCAGGATCCCAGCGACCACGGGCGACGTCAGGAACCCCGCGAGGCGCTCGGCCCAGTTCAGCTCGACGCCGACCCGCTCCGTGCTCGCCGCGCCGAGCGCCGCGAACAGCTCATCCTCTGAGTCCACGACGCCATCGATCACGCCGAGCGCGGCAGCTTCGCGGGTGGTCAGCGTGAGCAGCGTCTCGTCGTCGATCACCCCGTCGATGGCGACGGACGCGTCGACCATCGCCTCCGCCACGTCGGTCCGGCGACCGCGTGCCTCGGCAGTCGCGCGCATCTCGGCGCGCATGTACGACACGACCTTGTCCTCGACGGGGGCCGCCTCGCCCCCCTCGATCTGGATCGGCGTCGCGGCGCCCATCGAAGCGCCGGGGCCGAACACGATGGACTGCGCCGCGAGCGAGATCAGCGCACCGGCGCTGATGGCGCGGTGTGGCACGTACGCGACGGTCGGGACGTCCGACTCCAACAGCGCGTCCCGGATCCGGACCGCCGCGTCGATGCGACCCCCGAAGGTATCGACGCGCAGCACGATCAGACCGGCACCAGCCGCGTCGCGGAGCGCCCGCTCGACGTAGGAGGCCGTCGCGGGCGAGATCTCGCCGCTGATGTCGATCACCAACGCCGTCGCCGGTGCACCGCCGTCCTCGAACAGCGCAGGGGGCGGGGAGAGCACGTCGGCCGTTGGGATGCGCGGCGCCTGCGCCTCGTCTCCGGCGCCCTCCTCAGGGGTCGACGCGGGCGCGCCCGTATCGGCGCTCGCGAGATCGGTCTGCGAAACCGACGACCCCTCCGCGCTGCCGCCTACCTCCTTCGCCTCGGCGGCCCCGAACGAGAGACAGGCCCCGACGAGCAAGCCGACCACCGGCGCGCCCCAACGAACTGCGTTCAGCTTACCCATGTCGTGACGTTAACTCGCCGTGGGGCGTTTCGCACGCCAAATCTCGACGGAGCGATCGGCCCGCCACCGCGAGACGTGCCGCCTCCGGCGATGGAATTGACCGCGGCGCACAACACGCCATAGGCTCGCCAACCGCGGCAGCTAGGCGCCGCAAGGAGCTCGCGATGCCCCCAAAGAAGCTCGGCCGGTATCTGCTCGATCGCAAGATAGCGACCGGAGGCATGGCCGAGATCTGGCTCGCGCACCAGGAAGGACCCGCCGGCTTCGAGAAGCAGCTCGTCGTCAAGCGGATCCTCCCGCACCTCGCCGAGGACCCCAAGTTCGTCGAGATGTTCCTCGACGAGGCACGCCTCGCCGCACGCCTCACGCACGCGAACATCGCGCAGATCTTCGACCTTGGAGAGGCCGACGGCGAGTACTTCATCGCGATGGAGTTCGTCGATGGCCGCGACATGCAGGCCGTCGTCGACCGCTCCATCGAGGTAGGCCACCCGATCCCGCCGGTGGTCGCGGTCAGAATCGTCGCCGACGCCTGCGTCGCGCTCGACTACGCCCACAACTTCGTCGACCGCGACGGGACCCCCGTCCAGCTCGTCCATCGCGACATCAGCCCGCAGAACATCCTGCTGTCGCGCGATGGCGTCGTGAAGCTCGTCGACTTCGGAGTCGCGAAGGCCGCCACGTCTACCCACAAGACCCAGACCGGCGCCGTCAAAGGCAAGCTCTCGTACATGGCCCCGGAGCAGATCGGCGGGCAGCGCGTCGACGCGCGAACCGACATCTTCGCGCTGGGCATCGTGCTCTACGAGCTCGTCACCGGCCGCCGCCCGTTCGGCCACGAGAGCGAGCTCCTCGCGATTACTGCGATCCTCAACGAGCAGCCTCCTCGCCCGTGCACGCTCGTCCACGACCTCCCCGCCGACATCGAGACCGTCATTCTTCGGGCGCTCGAGAAACGCCCCGACGACCGTTACCAGTCCGCCTCCGAGCTCCACATCGCCCTCGAGCAGCTCCTGCGCGGGTGGAACTCGCTGCTGACGAGCCGCGACCTGCGACTCTGGCTCGACGACCTGTTCAGCGCGCACCCAACCGGCGCTCTCTCCCCGCTCGCAGCGGCGTCGGGAGCCGCCTACGTCCCCGCCGGGCTCGTCACCCAGGTCGACCACCCGTCTGCAGTCACGCGCCCGGGGTTCAGTCCGCCCGGTGAGGCAGACACCGAGCCATCGGTTCGGCTGCGCGGCGCCCTCGCCGGCGCCACGGAACCAGACACCGCACCGCCGCCGGTGAGTCATCGACGCGGCGTCGCGGCGCCACTGGCCCTCCTCGCCATCGTCGTCGTCGCGGTGGGGGCGGCGCTCGCGTGGTTCGCGACGCGCGCGCCCGTCACGGCGTCGACGAACACGACACCGACCACCGCCACGCCCCCCGCCGAGATCGCTCAGGCCGGGAGTGACGAGCACTCGGTGGCTTCCCCAACCACACACGCCGACGACGACCGCGCCGACTCCGAGGGCAGCGCTCGAGCCGCGACGGCCGACGACGCTGCGGCGGCGCCCGGCGAACACGATGGGAGCGGTGCGGGGAGCGGAGGTCCGGGGCCGGGTCTGGGAGTGGTCGACGGCTCCGGCGGCGGCACCCAGGACGCTGCCCCCGCGGACGCGCCAGCGCCCGACGCTTTGGATGGGAGCGCGCCGGCGGACGTCGGTGAGGCGACCACGGCACACGACGACGTCGCCGCCGCCGCGAGCCCAGACACCGCGCCCGAGCCACCCTCACCGCCCAGCGCTGACGCCGGCCAGGCCACCCCGCCGCCTCCGCGTCCGTCGACGGGTTCGGTGCGCATCGTCGTCAGTGGCGGCAGCCACACGGTCTTCATCGACGGGCGCCGAGTCGGCTCACTCCCCGGCGCGGGACGCTTCACCGTCAGCCCCGGTCGGCACACGATCCGCCTGGAGCGCCAGGGGGGCGCGTCGACGTCTCGGACCGTGGACGTCGACCCCGGCGAGAACGAGGTGGTCCGGATCGGGTCGTACTGACCGTTCGGGCGCTCGGGCGCGACTGCCGCTGATCGGTCGATGCAGCGGCGTACCGTCTACCGCGGATCGCTGCAGCAGCGCGCGCCGGTGACGGCGGGCTCCGGCGGAGTCCCGACGCGTGCGCGCGTACCACAGCGCGCGCCAAACGCGTCGCTCGCGATGTCCCCACCCTTCAGGAGCCCGTTGTCGACCCACTCGGCGGCGTTGCCCGAGAGGTCGAACACGCCGGACGTGGCGCGGCACGCGTTGAGGGTGCCGGCGCCAACGGGCGCAGCGCGACCGACGGCGCACTGACCGGGGACGTAGAGCGGGCCATAGGGGTACTCGAGCCCGTCGGGGCCGCGACACGCGGCCTCCCACTCGGCCTCTCGGCAGAGCCGCCGCCCTCGCCGCTCACACGCGTCGCGCGCCTGATCGAGCGAGAGCACGTCAGGGGCTTGTCCAAAGCCGGGGAGCTCGTAGAGGTCGACGCACGAATCGACGAACTCGCTAGCGACACGCGCTTGGTCGCGCTCGCAAGCGGCGTCGCGCGCGACGGGCGCGAGCAGCGTCGTCGCGGGCGCGGCAGAGGGTGCGCGCTCCGGTTCGGCGTTGTCCCAGCAAGCAGCGAGGAGCACGCCGACGGCGAGCGCCGCTACCTCACTGGAACGTGAGGCCCGCGATCGTCGCGCGGAACTCGTCGACGTGGCTGTCGAACGCATCGTCCTGCGCGTAGAGCACGACCAGCCATGCCTTGGTGTCGCGAACGAACTGGAAGACGGCGACCTTGAGGGTCGCGTTGGTGTGGTCGAAGCGGTAGATAGTCTCGGTACCGGCGAGGTCACCGATGGTCTTGTCTTCTTGCCCGACCGACGAGAACGACGAGCCCTGCAGGAGTTCGTGGAACTGCCGGAAGAACGCAGCGCTGACGTCGGCCGTAAGGAGATCGTTGCCGATCACCTCGATCTGGCTGTGGTCCTCGTTGCGAAACGCGAACGAAGCGCGCTCGTCGTTCTGACGCTCGACCTCCCAGCCGTCTGGTGCAGTCGCGGTGACGCCGAGCTCTGGATCGGTCGCGGTGAGGCCGCTCCGCGCCGCCGCGGCGGAACCGCCCTCGTCGCCTGCGAACGCCGGCGATGCGACGGCAAGCCCCAGGAGGAAGCTGCAAACTCTCTTCATCTCTGCTCCAGCTCTGAAACGTTCGCCGCTACTGCCGCGCCGGGCCATCGCGTCGTCCCAAGACAGGGCCCCTGTTCTACGATGCGACCGCGGGCGTGTCCACAGTCTCGCGCCAGCCGCGCACCAATGCGACCGCGGGCGTGTCCACAGTCTCGCGCCAGCCGCGCACCAGTCGGCGCCTGACGCGCCGCGTCAGCCTTGAAATGACCACTCGCCGCCGCTAAGTCGCCGCGCACCGCGTACCGAGAGTTGCGAATGCCACGCCGAACGGACATCTCCAGCATCCTCATCATCGGTTCCGGCCCCATCGTGATCGGTCAAGCCTGCGAGTTCGACTACTCGGGCACTCAGGCCGTCCAGGCGCTCCGCGCCGAGGGATTTCGAGTCGTGCTCGCGAACTCGAACCCGGCGACCATCATGACGGACCCCGAGATCGCCGACGCGACCTACATCGAGCCGCTGACCGTCGAGTACCTCCGCGAGATCATCATCCGCGAGAAGCCCGACGCGATCCTCCCTACCATGGGCGGCCAGACCGCGCTCAACCTCGCCAAGGCCCTCCACGAGCGCGGCATCCTCCAGGAGCTCGGCGTCCGCCTCATCGGAGCGGACTACGACGTCATCGAGCGCGCCGAAGACCGGCTCAAGTTCAAGGCCGCGATGCAGGAGATCGGCGTCGACATGGCCCTCTCCGGCTTCGCCCACTCCATGGAAGAGGCCCTCGAGGTCATGGACCTCGTCGGCTTCCCCGCAATCATCCGGCCGTCGTTCACCCTCGGCGGCACCGGCGGCAACATCGCGTACAACCGCAACGAGTACGACGAGTTCATCCGCTGGGGGCTCGACTGCTCCCCCACCCGCGAGGTCCTCGTCGAGGAGTCGCTCATCGGCTGGAAGGAGTTCGAGCTCGAGGTGATGCGCGACAACGCCGACAACGTCGTCATCATCTGCGGCATCGAGAACCTCGACCCGATGGGCGTCCACACCGGCGACTCCATCACCGTCGCCCCCATCCAGACGCTCACCGACGCCGAGTATCAGGCGATGCGCGACGAGGCCCTCGCCATCGTGCGCAAGATCGGCGTCGAGACCGGTGGCTGCAACATCCAGTTCGCCGTCTGCCCCCGCACCGGCCGGCGCGTTGTCATCGAGATCAACCCGCGCGTCTCGCGCTCGAGCGCGCTCGCGTCGAAGGCCACCGGCTTCCCCATCGCCAAGATGGCCGCCCTGCTCTCCGTTGGGTACACCCTCGACGAGATCCCGAACGACATCACGAAGCAGACGCCCGCGAGCTTCGAGCCGGTCATCGACTACTGCGTCGTCAAAATCCCGCGCTTCGCGTTCGAGAAGTTCGAGGGCGCGCAGCCCGTCCTGACCACCCAGATGAAGTCCGTCGGTGAGGTGATGGCCATCGGCCGCACGTTCCCCGAGGCCATGATGAAGGCGACCCGCTCGCTCGAGATCGGGCGGATGGGGCTCACCCCGCTCCTGTCGCCTCCGGGGGAGGACGGCGTGCCCGCCGACCGCGCGGCGCTCCTCGACTTCTTCCGCGACTATCTCAAGGTCCCCGGCCCGGATCGCCTCTGGTACGTCGCCGACGCACTCGGCTCCGGCCTCTCGGTCGACGACGTGAACACGCTCACGGGAATCGACCCGTGGTTCCTCGACCAGATCTCGCAAGTCATCGAGCTCGAGGGCTACCTCAAGGAGTGGAACAGGCGCGGAGGGAACCTCGACAGCGACGAAGGCCACGCGCTTCTGCGAGCCGCCAAGCGAAGAGGCATCTCCGACGCCGAGGTCGCCCGGCTCCTCGACCGCACTCAGCAGGAGATCCGCGCCGCGCGCGCAGCGATCAACCTCCGGCCCGTCTTCAAGAAGGTCGACACCTGCGCAGCGGAGTTCGAGGCCGTCACCCCGTACCTCTACTCGACCTACGAAGACCACATCGAAGACGAGCTCCCGCCGGCGCCGCGTCGCGTCATGATCCTCGGCGGCGGGCCCAATCGCATCGGCCAGGGCATCGAGTTCGACTACTGCGCCGTCCACGGCGTGAAGGCGCTGCGCGAGGCCGGGTTCGAGACCATCATGGTCAACTGCAACCCCGAGACCGTCTCGACCGACTACGACGTCCCCGACCGCCTCTACTTCGAGCCCCTCACGTTCGAAGACGTCCTCGAGGTGATCCACCGTGAGCAGCCCGAGGGCGTGATCCTCCAGTTTGGCGGTCAGACGCCGCTCAAGCTCGCCCTCCCGCTCATGCGCGCCGGCGTCCGAATCCTCGGGACGCACCCGGACACAATCGACCGCGCGGAGGACCGCAAGCGGTTCAACGCGCTGATCGAGACCCTCGGCCTGCGCCAGCCCGAGGGCGACACCGCGCGCTCCTACGCCGACGCCCTGACCGCTGCGCGCCGCATCGGCTTCCCTGTCCTCGTTCGCCCCTCCTACGTCCTGGGCGGGCGCGCCATGAGGGTCGTCGAGTCCGAGACCGAGCTCGAGCGCTTCTTTGCCGAGGCCCACGCTGCCGGAGAAGGCGGGAACGTCTTGCTCGACCGCTTCCTCAACGACGCCACCGAGGTCGACGTCGACTGCCTCGGCGACGGCGCCAGCTACGTGATCGGCGGCGTCATGGAGCACATCGAGGAAGCCGGCGTCCACTCGGGCGACTCCGCATGCTGCCTCCCGCCGCACACGCTCTCCGAGGCGATCGTCTCCGAGATCGAGAGGCAGACGCTCGCGCTCGCCGCAGAGCTCGGGATCTGCGGACTGATGAACGTTCAGTTCGCCGTTCAGAACGACGAGATCTACGTCCTCGAAGTGAATCCGCGCGCGAGCCGCACGATCCCGTTCGTGTCGAAGACCATCGGCGTCCCGCTCGCCAAGCTCGCGGCCCGTGCGATGGCCGGCGAGTCGCTCGCGCAGCTCGGCTTCACCAGCCCCGTCCGGCCGAAGCACTTCGCCGTGAAGGAGGCGATCCTACCGTTCAACAAGTTCCCGGGCGTCGACATCCTGCTCGGCCCCGAGATGCGGTCGACGGGCGAGGTGATGGGCATCGACACCAGCTTCGAGCGCGCCTTCCTGAAGTCGCAGGTCGCCGCATCGAACGCCCTCCCCGCGTCTGGCCGAGTCTTCGTGTCCGTTCGCGACCGCGACAAGACGCGGGCTATCGAGCTGTGCCGGACCCTGGTCGGCCTCGGCTTCGACATCGTCTCGACGCGCGGCACCCACTCAGCCCTCGCCGATGCCGGCGTCGCCTCGACCATCATCAACAAGGTGAAGGAGGGTCGCCCACACGTCGTCGACGCGATGATCAACAGGCAGATCTGTATGGTCGTCAACACGACCGAGGGCGCCCAGTCCATCGCCGATTCGAAGTCGATCCGCCGCTTCACGCTGAACCACGGCGTCCCCTACTTCACCACCATCAACGCAGCTATGGCGGCTGTCGACGCTATGGTAGAGCGTAGCCGCGACGCGACGATCTCCGTCGCTCCGATGCAACACTACCACCCGCCAGCGAGCTGACACGATGGAGCGAGTCCCGATGCTTCCCCTCGGCCGGGAGCGGCTCAAGACCGAGCTCGACCACCTGCGCGGCGTCGAGCGCCCGTCCATCTCGCAGGCGATCGAGGTGGCGCGAGAGCACGGCGACCTCCGCGAGAACGCGGAGTACCACGCGGCCAAGGAGAAGCAGGGGTTCGTGGAGGCCCGAATCCGAGACCTCGAGGCGAAGCTCGCGCTCGCACAGGTCATCGACCCGGAACGGCTCTCCGGCCACCGCGTCACCTTCGGCGCCACCGTGACGCTCCTCGACACGGCCACCGACGAAGAGCTGGTCTACTCGATCGTCGGAGAGGAGGAGGCCTCGTTCAAGCACGGCCTCATCAACTTCAAGTCCCCGATCGCGCAGGGGATCCTCGGCCGCGAAGAGGGAGAAGAGGTCAAGGTCTCCACCCCCTCCGGCGACCGGACCTTCGAGATCCTCGAGGTCGAGTTCAAGCGCATCGAGCTGGCTCCCGAAGACTAGACGGCGCAGCGCGGGACTCATGGCGGGGGGGCACACGTCCCGCCGCGACGCGAGTCACGCCTGGACGCGGTCCACTCGGATGACGCCGTCGATCTTCCCGACGGTCTTCATCGCTTCGCTGAGCTGACCGGCGTTGGTCACCATCACCTCGAACACGTTCGTCGACATGCCGTCGTCGGTCGTTCGGCAGTGCGCCTCCGAGATGTTCACGCCCCGCGACGTAAACGCCGATGACATCTCGCTGAGCTTGCCGGGCTCGTCACGACACACCACTCGGATCGTCACGCGGCGTCGCGACGCGTCGTCGTGGTGCCCGCCGAGCGCCTCCCACTCCACGTCGATCCGACGCTCGTCTTCGAGGCTCTCGATACGCGCGCACGACGCGAGGTGGACGACCACGCCCCGTCCGCGCGTCACGTATCCGACGATCTCCTCCCCGTAGACCGGGTTGCAGCACCGGGCGTACGTGACGAGGACCTCGCCATCCATCCCCGCCAGCTTCACGGCGGCCTCGCGGTTCGGGCGCCCGATCATCTGCGCGATCCGCTCGCCGATGCGCCGCACCGCGCCGGTCGGCTTCGTCGCGCGCGCGGCGACCTCCGGCGGTACGATCTTCGAGACGACCGACTCCTTCGCGACTTTCCCGTAGCCAACCGCGATCAGGAGCTGGTCGACGTTCTGGAGCTTCAGCAGCTCTGCTGCCGCCTGCAGGTCCCCGGACTTTACGACCGAGTCGAGCTTGATGCCGTAGCGCCGAAGGTCGGCAGACAGCACCGCCCGCGCCATATCCTTCGCCCGGTCTCGCTCTTCGCGCCGGATGTACTGACGGATCTTGTTTCGCGCGCGGCTGCTCTTGACGATGTCGAGCCACTCTTCCCGCGGACGCTGGTCCGTGCGCGTGAGGATCTCGACGGTATCTCCGTTCTCGAGTTCGTGCCTCAGGCTCACGCCGCGGCCGTTCACCTTCGCGTGTACGGCGTGGTGACCGACCTCGGAGTGGATCGTGTACGCAAAGTCGAGCGGGGTCGCTCCCTTCGGCAACGAGAGGATGTCGCCCGTCGGCGTAAAGACGAAGACCTCGTCGGCGAACAGGTCCATCCGCACGGAGTCGAGGAACTGCTGCGAGTCGTCGATCTCGGCCTGGCTCTGCACGAGCTCGCGGAGCCACGCGAACTGGTTGCCGCTGGGGTCGATGCGGCGCCCTTCTTTGTATGCCCAGTGGGCCGCGACGCCGTGCTCTGCGATGCGATGCATCTCCGCCGTGCGGATCTGGATCTCGACGCGCTGTGCCTTCGGCCCGAGGCAGGTGGTGTGCAGGGACTGGTAGCCGTTGGGCTTCGGCACCGCGATGTAGTCCTTGAAGCGCCCGGGCACCGGCTTCCAGATGTCGTGGACGAGCCCGAGCGCCTCGTAGCAGGCGGCCTTGTCCGACACGATGATCCGGAACGCCGTGAGGTCGTTCACTTGGTCGAACTCGACCCCCGACTTCTGCATCTTCTTGAAGATCGAATAGAAGTGCTTCGGGCGCCCCTGGACCTCGGCTGAGATCCCTCGCTCCTTTACAATCCTTGCGAGCCCGACGTTCACGTCGGCGATGTAGCCCTCGCGGTCGCGTCGGCTCTGCGCGACGCGCTCGCGCAGCATGTCGTAGGCCTCGGGGTTCATCGCGCGGAACGCGTAGTCCTCGAGCTCGTTCTTCAGCCAGTTGATGCCGAGCCGATTCGCCAGCGGCGAGTAGATGTCGAGCGTCTCTTGCGCGATCCGCCGCGCCTTCGCCGGCGCCATCGCGTCGAGGGTCCGGATGTTGTGGAGCCGATCCGACAGCTTCACGAGGATGACGCGAATGTCGCGCCCCATCGCCACGATCAGCTTCCGGATGTTCTCTGCCTGCGCCTCCTCGCGCGACTTGAACTTCAGCTTCGAGATCTTGGTCAGCCCGTCGACCAACACCGACGTCTCGGCCCCGAACTGACCCGCGATCTCCTCGATCGTCGTGTCGGTGTCTTCGACGGTATCGTGCAGCAGCGCCGCGAGCAGGCTCGGCATGTCGAGGTGCAGATCCGCGACGATCGCCGCCACCTCGAGCGGATGCCCAATGTACGGCTCACCGCTCTTCCGCGTCTGCCCCGCGTGCTTCTCCGCGGCAAACTCGAACGCGCGACGAAACAGAGGCTCGTCGGGCGAGGGGAGATACCCTCGGATCCGCCCCAAGACCTCGCCGAAGCGGGTCTCGAGGGTGTCGTTCGTGGCAGACTCGGCGAGCGGCATCAAACCTCTCCCGGCGCACCGGCGCGACCGGTCCGGGCACTATCGACGCAGTGCGCCAGAGCGTCAATTCCCGACGCGCGGAAAGAGACTCGCCGGTGGCCGCCCTACTCCGAGACCCCGAGCGCGCGGGCCGCGCTCGGCCACACCGCCCGTGTCCTGTGCCGGCTCGCCACCAATATCGAGTGAAGAGCCACGAATGACGCGTCAACATCATCATTGACGATGACGTACCCAAACTCCGGGGCGCTCGCGATCTCGGCCCGCGCGTTCCGCATCCTGCGCGCGATCACGTCGGGCGCGTCCGTGCCGCGCCCACGCAGGCGCGCCTCCAGGATCGCCATGTTGGGCGGGAGGACGATGGTCGTCACCGCCTCCGGGTACGCGCGTCGGAGCGCCGCGGCGCCCTGGTAGTCGACATCGAAGAGGACCGCCCGCCCCTGCTCCACGACCGCGTCCGTCGCCGCGCGCGACGTGCCGTACAGGTTGTCGTGGACGACGGCCCACTCCACGAACTCTCCGGCGTCGGCCATCGCCGTGAAGCGCGAGCGCTCGACGAAGTGATAGTGCACGCCGTCCTGCTCCGCGCCTCGCGGGGCCCGCGTCGTGTAGCTGATCGATAGCGAGAGCGAGTCGTCCTCCTCGAGCAGCCGCGAGCACAGCGTGCTCTTACCTGCACCAGACGGACCGGACACAACGAAGATCATCGATCACTCCACATTCGACGCCTGCTCTCGAAGCTGCTCGACCAGCTCCTTCGCGCGGACGACCTCGTGCGTGAGCTGAGCCGACGCAGACTTGGCCGACATCGTGTTGGTCTCGCGCCCAAGCTCCTGCGCGAGGAACCCGAGGCGTCGACCTGGGGCCGGCCCAGCGTCGCCGGCGAGCGCCGCGGCGAACGCACGGATGTGTTCTCGCGCGCGTACGAGCTCCTCGTGGATGTCGCCACGCGCCGCGATCAACGCGACCTCCCGCTCGACCCTTCCGTCGTCGTGCGCGGACCCCAGCTCACCGAGCCGCGCGAGCAGCCGCGCGGCGACGTCGACCGCGTGCCCGGCGGCCAATTCGTCGACCCGGTCCAGAACCTCGCGCAGCTCCGCCAGCAGTGCCTCGAACGCGGCGGCGAGCGCGGCGCCCTCACGGCGCTGAAACGACGTCAGCGCGTCGATCGCCTCGTCGACGGCGGCGAGCACCGGCTCCTCGGCGAGCTCCGCAGACAGTACGCCCGCCGATGCCGCCAACATGTCGGCCCCGCCGGCCTGCAGGACGTCGGACAGAGTGACGCCGCCGGCAAGGTCGTAGCGATGCTGGATGGCGCGCAGCCGCGACACCAGCGAGCCCAAAGCCGCGTCGTCGCTGGCCGCGCGAGGCGCCCCGCGCACGTCCACACGGAGCTCCACACGGCCGCGCGTCAACCCGGCCCGGACCCGCTCGGTGATGGCGGGCTCGAGTGAAGTCAGCGTCTGAGGGACGGCAACGCGCACCTCGAGTCCCTTGGAGTTCAACGACCGAGCGACGGCGCTGACCGCGACCCCGTCCACGCTCGCCGCGCCCTCGCCGAAGCCGGTCATCGAGCGGATCACGCCGCGCCCACGCTAGCAGCCAGACGGCGGAGCCCTTCATCGAGCGTCGTCTCGGGGGAATAGCCGAGCACCGCGCGCGCCCGCGAGATGTCCGCCAAGCTGTGGCGGACGTCTCCGGCACGCTCTTCGCGGTGCTCCGGTTCGAACGCCGTGCCCAGCACCCGGTTCAGAGCTGCGACGAGGTCTAGCAACGTGATGCTCGTGCCCGTGCCGACGTTGATCGGCGCCCCGGTCGCGCTCGCGCCGCGCTCCAGCGCCGCGCGATTCGCGCGCACCACGTTGCTGACGTGGCAGAAGTCGCGGCTCTGCAGCCCGTCTCCGAAAACCACGGGGTGCAGGCCGGCGCCCATGCGCTCCAGGAACTTCGAGATCACCGCCGCGTAGGCGCCGGTCGGGTCCTGGCGCTCGCCGTAGATGTTGAAGTAACGCAGCGCGACGCACGGGACCCCGTACGCTGCCGACCACGTCGCGCAGTAGTGCTCCCCGAGCAGCTTCGTCGCCGCGTAGGGCGAGATCGGCTCGGGCGCCATCGTCTCGACCTTTGGTAGCGTCGGGTTCGTTCCGTACGCAGCCGCCGAAGCGGCGAACGTGACGCACTCGACTCCCGACCGTGCCGCAGCCTCCAGCACGTTCAGTGTCCCCGTCGCGTTCACGTCGTGGCACTCTCGCGGAGAAGACACCGACTCGGGAACGCTCACCATCGCGGCGTGGTGGAGCACCCACCGGGCGCCGCTCACGGCGGCAGCGACCGCGTCTGCATCGCGCACGTCACCAACGACGAGACGCACGTCGGTGCCCAAGTGGGCGAGGTTCGACGCGTAGCCGGTCGCCAGGCTGTCGAAACACACGACATCGAAGCCCGCGCCGACGAGGTCGGTGGCGAGGTGCGAGCCGATGAAGCCGGCGCCGCCGGTGATCACCACCTTGTCCAAGACGCACCTAGTATCGGGACGAGACGCGGGCTTGCTAACCTCGGCCGCGCCGCCACGCAAGGGCGGCGCGGCCGCGCCTACACCACGCTACTCCCCGCGCGGCCGTCCAATACAAAGCCCAAACCGGAGCCCCGCGCGCAGCGTCAGCCCGCCACGGCTCAGCCCGCCCAGATCGATCGTCACGCGGTCGCCGCCCGGCGCCGCAGAGAGCTCGACCTGCTGCTCGCCGCGGTAGGCGTAGCCGATCTCGTGGAAGAACCCGAAGTTGAAGTGCCCGGGAAAGACCACCTCCATGCCAACGGACGCGTCGCCGATCGGCGAGAGCACGCGATCGTCGAGCTCAGTCCCGTAGTCCCAGCTCGTGAGCTGCGTGTCCATCAGGCCCGCCGAGACGGTCGCGTAGGGGCGAGCCCACCCGCCGGGGAGTACGAAGTACTTCGCGCGTAGCGAGTAAGTCCGGTCGTCCGTATCGAGCGTGGTGCCGTTCGCGAGCGGGTAGCTCGTCTCACCGCGCCCTCCCTCGAACGACAGCTCGAGGGCAGGGAGGACGAGCGCGCCCAGCGAGCCCGTGAACCGCGCGTCCGTGTCCACCTCGTCTGCGAACTGTTCGCTAGGCGAGAAGACCACCGACCCCCCGAGCGACGTGCGGAGCTCGGGCCCTGCGTCCTCGTCCCAGGCCCACGCCGGCGCCGCGCCCGCACCGAGAACGGCCACGCCGACTGCGAACACGACGACAGTTCCACGCGTCATGGCGACACCTCTCCACGGTCGAGGAGCCCTTCGAGCTCGAATCCGAACACCTGCGCGAAAGCGCCGTCCTGCAGCGACGCGAGCGAGTACGCCGAGAACCAGCCGCTCCACCCGCTGTGTGCGACCACCACGGCGTCGCCGACGACGAACAGCGCTCCGCCGGGCTCCACCATCTCGACCTCGATCGGCGCGACGGTCTGAACGTCGATAGCCGCCAGCGTCGCGGCCGAAGTCGTGACCGTGAGCAGCGTGTCTCCCACCAGCTCCGCAGCGCCGAGCTGGACGGTCGACTGAATCGCGGTCGATCGCCGCGTCTGCAGGTCGACGATGTCGAGCCCGCGCGCGTCCTGGTAGGTCATCACCGCTCGCCGGCGCCCAGCGTCGCCGACCAACCGCGCGCTTCCTGCCGCGCCGCCGAGCTGAATCGCGCGCGCGGCGCCCTCCCCGCGCGCCTCGAGCAGGTCGAGATCGACCAGCCAGACGAGCCCGGTCGACGGGGCCCAGAGCAGCCCTCGTGGCACCTCCCCGCTGGTCTCGCTGTCGGACCACACGAGCGCGCGACTCGCCGAACCGATCGCGACGTCGGTCGCGGCGGCGGTCGCCGTGTCGACCACGACCGCGTGCCCGGGCGTCATCGCGAGGAGCTTCTGGCGACCGGCAACGTCGAACCGCTGCAGGGACTGAGGCGCCCCGGGCAGCGCGATCTGGTTGATCGTAGGCTGTACGGTGCGCCCGGTCCCGGCGTCTGCGGGTAGCAGGTCGATGGCGTACAACGCGGTCGAGCTCGCCGCGGCGACGTACATCGTCATGTCGTACGGATCCGCCGGGTCGTCGTCGTCGAACGCGACGAGCGAAGGCACCAGCGACGCGGCGGCTCCAGGCTCCACCAGCGGCACGATTCGCTGCTCGGGCGCGTCCGCTCCCGTCGCAAGACCCACGAGCGAGACGGCGCCGTTTGTCAGGACGACCGCGTAGCGGAGCGCCACCGTCGGGTCGGACAGCGTGAAGGGAGGCGCGAAGACGACACCGGTGGGTCGACCGCCCGCGAGGGTGAGCTCCGTTGCCGCCGTCTGGTCGTCGTCGAAGTCGATGACGGCGATCCGAGTTGGCGTCTGCAAGATGCCGGTGCTCGGCGCGGACGTCGTAAGCCACGCCACCGCGAATCTCCCGTCGTCGCTGAGCGCGAGCGCGTCGAACGGCGCCTCGACGGTGCGCGACGCCACCACAGCGCCGGCCACCGGGTCCACGGCCAGAACTTGCCCCGCGCCGGTCACGACCACGACGACGCCGTCGGCGCGGACCGCGTGCGCCAGCACCTCGCCGCCGAGCACCGTACGCGCGACCTCGATCCGCTCGGCACCCGGGTCGGCGTCGATCGACCAGAGCTCGCCAAGCCGCTCATCGATCTGCACGACGCGGTCGCCCGCCGCGAACGGCTCTCCCAAGCGCCCTACCTCGACGTCCTCGTCGAGGCCCGCGCACCCCCCGGCGCCCAGCATCAGCGCAAGGGCCGCGCTCGTTCCGATTCTGCGCATCTCTGCCTCCGTAGTCAGTCGATGAGTGCGTTGAGTTCGAAGCCCGTGATCTCCCGCGTCTCGCCCGTCTGCAGGTCGACGAACGCGATGCGCCCCATCGGGTGCACCTGCGAGACGTACGCCGCCCCAACACCCGGAACGACGCCGACGTGCTCGACGGGCCGAGCAAAGCGTGTCGTGTCGGCCGAGAGTGCCTCACGGTCGACGCGCACCAGCTCGCTCGCCCCCGGGACCAGCAGCAGGGCGGCGGTCGGCGAGAATGCCACCTCCGTCGCGTAGCTCGCGAGCTGCACGAGCTTCGTCCGGTCCGACTCCAGGTCGACGATCGTCGCGGCGTAGATTCGGTCGAGCAGCTCGTCGGCAGGGCTGCCCGCCTCGGGCTCCCCCTCGCCCTTCGTGTGGGACACGGCGAGGTCGGCGCCGTCGTCAGCGAACACGATGTGGTCAATCCCCTTGCGGAGGTCCACGTGCCGCACCTCCCGCGTGTCGGAGTCGATGAGGTGCAGCAGCGCGTCGCCGTGCGCGAACGCCGCCACCAGGGCGCCGTCGCGCGAGACGACCAGCTGCGTGACCGACGCACCGATGTCGACGGCGGAGACCGCGCCATCCTCTCCGCGGAGCGCCGCGCCTGCATCCACCCACGTGATCGCGCTCGCCTCGGGCGCCGCGGCAACGAGGGTGCCAGACGCGTCGAGCACCGCGAGCTGCCCGTCTGCTCCCACACCGTTCCCCTCGCCCAGCTCAACCTCCACGACGTCGCCGCCGTCGAGATCCCGCAAGAACAGGCGGTCCGACGTCGTTGACCAAGCCGCCGCGATGCGGGCCTCCGCCATGACCACGACGCGCGCGGGCTCCCCGACCCGCGGCCGTTCCGAGCTGGGCCAGACGGCCAGCGGCGGCGCAAACGTGTCGCTCGTCGCCGCCGCGAGCGGAACCCGGCTCACGCCGTCGAGCGAGACCACGTAGGCGTTCTCCGACGTAGCGTCGTACGCGACGTCTGCGACGCCGGTGCCGACAGACACGACCGGCGCCACCGCCGCGTCGCCGTCAACGTCGACGAGTGACACCTCTGCCAGGAGCTGCGCGGCGCTCGAGCCCGGCGCGTAGCCCCGCCACGCGATCGCGTAGCCGCCGTCCGGCGACAAGCTGAGGTGGTCGACTCCGTCGAGCGTGTCGACCGTACGGGTCGTCACGTCGCCCGGAACCGACGCGTCGATGACCGTGACGTTGCCGCCTGCCTCGTTCAGGACGACCGCCACGTCGGACTCGGGTGATGTGACGATCAACGTCGGCCCCGCTCCAACGCGGATCGGCTCGATCCGCACGGCCGCGAGGTCGAGCCGGATCTTTGCCACCGTCCCGCGAAGCTCGTTCGCGACGAAGACGTACGAGCGGGACGCTGCGGGCGCGCTGAGAAGAAGGGCCGGCGTCACGGGGACCGCTGGCTCCTGAGGGCCGCGATCGTCCGTTCCGCTCCCTCCGTCGTCTGGCCACCACGCCGAGTCGAGTGACGTGAGCGCGTCCGAACAGCCGCTCCCGAGCAGAGCGACCGCCGCCGCGAGCGCGCCGGCGCACCCTGCCACAGCCCGCAAGATCTGTCGGTTCATCGGCACCTCCTAGTCCACGAAGGCGTTGAGCGCGAAGGCGCTGACATGACGAACAGCACCGGTCGCGGGATCGATCAACGTGATCCGACCGCCCGGGACATCCTGGGTGACGTACGCGAGCCCCGACGGCGTGACGCCCAGCGACTCCGCTCCGCCACCGAGAGTCACGTCACGCGCCGCGAACGTGTCCAGGTCGAACCACGTGACGACCGAGAGCGGCGCTCCCGCGGTCGTCTCGAGCGTCGCGAACGCGTCGTGGCCATCTGGCGTGAACACAACAGAATCGACGGCACCCGACGGCACCACGAGCTTCGCATAGTCGCTCTCGAGGTCGATCACTGTCGCGCCGAACCACGGCGCTACGTCCGCGACCCCGTGGCCGACCACGACGCGCTGCGAGAGCGAGCCGACGTGGATCGACTCCGGCGCGAGCTGCAACGGGATCTGCCGAGATTCGCCGTCCGCAACAGACACCACCGTCAGCGAGGCGTCGTCGCTCAGGCTCGAGAATGACATCGCCGAGGCCGCGTCCGACGTCGGTGTCGTCGAGCCAACCGCACCCTCGACGGGCTCGAGCCGGACGGCATCTGCATCTCCGGCCAACGCCGCCCGGAGGTCGATCACGGCAAACGTGCGCGCGCGACGCATCGTGACGACCGCGCGAGCCCCGTCGCTAAGGATGTCGACGTCGGTCGGCACCTCGTCGAGCGCAACGACCTGCCCACGCACCGTTCGCAGATCCATCACGTAGACGCCCGACAGGCCGTCGGTGCGGAGCACGGCGACGTCGCCGGCGGCGTCGAACACGAACTCACTGTCGGTCTCGCGATACTCGACCTCGCCGGGGAGCGCGATGGCATCGGCCGCCACATCGCGCGACAGCGTAGACAGATCCGCGGCGTAGAGATCCTCATCGGTCGCGGCATAGACGCGGCCGCCGGCGAAGGCGACCTCACGGACGTTGAGCCCGACCGTCACCGTGAACGCCGCGGCGGACTCCACGCGGATAACGGTGACCTCTTCCAGCGCGCCGACGGCGTCTCCGCGCCTGGCGTGAGCGTTGTCGTACCACACGGCGAGGTAAGCGCCGTCGGCGCTCGCGACCAGCCGGTTGCTGCCCCACCCCACCTCGATCTCCGCGGTCACAGCGTCCTCGACGAGGCTGACCGTGCCAGAGCCCGCGTTCAGCACGGCGACCGACTCGGACCCCGGGATCGCCACAACCGCGCTGGGTGCGCGCCCGACGGCGATCGGGAGGACGGCGAGCGAGTCGACGTCAATGCGGACCACCGCGTCGAGCCCTTCGCTCAGCGTGTAGACGTAGCGCGAGGTGGCCGCCGGCGCCGGCGGTGGCAGCTCCTCGGGAGCCTCTGGGACGAAGACGTCGTCGTCGGGCGAGCTCGCGTCGTCGTACGCGCCGCCCCCGCTTCCCGCGTCGTAGTAGGACGCATCACTACCGCCGGGCTCGTAGTAGTCGCCGCTCGCCCCTGCCTCATCACTCGCGCCGCAGCCAACGGCGCCCAGCGCAGCGAAGGCAAGCGTCACACTCGCGAACGGTGCATGCCAGGTAGACCTGTGCGTCATAGCCAGCCTCAGTTGGGTTCGGAGCTGAACCTAGCAACACCCGGGCCAGAGTCCACCCGCCGACGCGGCGTCGCGCGATTCACTCCGATCCGCGCGGAAACGGCCACGCTGCGGGCGGCGTACGGCAGACAGAACGGGGGCAGACAAAAACGCAAAGAGAGGGCCCCGAGCGGGCGCCCTCTCTCGGATCGCGACACAAATGTCGCGGTGGACTCAGGGCTGCGACGTCCCGGTCCCGGCGTGGTGCTCCTCCGTCACGTCGCGTGCGGCCGACGCGGCGTCGTTGGTGATCTGCGGCGGAGTCTCGGTGCCGAGCTCCTTCTTGAAGTTCCGGATGCCCTCGCCGAGCTGGCGCCCGACTTGGGGCAGCTTGCCCACGCCGAAGACGATCACGACGATGGCCAGGATGAGCAGCAGCTCCGTGTTCCCGAGCAGACCGACGAGGACGGTAGACATTGCGGTTCTCACGAGGAGTCTAGGTGCGACGCCACTCGGACGTCTTAGTCAGCCTTAGTCCCGCGGGTCGCCCCAGTCAAAGCCCCGAGCGCCGCGGCGGCAGCGTACTGCTCCGCACGTTTCTTCGATGCACCCTCCCCGCGGAACTCCCCGAGCCCGTCGACGGCAACCGAGACCTCGAAGACCTGCGCGTGCCCGGGGCCCGACACGCCCACTAGCGAGTACGTCGGCCGCGGGCGGCCGGCCCCCTGCAGCCGCTCCTGCAGCTCGGTCTTCGCATCGACGGCCGTCGCCACGTCTGCCGCCGCGACCGCCGCCGACAGTGCGGCCGCCACCCAGCGCTCCGCGGCCGCGTAGCCGCCGTCGACGAAGAGGGCCCCCGCGATGGCCTCGAACGCGTCCGACAGCACGGCGGGCTTCGCACGGCCCCCCGTCTGCTCCTCGCCGCGCCCGAGCCGCAGCCACGAACCGACGCCAAGCTCCCGCGCCGCCCCCGCCAACGAACCCTCGCTCACCACGCGCGAGCGCATCCGCGACAGCGCGCCCTCGGCAGAGGCGGGGTTCGCGCCCATGAGCGCGCGCGACGCCACGAGCCCGACGACCGCGTCGCCCAGGAACTCCAGACGCTGGTTGTGCGGACGGCCGTCGCCACTCTCCTCTGCGGCAGACGGGTGCGTCAGCGCCTCCTCGAGGAGCGCCGCGTCGCGAAAACGGTAACCGAACCGCTCGGCGAACTCGGCGGGGCCGAACGCGCCCGACATGCGCCTTGGCGACGTCTGACGCCCCACTAGCGCACCTCCTCGATCCAGCCCCCGCCCAGCACCTCGTCGCCTCGGTAGAACACCGCGGCCTGGCCCGGCGCCACGCCCAGCTCTGGGCGCGCGAGACGCACTCGGAGCGCACCGTCGCCGGTCCGCTCGACCTCCGCGTCCAGCGCGGCCTGCCTGTAGCGGACCTGCACGCTCGCCGAGAACTCGCGCGGAGGCTCGGCGTCCGCGAGCCAGTTCACGCGCTCGACCGTGAAGACCTCGCTGCCGGCTCGCTCTCGCGCGGCGACCCAGACGTCCCCCGTCGTCGCGTCGACACGGCGCACGTAGAGCGGCTCGCCATCGGCGACGCCGAGCCCGCGGCGCTGCCCCGGCGTGAAGCGGTGCACTCCGTCGTGCGGGCCCAGCACCTCGCCCGTCTCGACCCGCCGCACGACGCCCGGACGGACCTTGTCGGGGCCAAGGCGGCTCGCCACGAGGTCGGCGTAGCTCCCCTTTCCCACGAAGCAGATGTCCTGGCTCTCCGGCTTCGCCGCCGTCGGGACGCCGAGCTCGGCCGCCAGCGCGCGAACATCTGCCTTTCGCATGCCACCGAGGGGAAACCGTACCCTCGGCAACACCTCTCGTCGGAGTCCGAACAGGAAGTAGGACTGGTCCTTTGCGGGATCGGCGCCGCGGAGCAGCGCGAGAGTCCCGTCCGGGCGCGGCTCGATGCGCGCATAGTGCCCGGTCGCGAGCGCGTCCGCGTCGACAGCCTCGAGCCGGCGTAGAAGGACGTCGAACTTGAGGTGGTCGTTGCACGCAACGCACGGACTCGGCGTCCGTCCGCGTCCGTATTCCTCGACGAAGTACGACACGACACGCTCCTCGAACTCCGCCTGAAGGTTCGAGACGTAGAACGGGAACCCGCACGCGTCTGCAACGGCGCGCGCGTCGAGCAGGTCGTCGGGACTGCAGCACGACTTCCCCGGCGTCGCCGGCGACGCGTACAGCCGCATCGAGACTCCGATCACCTCGGCGCCCGCTGCGTGGAGCATCGCGGCGACGACCGACGAGTCGACCCCGCCCGACATCGCGACGAGCACGCGCTCCCCTCCCATCAAGCCACCTCCGCGCGGCCGCACCGCACGGCAGCCGCGACCACTCGCGCCGCGAGCTCGTCGACATCGGCGGCGGTCGTCCCCGGTCCCAACGAGAACCGTAGCGCACTCCGCGCTCGCCAGGGTTCCAGACCCAGCGCCTCGACGACCGGCGACGGCTCCAGGCTTCCGGCTGAACAAGCCGAACCCGCAGAGCAGGCGACGCCGAGCTGGTCGAGCGCCATCAGCATCGGCTCGAACTCCGTCCCGGGCACCGAGACGTTCGTCGTGTTCGGCAGGCGGTCGCCGGACCCGTTGACGACCGCACCGCACCCTCGCGCGAGCGCCGCCTCGAGGCGGTCGCGCAGCAGCGCCAGCGCCCCCCACTCCGCAGGCACATCAAGGCTACCACTCGCTCCAATAATTACGCCCCAACCGACCGCGGCAGCTACGTTTTCTGTGCCTGCGCGAAGCCCCCTCTCCTGCGCACCGCCAAGCGCGCGCGGCGCCACGCGAGCGTCGGCGGCGAGCCACAGCGCCCCCACCCCGAGCGGTCCCCCGGCCTTGTGCGAAGCCAGCGTCATCGACTGAACGCCCGCCGGCACCTGCAGCGGCGTTCGCCCGAACACCTGCGCGGCGTCGACGTGGAGCCAGACCCCCGCGTCCGCACAGACGCGCGCGATCTCGTCCAACGCCGGGCGCGTACCGAGCTCGTGGTTCGCGGCCCCGATCGCCACGCAGCACACGTCCTCGCCGGTCCCAAGTACGCCCGCCAGCGCGTCGGGGGTGATGCGGCCGCCAGCGTCGGGCCGCACCCAGCGAACGTGCCCTCCCGCACGCTGCGCGCGATGCTCCGCCGCCGCGATCACGCTCGGATGCTCGAGCCGCGACGTGACGACGTCGCGCCCCTCCGCGTCCAGCCCCAAGATCGCGAGGTTGTTCGCCTCTGTCGCAGACGAGGTGAACGTCAACGACCCGCGCGGCGCGGCGTCGAGCGCCCCCAACACCTGTCGGCGCGCGCGCTCGAGCGCCGCGCGCGAGCGCTGCCCTTCGGCGTGGATGCTGCCGGGGTTCCCCGCGTCGGTCGTCAGATACGCGACCATCGCGTCCAGCGCGGCGCCGCGAAGGGGTGAGGTCGCGTTGTGGTCGGCGTAAATGCGGCGCATCTCTGGCGTCGGCTGGGTTGCAGGCGGGATGCCGTCGCTGTACCAGACCCGCCTGTCCTACACGTTGTGCATCCCCATGGCGACTCGTCCGAAGCCCCCACGACGCAAGCAGACGCCACAGCGTCCGCCGTCCTCGCCGCAGCGGGAAGCCGGCGCGGCGCCCGCGAAGCCGAGCGCCGCCCCCGTTGCAGCGCCGCGCCCCAGGCAGGGCGGGTGGTCGGCGCCGCCGGCTGACTCGACCAAGCGGTACGACCACAGAATGCACGCCGGCAACGTGGGCGACATCGTCAAGCACGTCGCCCTCGTCGCGACGCTCGACGCCTGCACCCCCTCGGCGGTGTTCGACCTTCACGCAGGCCGTGGCTGGTACGGGCTCGGCCCCACGGGCGAGTGGACCGAGGGGCTCGGTCGACTCTCGGATCTCCGCGGCGCGCCGCTAGCGGTCTCGCGCTGGGCGGCGGTGCGGGCGGTGCTCGAGCCCGAGGCCGCGTGGCCTCCGCGCAGCTACCCCGGCTCCCCGCTGTTCGCGTCCGCGGCGGCTCCGTCGGCCCGACTCCGCGCGTCGGACCGCGACGAAGAGGTCGCTGCGAAGCTGCGGGAGTCGCTCGGTCGGCTTGCCGCGGGCCCGTTCGAGGTGCTCGCCGAGGACGGGTGGCCGGCCGTGGCGTCGGCCAACGCCGGGACGCTCGTGGTCGCGGACCCGCCCTACGACTCCGGCGCAGACTGGTCTCGCGCCGGCGAGTTGGCGCACCGCACAGCCGCCAACGTCCCCGTCCTCGTCTGGTACCCGGTCAAGGGCACCTCGCGTCCGAACGGACTGATCGACGCGTGGAAACGCGCGGGACGCACCTTCGCGGCGCTCGAGCTCGTGACGTTCCCGCTCGAGGAGCGCCGCAACCGGCTGAACGGGGCGGGGGTGCTGCTCGGCGGTCCCGCGGCCGCCGCGGCCGACGCCGTCGCTGCGGCGTTCGCCTGGCTCGGGCCGCGCCTGGCTGTGCTCGACGGCGCCTGGTCGATGCGCGTCAGCGGGCGAGCAGCGCCTTGACGTCTGCCGCGATCGACTCGGGGGTGTCGTTCGGCGCGTAGCGCTTCACGACGCGGCCGTCGCGATCGACGAGAAACTTCGTGAAGTTCCACTTGATCGCCTCGGTCCCGAGCAGTCCTGGCGCCGCCGCCTTGAGCTGCTGGAACAGTGGGTGCGCTCCGGGCCCGTTGACGTCGACCTTCGCGAACATCGGGAACGAGACGTCGTAGGTGAGGCTGCAGAACTGCTGGATCTCCGCCGCATCCCCAGGCTCCTGCGCGCCGAACTGGTTGCACGGGAACCCGAGCACCGCGACGCCCTGGTCGGCGAGCGAGCGGTAAAGCGATTCGAGGCCAGCGTATTGCGGCGTGAACCCGCACTTGCTCGCCGTGTTGACGATCAGCAGGACCTTTCCCGCGTACTCCGCGAGCGTCGTCTGCGTACCGTCGAGCGTCTCGACGGGCGTGGAGAGATCGATCGTCGTGCTCGACATCTGCGCTCCTGCGGTTGGTGCGCGGAGCGCCGACCACTCAAACGTGGACGCGACCCTCGGCGCGGCTCGAACAGTACACCCGACAGGATTCGAACCTGTGACCTTTGGCTCCGGAGGCCAACGCTCTATCCAGCTGAGCTACGGGTGCGTAGCGGAGGCGGGTCCTTAGCACGCGCTCACTGTCGGGCCAAGAAGAACCTGCCGAGCGAGCACGACGGCGACCGCATTGCCGCCGGCTAGTCCGCGAGGCAGCGACGATCGAGCGGCTCGGCGGCCGAGGTGAGGCACGACCCCGAAGCGCACTCGGCGTTGCTCGCGCACGCGGCTCCCGCGGGCAGCCCGGAGGCGCCAGGGACCGTCCGCGCCAGGCGGATGCCGAGGTTGTTGTCTCGGTGCCCCGCGGGGTCCTTGTTTCTGAACTGGGATGAGAGCTGGTAGGTTCCGTAGTCCCAGCTCCCGCCGCGGTGCATCCGCCACTCCTCCCCTGGCGTCGGCGTCGTTGGACCGAAGTAGTCAACCTGCGACCCGCCGGGATAGGCGCCCCACCAGTCCCAGACCCACTCGCGGACGTTCCCGGCGAGGTCGTAGATGCCGTACCCGTTCGGCAGCCGTGTCCCCACCTCGTGAGTGCGGCCAGCCGAGTTCCCATCGAACCATGCGTACTCGCCCGCGTCAGCGTCCGAGAACCCCCAATGATACGTCAGGAAGGTGTAGAAGGGGGGAGGGGGCGGTCCGCCGCCCACTGCCCACTCCCACTCGCTCTCCGACAGCAGTCGGTAGCCCGTACAGGACGGGCCCAGCCAGACTACCCCCGTCGCGCCGCCTATGCCGCTCCCGTCGGCCCACTGCGCGACGTCGCGGTCCCAGTCGGTCGGCGTGAACACGTAGCAGCGGGTCGTCGCGTCGTCGCCGTCGTTCTCACTGAGCCAGTTGGCGAACGCCGCGGCGGACCACCAGTCGACGGGGGACGCCGGTCCGGTGTCGTTCGCGTTTTCGGTACCGCAGCTCGTTGCCGTCGGCGTCTGAAAGCAGGAGTTGTTCACTCCCTCCGTCGCGACCTTCCACTGTCCCTGCGTCACTTCCGTGCTCGCGACAAAGTATGGACGTGCAACGATGGCGGTGAACGACCCGGGCGTAAGAATGTCACCTTGCAGGAAGCTGCCGGACGGGACGTAGCGGAACTCGAGTCCGCCCCCGCCGGCTTCGGACAACACGGACGGAACGCAGCGATGGTTCGCCGGGTCGTCGGCGGCGGTCGCGCATGCCCCGGACGCGCACTCCGCACTGTCCGCGCAAGGCTCGCCGAGCGCAGCCAGCGGCGCGAGCGTCGTGAAGCTGCGGCTCGTGCCGTAGCGTCGGCCCGCGATGTTCTCTGCGAACGCTCTGACGAAGTATGTGGTGCTCGCCGTCAACCCGCTGAACGTCTCGCTGAAGCTCCCCGCACCGGTCGCTCCCAGCGACGAGCACCGCACCCCCGACCCGCCGGGCGCGGGATTGGTGCTCGGTCCGACGCAGAAGCCGTGGTCGGTCAGCTCGGCCGCGCCGCCGAGGCTCGAGACGGCGCCGCCGAGCACGGCCGACGTCTCGCCGATCGTACCCGTCGCGACGACGGACGTTGTGACCCCCGGCAGTGCCGCGATGTAGCCTCTGTCGGAGGTGCTCTCGACGTCGGCCGCGCCCACCGCCGAGATGACGACGAGGTACCGACGGCCCGCGGGAGGCGTCACGCCCGACATGGTGTCGGTTGCCGACGCCGACGAGAGCGGCCCGCCCAAATTCGAGTACGCGGCGTCGGAGTCGGCGGCGGACCGCTGCCACTGGTAGGAGCGCACGCCGGCTGTGCGGTGCCCCGAGACCGCCACCGAAGCCGGGCCCGTCCCGCCGGCTCCCACCGCCCGAACGCGATACGAACGGCTCGCACCCGGCGCCACGGCGTCGCCGGTGCACTCGAGCACTACCTGTGTGGCGCTCGTCCCGTCGCTGGCGTCCGCTCGACATGCGGTCAGCGAAGGCGCCGGCGCCGTCGTGTCGTCGAACACGGAACCCGTCGCGCGAGTCCAGACGCCAGAGGCGTCGATCTCCACCTCGTACGCAGTCGCACCCTCGACCGCCGACCAGATGATCTCGACATCGAGCGGCCTCGTGGTCGAGGCCTCGACTCCGTCGGGCGCGTCGGGGAGTCGGCGACAGCCGGAGGTATCCAGCGTGCATCCCGTCGTGCACGCGGGAGTCCCCGACGTGAACCCAAGCGTCGCGCAGCTCACGTCGACCGGGACCGCGCCGTCACACTCCTCTACCCCGTTGAGCTCGCCATCGCCGCAGTACGGGCCGTCGACACACACGCCGTCGACTTCCGCCGCCCCTTCGAGGCATGCGCCACACGACGCGTCCGTCGTGGTGGTGGCCTCAGTGCATGCGCGCCGCTCTGCCGCGCAGCCCAGCTCGTCGCATGTGACGCGAGCCTGTCCGCAGCCCTCCGCGCGCGGGTCCGCCGCACACTGGACTCCAGCCCCAACGCACCGCCAGGTGGCGCACTCACCGCACGGTGTGTCGGGTGTCGCCGACAGCTCGCCACAGCCACCACAGGCATTGCGGGCGGCCGCTCCAGGGTCACCGTCGCAGACCAGAGCGTTCGCTCCGGAGCACACCAGCGTGCCGCCGCCGCAGACTCCGCAGGGGTCTCCCTGGACTCCGATCAACCGCTCGCATCCGCCGCACGCGTTGAAGGCGGCGGCGCCTCCGTCCCCGTCACAGCCGACCTGATCTGGCCCCAGACACGCGAAGGTGCCGCTCTCACAGGCGCCGCAGGAGCCGCCAGGCAGGCTCTCGAGCGCGACCTCGCCGCCACAGAAGTTGGAGCCGGCCCCCAACGCCACGCAGGCCGTAGCGTCCACCGAAACGCAGATCCTGAGTCCGCCGTCGACGCACGCGGCGCCGGGACGCACGGCCAAGCCGGCACAACCTCCGCACGCGTTGGTATCGCCGCCGACGCACTCGACCTCTGCACCGTCGCAGACCCAGCGGCCCGCGCCTCCGCAGCCGCACGCCGTCCCCGGCGTGCCGCTGAGCGGCTCGCAGCTCCCGCACTCGTTCGCCTCTGGTCCGTCGCAGAACAGGCCGCCGGTGCTGGGGTCGCACAGCAGCCGCCCGACGCCGCAGGCGGCCTCGCACGCGTCGCCCGGCGCGGCATCGACCCCGTCGAACAGAAGCTCCCCGAACGATCCGCACGCGTTCCGCTCCGGGAGCGCGCACACCACGGTGTCGGCGCCGGCGCACTCCCAGCGAGAGCCGAAGGGACCCGCGCAGGGCGCCGTGGGCGCGCCGGCGAGCAGCGCACAGCCGCCGCAGAGGTTTCGCAGCAACGCCCCATCGCACTCCACACTGCCGTCCGCGCACTCCCAACGGCCGCCGCCGCATGCGCCACAGTCCGAACCCGGCAAGCCGGCCAGAACGCCGCAGCCACCGCACGCGTTGTTGCCAACGTCGTTCGCGCACCGCAGCGCGTCGGGCCCGGCGCAAACGATCGTCCCGGTGCACCCACATCGGTCACCGGGACCGCGGGCGTCACCACGATACCGCAACGTCGCCGCTCCGCCGCACGCGTTCGATCCCTGTGTGGAAGCGTCGAGCTCGGGCTCCACATCGACCAGCTCGTCGTCGGCGCCACCGTCAGCGTCCGCCACGTCGTGAGCGTCTTTCGCCACCTCGACGTCGTTGGCGTCGCCCGCGTCACGCAGCGCCGGGTCGTTGTTGCTCGCGAGGTTGCAGGCGGCGACCAGCAGCGGTGCAAGAGCCAAGCCGATCGTCGTTCCGAACCGCATCTAGCCTCCGGGTGGACTCCCCGGGCGAGCCCGGCGTCAGTCGAAGTGTCGATCGACGACTACCGGCCCCCCGCACCCGCGTCAACCCGGGGCGATCGGGCGCTGCCACCCACGCGGTGTCGCGCTACGGCCCGCCCGCCCCCGCCCCGTCGACAACCGCCTGCGAGCCGCTCGCTTCTGCCGGCGCGACCGCCGCTCCCGGGAGCGCGGCGATGTCTGCCAGCACCTCCGCAGCGTGGACGCCCGGGTCGACGTCCGGGTACACCTTCGCCACGCGGCCGTCGGCGTCGACAAGGAACGTCACGCGCGACGCCATGCCCAGCCGCGTCGGCACGCCGAAGGCCTCCACGGCCCGGCGCTCCGTGTCGGCCAGGAGCGGGAAGTTGAGCGCGTGCTCCTGCGCGAACTCCAGGTGCGACTGAACGTCGTCGACAGAGATCCCGTACACGACCGCTCCGGCCGCTCGGAACCGATCCCACACATCGCGAAACGCGCACGCCTCAGTGGTGCAGCCCGGCGTCGAGTCACGCGGATAGAAGTACACGACGACCGGTCGTCCGCGCTGCTCGGACAGCGTGCGCGTGGTCCCGGACTGGTCCTGCAGCGAGAAGTCGGGCGCCGGGCTGCCGACCGCCAGCAGCCCGTGACTCGGCGCCACGTTGTTGGTGTCGGCCCCTGCGGGCGGCGGCGTCGATGGCGTCTGCGTGCTGCACGCGGACCCGAAAAGCAGCGTGGCGGCGAGGAGTCTCTTCATCTGTCGAACCGTTCAGTCGGAGAGGGCGCCTGGTGCCGCGTGCGGCGACGGGCGCCTTGGACGTAGGCTCTGGACGACGCGCGCGCAACGAGCGAGCGCGGCGAACGCTAGTCCCCGAGCCCGGGCGTCCCGAGCTCCGCATACGGGTCCACCACCTCCGGCGCCTCCCCGTCTGCCCAAGTCGTCAAGAAGCGGCTCGTCTGGAGCGACCCCTCGGCGCTGAACGGAGTGCCCCCGTGTGTCGCGCGTGTTGGGGACGACACCCCGACCCGGTCGAACTGAAAGTACGCCAGCGTCGACGCGTCGCGGCCGTTGCCGGCGACGGGCGCCTCGACCACCTCCAGGCCGACGACCGGCGTCGCGACGGGAGCGACGTGAGCGAGACCGAGCGCGCGGGCGAGCGCCCTCCCCGAGGCCGGCGACACCGTGTCGTCGAACTCCGCGGTCTGAAGGAGGACGCTCGGCCCGCTCGCCCGGTCCTCCAACGCGCGGCGCGCCGTCGTCGTCGGGTCGGCCGCGTCGACCGTCGACTGGGCCACGACCAGGAGCCTCTCCAGCTCGGCCTCGCCGCCGACCATCAGCCCGAAGATCGGGATCGCAGCCGCCAGATCGTCCGTGCCCGTGATCAGCTTGACCAGCTCCCCACCGCCGACCGCCAGCACGAACGCAGAAGTCTCGGGCGAGATGGCGATCAGGTTGGCACCCACGAACGCGCCGAGGCTGACGCCCCAATACGCGACCCGCGATCCGTCGATGTCGCGGACACCATCGGCCGTCACATCACCATCCAAGGCGAGCGCGGCGACGAGGGCGGCGCGGTCGAGCGCGGTCTGCAGAAGGTTCTCGCGAAACTCGGAAGGGGTGAACCGGACGCCCCCCTCCAGCGTCACTCCGACGAACGGGAGTGTCGGGTCTTCGCCGCCCAGCGCGGTGGGGTGATCGCCGTGCAGCACCGCGTCGTCTGCCGCCACCGCGAACCCCAGCGGCACCAGCACCTCCGCGGCGCGCGACGCTTCCTCACGGTCGTTCCCCATCCCGTGTCCGTACACGACGACAGGGACGGCCGCCGACCGTGTCGCGGGGAGCCAGACGCGGACCGCGAGCTCCCACTCATCGCCCTCCCCGTCCAGAATCCCGTCGCTCGACCGGTGGTCGCGTGCGCGGTAGTGGAGCTCACAGATCTCGACGTCCCCATCCAGCTCGCAGGTCGCGGGGCCAACCAGCCCGGCGCTGTCTCTGTCCGCCGCCGCCGCCGCCGCCGCGGCGTCGTCTTCCACTACGAACTCCAGCCCGCCGACCAGCTCGCCGGGGCCCAGCCCGGCCAGCGCTGCGGCCCGCGCGACCCGCGACATCGCGTCGCCAGCGGCCCCGTCAGCGTCGCCGCCGAGCGCGTCGCGCAGCGCCCCTGGCGGCGCCACGCAACCACCCGACGCCGTCCGAAGCGCGGATGTGACGATGAGCGCGTGCCGCGCACCTTGGCGCAGGGGAACCCGCGGATCGACGAAGATGTCTCTACCCTCGTCACCGAGCCGGACGTCGAAGCTCAGCGGGTCGACCCCGCCGTCGCGAAGCTCGACGAGGCGCAGCCCGTCCCCGGCGCGGGAGTCGCCGCCGATTGTCGCGGCGTCGATCGGCTGGTCGAACTGGACGAACAGATCCCCCGATGCTGCGAAACCGGAGCTCGCCGCCAGGCGCTGGACACCCTGAGCGAACACGTCGGCGACTCCCACCGTCCACGCCGCGGCGCTCGGGTCCAGGCGCACACCCGTCGGAGTGGCCGGGTCGGCGCGCTCGATCGCCCCGTCCGGCCAGGCAGAGATCGTGGCACCGAGCGGAGCGTAGGTCATGGCCGCGCCGTCCGCGCACGAACTCAGGAGGTCCGCCAGCGCCCGTTCGGCGTCGCTCGGAGCGTCGCCCGCGCCGTCTGGCGAGGAAGAGTCGGCCACGTCGTCGGCGGCGGCGTCGACGTTGAGATCTGCGCCGGCATCACCGGCGTCCTGCGACGCAGCGTCGTCCCGGCATGCGGCGTCGTCACACGGGACCTCCCCGCATGCGGCGCAGAGCGCGACGGCCGCCGCGAGGGGCTGCAGGCGTCGGGCGAAGCGCCGCACGCTCAGCCCCTCAGATACGCCAGGTTCGCGGCGAGACGCTCCGCGACGGGCGGCGACGTGACCGGGACGAAGTCTCGCCCGGTGATCATCTCGTACAGCCGAATGTATCGAGCCGAGAGCTCGACGACGAGCTCGGGCGGAGCCTCGGGGAGCGTCGGGTCGTTGTACGGGTCGCAGTTGTCGACGAACCAGAGGCGAAGGAACTCCTTGTCGATGTTCTCCGGCTCCGCTCCCGCCGCGAACCGCTCCGCGTAGGTGGCGGCGATCCAGTACCGGCTCGAGTCCGGCGTGTGGATCTCGTCGACGACCATGAGCTCACCTTCGGCGTCCCAGGCGAGCTCGTACTTCGTGTCGACGAGGATCAGCCCGTTCTTCGCCGCGTGCTCGCGGCCGCGCTCGAACAGCGCCAGCACGAGCTCTTCCATCCGCGTCCAGTCGGCGCGCGACACGACGCCGCGGTCGACGAGCGCCTCGCCCGACGTGAGCTCGTCGTGCGCGTCGTCCTTTGTGGTGGGAGTGACAATCGCTCGCTCGAGCGCCTGGTTCTTCACGAGGCCGTCGGGAAGCGTGTGGCCGCAGTAGTCGCGGACGCCGGCGGCGTAGTTCTTCCAGATGCTCGTGCTCGTCGATCCCGTCAGGTAGCTGCGGACGACGAACTCGACCGGGACGACGCGCCCCTTGCGGCCGACGGTGACGTTCGGGTCGGGGCTCGAGATCACGTGATTCGGCGCGATGTCACGTGTCGCATCGAACCAGAAGGAGCTCACCTGGTTGAGGACCTGGCCCTTGAAAGGGATCGACGCGAGCACACGGTCGAATGCGCTCTGCCGGTCGGTGGTGACCAGCACGAGTCGGTCGCCGAGGTCGAACGTGTCGCGCACCTTGCCGCGTCGGTATCCGGGGAGCCCGAGCTGTGCCGCATCTTCGAGGCAAGTGTCGAGATTGGCGCGGATGAGGTCTCGGTCGATCATTGCGGCGCTCGGCGAAGGGGAGCGGTGGGCATCGGGCGAGCGCACGTATAGACGCTCGCCCAGAGGAATTCGACCCCGCCGCGACGCCATCGGTTGTCTGCACCCCGGTGGTCTGGCGTCGACTTCCGAGCGTTTGGGGTGTAGCGACGGAGTACGTCGACCACGCGCCGGCGCCAGCCCTCCACCCTCGGCATGTGTCATGAGCAACTTCCCCCGCGGACTCTGCGCAACCGCCCTTGCCCTCGCGGCCGCCGCCATGGCGGCTCCGACCGAAGCGCGCGCCGACGACACGGCGAGCTACGACGGCGCACCCCTCGTCTATCAGCGCCGAGCCGGCGACGAGGCAGGCGCAGTCGCCGTCGCTGCAGAGGTGGCCGCCGGCACCCGCGAGACGCGGCGACTGGGCCCAGAGGGTGTCGAGCTCGGGGCCCGCGCCCGCTACCAGCCCGTGTCCCGCCTGGCGCTCGAGGCGTGGGGCGCGCACACCTTCGAGGGAGAACACACCGCGCTCTCGCTCGAGGCCATCGGCGGCGCGCTCCGGCAGGAGTCGAACGCGATCGACCTCGATCTCGGCCTTGGCTACCTCTACGACTTCGAAGCGACGCACGTGATTCGCGGTCGTGTCGCGATTGGACGCGCATTCGACGCCGTCCACACCGAGGCGACGGCGCTGCTGGAGCTGCCGCTCGGAGAGGGCGAGGAAGAGGAGCTCGAGCTGGCAGAGGGTGCAGACGAGGAACGCGACACGATCGATGTCGTCGTCGCGGTCGCCGCGTCCTATACGCTCTCGCCGATGTTCGACGTCGGAGTGGAGCTCGCGGCAGAGGACCTCGAGGGGCTGTTCGACGAGGAGGAGGCCGAGGGCGGCGCTCGGTTCCTGCTGGGCCCGACGGTCGCGGCCCGGCTTACGCAGGGCCTGTTCGCCAAGGCCAACCTGGCCGCGGTCCGCTCCGCGGCCGGAAACCAAACACTCGCCGCCGGCGAAGCCGCGCCCTCGGCGTGGGGGATGATGACACGCGTCGTCGTCGGCTGGAACCTGCGATAGCGATGTCGGGCGCGCCGCGGGTGGCTCCCAAGCGCTTCGCGCGCTACACTGACGCTGGCCAGACCAGACGGGTTCGAACATGACGCCAGCGCCAGCGCGAAGTGCCCTCAGCGGCTCAGCCCCCAGCGGCTCAGCTGACACCGACTCAGCCCACCGGCGCACGGCGCACAGAGGCTCAGCCCCCCGGCGCGCGGCGGGCGTCTTCGCCGCTTCGGTGACCCTTGTCGCCTGGGGTTGCGGCACTGACACAGCGTCGCCGGCAGCCGACCTCGACGCCAGCGAGATCGCGACTGACGGGGGGAACGCCGGCGACCCGGACGCGTCCAGCGACGACGCGCCCACCGTCGGCGCGCCGACGTACCACGGGGGCATTCGAGCGCTGATCGAGCAGGAGTGCGTGTCCTGCCACACAACGGGCGGCGCCGCGCCGTTCCCGCTCGAGACCTGGGCCGACGTCGAGCCCCTGCGCGGCGCGCTCGTCGCCGTCGTCTCCAGCGGCTCCATGCCGCCGTGGACGCCCGCGACCGACTGCCGCGACATCGACGACGATCGCGCGCTCGACGCGGACGAGATCGCCCTGTTCACGGCCTGGCGCGACGCGGGATTCCCGGAGGGAGACCCGGCAGACTACGTCCCACCCGCTCCTCGTGGCGGGCGCGCGCTCGGAGAGCCCGACCTCGTCCTGGCGCCGACCGAAGCGTACACGCCGAACACGGCGCTCCCCGACGACTACCGCTGCCTGCTGCTCGACCACACCTTCGACGAGCAGACGTTCTTCGTCGCGTCGGACGTCATCCCCGGCGAGCGCCGCGTGGTCCACCACGTCCTCTTCTACGTCGTGCCTCCCGACGACGTTGCCGCCGTGGAGCGGCGCGACGCCGCCGACGCCGGACCGGGCTACACCTGCTTCGGCGGCACCGGTGGCAGCGGCGGCCCCATCGCCGGATGGGTCCCCGGCATGGTCGCGTCGCAGTACCCCGAGGGGGCTGCCGTCGTGATCGAGCCCGGATCGCGCGTCGTGATGCAGGTTCACTACAACACGCTGGCGCTGGAATCAGCAGAGGAGCCCCCGGCTGACACCACTCGGCTCGCGCTGTGGCTCCTGCCGGCCGGCCAACTCCCGACCTCCCGCGTCGACATCCTTGGCGTGCCGCAGTCCGACTTCCTGCTGCCGGCCGGCGAGCCTCGGGTCGAGGTCACCCGCGAGTTCACCATCCCGTGGTTCGCAGAGGTCATCGGCGTCGCGCCGCACATGCACACGCTCGGCACCGAGATCCGCGGGCGCGTCGACCACCGAACCGGCGACTCGTCATGTTTGGTCGACATCCCCGCTTGGGACTTCAACTGGCAGCAGTTCTACCGCTTCACACCAGACGCGGTCGCGCAGGTCCGGCCGGGCGACAAGTTCCAGCTCGAGTGCGTCTACGACAACAGCGCGGAGCATCAGCCCATCGTCAACGGCCGTCAGCTCGACCCCCGCGACGTCCGTTGGGGCGAGGGCACACTCGACGAGATGTGCCTCATGTACCTGATCGTGCGCACGCCCTTCGCCGTCGACGACGGGACGCTGTGTGGCGCGTACGACCGCTGCTACCGCGGCTGCGACGGCGGCGACGCGGACTGCTTCCTCGGCTGCCTCCCCTCGTCCGGCGAGGAGTGCGCGAGCTGCGTGCTCGATGCATACAACACGTGCGTCGCACGGGAGTGCCCTCGACCCGGGCTCGCGCTGCTCGACTGCCTGCGCGACTGTGACGAAGACACGACGAGCTGTCTCGCCGGCGAGTGCCACGACGCGCTCGACGATGTGTACGCCTGCATCGACCCGATCGCGCGCGCCGGCGACTGCAACGCGGAGCTCGCCGCGTGCGAGCTCGAGTACTGACGGCGCGGGGCGCAGCCGCGCGCCTCGCCCTCTGCTTCGCCACCGGAGCGCCCGCCGCAGCGGCGGCACACGGGCCCGCCCCGTCCGCGCTCGAGGTGCTCTCGTTGCGGTCGGACGGCAGTCCCGGGATCGTTCGAACGAGCGTCGGGCTCGCCCTGCCCGCGGACCCGGGCCGGTGGAGCTATGGCTGCCCTTCGGCCCACGGGGGCGTCGCCGCCGCGCTCGCGGCCTCGACGCCCGACGGCGGCCGCGTCGCAGCGCTCGGCGGTGGGCGCGCCTACGTCTCCGACGACGGCGGCTGTAGCTTCGCCGAGGTCGAGCTCGCTGGCCGCTCCGCGCGCTCGGTGTTCGGCGCCGCCGGGCGGCTGTGGGTGGTCGCCACCGCGCCCCTGGATGCGGCGCTGCTCGAGCTGCTCCCCTCGGGGGCGGCGTCGGTCGCCGCGCTCTGGAGCCGCGACGCGACCGGCACAAACGTGTTCACGCCCGACAGCGTCGCCGCACCCGGCGGCGGCGACGTCCTCGTCGTCGCAGGAGCGCGACGGGACGCCGCGCTCCTTTGGGCGCCGCTCTCGACGCCCGGCGACGCGCTCGCGTTCGATCCCGTCGCGCCCCTCCCGGCCACCGCCACGAGCGCAACACCACCGGAACACCTCTCTCTGCGCACGTCCGCCGTGAGTGCCGACTACTGGGTAGTGGTCACGGTGGCTGGGGAGCAGTCGCTCTGGGCGGTCGCGGACGGATCAGTGCGCGAGACCGGCATCACCGCAGAGGTGATCCTCGGGCCGGTCCGGGCCGACGACCGCTGGCTCGCGGCGGCCGACGGTGAGTGGTTGCAGATCGCACTCGACGGCAGCGCGGCGCCACTCGGCTCGACGAGCGCTGCGTGCCTCGACGAGGTCGGCGGTGGACTGTTCGCGTGCCAGATCGACCGCCTGATGCGACTCTCGGCCGCGGGCGCCGACGTGGCTGCGACGGCGGTGTTCGCGATGGACCAGCTCGATCCCCCCGACGCGAGCTGCGTTCCCGATGGCGTCGACGGGGAGCTGTGCCGCGCTGAGTGGCTGCACTTTGGCGTGGAGGCCGGCGCGATCGATCTCGCCGGCGACGCCGGGGTGGCGGGATCGCCGGGCGACGTGGGCACGGCTCCAGCCCCCCGATCCGGGAGCGGCTGCTGCGGAGCCCCGGCCGGAGGCGCACCGAGGTGGTGGCAGGCCACAGTCGCGTTGCTGCTCACAGTGCGACTGCGCCCACCACGCGTGCGGAGACGACCGGCCGCTTGCGGTCGGCCCGCTGAGCACCGAAGGTAGCACCGCGTTCGAGCGTGCGAGTCCGCGATGCGGCGCCGCATCTCTGGAGTGGCGAGGTTCTTGCTCTGCTCTTCCCCGCTCCGCCCCCCTGCCCAGGCACAAGATGCGCTCGTCTACCGTAGTGATGGTCATGGCCGGCGGCCGCGGCTCCCGTCTGGCTCCGCTCACGTGCCACCGTGCGAAGCCGGCGGTCCCGATCGGGGGGCGCTATCGGATCATCGACTTCGTCCTCTCGAACGTCGTGAACTCGGGCTACGATCGCATCTACGTGCTGACGCAGTACATGGCGAGCAGCCTCATCCACCACCTCTCGCGCGTGTGGACGATCAGCGGACCGACGCAGGGCTTCATCGAGGTGGTCCCCGCCCAGATGCGCCTCGGCGCGGACTGGTACCGCGGCACGGCCGACAGCGTGTACCAGAACCTGAATCTCATCGCCGACCACCGCGCCGAGAACGTCGCGATCTTCGGCGGCGACCACGTCTACATCATGGACATCGCTCGGATGGAGGCGTTCCACCGCGACTCCGAGGCCGAGCTCACGATCGCTGCGGTCCCTGTCCCCGCCTCCGAGGCGTCGCAGTTCGGCGTCCTCGAGGTCGACTCGAGCGGGCGAGTGCTCGGGTTCCAGGAGAAGTCGGAGACACCGCGCGAGCTGCCGGGTCGGCCCGGGTGGTGTCTCGCCAGCATGGGGAACTACTTCTTCCAAACCAACGTCCTCATCGACCGCCTGAACGCCGACGCCGCGCGCGACGACTCCAGCCACGACTTCGGCAAGGACGTCATCCCCGCGATGGTCTGGGAAGGGCGGCGCGTGTTTGCATATGACTTCGGCGAGAACCGCGTCCCGGGACAGGACCCGAACCGCCCGCCGTACTGGCGCGACGTCGGCACCATCGACAGCTACTTCGCGGTCAACATGGACATGCGCGACCAGCTCCCGCCCGTCGACATGTACAACCGCGCGTGGCCGCTACGCACCGCGCGACGCAACTACCCGCCCGCGCGCTTCAACTCCACCGCCCGCGGCGCCGTCGAGATCGTCGACACGCAGGTGTGCGAGGGCTCCATCGTCTCGGGTGCGAGCCTGCACTCCGTCTCGCTTGGCTACGACTGTATGGTTCACGACGGCGCGGCGCTCGCCGAGTGTGTGATCCTCAGCGGCTGCAACGTCGGGGCCGGCGCGCGCCTCCGACGCGTCCTCCTCGACAAGAACTGCAGCGTCGAGCCCGGCGCCGTCATCGGGCTCGACCCCGACGCCGACCGCGCACGGTTCCCGTTCGTCAGCGACGACGGGATCGTCGTCCTTCCCAAGGGAACACACGTCCCCCGCCGCGGTCCCGTCGAGCTCGCCGGCGACATCGCCGCGCTCGTCAGCCAGGATCCCGTCAGCCAGTCCATGCTGTCGGGCCGGGTCGAGGCGTTCGTCGCCGGACAGCGCGGCCGACACAGCTTCGAGTCCGTCGGCCCCCGATTCGAGCGCTTTCGGCGCCTCCCCGAGGCGACCGGCGACAACCCGACGCCCGACTCGCGCGGCCCGTGGAAGCTCTGGACCGCTTGACCGCCGTCGCCCCGCTCAAGGTCCTCTTCGTCTCTGCCGAAGCCGCGCCCTGGTGCGGAACCGGCGGGCTCGGTGACGTCGTCGGCGCCCTGCCCGACGCGCTCGTCTCTGCCGGCGCCACCCCCGTCGAGGTCGCCGTCGTCTGCCCGCTGTACCGTGACGTGCGGCGACGCGCGGCGGCCCGCGGGGCGCGATTCCAGCACGTGACGGACCTCCCGGCGGGGCCTGGCGCGATCCCTGCCACGCGCGTCGTCCGCGTCGAAGGCGCCAGCACGAACGTGCAGTTCTGCTTCGTCGATTGTCCACCGCTGTATGACCGCGAGGGGCTCTACGACGACCCGCGCGGGTGGACACACGGCGACAACGTCGAGCGGTTCGCCACGCTCTGCTTCGCCGCCCTCGCCGCCAGCCCAGGCTTGCTCGGCGGCGCTCCAGACGTCGTCCACGCGCACGATTGGCACGCGGCGCTCGCGATCGCCTACGCGCGCCGCCAGCTCGCCGCGGACTTCGCCGCCGCCGCGACCGTGCTCACCATCCACAACGGTGGATACCAAGGCGAGTTCGATCCCGCGGTCGCTCCTCGCGTCGGGCTGGAGTGGGGAGACGTCGTCTTCTCCCGCTTCGAACACTTCGGACGGTTGAACCTGCTCAAGGGCGGCATCGCCCTCGCTGACGCCATCACCACCGTCAGCCCCACGCATGCGCAGGAGCTCCAACGCGACGAGCTCGGCCACGGCCTCGCGCCGCATATGCGCTTCCACAGCGCGCGACTCTCCGGGATCGTCAACGGCATCGACACCCACGCGTGGGACCCCGCGCACGACCCCGCGATCGCCGCGCGATACGACCGACCAGACGCTGCGGGCAAACGGGAGTGCCGCGCCGCGCTCGCCAACGAGCTTGGGCTCGACGTCGAAGACCAAACACCCGTGATCGGGGTGGTGGCTCGCCTCGCCGAACAGAAGGGACTGGACGTACTCGCAGACGCCATCGGCGCCGCGGTCGACCGAGGCGCGCGCGTCGCGCTCCTCGGTGCCGGCGACCCATGGCTCGCAGCTCGATGGCGGGCGCTCGCAGCGGCGAGTCCCGGGCGAATCGCCGTGCGGATCGGATTCGACCTCGGGCTCGCCCACCGCATCGAGGCTGGCGCCGACATGTTCGCGATGCCGTCGCGGTACGAGCCTTGCGGGCTCAACCAGCTCTACTCCATGCGCTACGGCACGGTCCCGATCGTCCACGGCGTCGGAGGGCTGGCAGACACGGTCGTCGACGAGGGCGAGGGCGCGCACGCGACTGGTTTCGTGTTCCGTCCGCTGGGCGTCGAGACCCTCGGCGCGGCGCTCGCGCGCGCGCTGGATGTGTACCGCGACCGACCCGCACGATGGCTCGAGCTCGCCGCAAACGGAATGGCGCGGGACTCGTCGTGGGCGCCCGGCGCCTCGGCATATCTGGACGTCTACGCCACGGCTCGTGCCCGTGCCCGCACGCTTCCGGCCCAGCCGCTCGCAGGGTAGGCTCCCGGGGGTCCCGACCTCGCAGCTATAGACGCCTAGCCTCTCGATGACCGACCCACCCGACTATGCCGGCCCCTTCACGATCTGGGTCGACGGCGACGGCCTCCCCGGCGCGGTGCGCGAGGTGGTGGTGCGCGCCGCCGCGGCGCGCCGCCTACGTGTCGTCATCGTCGCGAACCGCTACGTCGAGCCGCCGCCGACGCTGTTCGTCGAGGGCGTGGTCGTCGGCGCGGGACCTGACGTCGCCGACACCTACATCGTCGAGCACGCCGTCGCCGGCGACCTCGTCATCTCGGACGACGTGCCCCTCGCAGCACGGGCCGTCGAGGTTGGCGCCGACGTCCTCCAGTTCCGCGGTCGTCTGCTCGACCGTCAGAACGTGCGCGAGGCGCTGTCGATCCGGAACTTCGGCGCCGAGCTCCGTGACATGGGGATCGAGACGCAGGGGCCGTCCGGATGGCGGCCGAAGGACCGCCAGGCGTTCAGCAACGGGCTCGACAAGTGGGTGTCGCGCGCGCTCGCGCGCCGCAGGCCGACCCCGGCGCCGTAGTCACGGAGTCAGCGGCGGCGCGGCGGGCGCTCGGGGCGCGGCGCCCTCCGCCTCGGAGCCCGCGGCGGAGCGTCGGGTGCGCCGAGCACCTCGAACTCGCGCGGCATCGCGGACTCGAACGTCAGCGGCGTCCCGTCGACGGGGGACGGGATCGTAAGGCGATGCGCGTGCAGCGCGAGCCGACCACGCCCGTCGCCGTAGCGCTCGTCGCCGACCACCGGGTAGCCGATGCTCGCGAGGTGCGCGCGGATCTGATGCTGGCGCCCCGTGAACGTCCGCACGAGCAGCAGCGATCGGCCCGGTCGGGTCCAGAGGGTCTCGTACGATGTCACCGCCGGGAGCGCGTCCGGGTGCTCTCCCACAAGCGCCCGAAAGCCGCGATCGTCCATGCGAAGCGGTCGGTCGATCGTTCGGCTCTCCGGTCGCGGACGGCCGACGACGACGGCCAGGTAGACCTTCTCGACCTCTGGCCACGAGGCGATGACGGCCGCGCGCGCCGCCGCCGTTGTCGCGAAGAGCAGCACACCCGACGTGTCGCGGTCGAGCCGGTGTACGGGCCACAGATCCACGCCGGCTGGCCGAATCTGCTCCATCTGTCGTCGCAGGATCGCGCTCGCGTGCTGGACCGTGTCGCTCGGGGTCCCGACCGACAGGAGGCCCGGGGGCTTGTCGATCGCGATGAGTCCGTTCTCCGCGTACAGGATGCGCAGAGGTCCGTCAGCGACGATCGGCCGCTCGGGCATCGCCACCACCTCCACTCTGTCGCCGAGCGACAGCGGGTGGTCGTGTCGTGTCACCCGCTCGCCGTTGACGACGACGCAGCCGGCTTGAAGTCGCTGTTTGATAGCGGTGCGACGCCAACCGGGGAGGTGCTCGACCAAGTACGCGAGCAGCGCGGCGGGCTCCTGGACTGTGAGGCGCTCTGTCATGCGCGGCGCAGTAGCCCAGAGGGGCCCGCATGTCAGCCCAACTGCGTCTGGGCGCCTCCCTTGCCGGCCGTGCGCCGCCGCGATACTGTTGAACTCCCCTCGATTTCACCGGTACCACGATGATCCGGCACTCGCTCGCGCTCGCTCTCGCCACCGTCGTCGCCGCCGCTCACATCGCCGCGTGCAGCGACGACCCGACTCCGTTCCCCGGCACGCAGGACGTCGCCGCCGACGCCTCGACCGACGTCGCACAGGACACCGCGAGCGGCGACGACACCGCGGAAGGCGAACCCGACACAGTGGTGGCTCCCGACGTGGACGATGACGCCGCCGACACCGACGATGCCGACGAGACGAGCACGGAGGACCCCGCCCCCACCGACGCGGCAGAAGTCGATGAAGACACGGCGCCTGTGCTGTCCTGTGCGGACCGGTGCGGCGCCGAGTACGACCCCGAAGCCGCGTGTCAGTGCAACGATCAGTGCTTCCGGTTCGGAAACTGCTGCCCCGACGCGTGCGACGTCTGCGCCGCAGAGGTTCTCCCGGGCTGCGACCCGGCGAACCTGAGCTGCTCCGGGCGCTGCGACGTCGAGTTCGACCCGTCGCTCCCGTGCCAGTGCAACGACGTCTGCGCGGACCACGACAACTGCTGCGACGACTACGACGCGGCGTGCGGCTGCGCGCCTCAGTGCGACGGACGGTCCTGCGGCGACGATGGCTGCGGCGGGACCTGCGGCACCTGCGAGGCCGGTGACTGCGTCGACGGGACCTGCGTCGTCGAGTGCGTGCCCGAGTGCGCCGGCTGGCAGAGCTGCAGCTCCAGCGGCTCGTGCGTCGCGCGGAGCTGCGCGTCACAGGGGCAGTGCCCCGGAGGTTACTGTTTCCAGGGCACCTGCCGCGGCGACGGCACCTGCGCCTCTCGCTGCGCGGCCGTGTACGGCGCCAGCCACAGCTGGTCGTGCATCAACGAGGGCTACTGCCAGATCGCCGACTGCGGCAACGGGTCCGACTGCGGGGCCTCGGTCGACTGCGTGTCCGAGAGCGAGCACAACACGCGAGGCCCCGGAGGGGCGGGCCTGTTCGATCGCACTTGCGTCCCCGCACGCAGCAGCCCGTGTGGCGGCACGTGCAACGGGCTCTGCTCGGCGGCGAGCGGGCGCTGCTCGGGGTAGCCGGCCCGCGCGGGGAACGTTCGGCTGGATTTCAGCACGAATATGCTGTAATCAGCGCGCACGCTGGCGTTGTCGGCGTCACGGGTTGCGCCGTTCTAGCCCGGCCCCCGCTCACCGAGGCCCATGTCTACCCTGCTTCGAGCGCCGTCGCGCGTCTCGCTCGCGGCGTTCCTCGTCGCCGCCGCGGTCAATCTCATCTCCGCGGGTTGCGGCGACGACGTTGGGAGCGCCGACACGTCGACGGTCCCTGACCGAGACTCCGGCAACGACGCGAGCTCGGGCACCTGCGTCCCCAACGCCGCGGAGTTCTGTACCTGCGCGGGCGGCGCGGACGGGGTCCGCACCTGCAGCGGCGACGGGCGCTGGGCGCCGTGTGACTGTTCGACACCCGTGGGTCCGGACACTGGGCGCGCCGACACTGGTGCCAGTGGCACTGCCGACGCCGACACCGGCGGCGTCGACACCGGCGGCGACCTCGCGGGACCCGACAGTGATGCCGCGCCCGACGAGACCGGCGTGGACTCCGGCCCGGACGCCGCCGACACCGCGCCCGATCTCGGTCCCGACGCTGGGACCGACACCACACCGCCGACGTTCACCGACGACGGCTACCCCAGCCGCTGCGGCGAGTGCCACGGCGACATGACGACGCCTGCGCCGCCGATGTCCACGCTGCTAGAGATGGACACGTCGGCGACGGGGGTCGGCGCCCACCGCAGCCACGTCGGCGCGTCGGACTGGCACGTCGAGGTCCCCTGCGGCAGCTGCCACCGCGTGCCGACGAGCGAGTTCGATCCGGGGCATCAGGACACACCGCTGCCGGCCGAGCTCACGTTCACCGGGCACGCAGTCGACGACGGCGCGCGCCCCGCGTGGAACGGCACCTCTTGCTCGAACGTCTACTGCCACGGCGCCACGCTGGCGGCCGGCGGCACGCACACCACGCCGAGCTGGACGATCGTCGACGGGACTCAATCCGCGTGCGGCTCCTGCCACGCGACCGCCTCACCGACCAACGCGTTGGGTGGTGAACACTCTCGGCACGTCGACCGCGAAGGCATCGACTGCAGCGAGTGCCACCAAGCGACCGCCGGGCCCGGCCGCGTGATCCGCGGCGCCGCGCAGCACATCAACGGCACCGTCGAGTGGGACATGACCGGTACCGGCATCACGGTTGTATTCGAGCGCTGCAACGGCCTCTGTCACGGGAAGCTCCACGCGCTGCAGGGTTGGTAGTCAGGCAGTTTGGGCCCGACACGGCGCACCGGTGGCGCGCGCGCCAGGGTTGCCATCTGGAGCGCGGATGGTAGCCTCCCGGCTCCCCTAGCGACCGTGCCGCTTTGTCGAAGCAAGCCCGACTCCCGTGGTATCTGGAGGCCGTGAACTTCGTCGCCGATCCGATTCGGAGGACGGCGTACCCGCTCGACGCGGACCGGATGATGTCGACGGCTCGCCGCAAGACGGGGCTCGACGACTTCGGCGACGATGACGGGTTCGAGGCCCGGTTTCGAGCCCAGGTCGCGAGCCTGAACCGCGTCGATTGGAGCTTCTCGGGCCGCGCAGGGGTCCGTGTGAACCTGCTCTGGACGCTCAACAACCGGCTGCGGGTTATCCACGCGCTGCGCCAGGCCCCCGACGTGCGCGACCTCCCGGTCAAAGCACCGGTGATCATCCTGGGGCTGTTCCGCACCGGGTCGACCTTCCTCCACCAGGTCATGGCGTCGGACCCTCGGTTGCGTGCGGGCTGGATGTGGGAGTTCGGCTATCCAGCAGGGCGCCGCAACGACCCACTCGGCGACGTGGCGTGGAGGCGCGCGCAGTGCGCGTGGACGCTCAAGCTCGTCGACATCATGATCCCTGACCAGGACGAGGTGCACTCGGTCGACGCGGAGCAGCTCGAAGAGGACTTCTTCCTTCTCGAGAACGACTTCTCGAGCATGAAGTTCGTCGTCGGGTTCGGTGACCGACAGCTCGGCTGGGACCTCCTCGACGCCGACCTGCTCCCTTCGTACCGCTTCCACCGCACGCAGCTACAGCTCCTCTCGCGCACCGCGCCAGACAAGCGGTGGCTGCTCAAGTGCCCGTGGCACATGTGGAACCTCGACACCGTCCTCGAGGTCTATCCCGACGCGCTGTTCATACAAACACACCGAGATCCGGAGACTGCGATCGCGTCTCAGGCCAGCCTCTCCGCCAGGATCAGCGCCAGGATGAAGCGCGAGGAGCAGCTCCACGAGGTCGGTCGGTTCTGGGTCGACTACTCCAAGGCCGGCATCGAACGTGGTCTCGCGGCCCGCGAGCGCATCCCGGCGAACCGGATCATCGATGTGCGACTCTCCGACCTCCGGGCCGACGGGGAGCGGACGCTGCGCGGCGTCTACGAGCACCTCGGGCTGCCGCTCGACGAGTCTGCGCTCGCCGCGATGACCCACGCCGCGCAGACCATGCCGACCATGCAGCACGGGACGCACGACTACGACATCTCCGACTTCGGGCTCGACGCCGACGGGGTCCGCCGCGAGCTCGCCGACTACTGCGAGCGCTTCGGGGTCTGACTTCGCGCCTTTCAAGACCGTGACGAACGTGGGACACTCCGGCGACACCCACTCGCAACGGACTCCCATGCGACGCGCGCTGCCACTCATCACGACCCGGCTGCTGCTCGCCGCCGCGCTCACCCAGGCTTGCGCCGACAGGGCCGGCAGCGGCGGAGACACCGGCGCCGCAGACGCAGCGTCAGACGCCGGCGTTGATAGCGCCGTCGACGCCACGCTCGACGCGGTGCTCGACGCCGCGGTCGACGCACCCATCGACGTCGAAGCGTCCGACCCCGACACCGCAGGAGCCGACGACGTCGACGCCACGGCGGACTCGCTCGTCGATCCGGCCGACGCACGCGAGCCCGACGGCGACGCCGCCGACGACACGGGCGGAGCAACCGGCGACGCTGACGCTGCCTCCGACCCGCTCGACGGCAGTCTCGACGCCGACTCCTCCGCCGGGGACACGGGCGAGCCGCCTCCCCTCTTCGACATGGACCTGATCCGTGACACCTCAACCATCGACTGTCGCTTCGAGAACGCGCGAGTGGTCACGCGCAGTCTCGAGACCTTCGACGCCTGGGACGTAAGCTTCATCAGCTATGAGGTGGACGAGGGTGTGCTCACGCCGATCCGCCTTCGCGGTTTTGCGGCACGGCCGCGTGGGAGCGCGGCCCCCCTCCCCGCCGTGATCAACGTCCACGGGCTCGGAGGTGAGGCGACGCTCGCGAGAGTCACCGGCCCCGCACAGCTCCTCGGCTACTTCGTCATCGCGATGACAGGGCCCGGCGGCGGGTCCGACGAGAACGGGAACCGCTCCGAGGGCCGCGGGCCGAGCTGGGAGGGCGGCTACCGCATCTTCGACGTCGTGCGCGACCCCCGCGGGAGCTGGCTGTGGTCGCACGCCGTCGGCGTCATGCGGGCGATCACCTGCCTCGACACTCGGAGCGACGTCGACCGCACGCGCATCGGCGTGACCGGCTTCTCGGCCGGCGGGATCGCGACGCTGATGACAGCGTCGCTCGACGACCGCGTGACCGCCGCCGTCCCGTTGAGCGGCACCGGCGGCTGGCCCGAGTCCGCCTCAGCGCCGCGCTCTTGGTTCCACGCCCTCCTCACCGAGGCGGAGCTGACCACGGCGTCGGCGGAGTGGTCGACCTTCACGACGGAGCTGGACCCGGCCTGGCTCGTACAACACGCTCGCGCGCCAATCATGATGGTCAACGGCACCACAGACGAGTTCTTCCCGCTAGTCGCGCACATGCGGACCTTCGACGCGATCGACCCGGCGCAGCCCAAGCGAATGTCGCTCGCCGCAAACTTCGACCACGGGTGCTACGCCATCTCGGGTGGGGAGTCGGCCGCGACCATCGAGGAGCGCGCTACGCTGCGCTCCGAGGGTGCGCAGCGCCTCTGGTTCCACCACTTCTTCGGCACCAACTCCGACTACGCGTACATACCGGAGTCGCCGACCGCGGCGGTCAGTTCGGCCGGCGGCCTCACGCTCGTTGCGACACACATCGACCCGGGTGGCTCCGCGCTGCGTGTCGCGAGCGCCAAGCTGTGGGCGAGCGTCGACTCGGCTGTGACGTTCCTGAGCGCGGACCTCGACGTCGGTTCTGGCGGCGACCACGCGCAGGTGCTCGCCGTTCCATACAGCGACGCAGCGATCTGGTTCGTCGACGTCGAGTACACGACTCGCGCCCTCATTGGGCCGGAGCGGTTCTCGCTGTCGACGCCGGTACACATCCCGGCCGGTCACGTCCCCGCGGTCCGAGACATCACCTCGTGTCTCCCCTAGCAGCCGGCGCGTCGCGGTTCCGGATCGCCTAGCCGCCGACCTGGAGCAGCAGGAGCGTCGAGACGCTCCACACGGTGCGCGCAGCGTCGCCGAGCTCGCGGTTGTCGAACGCGCTGCTGGTGAGGCGGCCGTAGCGGGCGCGCACACCCTGAACCTCGGCGATCAAGCTCAGCTCGTCGACCGGAAGCGTGATGTGGAGACCGCCCCCGACGCCGGTGCTGAGTCCCCAGTACCCAACGCCAAACTCCCGCTCCGTGATCTCGTCACAGGCATACCAGCCGCTCGCGCGCTCCTCGCAGTCGAACACTCCGGTGCCGCGCCGATACGACGCCACGATCCGGTCGCCGCCGAGGCTCCCGCTCACGAACGGACGCAGCGGACCGCGCGGGATCACGTGCACGCGAAGGTGGGTACCAAGCCAGAAGTGGTTGCCCCCCATCTCATCGAAACCAAACAGATCCTCGTAGTACTCGGAGTTCAGGCCGCCCAGTCCGCCGCGAAAGCCGATCACGTCCCACTGCACGACCCCGTACAGCGACAGCAGAAACGAGAGCCCTAGATCAGCCGTCCCCACGATCTCGCGACGACCACCCAGGCCGTCGACGTCTCCGCCCGTCGGGACCTGAAACCCGAGCCCCAGGTTGACGCCGCCTCGCACCGGAGCCGGCCCCGTCGGGGCGAAGACGTCCGCGCTACCGGCGCCTCCAGACGGTCGGGGCTCGTCCGGAAAGTACCCCGCCAACGCCAGCGATTCGCCCTCTTGGGCCACGGCCGCCGCGGGTGCAGCGACGCTCGCGGCGACACACACCGCCGCAGAGACGAGAGATCCTAGAAGCGAACGGGTCATCGATGTCCTTGAGCCAAGTACCTCTCGATCCGCACTACCCCAAGCCAACAACCGGAACAACCCACCCGGTCCGGTCAGCGACGCACTCGCGCGCGAAGCTGCACCATGTGGGGTCCGTACCGGACAGGAGCGTCGAACTCGAGGTCGCGCCGCTGCACGAGCCCGTCCCACAAGCGGATGCCCCGACCGACGACAACCGGCAAGATCGTGAGACAGAGGTCGTCTACCAGATCGGCATCGAGCGCCTGCCGCACGATGTCACCACCGTCGACGTACACCGCGCGGTCACCGGCCGCCGCACGCGCCGCCGCCACCAGCGTCGCGATGTCGCCCTCGACCCGCCGCGCGTCGCCGCCCCCCGGCGCGTCCGGCAACGGATGATGCGTCGCCACCAGCACCGGTCGATCGCCGTACGGCCACACACCGTAGTCCAGGAGGACCTGATACGTCCGGCGCCCCATCAGCAGCGCGCCGACCGACTCCAGGAACAGCTCGAAGGTGAGCGCGTCTCCGCGTTCGTCCTCCGGCACCGGACCGACGGACTCCAGAAACGACAGGTCGTGGTCTGGGCCGGCGATGCAGCCGTCCAGAGAGCAACCGAGGTACACGCGGACGGCGGAGCTGGGCATGGGCAGTTCGCTGGTGAGTCGTCCGGCACACGCGCGCAGACACCGGCGGAGTCGTAGCGCGCCGCCGGCATCTGCGTCTAGCACGACGCGGCGAACGGCTACGCCCGGAGGTCGAACCGGTCCGCGTTCATCACCTTCACCCACGCCGACGCGAACGCCGACGCAAACGTCTGCCCCTGCCCGTTGGCCGCGTAGACCTCCGCCAGCGCACGAAGCTGCGAGTTCGACCCGAACACGAGGTCGGCGCGGGTGGCGGTCCATCGAGCCTCGCCCGTCGCCGCGTCGCGTCCCTCGTACAGGCCGGCGCCCGCAGCCGTCCACGCGGTCTGCATGTCGAGGAGGTTGACCAGGAAGTCGGGCGTGAGCTGGCCCACGCGGTGGGTCAGCACCCCGTGCGACGAGCCGCCATGGTTGGCGCCGAGCACACGGAGCCCCGCCACCAGCACCGTGAGCTCCGGCGCCGACAGCCCCAGGAGCTGCGCGCGGTCGACGAGCAGCGTCTCCGCGTGGGGCGCGAGCGCGCGCGGGGCGAAGTTTCTGAACCCGTCCGCGCGCGGCTCCAGCACCGCAAACGAGTCGACGTCGGTCTCATCCTGGCTCGCATCCGTCCGCCCGATCGCCAGCGGCACCTCCACCTCGAAGCCTGCGGCCGTGGCCGCGCGCTTCACAGCAGCGCCCCCAGCCAGGACGATGAGATCCGCCAGCGAGATCCGCTTTCCCCCGCTCTGCTCGGCGTCGAAGTCACGCTTGATCTGCTCCAGCGCGCCGAGCACGCGAGCGAGGCGCGCCGGCTCGTTCGCCTCCCAGCTCCGCTGCGGCTCGAGCCGCACGCGAGCGCCGTTTGCGCCCCCTCGCTTGTCGGAACCTCGGAACGTCGAGGCCGACGTCCACGCCACCCACACGAGGTCGCCGACGCTCAGCCCCGACGCCAACACACGACGCTCCAGCTCCGCCACGTCCGCCGCGTCGACGAGCGCGTGGTCGACGGCCGGGACGGGATCCTGCCAGACGAGCACCTCCGCCGGCACCTCCGGCCCGAGGTAGCGGGAACGCGGCCCCATGTCGCGGTGCGTGAGCTTGAACCACGCTCGCGCGAACGCGTCGGCAAACGCCCCCGGGTCCGCATGGAAACGCCGCGCGATCGCCTCGTAGGCCGGGTCGAATCGCAGCGCGAGATCCGCGGTCGTCATCATCGGCAGCTCCTTCGTCGCTGGGTCGTGGGCGGCGGGAACCGTGCGAGCTGCCGGATCGGTCGGGTGCCACTGCCAGGCGCCGGCCGGGCTCTTCTTCAGCTCCCACTCGTAGCCGAACAGCGTGTCGAAGTAGCTGTTGTCCCACCGCGTGGGCGTCGGCGTCCAGGCCCCCTCGATGCCGCTCGTGATCGTGTCACCTCCGCGCCCCGAGCGGTGGGTGCTCGCCCAACCGAACCCGAGCGCCTCGATCGGCGCGGCCTCGGGCTCCGAACCCACGTGGCTCGCCGGTCCGGCGCCGTGCGCCTTGCCGAACGTGTGTCCGCCGGCGACGAGCGCGACGGTCTCCTCGTCGTTCATCGCCATGCGGGCGAACGTCTCGCGGACGTCGCGGGCCGACCGCACCGGGTCCGGCTCGCCGTTCGGACCCTCCGGGTTGACGTAGATCAGCCCCATCTGGACGGCGGCGAGCGGGTTCTCGAGCTCACGGTCTCCGCTGTAGCGGTTGTCGCCGAGCCACTCGGTCTCTGAGCCCCAGTCGATGTCCGCCTCCGGCTCGTACACGTCTTCGCGCCCACCCGCGAAGCCGAAGGTCTCGAACCCCATCGACTCGAGCGCCACGTTCCCGGCGAGGATCATCAGGTCGGCCCACGAGATCGCGTCGCCGTACTTCTGCTTGATCGGCCAGAGCAGCCGCCGCGCCTTGTCGAGGTTCCCGTTGTCTGGCCAGCTGTTGAGCGGCGCGAAGCGCTGCGTCCCGCGGCCCGCACCGCCGCGCCCATCCGAGATCCGGTACGTGCCCGCGCTGTGCCACGCCATGCGGATGAACAGCGGGCCGTAGTGACCCCAGTCCGCCGGCCACCACGGCTGCGAGTCCGTCATCAGCGCCTCGAGGTCAGCCTTCAGCGCAGCGTAGTCGAGCTTCGCGAACGCCGCGGCGTAGTCGAACTCCGGCGCGACCGGCCGAGACGCGGGCGGGTTCTGATGAAGCACGCGAAGGTCGAGCTGCTTCGGCCACCAGCTGCGATTCGTCCGCGCCTCGCCCGTGACGGCGCCGCGCGATCCGGAGAATGGGCACTTTGCTTCGGTCATCGTTTCCTCGTGTGTGTGCCCGGGTCTGGCGTGACCACGATGGGCTCGTCTCATCAAAGAGTTGCGCTTCCCCGGCATGCCGTCCAAGACATTGTCTTCATTGTATCCATAACCCCGAGGCATAGTGACCCAGCTCCCGACCCTGCGCCAACTCGAGTACGTCGTCGCGCTCGCCGACCACGGGACCTTCGTCGAGGCGGCTCGCCGCTGCGGTGTGAGCCAGCCGGCGCTGAGCAAGCAGGTCCGCGAGGTCGAGGAGCTGCTTGGCGTCGACCTCTTCGAGCGCGCGAGACCGGCGGCGCTGCTCACGCCGGCCGGGGTAGAGGTGGTGGCTCGGGCACGCGAGGTCCTCTCGTCGGCGCGGGACCTCGCCGACGCTGCCGCCGCAGCCTCCGGGCGGGCGCCGGCTACCGTCCGCCTTGGCGTGATCCCCAGCGTCGCGCCATACGGTCTCCCGGGGCTGATCTCGAAGGTCCGCGCGCGCTACCCCCGTGTGACGATCGTCGTGCACGAACTGCAGACCGTCGAGCTTCTTGCCGCGCTCCGTGTCGGCGCAGTCGACGTCGGCCTCCTCGCGCATCCGTTCGACGGCGGCGGCCTCCACGGGGCGGACGTAGCGTTCGAGCGCTTCGTGTTTGCTGCGCCGGCGGGTCATCCGCTAGCGACCGAGGGGCCCATAGAGGTCGCCGCGCTAGCCGGAGTCGTGCTGCTCCTCATGGAGGACGGTCACTGCCTCCGCGACCAGGCGCTCGAGGTGTGTGCCGCCGCTGGAAGCCCGCGCAACGTCGACGTGACCGCGGCCAGCGTGACGACGCTGACGAGGCTCGTGGAAGGGGGCCTCGGAGCGACGTTGCTCCCGGAGTCGGCCGTGCCGGTAGAGGTACGCCTCGACGCCGGGATCGTCACAAGGACGTTCGTCGCGCCGTCTCCAGGACGCACCCTCACGCTCCAGTGGCGAGCACGTTCTCCGCACGAGCCGTGGCTGCGGGAGCTCGCGGGGCTTCTCCGGGACCACTACGTGCCGCTGCTCGACGCGGTCTGACGCGTCGCCGGCTAGTTCGCGGCGAGCGTGACCTCGATGTACCGGCGCAGCAGGTCGAGCTGGGCCTCCGTCACTGACCCCGACAGCGGCATCTGCGATCCGCTGCCTCCGACGGACTCGTGAGTGCCGTGTAGCTTGTGCCACATATACGATCCGTCGAGGTCGCCCGGGGCGAGCAGCGGTAGGTCCGACTCGCTCGAGTCGCCGAGCAGCCGCGCCTCGAGCCCGTCCGCCACACCGAAGTCGAGCCCGACGCCGTAGTGACAGCCGAGCTCTGCGCACGAGACGGCGAAGAGGCCGGCGTGCAGCTCGTCGAACGTCGGCCCCACCTCGCCAGCCGTGTCGCTGCTGTCGTTGGGAGCGACATCCATGGCCGACTCGTCGTCGCCGATATGGTCCGCTTCGACGTCTGAACTCGGAACGTCGCTGACAGCGACGTCGGCCCCCGACACGTCGCCGGCATCGAGCGAAGCGGCGGCGTCAGCGCCAACGTCGGTCGCCGGCGTGACGGTCTCGTCGTCACCGCAGGCGGAGAGCGCGGCAGACCAGACGAGGGCGCCGATCGCGAGAGGGAACTTGATCCTACGCATGTGGGACTCCGGGTTGCGCTGCGCTTCTGCCGCCCGCCCGACCCGGCGTCAACCCACAAGAGGCCTACGGCGGCGTCGGGGGACTGGAGCGTGGCCGCTCGGCGGCGGCGCACTACTCACACGCCCCGAGGTCTTCCCACGCGAGCACCTGGCCCGCCCCCTCTGTCACGAGCCCGTACCGCCGCGCGTTCCAGTACGGCTCGGAGTAGTCGTTTCCTCCGAACTGCCGCCAGCCCTCGAAGTGGGCGCCGGCGCCGATCTGGAAGGGGTCGCGCTGCCACAGGAAGTCGGTCGCGGGTCTCAGCGGCGGCGGCAGCGCCCGGTTGGTTCGCCAGGTGATGCACTGGCCCTCCTCGGCGGCGATCGGACACTCGGACTCCGCTTCCGAGCATGCGTGCGAGGCGGACGCGACGCCGGGGAGTGTGATCCCGGCGTACGAGATCTCCGCCGTGCACGCGGCCGCCTGCTGCTCGGTTGGGCAGACCGGCTCGACTCCGTCTGGCGCGCTCTCGAGCACTTGCTCCGCCGTGAGTGTGTATGTGCGCTTCGGGTCGTCGAACCATCGCGCATCGAACGGATCGCCCATCAGCGCGCCGCCGTTGCCACCCATGAGCGGCAGCAGGTCACGGACGAGCTCGAGCGCGCGCTCGCGCTCCGTCGCGATCTCGGGCGGGATCGCGCCTGCGACCATGATCGCGAGGTCTACGTTCGCCGTCTCGTTGAGATGCTTCGACCAGAGCTCGCCGTAGAACGAGCGCATCATCTCGGTCTTCAGGGGGCTGTCGCCCAGCAGCTCGATGAACGCCCACCACGGGCCATACGTGATCTGATCTCCGAAGTACGAACGGCAGAACGCGGGGAGTTGGAACGCGCCGGCTGTGCGGGCCACGCCGAGCGTGTCGATGTCGTCGATGAGGTCTTCGTAGAGGAAGCGGCGGTACTGGTCGTCGCCGGTGAAATGGTAGGCGATCGCGGCGAGGTGCATCAGGTGCATCGCGTCGCCGCCCCTCAAGCTGGGGAAGTAGTAGTGGTCGATCTGATTCGGCCGCTCGTCCGACGTGTCCATGTCTTGGATGAGGTCGAGCATGTCGAACAGGAACGTCGGGCTCGCCGCGTCGATGACGCGCGACGGCTCGAGCTGCACGCTTTCGGGGCAGCCCCAGTCCAGCGTGTCTTCGTTGAGCGTGTTGATCTGGGGGTGCACGTACCCGACGATTCGATCGAGTGACGTCAGGTCGATGTCGTCCTCTTCGAGCAGCAGCTCGCCCGACGAGAAGTATGCAATCAACGTCGCGAGCAGCTCTTGGTTGGATTGCAGGTTGATCAGCTCGATGCGACGGAGCCGCTTCAGATAGCACGTGAGGTGGTGCGCGATGCGTCCCTTCAGCTCGTCGTCGCGCAGCAGCCCGTAGGCCATCGGGAGCGCTGTCATCGGGCCCGTGTTCTGGTCGATCGAGGGGCGACCTTGCCACATCGGCGTCCCGCGCCAGACCTCGCCGTCTTCGCCGACGATCCCGCTGGTGTAGGCTTCGGGGAGGTTCGGGACGCCGTCTGGGTTCACGACAGCGCGATTGTGGTGACCATACACCTCGGCGTTCTCGTAGCGCGTGATGTGGGCATCGGTCTTCGGCGTGCCCTCGGGCACGAGCAGGTAGTGGAACCGCGACAGGTAGCCGGGGACCCCCGTGACGTCGTACATCGTGACCAGGTCGCGGACCTGTTGCTCCATCCGCTGATAGTCCGCCTCTGTACCGGTCTGCGTGTACCGAAGCACCGCAGAGACGGTCGCCCACCCGGTCCAGATCCCGCCGTCCCCGGTGCCGCAGTAGCAGCGGAAGTTGTCGAGGCTCGACCACTCATCCTCCGGCGTCCCCGGCAGCGTCGCCGCCTCGAAGTCACGGTCGATCGCCTGACCATCGGGCGAGTTGAACAGGTCGCGCCACCGATCGAACAGCAGCGCGCGGCGCAGGAGTGGATCGGGGTCGGCGACGAACGCCTCCCCGCCCGGGTCGTACACACCGCAGCGCTGACGCCGACCGCCGTCGCACCGCTCCTCGAGGTAGACCCCGCAGCTCTCGACGGCGCTCCCCGCCAGTGGGTCGGTCGGAACCGCGAACGGCGCCTGCGTTGGCAGCGGCGGCAGCGGCTCGTCGCCGGATCCGTCCGCAACGTCGTCGGCGTCGAGCGCAACGTCAGCGGCATCGGCGTCAGCCGCCGTGTCCTCGCCGACCTCGGATGTGGCGTCGGAAGACGTCTCTTCGTCGGCGACGTCGACCGTCGCGTCGCCGCTGCCATCCGGTACGGCGTCGACACCGGCGTCGTCACCAGGGCCGTCGTGTCCGACGTCGCCGCAGCCCGCAGCCACGCCGATCCAGGAGCATAGAAGCGCGATCACGACGCGCGAGGGTGAGCGATTGACCGCGTGAGCTTCCATCGGCTCCAGGGGGTTGGGGTTGCCGCAGACTAGTCGGCGCCGCCCGCACTGTCGCGTCTCGCGTGCCGCAGGGCCGGCTCCACCGGCGGCGGGGCGCCTTTCAGCGGCGTGTCCTGTCGTTTTCGGCAGCCCGCTGCTAATCTCGTCGGTGCGGTGTCCGTACACGGCCGCACACGCCCCCACCACGAGTGTTCGATGATCGCGCGCGCCACGACCCGACTTCCCCTTCGCTCCGCCCCCACGCGGCGCGCCGCGCTCACGCTGGCCATCCTCACGGCGTCCTGTGGTGACTCCCCTGGCGGAGCAGACGATGTCGGCAGCGACGGGGGCGCCCTCGACGCGGAGAACGAAAGCGGGTCCGACACCGACGCGGCCGGCGATGCCGCCGACGCGCGCGACGAAGATGCGCCGGACGCTGTCGCCGACGCAGCCGACACCGGCGGCGCTGGCGACGCGGGCAGCGACCCTTCGACCGCAGATCTGGGGAGCGACGCCGGCTCCGACGCGCAGGCCGACTCCGCGCCAGACGTCGAGCTCTCCTGCGAGGCGCCGCCCGCGCCCACCACCCCTACGCCCGCCACGGTGCAGAGCGAGACGTCGGACTTCAACGTCACCTTGCTGGATTGCACGCGCTCGGCCTTCGAGCTGGCTTGCGAGCTGGGCACCTCACACGCCTACGAGGAGACCGTCGTCGGGTCGAACCGCATGATCACGGCGAACGGGGTCCCGAACCACGACGTCGGCGCGTTCCCGAATCCAAACAATCCAAACACGATCTCTGTCCAGTCCTATTCGTATACGCTCCCGGTGACCCCGAGCGGCCCTGGCGCTGACGCTGTGCGATTCGGGATCACGCTCGCCGGCGCGCTGCTAGATCCCGGGACGGCGGAGCGCTGGAACGACTCGACTGACTGGAGCTACGAGGCGCTGAGATACGCGACCGCTCCCGACTACTTCGGCTCCGACTCGGTGCGCCACCCGAACGGGCTCGGCGTCGACTGCAACTTCGCCCACGTACAGCCGAACGGGACCTACCACTACCACGGCGTGCCGACGGGCCTCATGCCCGACGCTCCGGCCCTCGCGTTCGTCGGCTGGGCCGGAGACGGCTACCCGATCTTCGGGCGCTGGGGCTACGAAGATCCTACGGATCCCGCCTCCGGACTCGTCGAGCTCCGCTCCAGCTACCACCTCCGCACCGGCGCTCGCCCGGCCGGCGCCGACAGCCCCGGCGGCGACTACGACGGCACGTTCGTGCAAGACTGGGAGTACGTCGCCGACAGCGGCGACCTCGACGAGTGCAACGGTCGGACCGGCACCGTCACGATCCGCGGCGAAGACGTCACCACGTACTATTACGTCCTGACCTACACGTTCCCGTACATCCCGCGCTGCTTCCACGCGACCCCCGCCGGTGCGTTCGCCGCCACCGCAGGCGGGGGTGGAACTCTCCCCGAGTGCGCGCCCGGACAGACCTCGCGCTGCTGCGGCGATGGGGTCTGCGAGGGCCCGGAGAACGCCACGAACTGCGCGCTCGACTGCTGATGCGCCGTTCCCGACGACCGTCGGCACTCGCGCCCGCCGCGTGATGCGTCGCCCGATCGCGCTCCTCGCAGCAGGCGTCGTCACAGCGCTGTCTACCGGCCAGGCGGCCGCCCACGGCCTCGATGCAAACCGGATCTCGGTCGTGCTGCGCGGCGCCCACGTCGAAGTGGTCGCGACCCCGCCCGCCGCCGCCGTAGCTTTCGCCGACCAGGACGGCGATGGGCTGCTCTCGCTGGCAGAGGTCTCTGCGCAGCGCCCGGAGATCCGCACGACGCTCGCGGCGGCGATCACCTTGTCTGATGAGCAGGGACGGCAGCCTGCCATCTCGTTGTTCGACGTGTCGACACCCGTGGGCGACGGCCCGGGGGCGGCGACCGACCATCTGAGGGTGACCCTGCAGGCCTCCTTCCCCTCCCCGCCGGCCGCACTCAACCTCCGCGCGGACCTGGCCGCCGGTGGCCCGATCTACGTCTCGGCGTGGCGCGCGGAACCAGCGCTCTCGAATGGCGTCGTTCAGCTCGTCGGCGAGCCGGAGATCGCGCTGATCGACGTCGCCCACCCTCGCGCCACCCTGTTCGTAGCCGCGGCCGGCAGCGGTGACAGCGCGACCGATGCCGACCCAGCTGTTGGCCCGCCGGTCGAGCCGGGTTCCGGTGCTTCCTCTTCCTTCGCGCTGCGGACCGGGTCGGCGTGGGGAGCGGCTGCCGCCGTCGTCGTTGGCGTCGCCGGGTTCCTGCTCGGGCTGCTGGTCGTCGCGCGCCGGCAGCAGCGGGAGTGACGCGGGCTGCTGGCCGCATCGTCGGCCATCTGATACCGGTGCGTGTCACCAGCGCGCCTGCGACGGCGAGGAGATCGCGATGAACCCGAGTTTCCGGCTATCCATCAGCCTCGCCCTCTCTGGCGCGCTGCTCGTCAGCGCGTGCGGCGACAACGGGTCGGCGCCAGCCGAGGACGCCACGGACGACGCGACGGACACCGACGCCGCGACGGACCCTGCGTCTGACGCGGTCGTCGACGCCGACAGTGACGCGGACTCGGCGGCCGACCCGGACGGAACCACGGACGGCAGCGGCGCAGGCGACGCGCTCGATACGGCCGACGCCGGCCCGCCGGCGCCCGTCGAGCCGCCCCCGATCTACACGCCGCGGTGGGCGTTCGAGCCTTGGATCTCGAAGGACATCTCAGACACCGACGACACCTACGCGTTCGTCGAGGGCTTCCGGGAGCGCGACATCCCTGTCGGCGTGGTGGTCCTCGATAGCCCGTGGGAGACGAACTACAACACATTCATCCCGAATCCGACGCGCTACCACGACTTCGAGCAGCTCGTCGCGGACCTGCACGCCGACGACATCCGCATCGTGCTGTGGGTGACGCAGTTCGTGAACGAGATCAGCTTCGACCTCGAGACCGGCGGCGACGTGTACACGTCGGCGTCAGCGCTCTTCGCGGAGGGGATCGCGGAGGGGTACTTCGTCAACGACGGAGAGACCTACTCGTGGTGGAAGGGGTTCGGCGCTAGCGTCGACTTCTTCGACCCGTGGGCGGTCGCGTGGTGGCACGCTCAGCAAGACCCACTCCTCGACCTCGGGATCAACGGATGGAAGCTGGACTTCGGCGACAGCTACATCACGACCCCGGAGATCGAGACCGAAGCGGGCACTGTGACGCATCAGGAGTACTCCGAGGCGTACTACCGCGACTTCTTCGCCTACGGCGCGCAGCGGCGCGGCACCGACGAGTTCGTCACGATGGTCCGGCCTTGGGACGAGAGCTACGGCTTCGAAGGCCGGTTCTACGCGCGCCCCGAGCACGCACCCGTCGCGTGGGTCGGTGATCAGCGGCGCGACTGGGTCGGCCTCGCAGACGCGCTGGACCACATCTTCCGCTCCGCGAAGGCGGGGTACGTCATGCTCGGCTCCGACATCGGCGGCTACCTCGACCGCGACGACGTGAGCCTCGGCGACACCATCCCGTTCGACACCGAGGTGTTCGCGAGGTGGACTGCGGTCGGCGCGCTGAACCCGTTTATGCAGCTCCACGGACGTGCAAACATTACCCCGTGGACCGTGCCCGACCGTACCGAGGAGATCGTCGAGATCTATCGGTACTGGGCCACCCTGCACCACCAGATGGTCCCGTTCTTCGACACCCTGGCTCGGCAGACCTACGCGCTGGGTACCGAGCCAATCATTCGGCCCCAGGGCGACGAGGCCGACTGGGCCGGCGACTACAGCTACACGCTCGGCAACTCGCTGTTTGTCGCTCCGATCCTCGGCCCCGAGGGCGTTCGAGACGTCTCGCTGCCGCCTCTGTATGCTTGGTACGACTGGTGGTCAGACGACCCGGTCGCCATCGACGGTCAGGTGCTGCCTGCCGTCGACGCCACGGACCTGGGGCGCATCCCTCTGTATGTGCGCGAGGGCGCGATCATCCCGCTGCAGGACGCCACCGAAGTCACGGGACTCGGCACGACCGCCTCGCGCGACGCGGCGACTCTACTCGTCTACCCGCCGCGCAGCGCGGAGTTCTTCCAGATGTTCGACGACGAGGGCCGCGACTGGTGGCTCGAGGCCACCAACCACACCGAGAGCTGCGCGCTTCGGTTCACGCGACTGCCCGACACCACCTACGTGCGCGCGCTGTGGCGAGGCCCTTCGGACGCCGTCGACGCCGACGGGGTCGCGCTCGACCGCCAGGCTAGCCGCGAGGATCTCGACGCCGTCGCCGAGGGCTGGGCGCACGTCGACGGCACCCCCTGGGTCTGGATCAAGCTGAGCGCCTCAGAAGAGCAGACCATCGTCACGATCCGGTAGCCACCTCGAGGGTCCTGCCCGCGAGGCAACACGCCCAGCCGCCGGCCGTCTCAGCCGCCCCGAGCACCATGTTCGACAGACGTCCAGCCCGCAGTCGGCTCGTTGGCCTCTGGGCGGGCCCCGCGCTCGCCGGGCTCATGTGGGCGGCGTGCGTGGCGCTCACCGACCTGCCGGCCCCCGCGGTCGCCACGGCCGTCATCTCCACGCTAACGGCGGTGTGGTGGGTGCTCGAGCCGATCCCCGTGCCGGTCACCTCGCTCCTCCCGCTCGCGTTGCTGCCGATGGCCGGCGTCCTGTCGCACGACGAGGTCGCGGGCGCGTACGGGCACAAACTCATCCTCCTGCTGTTTGGCGGCTCGGTGATGTCGACGGCCCTCGAGCGCAGCGGCGCGCACCGGCGGATCGCGCTGGCGATCGTCCGCGCCGTCGGCGCCGGCAGCCCCCGCCGACTCGTCCTCGCCTTCTTGCTCGCGTCGGCCGTGTTGAGCATGTGGATCTCGAACACCGCCACCGCGCTGATGCTGCTCCCCGTCGCGCTCGCCGTGGTCGGCGACGAGCCCGACGAGGCGGGGCTCGCCGTGCCGCTGCTACTCGCGATCACGTACGGCGCTAGCATCGGCGGGATGGGCACACCGGTCGGCACGCCGCCAAACCCGCTCTTCATGGCGTTCTATGACGACATGTGCACGGACCCGGCCTACGCCGAGCTCGCCGCACGGCACGCGATGGAACCCCTGTCGTTCGTCGGCTGGATGCGCGTGGCGCTCCCCATCGTCGCGCTGCTGCTCCCCGTCTGCTGGCTGCTGCTGACCCGGCGCGTCCCGCGCGACGCCAGTTTCGCGATCCCGCGGGTCGGCGCTTGGACGCCCGCAGAGCGCCGCGTATTGGCGATCTTTGGAGTCGTGATCGTGGCGTGGGTCACCAGAGAGAACCCATGGGGTGGCTGGAGTCACGCCCTCGCCCTCCCGGGAGCCTGGGACTCCAGCGTCGCGCTGCTCGGCGTCGTCGTTTTGTTCCTGATCCCCGACGGCAAGGGAGGGGCCCTCCTCGACTGGGGAACCGCCCGCAAGATCCCATGGGGCCTGCTGCTGCTGTTCGGCGGCGGGCTCGCCATCGGCAAGGCCTTCGGCACCTCCGGGCTCGCCACCGCTCTGGGCAGCGCGCTCGGTGGCGTAGGCGGCCTGCCCGTCTTCGTGATGGTGCTCGCGATTTGCTTGGTCGTCACGTTCCTGACCGAGCTCACGAGCAACACCGCGACCGCGTCGCTCCTGATGCCGATCCTCGCCGGGACCGCGCTCGCCACCGATGTCGACCCCAAGCTCCTCATGATCCCCGCGACGCTGAGCGCGAGCTGCGCGTTCATGCTCCCGGTCGCGACCGCGCCCAACGCCGTCGTCTATGGAAGCGAGCGGGTCCCCCTCGAGAGGATGGCGCGCGAAGGGCTCCTCCTGAACCTCGCCGCGGCCGTCGTGATCGCGGTCGCATCAACGTTGATTCTGAGCTGACGCCGCCGCGTCGGGTGCCCGCGGGGCGCGTTCTCGTCACTCCGGCCGGTGGCAGACCGCCTCGATGTTGTGTCCGTCGGGGTCGAGGACGAAGGCGCCGTAGTAGCCCGCGTGATACTGTGGACGGGGCCCCGGCGCGCCGTTGTCCCGACCACCGGCCGCGATCGCCGCGGCATAGAAGGCGTCGACCTCGGCCCGCGAGCTCGCCGCAAACGCCACGTGGTTGGGCGGCGAGTTCGGAACCCCCTCGCTGAGCCAGAAGTCCGGCTTCGGCGGAACGCCCATCCCGAACACCGCGCGGCCTCCGGTGTGCTCGGTGGGCACCACGCGCAGCACGACGTAGCCGAGCGGCGCCAGCGCCGCCTCATAGAAGCTCCGGCTCGCGACCGGGTCGCTGACGCTGAGGCCGATGTGGTCGATCATCACTCTCCATGGGCTGGCCGCCGGCGTCCGCGGCGCTGGAGCGGCGACGGCGCCGCGGGTATGGTCCGCACGTCACTTTGGATGAGGCGAGATGTCCATCGTTCTGTACCACCACCCGTGGTCGCGAGCCGCGACCACCGTCTGGATGCTCGAAGAGGTCGGGCAGCCCTACGAGCTGCGCTTCGTCGACCTCAACGCCGGCGCGCAGCGATCGGCGGACCATGAGCGGCGCAACCGCATGCACAAGGTGCCGGTGCTCGACGACGGCGACGTGCGCGTGAGCGAGAACGCGGCGATCGCGATGTACCTCGCAGACCGCTACGCGCCAGGACGGCTCGCTCCCGCGCTCGACGCGGCCCAACGCGGCTCGTACCTGCGCTGGTGCGTGTTCGCGCCGAGCGTCATCGAGCCCGCGTGCATGGCCAAGGCATCCGGTTGGGCCTACTCGCCGCGACAGGCAGGCTTCGGCACCTACGACGACATGCTCGCGACGCTCGAAGAGGCAGTCGGCAGCGGAACCTGGCTGCTCGGAGAGACGTTCACGATGGCAGACGTCGTGGTCGGCGCGACCGCACGGTGGATGCTCCGATTCGGCATGATGAAGAGCGACGTCGTCGCCGCCTACGCGGACCGTCTCGCCGCCCGCCCTGCCCTTCAGCGCGCAGACGCGGTCAACGCCCGCGTCACGGCCGAGCACGGGCTCACGCCGCCGGGCGCGTAGCGATCGCGGAACGCACGTGGCAACCGACGACGTCTCGGCCGGGCCGTCAAGGGCGGTCTCGGCTCCAGACCCTCTCGCACTGCCGGCCGACTGGGTCGTGTTCGACCTCGAGGTCGCTGGCGAGCGCGTGCGCGAGCTGGGCGCGGTCCGGGCCGGTCGTGCGTTCCGCGCGTCGCCGGTCGACGCAGCCGCGGTAGCACGGTTCGTTGAGTTTGCGCGCGGCGCGACACTGCTCGTCGGCCACAACGCCTGGGTGCACGACCGGCAGTACTTGCTTCGCCTCCCCGGCATCGGGCCACTGGCGGCGCTGCCGATGCTCGACACGCTGCCCCTCTCGGTCGTCACCCGGCCGGACCGGCCGTACCACGCGCTGGTCAAGGACTACAAGCTGGTGCGCGCCGCTCTCAGCGACCCGGTCGCCGACTGCGAGCTCGCGGCGACGCTGCTCCTCGCGGAGGCGGAGCTGCTCCGCACCCCCGGGTGGGCTCAGCGGTTTGCGCTCGCGGCGATGAACGCTTCCAGCGGCTGCGATACCGCGGCCATGCATGAGCTCTCCGGCTGGGTCGGCGTGCCCGTCACACCGATCCGCCAAGCTGCGATCGCGCTGGAGCCGGAGCTCCGCGACCGAACCTGCCGCGCGGTCCTGCGCCCCCACCTCCGTGGCATCGCGCTCGGCGAGACCGACCCGTTGGCGATGGCGTTTGCAGCGTGCTGGCTCTCGGTCGCCGGCACCGGCTCGGTCCTCCCGCCGTGGGTCGCGCGACAGTATCCGCACGCCCGGTCGCTCGTGGAATCGCTGCGCGTCTCTTGCTGCGACGACGCCGAGTGTGTGTGGTGCCGCACGACCAACGACGAGGTCGCGGCGCTGAGACACTGGTTTGGTTTCACCGCCTTCCGGTCGGTGCCCGCAGCCGCAGATGGGTCGAGCCTTCAGCAGGCAATCGTCCGGAACGGACTGGCAGACAAGCCGACGTTCGCGGTCCTACCCACCGGCGGCGGCAAGTCGATCTGCTTTCAGCTCCCCGCGCTGGTTCGAGCGGAGCGCACCGGGGCCCTGACCGTCGTCGTCTCGCCGCTCCAGTCGCTAATGAAAGACCAGGTCGACAACCTGCGCGAGCAGGCGGCGACCGCGGTGGGACAGATCAGCGGCTCGTTGACGATGCCGGAGCGTGCGCGCGCGCTACAGGGGGTCGCGGACGGCCGCATCGCGCTCCTCTATGTGTCGCCCGAGCAGCTCCGAAACCGCTCTGTGCGAGCGGCCCTGTCGGCGCGCACCATCGGCGCTTGGGTGTTCGACGAGGCGCACTGCCTGGCTGCTTGGGGGCACGACTTCAGGCCAGACTATCTCTACGCCCCCCGTTACATCCGCGAGAGCACACCCGCTCGCGAGTCACCGCCGCCAGTCTTCTGCTTCACGGCGACGGCGCAGCCCGACGTCGTGCGTGAGATCTGCGAGCTGATCGCGCGTGAGACCGGACAGCACCTCGATCCCCTTGTCGGGGGCGTGGAGCGCGACAACCTCACGTTCGAGGTGAGAGAGGTCGCGGCCGGCGCGCGTCCTGCTGCAATCGTGGAGCTCGTCGAGGAGCGCCTCCCGGCCGACGCCCGCGGCAGCGCGATCGTCTTCGCCCCGACGCGCCGTGAGACCGAACGCATCGCGGAGGTCCTCTGCGCCCGTGGGCTCCCGGCGACCGCATATCACGCGGGCCTCGATGGAAACGAACGTCGGGCGATACAGGACGCCTTCATCGCGGCGGAGCGAGCCGTCATCTGCGCGACGAGCGCGTTTGGGATGGGCGTCGACAAACCCGACGTCCGCCTCGTCATCCACCTGTCGATGCCGGGCTCCCTCGAGGCGTACCTGCAGGAGGCCGGGCGCGCCGGCCGTGACCGCGCGCCGGCCCACTGCGTGCTCCTTACGTCGGACCGCGACGCCGAGACCCAGTTCGGACTCGAGCGGCGATCGCGACTCCAACAGGCCGACATCCAAGCCATCCATCGCTCGATCCGCAGCTCGCCCTCGCGAAACAACCAAGACGGCTGGCGCGAGACCGTGGTGACACACATCGAGCTGATGCGCACCGGCAGCGCCAGGGCTCGGTTCGATGCAAACGACCGATTCGAACAGACCCGTGTTGGAACGGCCGTGTCGTGGCTCGAGCGCGCGAAGCTGGTCGAGCGGCGCGAGAACGTGAGCCGGGTGTTCCAGGGCTCCCTCCGAGCGGCGACCCTCGACGAAGCGCTCGCCACGCTCCGCGCACTCCCGCTCTCCCCGACGGCTCGGGAGAGGCTGGCAGGCGTGCTCACGGCGCTCGCGCTCGCACCTCCCGACGAGGCGCTGTCCGCCGACGAGATCGCCCTCCGCGTCGGCGTCTGGAACGACGACGGAGCCGCCGGCGGCCTGCAGGTCCTCAATATGCTGCGCGATCTCGCCCGACTGAAGCTCGTCGGCGAGCACACGCGCTACACTGCGTTCGTTCGGCACGGTGTCACTGACTCCGCTACGGCGCGAGTTCAGAGCCTCGCGCGGCTCGATGCCGCGCTACTTCGGGTCCTGTCCGAGCTGGCGGGCGACGCGCTGCCCGGCGAGGCCCTGCGCGCCGATCTGGCGCTGATCGGACGGGCGGTCTTCGAGTCGCTCGCCGTCGTCCCCACGCCCCTGCAGCAGGACCAGCTCCGCGCCCTCTGGACGTCGTACGAGCGCGACGGCAACGGGTTCTCGATCGCGGGGAAGAGCCTTCAGCTCCGCTTCGTGGGTCGCGCGGAGTACTCCGTTCGACTGGAGCGCGACTGGAGCGACATCGCCAGCGCCCGTGCCGGACTGCTCGCGAGCGCGACGGCGGTGCTGAACACGCTGCTGCAAACCCTCGCACCCGGCCAGACCGGCCGCGATCTACTCGTCGCGTTCGACACCGACGCTCTCACCGCGGCGCTCGAGTCGGACATCGAGACCCGCGCGCTCGTGCACGACTCGTCCAGGGTCGCGGACGAGGCGATGCTGCTGCTCCATGACGGCCGCGTGATCACGCTCCAGAGCGGCCTCGCTGTGTTTCGTCAGGCGATGACACTGCGTCACCGCGACGAAGACCGGCGACGGCAGTTCAATAGGACGGACTATCAGGCGCTGGCCGACCACTACGAGCGACGGAACACTCAGATTCACGTTATCGCCGAGTACGCGCGCCTCGGGTCCACGGACATGGAGTCGGCGCGCCGACTCGCGTTGGATTGGTTCGGAATGCCGAACGGCCAGTTCCTGGCAAAGTGGATGCCGAACCGCCACGCGGAGCTCGCGCGCTGTACGACCCAGCAGTCATACGATGAGATCGTCAGTGCGCTGCGCCACGACGTCCAGCAGCAGATCGTCGAGGCCGACCCCCGTGCCAACTGCCTCGTGCTCGCCGGTCCCGGTTCCGGAAAGACACGCGTCATCGTACACCGGATCGCATACCTGATCCGCGTGAAGGGGCTCGACGCCGCCGGAATCTTCGCGCTCGCATACAACCGCTCCGCAGCGCGAGAGATTCGGCGCAGACTGACCCTCTTGATCGGCGACGACGCGCGCCACGTGCGCGTACACACACTCCACGCGCTCGCGGCCGACATCGTCGGCATCGGACCGGATGTTACCCGTAGCGGCGTCGACGAGGTCGACGATGAGTTCCGACTGCTCATCGATCGCGCCGCCGAGCAGCTCGAGGCCGGAGCGAGCGGCGACGATCCCGGGCGCGAGCACCTCCTCGGAGGCTGCTCCCACCTAATGATCGACGAATACCAGGACATCGACGCGTCGCAGGCGCGGCTCGTCGCCGCGATGGTCGGCCGGCTCGTCGACGACGGTCGAAAGCTCTCCGTCCTCGCTGTCGGAGACGACGACCAGAACATCTACGGTTTCCGTGGCTCCAGCGCCGACTTCATCCGCGGGTTCGCCACGGAGTACGGCGCAGAGACGGTCCGGCTCGTCGACAACTTCCGCTCGACACGCGCGATCGTCGACGCCGCGAACCACCTGATCGCGCCCAGCCCCGGTCGGCTCAAGGCAGACAGCCCCATCCGAGTGCCCGCCTCCCGCCGCGATGATCCGCTCGGCGGAGCCTGGGAGCTGCGCGACTTCGTCGCCCAGGGGCGGGTCCGCGTCGTCCGCTGCGACGACGACCTCGGTGTCGGCGACTTCGTGGCGAACGAGGTCGCGAGACTCTGCGCCACCAATCCCGACTCCGTCACCACCGAGCAGTTCGCCGTCCTCGGACGCACGCGACGCGTGCTGTACCCCGTGCGCGAGGCCTTCCGGCTGCTCGGCCGAGGCTGTCGATGGACCCTCGGCCATCGACAGAGCCCGCCGGTGCCCGCCGTCCGCGAGATCGCGTCGCTACTGCGGTGGCTGGAGGAGCGCCGCGGCGAGCTCATCGACCGTGACCAGATCGTGGCGGCGCATCCTGTTCTGCGAGCCTCCGGCCCGAGGAACCCTTGGGCTGCGCTCGTCGTCGATGAGCTCGACGCGTGGGAAGAAGAGAACGGCACGGGTCCGATGCTGGCCGCCACGTTCTCGTCTGCGATGTGGAGCGCCGCGATCGACATGCGCGAGCAGCGGGCGACCGGGTCGGGCGTCACGCTCGGCACGATGCACTCGGCGAAGGGGCTCGAGTTCCCGCACGTCTTCGTCGTCCCGGGCTCCCTGCGGCGCGGCGAGGTCGACCCCGAGTCCGAACGAAGGCTGCTCTACGTCGCAATGACCAGGGCGCGCGAGACGCTCACGATCGTCGTGCCCTCGAGCTGCGACAACCCGTTCATCGACGAGCTCCAGTCGGCACCGAACCTCGAGCGGGTGCAGTGGACCACCGTCAACCAGGCGGAGCCGGTGGCGTACGACCTGATCGGGTTGGGCGACCTCTGGCTCGACTGGGCTGGACGTCGACATGTCGCCGAGACGCACGACGCGATCGCAGCGCTCGAGTTCGGTTCGCTGGTCCAGATCGGGTCGCGCGCGACGGGATACCTCCCCGTGATGGCTGGCTCGACTCAGGTCGCCTCGCTGTCTCGCGCGGCGTCTGACGCGTACCGCGCGCGCGTCGACCGGACGTCTGCCCGCGTGCTCGCGATGGTCGAGCGCCGCCGCCCCCAGGACGACTCGAGCGAGTGGGCGCGAGCCGTCGTTCGCGACAGGTGGGAGGTCCCGGTCCTCGAGGTTCGCGTCCGCGTCGACCAAACGAGCTAGGGCCGCGGAACGCGCGGGCTCACTCGTCTGTCGTCTCGACGACCTCGACCAGCGCGCCGCGGCGACGACACTCGGCGACCAGCGCGTCGAGGCCCGACGGACCGGGCGAGGTCTCGAACAGCGTCCCGGCGTCGGCGAGATCGAGCGACGCCTCACCGGGTCCGCGCGCAGGGGCGGCGCGATGGTGGCGCAGAGGAGGGGCTGAGCCGCCGAGCACGACGCACGCCTCGCGGCGTGCCAGCCCCCACGCGCCGCATGGGTGCGCCCACACACAGCCAGCATCCGCGCCTAGCCGCTCGCGAACCCACGTCGGCGTGTCTCGAAGACGCGGCCGTGTCACGGCCAGGCGGGCCGCGAGACGTTCGGGCTTCGGCGCGTCGATCGGGAAGAGCGCGCGGATCGGCCCGACGACCACGACGATCTCCCCGGCCTCGCCAGGGTCCGACATCCACGGGGCGTCCGGAGCGAGGAACTCCTCGGTGAACGGTTCGCCAAACGCCTCCGGAATGGCGTGAACAAACACTCCGGCGACCGCGCCGCGGTCGCCCACGGGCCGCGCGGGGACGTACTCGACGCACGTCGTTTGTGCGGGGAATCTGTCCCAGATAAGCCGTGTGCGAACGCCGCCGCGGGCGCCATCGTCGTGTTCAGTGGCGCTCGGCGCGCCAAGCCAGTCGCCGAGCACCTTCTCGACGTGCTCGAAGCCCGCCGTGCTGGCGATCGCGGCGGTGAAGCCGACGACCGGGCGCGTGGCCGCAGGCGCATGAAGCGTCGCGTCGATCACGTCGAGACCGCGAAGCTCGAAGCCGCCGACGTGCTGGTGTCCCGCTCCCCAGGGCTGACCCGCGAGCACGGCCGCCGACACCTCGTTCCAGGTCGCACCCCAGCCGAAGTCGACACCCGCCACCCGAAAGCCCGGGTGGCGGGGACGAGCGAGGAGCCAGGGCGCAGTCAGCAGGTCAGTCAAGTGCCGTCACACGTGGAGAACGTGGTGCAGTGTAGGTCCTCGCACGCACCGCCGCTGCACTCCTCTGGGCTCGAGGTCGTGGCGTCTGGCGCGGCCGCTTGGAGTCCGCTGCACCCGCCGACGAGAGTCGCCAGCAGCAGAAGTAGAGTCGAGCGCTTCACATGGGGCCGCGGGATAGGTGGATGTGTCGGAGCGGCGACCGGACGTGCGGTGTTTGCATCGCGGCCGCCATCGACCAGCAGCGCTTCGCAGTACGCAGCTCTAGGCGAAGCTGGTAGAGTCCCGCAACCCGCTCCGCGCGGTCCTCCCTCATCACCGTTGGGTTCGCATGAAGAGAATCGGCAACGGGCGCACTGCGCTCGCCACCGCTGCCATCCTGTTGCTCGGTGCCTGCGGCGCCGACGAGGAGGCCAACGACAACGGCGAGACCGAGCTGGTCGAAGATGACCCTGCGGGGATCGTGATCGAGACGCTCAGCGCGACGATCGGAGCAGACGGCGGGTCGCTGCAGGGCGAGCCCGGGACGGCATTCGAAGGGTTCTCGCTGGTCGTCCCAGCCGGAGCGCTGACGGACGACACGCTGATCGAGGTGTCTGGCGTGGTCGACCCGACGCCGCTCGCCGCCACCGCAGCGCGCGTCGGCCCGCAGTTCGCGATCGCACCGAGCGGGCTCGAGCTCGCGGTTCCGGCAAGCGTCACGGTCCCGTACGACCATGTGCTTCGCGACGCGTGGGATGTCCCCGACTCGGACTGCCGCGTTTGGTTCCGCGACGGCGAGGGCTGGTCGAACGCCGCGCAGACTTCGTCGACCGCCGACGGTGTCACCGTCGAGATCCCCCTCCTCTCGACCGTCGCCGCGGGCGTGTTCTCGTTCTCGCGCCCAATGTCGTGCCTCGCGACGGGCACATGCCCGCCGAGCGTCGGCGACCAGGGCTGCCTGGTCGGCGACACGTTCTGTCTGACGCGCCTCGTTCCCCCGAGCGTGGCGGCGTGGGAGTTCTCGTCGGTCAACGTCGAGAGCGGGTTCGCCTACTTCCTGACGAGCCCTGGCACCAACCAGTTCGCGATCGCCAAGTACGACCTCGCGAGCACGAACGGCGCGACGACGACGACGGTGCCGCTTTCAGGGACCCCCAGCCGCTCGGTTTCGACGCGCGGCCGCGTCGCGGTCGAGCCAAACGGGAACCTCTGGCTCGGGCTCGTGGGCTACGGCAACGTGCGCTTCCGCCCCTCGGCGTCGGCGAACCGCTTCGAGACATCGACATCCACCAGCCCGCAGGGCGTCGTGTACCAGAACGCCCCGATTCGCTTCGTGCTCCGCAGCGCGTCGACCGACCGCGAGCTCGCGGGGTTCAACGGGACCAACGAAGTGATCACCCTTCCCGTCTCGAGCGTCGACACGCCGATCTCGGCGATCGCGTCGCGGAACGACATCCCGACGACTCGGTCCGTCTTCACCACCGGCGTCGCCGTCGCAACCTCGCGCAGCGGGACGTTCCCGACGCCGCGGGGCACGAGCGGCAACTTCCGAGACGTCTGCGGCTCTGCGCTGACGCAGAGCGGGACGCTCGACGCCTCCAACGCGCACCAGGCGGTCGGGTGCGGGTCCAACGAGGTCGCGTCGTCGGTGCTGAGCGGCCGGATCAACGTCGGCCAGGCCGTCAGCTCGCTCGCGATCGACGACCAGGAGAACGTGTTCGTGATCGACCAATCGATCGCGCAGATCACGCGGGTCGACGCCGAGGGCGGCGTGACGACCGTGGCGCTGACCGACGCGGCGCCGGGGACGCCGGCGAACGAGCGCATGCTGCCGCGCGCGATCCGCTACGAGCCCGGGTTCGACATGCTCGTGCTGTTCACGAAGGGCACGAACTCGAGCGGTGCGCCAGACATCTACCTGATCGAGGCGTTCCGCGACTGATCCGCACGTGGCGCCCCGCCCTGGTCGCGACCGGGCTGGGGCCGCCGCTGCGGTTCAGTCGAGCAGCCCGAGCCGCGTGACGCCGTCTGCGATGGCACGCGCGACGAGGGCATGCCCCGCCGGGTTCGGGTGCGCAGCGTCGAACCGGTCGTCTGGCTTCATGAACTCAGCGGCGCGGTGGCCGGCGAACGCGTCGGCGACGCGGATGGGGGGCAAGCCCGCTCGCTCGCGCCGCCAGTTTCAACGTTGAAACAAACCTGCACCAATTGCTCGCGCGCAGCGCGCCGCCGCGTAGACGCCCGCGACGGACACCCTCGGACACCCGCAGACGCATCGGCCGTGCCGTCGCAATCCGCTGAATATGGCACAGTCTTTGCTTCCGTGCGACCAACCCCTGGAGCTCTCCATGGCAGCCGCCTTCGCCTACCCGATCGCCCTCGCGACGATCTCGTTGTTCGTATTCGCGCTCGAGCGCCTCTTTCCGCTTCGAGCGCAGCGGCTTCTCCGCCCCGCCCTGGGGTGGGACTTCGTGCATCTCGTGTTCAACGGGCACTTTCTCGGGGTCATCTTCTTCGGGGTCGCCTCGACCCACATTCTCCCGTGGATCGATGGCGCGCTAGCGCGCTGGGGCGTGGTCGACGCGGTCTATCGGAACGCCGCCGCCGGTTGGCCCCTCTGGGCGCAGATCATCGTCGCGCTCATCGTCGTCGACTTTCTGCAGTGGTGTGTCCACGTCTCCCTGCACCGGGTGCCGTGGCTGTGGGAGACGCACAAGTGTCACCACTCGATCGAAGACGGCGAGATGGACTGGATCGTCTCGTTCCGCTTCCAGTGGACCGAGGTCGCGATCTACCGCGCCGTCCTCTACCTGCCGCTCGCGTGGTTTGGCTTTGGCACCGTCGCGATCCTGTTCCACGCGATCCTCGGGACGCTCATCGGCCACCTGAACCACGCGAACCTCGGCATCTCGTGGGGGCCGCTCCGGTATGTCTTCAACAGCCCGAAGATGCACATCTGGCATCACGGCTACGAAGGCGACACGAAGACGACCAAGAACTTTGGGATCATCTTCTCGACGTGGGACTGGCTGTTCGGCACCGCGTACATGCCTGACCACCCGCCGGCGCGGCTCGGATTCCCGGGAGTCGAGACCTTCCCGAAGAGCTTCCTCGCGTCGGCGGTCTGGCCGGTCCAGCGCTGGTTCCCTGCGGTCGCGCGCCCCGGCGTCGCCTCGGTCCTGGGGGTCACCCTCGTCGTCGCCGCGTGGGTCCTGCACGCTCCAGGAGCCACAGAGCCACAGACGCCGATGCTCGGCGAGCCGCACGCATCATCGCGGCCGGCCTCCGATCTCGTCGCGCCGCTGTCCGCATACGCAGCGAGCGCCCCAGCCGCGAGCGCAGCTCTCGCCGACTTCGGCAGCGACGCACGCGAGACCGGCTTCGCACACCCCGACTCCGTCGTGAGCGTCCCGGAGCTCGCCGCTGCCCTCGGCGCACCCGGGCTCGTGGTCCTCGACGTTCGCCCAGATGACCGGTTCGCGGCTGGACACATCCCCTCGGCCGTGAGGCTGTATCGCGGCGACTACTCAGTGTCGGAGCCGATCCCCGGCGTCAGCCGCACGACCGAGGAGCTGCAGGCATTGCTTCGCCGCCTCGGGGTCGATGCCGACGACGTCGTGGTCGCATACACCGACGGCGGGCCGGAGGCCTACCGCCTCTGGTGGACGCTGCGAGTCGTCGCCGGCGTCGACATCCGCATCCTCGACGGGGGGCTACAGCAGTGGATCGCGCAGGGGCACGGGCTGGCCGAAGGCAGCGGGCTCCCCGTGACGCCTGGCGCGATCGTCGTCCCGGGGGCCGACGCCGAGTGGGTGCGGACCTGGACCGACGTGCAGACGTTCGTCGGCGGTCACGACGGTGCCGTTCTCATCGACACGCGCGAGGCGGGTGAGTTCTCGGGCGAGGAGGTCCAGGCAGGCGCGGCGCGCGGTGGGCACGTCCCCGGCGCACGGCACCTGGAGTGGTGGCAGATCGTCCGCGACGTGGAGTCCGACCACCGACTCGCATCGCCCGCTGCGCTCGCCGCCCTGTTCAGCAGCGTCGGCGTGTCGGCCGGCACCCCCGTGGTGACGTACTGCCAATCGGGGACGCGCTCGGCGGCCGTGCTGTTTGCGATGGAACAGCTCGGGTGGGGGGCTGACGTCAGGAACTGGGATGGGTCGTGGGCCGAGTACAGCCGCCTCGACCTCCCCGTCGGTCCGTGAGGCCGGCGCGCTCTCTCCAGGCGGCGGGACGGATCGTCCTCGTCGTCGCCGTACTGGCCGGCGGATCGGCGGTCGCCGCCTGCGGGGTCGATGCGGGCTCGGAGCCTCGCCCGATCGACGCCCCAGGCGGGGTCTCGCTCGGCCTGTTCGCCTCGGACCCCGAGTACGACTACACGCCCATGCTGCGGGAGATTGCAGCGCGTGGCGCGCGTGACGTGATGCTGGTCGTGCCCGTCCCGCAGCGCGACGCGAGCGCGGCGACACCGCTCGCAGCCGAGGTCAATGTGGGCGCCCTCGAGCGAGCCCTCGCCGCGGCGACGCGCGCGGGCTTGAGGACGGCGGTGATGCCGATCGTGACGTTCCAGGAGCCAGGGGTCGAGTGGCGAGGCGAGCTGATGCCCGCGGCTGGAGCAGCCGAATGGCTCGACGGATATCGCCCGGTCGTCCAACGCCTCGCCGAAGCTGCAGAGGCCGGTGGCGCGGTGCGCTTCGTTGTTGGGAGCGAGCTCAACTCGCTCCAGCCGCATCGGGCCCCCTGGCTGGCGATCATCGATGAGGTCCGGTCAGCCTTCTCCGGCCGGCTTACCTACTCGGCAAACTGGGACTCGTACGAAACGGTGACGTTCTGGGACGCGCTCGACGAGGTTGGGGTCAGCGCGTACTTCCCGATCTCCGGCGAAGGGAGCGCAAGAGGCCGCGCGGCGCGCGCGTGGCGCTTGCGCTGGGCGGAGCTCCGCGCGTTCGGCGCGTCGTGGGACCGCCCCGTCCTCTTGACCGAGGTCGGCTACCCTTCGCACGCCGCCGCCGCCGCCGCGCCGTGGGACGAGACGGTCGACGCCGTGGCTGACGCGGAGCTGCAGGCGGCTCTGCTGGGCGGGTTCTGCGACGCCACGCCGTCGGCCTCTGGATTCTACGTTTGGAACTGGTTCGGCACGGGTGGTCCTCGTGACACGGGGCATACGCTCCGCGGGAAACCCGCGGCCGCGGTCCTTCGCTCGTGCTTCGCTACGCAGTGATCAGCCCCTTCCCTCGGAGGTCCATGAACAACTCGCACTCCCCGTCGGCGTCGCGACGCGACTTCCTCAGAGCCGGTGTGCTTGGTGGCGGCGTCGCGGCAGCGGCTGCGCTCGGGTGCCGCGTGGATGCAGACACGCCTCCGCCCGCGCCGGCGCCAGCCCCGATGCCGGAGCCGCCCTCGCCTGCGACGGCTCCGTTCCGTCTTCCGGATGACCTCGACCCTCGCAACTTCATCTTGCACGGTATCGAGCCCCTCGCGCTGGAGACGCGGCGCGACAAGGCCGGCGCCAGCGTCGTGACTCCGGCGAGCCTGCTCTTCGTCCGAAACAATCTCCCACTACCGGACGCGTCCATCGTCGAGGACCGGGACGCGTGGACGCTTCGCGTCGAGGGAGTCGCAGCTCCCCGCGAGGTGGCGCTGCGTGAGCTGCGAACGTGGGGCTTGGAGACGGTCGCCACGGTGCTGCAGTGCTCCGGGAACGGCAGGCAGTTCTTCGCGCACCAGGTGGCGGGGTCACCGTGGGCGGTCGGCGCCGCCGGATGTGTGCTGTGGACCGGGGTCCCGCTCCGCGCTGTGGCCGAGCGGCTGGGCGGTGCCACCGCTGACCTCCCCTTTCTAACGGCCACCGGCGGCGAAGAGCTGCCGGAGGGGGTGGAGCGCGACGCCGTGGTCGTTGAGCGGTCGATCCCGAGGGACAAGGCGCTCGACGACTGTTTGCTCGCCTGGGAGATGAACGGCGAGCCGATCCCGCTCACGCACGGCGGCCCGCTGCGCTTGATCGTCCCCGGCTACTACGGGTGCAATCAGATCAAGTACGTCAAGCAGGTCGCGTTCGCTGCGAGCGAGACTACTGCAAACATCATGAGCCACAGCTACCGCTTCCGCCCTATCGGCGAGGCCGGCAGCGCGTCTCAGCGGTCGATGTGGGAGATGGACGTGAAGTCCTGGATCAACTCCCCCTCTGGGCGTCATCCGGTCGCGCGCGGTCCAGTGCAGGTCCACGGCGTGGCGTTTTCGGGCGGAGGCGGCGTCGGGCGCGTCGAGGTCTCGAGCGACGGCGGCGCCACTTGGACCGAGGCTCGTCTGACGGGACCGGATCTCGGGCGCTACGCGTGGAGACAGTTCCACCTCGCGCTCGAGCTGGACAACGGCACGCACTCGCTGCTGAGCCGAGCCTGGGACCTCGACGGCAACGAGCAGCCGGAGCTGCGCACCGAGAACCACCGCGGATATGGACACAACGGATGGCGCGACGCCGCCGTGACGTTCGAGGTCGTCGATGGACCCGTGATCATCGCCCCCGAGGACCCGGCAGACTCCCTGCTCGCGTTTGGTCCGGAGCCCGGTTCGGTCGAGCTCGACGCGGACCAGACCGCCGGGCGGGCGCTGTTCACGCAGGACGCAAGCCCGCCATGCGGCACGTGCCACACTCTCTCCGAGGCCGACACGAAGGGGACCGTCGGCCCGAACCTGAACCTCTTCGCACCATCCGAGGAGCGAGTCGCCACCGCCGTGACCAACGGCGTTGGCGCGATGCCGCCGTACGGCGGCTCTCTGTCTGCGGACCAGATTCGCCAGGTAGCCTCGTATGTGCGCCGCATCGTGGGTGGCGGGCACTGAGGCGAGGTCTCGGTGGGCGGCTGCCCCGCCCGACCCTGGAGGGCACCATCTCGCCACCTCCGCCACGAGCCCGGGTTCGACATGCTCGTGCTGTTCACGAAGGGCACGAACTCGAGCGTTGCGCCAGACATCTGCCTGATCGAGGCGTTCCGGGACTGAGCGGGCCGGCCGCGATGGTTGGGCCGACGCTGCTGGACGCCGGTCAGGGCGGGACGACGACCAAGGAGCCGGACGGCGCCGGCGGGAGGTCGCGCCACACGCCGGGCGGCCACTCGACCCGAACGGTCGCCTCTGTGGCGTCGCCGATGCCAAACTGAACCCGGCGCGGCCGAATCGCGCCGTAGGACCCTCCGGCGACGACGGGCTGGCGCTGGCAGCGCTCCGGAGTGCAGACCTCGATCATCGCCCCGGGGGACGGCCCGCTGACGGTCACCCATCCGCCCGCCGCCTGCCCACGGTTCCAGAGGACGACCGGGGCCGTTCTTCGTCTGAACAATGCCACCGCGTCTTGGAGTCCGTCGCCATCGATGTCTCCGATCGCGACCCTGCGCGGGCCCCCCTCGACCGACGTGCCTTGTCCGGTCGCGTCTTCGGAGACGAACTGGCCGTCACCCGAGTTGATGTGGGCGGTCACCAGGGGCGTATCCGGATATTCGGACACGAGCGCCCCGACCAGCTCTGCAGACGTGGGGTCCCAATCGTTGTCGGCGTCGGACGTCGCGTGCGAGACGACGATCAGGTCCTGATCACCGTCGTTGTCGAGGTCCGCGACGTCGACTCCCCACGCCCACTGATCCGCGTTGCCAAACCCCCACAGCGACGGGGCCGGCGAGAAGGTCCCGTTTGCGTTCCCTCGCCACGCCGACGCTCGCGCAATGTCGGAGACATACATGTCCAACGCCCAGTCTCCGTCGAAGTCAGCGATGGCGACTCCCATCCCATGCGTCGCGTCGAACAGCCCCACTTCTTCTGTGACGTCGCGGAAGCCGAGCGCCGCGTCGCCTCGGAAGAGGTGGGACGAACCGCCGTCGTTGCAGACTAGGATGTCGAGAGCACCGTCGCGGTCGAAGTCGAAGGCCGCAGCACACTGCGACTGAAGGTTGCCCTCGGAACCCGAATCCGGCACCACCTCGAGAATCCCACGTCGGTTGCGAAGGAGGGCGTTGTCCAGTCCAGGGTACTCCACCCCGGGCAGGCCACACAGAATTCCGCCGTCGACATCCACGGCGCAGCCGTCGTCCAGAAACAGCGACGCCGCCCCAAGGTTCACTGTTCGCGCGACAAACACGTCAGTCCAGCCATCGCCGTCGAAGTCCGCGGCGACCAGTCCCGCTACGCGCGGGCCCCCGGCGGCGAATGGGTTGCTCGGGGGAATTGCCGGCATCGATGGAAACGCGCCCGCCTTTGCAGAGAAGCGGCCGGCCCCGTCGCCGGCCAGCACGTACCCGCCGTCCCCACTCGCGACCACGAGGTCGAGCCGGCCGTCGCGATCAAAGTCAGCGACGTCGCACATGACCTCCCCGCTCAGCGGCGCCGGGAGATCCGAGCGCGTCTCGGTCCAAGCTCCACCGTCAGCCGGGGAGAGCACGGCGACCTCGGTAGCCCCCACCAGCACCACCTGCAGCCGGCCGTCGCCAAACACCTCCGCGAGCCCGACGCAGCCCGATGGCCGCCCGGTGAGCGTCTCGACGAGGAACCTCGGCGGATCCGGCGTCAGGAAGTCGATCGGCGAGTAGCCCTCGACCCCGTCGGGCGTCGGCGTAACGACGGGTTGATCGACCAGCACGGCATCGACCTCGGTCGTCGAGCGCACCCCGTCCTCCCAGACAAGCTCGGCGGTGAGCCGAACAGGGCGATCGAGATCTGCGAGCACCGCGCGGTCCAAGATCACGGCCAGCGCCGGTGTCACGGCGTCCGTGCCATCTGGCGACGCCAAGAGCTCCGCCGGAGCTGCGGACAGTGACGCCTCGCCCAGCAGCACGTCGTCGCGGACCGCGGTGATCCGGAGCGAGACCTCGGCCGTCGGAACCGGACCGACGCGTACCATCAACCAGACGTGCTGCCCCCCCTGAAGACCGAAGGACAGCGGGAGATGGGCGGGGTCGAGCTGCTCGAACCGAAACTCGGCCGCGGCGGCATCATAGTCCGCGTAGCCAAGCTCGACAAAGCGGTCATCGTCGGTGGAGTGCGCGGCGCGTTTGCATCCCGGCACTCCGAGCGCGAGAACGAGCGAGGTGACGGCCACGACGACACGCGCCAACGCCCCGTCGTGAGCGTTCATGGCACCAGCGCCAGACTGCGCACTCCGTCGGCGATCGCGCGGGCGATCAACGCGTGGCCGGCGGGGTTCGGGTGAGCGACATCGAACCGTCCGCGCGGCTTCATGAACTCGGCGGCGGCGTGACCCGCGAACGCGTCGACGACGCGTATCGCCGGCAGTCCTGACTCTTCGGCCGTGCGTGCGACCTGCGCGTAGATGTTCTGGCACAGGGGGTCGTCGAACTTCTCGACGATCGGCAGTACGGCGACGACCGCGCGAAAGTGATGAAGCTCGCTCAGCAGCCGGAGCCGCTCGAACGAGTTGCGCACGATCAGATCGTAGCTGTAGCGCTCGAAGAACGGCTCGAAGAGCGCACACATCGTTCCCTCGCGCGCTAGCGCGACGAACGGGAGGAAGCGGAAGGCGAAGTAGCTGTTGCCGATGCGGCGATGCCCGCCATTCTGCAGTACGGCTGAGGTCAGCATGAAGCCGACAACGACGAGGTCGGGCTCGTAGCGAAGCCCGACCTGTTCGAGGAGTCGAACCTGCTGCAGCGTGTTGAAGCCCTCGCAAGAAACGTTGACGACGTCGACGTGCTTGCCGGGCAGCGACGCCTCGAGCAGCGGACCGAGTCTGCGGAAGAATCGGTCCTCGAAGGGGATGCTCCCGTCGTTCGCGATCGAGCCGGTCAGGAGCACGACTCGGTAGACGTCGGCCGGCTTCGGGACGACGTGCTCGACGTCGAGCAGGCCATCGGCGGTGATGGTGGGCAAGTCTGGCGCCGGCGTGACCCCGGGGCTGTAGTGGTAGCGGAGCAGCCGGTCGTCGGATTGCTGGATGCGGACGTCGACGTAGTCGCGGCTGGCGCTGTGGATCTCGAGGATCGCGATCGCGACCACGGTTAGGATCGCCAGGAGGCGGGTGGACTCGCGGACGAGTCGGGACGGCACGAAGCCAGCGACGACGAAGACCGCGATCAGCGCCAGCGACGTGACGCGGAACGGATCGGGCAGATAGAAGTCGGGGTCGGTGAACGCGATCGCGAGCGCGTAGTTTGCGGCGAGCGCGAACAGCAGCCCGAGCGTCGCGACCGGCGAGGCCTGCCAGCGAGTCCGTTCTGGGCGCGCTCCGTCGCGTGTCTCCATGGGCCGACTAGAACAGCGAGTAGACGAACGGCGCGAGCGGAGCGATCGTGTTGACGGCCCAGAGCACGACGGCGAGCAGCAGCAACACCCCGAACACGGGTGCGAGGGCGCCGAGGCGATGGGCGATGAGCGAGCCGAGCGTCTTTCGGACCGAGAAGGTGATCGCTACGATCCCGCTGTACCAGCGCCGGTGGCTCATTGCTTCCAGATCACGGTGTCGTTCAGCACCAACAGGTCCATGTCGGTCCGCGCGAACATCGACAGCGCTTCGACGGGGGTCGAGACGATGGGGTATCCGCTCGGATTGAACGACGTGTTGACGATCAGCTCGAGGCCAAGCCGGGCGCCGACGGCTTCCAGCAGGCGGTGGAAGCGCGGATTGTCTTCAGGGTAGCACACCTGGGGCCGCGTCGTCCCGTCACAGTGGATCGCGGCGCGGACGGCGGCGTGCTTGTCTGCGTGGACCGGGGCCGCGTACTGCATCCACCGCTGGAACGTGAGGTGCTCGGGGGCAATGTCGAGCACAGACGGGGCGTCCTTCGACGTGACCGAGAACGCGTACGGCCTGAACAGCGCGCGGTCCTTGACCTTCGCGCTGAGCCGGTTGGCGAGGTCGAGGTCGTCGGGCCGGATCAGGATCGAGCGGTTGCCGAGCGCGCGGGGCCCGATCTCGGCTCGGCCCTGGTACCAGCCGACGATGCGGCGTTCGGCGAGCTGTTCGGCGACATGGTCCGCGAGCGCGCCGACGTCATCGAAGGTCCGGTGGTGCCACCTCACGCCCTCGGCCTGGCTGTGGCCGCGCTTCAGGTATGGGATGGAGTGATCGGGGTCGACGTGCTCGATCATCTCGACGGTCGGGCGCTCGTCGAAGCGGGCGCCGACGTAGGGCGGGTAGCGCATCGGCGCCGGATCGTAGTCCCCCTGCGTCGCGGCGAACATGAGGGCCGTCCCCACGCAGGTCCCGCCGTCGCCCGGGTCGGGCGGGATGTACATGTTCTCGAAGTGCCCCGACGTGAGGATTTTGTAGTTCGCGACGCAGTTGAGGCTGACTCCACCGGCGTAGCAGAGGTTCTTGGAGTCGACGTGCTTCGCGAGCGACGCGGTGAGCTGCACGATCCGCTCTTCGAGGACGAGCTGGATGCTGGCAGCGACGTCGGCCCAGCGCTGCGACTCGGCGTCGATCTCCTGGTCCCCGTCGTGGAGCGAGCTCTGCGGCAGCTTGCGCGTCGGTGGCCGCGCGGGTCCGAACGCGGCGAGGAACTTGTCGGTGACCGCGCCCCGGTAGAACTTCGAGAAGTGGAAGTAGCTCTGGTCGACCGAGTAGGTCCCGTCGGCTCCCTCGGAGATGATCCGACGGACGAGGTCCGCGTAGATCGGCCGACCGAAGCCGGCGAGCGCCATGGTCGAGGCCTCGCTGTCGTTCGGCGAGAACCCCAGATAGGCCGTGAAGGCCGAGTAGACGAGGCCGAGGGAGTTCGGGAACGCGACCTCGGCGATCCGGCTGACGACGGGCTTCCCGTCGACCCACTCGCCGCGATAGAGCGCGGAGCACGCCCAGTCGCCGACGGCGTCGACAACGAGGATGCCGGCGTCGCGGTAGCCCGACCCCATGAACGCCTGCACGCCGTGGCTGAAGTGGTGGCTCAGGTAGCTGATCTTCTTCGGGTCGACGTCGAGCCGCGCGGAGATCTCGTTCAGCGACCACAGCTTCTTCCCGAGCCACGCCTTCATCGCGTTGATGAACTCGCGGCGCGAGCCCGGGAACGAGGCGACGGCCGACGTCAGGACGCGCGAGAACTTCGCGTGCGGGTCCTCGTGAAACACGATGTGGTCGACGTCTTGCGCACGGACGCCCGCTTCGCGCAGGCAGAACTCAACCGCGTACGCCGGGAAGTTCGCGTCGTGCTTCTGGCGCGTGAAGCGCTCTTCGGCAGAGGCCGCGACGACTCGTCCGTCGCTGACCAGACACGCGGACGCATCGTGATAGCCGTACGACAGGCCGAGCACCTTCATGCGATCTGCTTTACCCGGTTGTTGTCGAACTCGACGTACCGGTCCTCGAGTCTCCGGCGAGCCGAGAGCGTCGCGAGGGGCGCGAGCGCGAAGTACGCGATCGAGAGCAGAACGGCGGCCACTGTGTCCACGACGCGCTTGCTGTTGCGCAGCCAGTCCTCCCAGAACCGAGCGAGGCGCACGCGGCGGTACTCGCGCCGCACGTCTGCCGGCTGGGCACCGAGCGAGCGGAGAAGGTGGTCCGTCAGGTCGACGTGGCCGGCCTCGTCGTCCACAATCTTCGCCAGCGAACGCTTCAACGGCTCGTCGCCGAGGCCGTCGGCGATGTAGCCGAAGCGAGCCGTCGCATCCTCTTCGCCGACGTGCACGTACGCCAGCACCTTCCAGATCGGCTCGTTGCCCGCAGTCAGGTCCTTACGCTCATACGTCGCCGGCGGGATCCGGTCCGAGGTGTAGAGCTGATAGGTGTGCGAGAACTCCTCGGCGTGCGACTCTTCTTCGAGGCTGTGCGTGAACAGGATCGCGCGGATCTTCGGATCGTCGATCCGGGCGATCGCTCGATGCAGGTGCCAGACCCCGTCCGCCTCTGTCGCCTGGAACCCTCGGATCGCGGCGGCTTTGTTGGAAGGAACCTTCCAGACCGTCGCCAACGCCAACTTGACCCTGACACGCTCGAAAAAGGCTCTCACGCTGGACCTCGCAGCCGGGGGACTCGTGAAACTAGGGCATCGACTGCGCGCCCACAAGGGCCATGTCGCGGCGCGCCTTCGCTTCGGGAGTCCGGCTCCGCCGCGTCTGAGCGCCTCCGCACCCCCTGTGAGGCGGCGAGGCGCCGGCGCTTCCGTTCCGACGGTCATTGCCCTTTCGTTTCAGCGTTGAAACGAACCTGCGGTAGCGCCGTGCGCAGAAGACGGCGCCGTGAGTCGCGCGCTTCGGCTACCCTGCGCCGGGTACCAGCCCACCGCAGCGACCCGTAGCGGTCCGCTGACCATGGCGCAGTCTTTGCTTGGTCCCGATCACCCCTGGAGCTCGCCATGGCAGCAGCTTTAACCTACCCGATCGCCCTCGCGACGATCTCGCTGTTCGTGTTCGCGCTGGAGCGCTTCTTTCCGCTTCGGGCGCAGCGGCTCCTCCGCCCCGCCCTGGGTTGGGACCTCGTGCACCTCGTGTTCAACGGGCACTTTCTCGGGGTCATCTTCTTCGGCGTCGCCTCGACCCACATCCTTCCGCAGATCGATGGCGCCCTGGCCCGCTGGGGCGTGGTCGACGCCGTCTATCGAAACGCCGCCGCCGACTGGCCGCTCTGGGCACAGATCATCGTCGCGCTCGTCGTCGTCGACTTCCTGCAGTGGTGCGTCCACGTCTCCCTTCACCGGGTGCCGTGGCTGTGGGAGACGCACAAGTGCCACCACTCCATCGAAGACGGCGAGATGGACTGGATCGTCTCGTTCCGCTTCCAGTGGACCGAGGTCGCCATCTACCGCGCCGTCCTCTACCTGCCGCTCGCGTGGTTCGGATTCAGCAGCGTCGCGATCCTGTTTCACGCCATCCTCGGGACGCTGATCGGCCACCTCAACCACGCGAACCTCGGCATCTCGTGGGGGCCGCTCCGCTACGTCTTCAACAGCCCGAAGATGCACATCTGGCATCATGACTACGAAGGCGACACGAAGACGACCAAGAACTTTGGGATCATCTTCTCGACGTGGGACTGGCTGTTCGGCACCGCGTACATGCCTGACCACCCGCCGGCGCGGCTCGGATTCCCGGGAGTCGAGACCTTCCCGAAGAGCTTCCTCGCGTCGGCGGTCTGGCCGGTCCAACGCTGGTTTCCCGCGGTCGCGCGGCCCGGCGTCGCGTCGGTCCTCGGGGTCGCCCTGATCGTCGCCGCGTGGCTCTTGCACGGGCCGCGAGCCACGTAGCCACACACGCCGATGCTGTTGCCCTCTTCCGGGCCGACACGCGTGGGACCGTCTGCCGGAGCGGGAACCCCGTCGCGCCGCCCGACGAGCGGGTCGCCTCGGTCGCGACCAAAGGCATCGGCGCGTGCCCCGTCTCGAGGCTCTCTGGTTGGACCAAACTCGGCAGGTGTCCTCGTATGGGCGCCGCATCGTGGGCGTCGGGCACTGAGGCGAGGTCGCGGTGGGCGGCTTGCCCCGCCCGACCCTGGGGGGTAGCATCTCGCCACCCTCGCCCCTCGCGGCCGGAAGTGCCCCCATGTACCGGCGACTCTCCTTCACATCCGGCTGCGTCGCGCTCGTCCTGTGCGCGGGCGTGACGTGGGCTCCAGCCCGGCCGGCGGCGGCCGAGCCGCCATCTGCCTCGACCGCGCCGTTCGAGTGCCCCGACGGGATGCTCCCCGTCCCCGGCGGCCGGTTCGTCATCGGCGACGACGAGGGGCGGTACGAGTCGCCAGCGCATGAGATCGCGATCGACTCGTTCTGCCTGTCGCGCCTCGAGGTCACGCAGGCCGAGTACAGCGACTGCGTAGAGAGCGGGCTCTGCAGCGAGGCGTATCACCGTCCGATGTGGGACACGCTCAAGGCGCGTCAGGTCGAGGGGTGGTCGGAGCTCTGCAGCGCGAACAACCCCGAACGAGGCGACTACCCGGTTTCGTGCGTCACCCTCAGTCAGGCACGTCGCTACTGCGCCGCCCAGGGCGGGCGCCTCCCGACCGACGCCGAGTGGGAGTACGCGGCGCGAGGCGGAGACGAGCAGCGACGGTGGCCGTGGGGCGACTTTCCCCCCGGACCCACGACCGCCAACTTTGCAGGGACGGAGGCATCACAGGCAGTCGGCCGAATCCGTGGGGGAGACTGGGTGACGACCTACCCTGCGTCCGACGGCTACGCTTTCGCCGCTCCCGTCGGCTCATTTCCGGCCGGGGTCGGGCGATGGGGACACCTGGACCTGTCGGGGAACGTCTGCGAGTTCGTCGAAGGAGTTGCGTGCCCACTCGACCGCGATCAGTGCTTCCACCTGTGGCCGATGGCGCTCGTCCGCGGAAACCACTTCCTGACCAACAACCTGGAAAAGACGCGCGCGGCGCGGCGCAACTGGGACTACGCGTACCACCGCGGGCCGAACGTCGGGATTCGGTGCGCCGCCGAGCCGGGGCCCCAGGGAGAACCCACGGTCGGCCCCGCGCCTCGGATTCCGGAGCTCCCACCAACCCGACGCGTCGTCGCGAGCGTCCTCGGCGCTTTGATCACGGGCGCGGCGGCGGCGGCGTTTGGTCTCGAGACCGTCGGCTTCTTGATGCCCGCCGAGATGTATGGGGCGGTCTTCGAGCCTCAGAAGGCGGTCTCGACGGCAGCGCTTACGATCCTGCTGGCGTTGACGATTGTGTGGTTCCGCCGCGCGCCGACGCTCCCACAGGCGCGCTCCATCCCCCTACTCGCCGTCGTTGCGACCGGCGGGGCCGGGGCAGCCGCGGCCGTCGCGCACCTGCCGCCGCAGCCCTTGAGTGGCGCCGTGGTTGCCGGTCTCGTCGCGCTCCTGCTCCTGCTGCGACGCCGGACCCGTGCGCCGCTGCGCGCTGACAGCGAAGCCCCGCGCAGGTGGGTCTTGGCGCCTCTCGCCGCTGCACTGTTTGGAGCGACGGGAACACCGCTCCTGGCCTCGTCGATCGGTCGGGAGCGAGCGGCCGGTCTGGTAGCCGCAGCGGCCGGCGGCGTGCTCGCGGCGTCGTGGTTCGTCGGGCGCCCGCCAGACCTCGCGTTCGCCGCGGCGCTCGTGCTACCGACCGCCGCAGGTCTCCTGATCGGCGAGTCGATCGCCAAGCGCACGGGCGGACGCCGTTGGCTGATCCGCGCGATCGCCGTGTACGGGGCCGTCGGCGCGCTGTTCATCTTCGCGCGCGAAGTGCTCCCCGACTGGATGTCGCCCTGGATCTGAGCGGACCGCTCAACGCGGGCTCGATATCCGCACTGCGCGCCCGACGCAACGCCCCTAACCCCGCGAGCTCGCGCGCGTGGCCGCGCAGGGGCGGCGACGGCGACCGCGCGCGAACGCGGCGGCGGCGAGGACGGCGATGAGACCTCCGCGTGCGCCGCCCGTGCTGGGTGCCACGGAGCAGCCACCGCCGCCGGCATCGCCACCGGTACCGGCGTCTTCGGCGGAGTCGACGGGCGCGTCCTCACCGGCTTCGGCGACCGAGGCATCGTCCTCCGTCGCTGCGTCGGGTCCGCCAGACACGTCCTCGCCACCAGACGCGTCGGCGCCGCCAGCAGCGTCATCCTCGCCGGCGTCGGCGCCTTCTCCGTCTCCGGCGCCTGCCGGCACGATCGAGACGGTCGCGCAGTGGTGATAGAAGCATCCGCCAGGGTTGTTCAGCGGATGGTTCGACATGAACTCGATGACCTGCAGCGTGCAGTTCTCGCAGGTGAACCCGGGCGGGAGCTGCACACTGAACGTCTGGTCCGACGTGAACGCGGAGTCGTGCAAGAGCTCGCCGTCGGCGAGGACGGGCAGCGCGGGGGCGGGGTCGATGACGGTCGATCCGCAGTCGGTCGTCCCGGCGGTGACCGGGGGCTCTTCGGGCAGCTCCTCAGGGGTCTCCGCGATGGCGACGCGGTAGTGGCCGGGGTGAAAGATCCGCTCGCTGACGACGATGTCGATCGTCGACCCTTCCACGTACGTCGTCACCTCTCCCGTCGGCCCCGCGATCTCGTCGAACTGCCCGCACGGCGGGTTCTTCTGCGGGTCGCCGAGGAACGACTGCTCGGCGTAGCTCTCCGGCTCGACGAGCACGAAGTGCGCGTGCGCGGGCGCTGCAGCGGTCGTGAGGGCGAGGAGCGCGAACGCGGAGGTGGAGCGTCGAATCATGGCGGGGCCTCGTGTGCGGCGCTCCGTCGAGTGCGACCGAGCCGCGACAGGAAAGCGCAGGCGGTGGTCGGTGGCAAGGGCAGCACGTCCGAGGGACGTCGTCACGGGCCTGGTTCTGCGTTGTAAGCTCCGGGATCGTCGAACGCGCGGCCGTGCGAGAAGCAAACATGGCGCTCGGCCGCCGCGGTCCCGCGCGCAACGCCGAATCCTAGCGAGGCAGAGGCCTGCGCCGACAGCTGCCGCGGTGCCGAGATGCGCCGCGACGTCCGCGCATCGCGCGCCGCACCTCTCGATCAGAAGTGGACGTGCCGCGGGGGCGGCAGCTCGAAACCAAACGCCAGGCGGGCGGCGCGGGCCATCTCGGCGACAGCGCCGGTCGTGAGCACCGTGTCGGCCGCGCCGTCGCCGTGGAGCGCGAGCTCCCATTCGCGGAGGGCCCAGTCGAGCAGCTCGGCCGCCGGGTCGACCACGTGCGCGGCGGGCGCCCGCCGGCTAAACTCGTGTCTCACCGCCGGGTAGTGCGTGCAGCCCAGGACGAGGACGTCGACAGCCTTCAGGGGCCGCATGATCCGATCGAGGTCGGCGTTCAGCTCCGCTGACGAGAGGTCTCCGGCCTCGATCCTGCCGGAGATGGGCTGCGCCACACGTTGCACGACGGCGAGCCCAGGTAGCGCGCGGGGGTACGCCCGCGAGGCGACCGTGCCGCGGCCCGCGACGACGCCGATGCGCGCGGGACGCGCACCGGCGGCTGCTCGCGCCGCGCGGGCCCCGTGCTCGATCACGCCGGCGAGCACCGGCAGCCCGGCGTCGTCTCGCGGAAGGAGCGGCACCACCGCGCTCGCGGCGTTGCACGCCACCGCCAGATGCGTCACCCCATGCTCGGCGCGGAGCACTCGCGCAACGGCCTCCACCCGCGTGCGGAGTTCGTGCCGGCTCTGTCGCCCGTAGGGCACCGTCCCGGCGTCGGACCAGTACACCACGGGGAGCGTGGGCAGACGCTCACGCAAGGCCGCGTAGAACCCGACGCCGCCGACGCCCCAGTCGAGGATGCCGAGCCGCCGAGCTGTCACGGGTAGGTCTGCGGGCCGACGGTACCGGGCTGGAGCGGACCGGAGTCGAACGCAAGCACGCGCGCGTGCAGCCCCACGTCGAGCTTCTCGACGCGCCGCCCCGGGAACCGGCTCTCGAGATACCAGACGAGCTCGTGCTCGGCGCGGATTGGGTTGTAGCGCAGCATCGTATGCCAGCGTGGGTCGGCGACCAGGCGCCGAAGCGACGCGTGGAACTCTGGGTACTTCCGCGACGCGAGCAGTGTGCGGAGCCTCGACGTGGCCAGCAGCGGGAGCTCACGCGCCCGGACGGGTGCCGTGACCATGTCGACGACGAGGAGCCGTCCACCGGGTGCGAGCACCCGCCGGATCTCGTTCATGATCGGGTCCCAATCGAGGTACCGAAACGAGAGCAACGAGACGACCACGTCGAAGCTGGCGTCGGGGAACGGGAGTGTCGGCGTGGTGACGGCTTGAAACGACAGGTTCGCGTGTCCGTCCTGAGCCGCTCGACGGGCCGCGATGTCGACCATCGCGCTCGACGCGTCGACGCCGGCGCCGAGTGCGATTCGGCCGCCGAGCTTGCGCAGCAGCGCGCCGTTGCCGCACCCGACGTCGAGCACGCGCCGGGCCGGGGGGGCGGCGTCGAGGTGGCGGGTCAGCCAGCGCCACTCGATCTCGCGCACGCCGATGTCGTCGAAGACCTCGGCGTACAGCTGCGCGACGCCGTCGTAGGTCGGGTCGCCGTCTGGGGCGGCGGGCACGAATCGCTTCAGCTCCTCGAGGCGCGCGAGGCCGGCGTACTTGATCGCCGAGGCGACCAGGCCGTGCGACTTTCGCCCCTTGCAGCCGACGACGAAGACGCGCCCACCCCCGCGGCGGCGCGGTACGACCCAGCGAAACCGCTTCGGGTCGGACGAGACCGCGGTGTACCAGTGAAACCCGCTCGCGGGCACGTTGAACGTGCGGGCGAAGAACGGGGCAAACCAGCGCGCGGTCCGGCACGCGTGAAAGAAGGCCTCGCCGTCGGGAGCGAACGGGATCGACAGGTTGCGCCACTCCCACGGGCTGAACTGCTCTGGCATGCCGGTTGTGCGGAACATCGGTCCATACATCCCGCTGTGACAGATCAGGTGCAGCTCGAGCAGCGACCGGCCCGACGCCCGCACGCGCTCCATCGCCTGCACGAACTGCAGCTTGGAGTCGACGCGCTCACAAACAACGTCGACGCCGGGACGCAGCACCGCGAGCTCGCGTCTCTTGTCGTCGCGGAGCGTGGCAGCAGCCCTCGCAAACTCGGGTCCGCCCTGGCGATACTGGGTGGTGTACCCGATCCAAACGACGCGAGGGGTGGCGGGTAAGGGTGCGGAGGCGTCGGTCATACGGTGGCTTCGCTCGCGGCGAGGGGAGCCCGGAGGTGCCGGGGGCGGAGGAGACCGGGGCCGGGGCGGTGGAGGGGTCGGGTCCGTGCGACGTGAGGGGGGCGGCGTCGACGCTGCAGGCGACGGCGAAGCAACGCCGTCCTCGCTGCGAGCTGGTCCCCGCGTGCTCCCGACGGAACGACGGACCACGGGCTCAACGAACAGACCTTGCGAGGCGGAAGCCTACGCTGTTGAACTGGAGCGACGGAGCCTCCCTGCGGCGTCGCGCCGCACGGCAGCTGGCCGCGCCGTTGCTCCACGAGCCACCGCGACGCACACGGCTGGAGGCGCCGTCTGTGCCCGTGGGGTCGGTCGCGAGGTGCAGCGGGGTGTCGTAGCCGTCCCACACCCATTCCCACACGCTGCCCAACATGTCGTACAGCCCCCACGCGTTTGGCGCCAACGTGCCCACGGCGTGCACCGTGGACCGCGCGTTCTCGCAGTACCAAGCGATGGGCTCCAGGTTCGGTTGCGGATCGCAGTCGTACGGCCACTCCAGGTCCCCACCCGTCGGGCTCCCCGCCGAACCGTTCCAGTACGTCGCGGTCGTCGTCCCCGCCCGCGCGGCGTACTCCCACTCGGCCTCGGTAGGCAGCCGGTAGCCCGTGCACGCCCGATCCCACGTGGCGCTCGCGCAGCCCACGCCGTCGTTGTCTGTGTCGCCGTCCTGCCAGTCATCCGCGCAGCCGCTCGGAACAAACGAGTAGCACGCCGTCAACGATCCCGGCGTCATTGCGTTCGCATAGGCGAGCGCCGCGTACCAGTCGATGCTCTCTGCCGGAGCTTCGCTCGGCGCCGACGCCAGAGCAAACCCGCTCGACGAGCCGCCGGCAGCAACCCACGCAGAGCGCGTCACCTCCGTGGCCTGAAGAAGGAAGGCGCGCGTCAGAGTCACGAGATGCCGCCCCTCGTTGTCATCCCGGTGCTCCACTTCGCCCACCGGAGAGCCCATGGTGAAGCTCCCGGGGGCGACGTACACCCACCCGGACGGCACACCCGGCACCGGCACGCAGGCGCACGACGCGCTGCAGGAGCCGGTCGCGCACGAGGTCCGACCCGCGTCCCCGTCGCACTCCTCGGCCCCTCCGACAACACCGTCGCCGCACACGACCCCGGTCGCTCCGTCGTCGACCGCGTCGCGCGTCCCGTCTTCTGCAGCGGCGTCCGTCGACTCGGCCTGGGCGGCGTCGACCGAGTCCGGCGTCCCGTCTTCCGAGCGGACGTCCGTCGTGTCCGCGTCGACCGTAGCCGGCGCCCCATCGCCTGGGCTGGCGTCCATCGAGTCCGCGTCGCCGGCTTCCGGGGTGCCGACGTCGGCGGCAACGTCGATCGGATCGACGTCGCTCGCGACCCCCGCGTCCGCAGCCCCGACGTCGCTGTCACGTGCTGGTACACCCCGTACTTGGGGGTTGGCCGTGGCGGCGGTGCGCGCGCACGCGGAGAGCAAGACGAAGGCGACGGCCGGCAGAAGCGGCAGGATGGCACTCAACGGCGACGGCCGAGCACTCACGGAACGCCGTCCGCCGTGTCTATCCATCTCCTGCTCCGAGTGACTCGCGAGACAGCCGGAGGATACCCATGAGCTCGGCGCAGCGCCAGCTAGCCGTCGGCCCCGCGCTGCGAGACTCCGATGACTTCACCGACCGCCCGCAACACACGCTCGCGATCACTCGTTCCGTCCGAGCGACGAGCGGCATCGTAGCCGGCCTCGAGCGCCCGCTCGAGTGGCCGTTGCGCGGCCCGGCCGAACGCGCGTGCAGCGCTCAGGAGCGCGATCGCAGCGTGGTACTGAATGAACGGTGTCTCGGCAGCGAACCGCTGCTCGATCCACGGGATGGCCGAGACGTCGGGCTGTAGCTGCAGCGTAGCCAGCGCCATCAGCCGGTCGCCGGCCGACCCGCTCGTGCGTAGCTCAGCGCACTTCGGGGCCGCCGCGAGCGCCAGCGTCCGCATCTTCTCTACTACCAGCTCCAGGCGATGTGTTCGCTCGGCGCCGCTGGGCATCGCGCCACGCAGTCTTTCGTACTCGCGTGCCAACGAATCGACCTCCTGCGCCACCGCATCCACGCCAACAGTTCGAACGAGACCCTCGATCCGTTCGGCTGCACGAACGTGGTCCGCAGAGAGCACCGGGGGCGCGTCCGTACCGTCGGCCCCGGCCGAGCCGGGACCCGCCCCTCCTTCAGCGCCCGCCTGCGCCGAGCCTCGGCCGCGCGCGATGAGCGCGAGTGCCTCGGCGCCAACGTGCTCTGCGAGCGTAGCTTCGATGCCGCCTGGAAGAGAGACCGACCTGAGCCGACCCAACAAGCTAGACAACACTTGGCGCTGAGTGATTACGAAAACAGCAGCCACCGCCGGCCAGGCGACGGCGTCGAGCAGTGCGGCCATACCCGCGAGGTCAGTATCCATGAGCGGCGTTGTGCGGGTGCGTGAGGCTCAGCGCCTCGCACGAGGGAAGCCAAACATCGGGCGCCATCGCTCGAGCCTGGCTGGCGTGTTCGAGAGTGATGTGCCGGCGCGAAGAGGATCGGTAGCCGCATGTGTGAAGCGAGCAGAGCGCGTTCGGCGGCATGTGCTTGGTTGCAGAGATTCGCGAGAGACGCGCGCGCACCCTACGATGAGCGTCCAGCCCACCGAGGCTTCGCCGGCTGACATGATCGGCACTCACCCTACTCTGCACGCTCGGTCCGCGACACCACGACGTGGGTCGACACCTCGGTCGACCCGTCGAGGATCGCGAGCACGCCGGGGTCCTCCGAGCCGAGCACGTGGCGCTCGGCGAACGCGATGGCGTAGGTGGCGGTGGTGGGGAGACTCTCTTCGAGGGGAAGCGTCGGGCACGTCAGCGTGCCGGTGAACGACTCGTGGCACCCGCCAACGAACGACACCCACGTGAAGCTGGCGGCCGCGGCGCGGGCGAACAGCCCGGTGCCGTCGTTGCT
>JACKDJ010000019.1 GCA_020633625.1 Myxococcales bacterium
ACGGGTCGAGGACGCGGAGGAACACGGCGCGACAGCCGAGGTCGACGTAGGTGTCGACGACCTCCTTCCACCGATCCAGCGAGTGTCGCGTGATCGTCGGGAGCGCCTCGGCGTGGTACAGGTTCGGGTCGAGGCCGAGGTCCTTGTAGCGCTGGTTGACCTTGCGGAGCCAACCGGTCGACAGCTCCCAGGAGTCGCCCTCCTTGTAGATCCGGACACGGTTGTGAAGGTCGCGCGGGCCGTCGATGCTCGTGCAGATCTGGACGCGATTCTCGATCAGATAGTCGAGCTTCTCGTCCGTCATCAGGCTCATGTTCGTCACGAGCGAGAACGAGAGCGCCTTCTGCGCCGAGCGGTTCTTGTCGCGGGCGTACGCCACGACATGCTGCAGCACCTCCCAGTTCGCGAGCGGCTCTCCCCCCTGGAACTCGATCGTCAGGCCGCTGCTCGGAGTGTTGAACGCGAAGTCGACGCTCTTCTCCGCCGTCGCGATCGACATGTCCGTGTCGGTGCGCTTCATGCCGACGATCGACGAGTGACAGTACTGACACCCGAAGTTGCAGCGCTCCGTCAACACCATCGCGTGCAGGATCGGGCCGTGCATCACGTGCGCGCGCCGCGCCCAGTAGCGCTCACGGTACTCCCCGTCGGTGATCCCGCCCGCAACGAAGCCTTTCGCTCGCAGCGACCGGTAGAGCTCGCCGTCCGGCGACAGGTCCCCCTCGACCAGCGCCTTGAAGTCACCAGCAGTCACGATCGCGTGCTCGCCGATCTCGTTCGCCATGAAGTAGCTGTCGCCCACCTTCCGGAAGTTGAACGGAAGGAGGGACGACGTCTGGGCCCGCGCGAGATCGAACGGCGCAACGGAAGTGCTCATGTGACCTGGGGTTGGTGCTCTGGCAAGACGCGTGTATCGTAGCGCGCGACCCGACGGTCCGCAACCAACCCCCGCACCGCTGTGTCCCACGTCACACTCACGCTCGCGTGCAACAACCGCTGCGTCTTCTGCGCTCAGCGAGGGCGAGACGGCGACGCACCGCTCGAGGGCGCGGAGCCCCGGGATGCCACTGTCGACGACGCCGGCCGGATCGCGTTCGCGGGCGGCGAACCGACACTGGTCCCCGACCTCCTGGATCGTGTCCGCGCCGCACGCGCGGACGGCGCCGCGCGCGTACTCGTGCAGACCAACGGCCGCCGCCTCGCGTACAAGGCGTTCGCGCAGTCCCTCGCCGACGCGGGGGTGACCGACATCGAGATCTCCCTGCAGGGTGCCACGCCGGCCGTGCACGACTATCACACGCAGATCGACGGCAGCTACGCTCAGACCGTCAAAGGAGCCCTCAATGCCCGCGCGGTCGGGCTCTCCCTGACCCTCTCCTCGGTCGTGACGCGCTCGAACTTCCGCCACCTGCCCGCGCTCGCGCAGCTCGTCGCGAAGATCGGGGCCAACGCGTGGCACATCGGGGCTGCCGCTCCTGTCGGAGCCGCCGGCCTGGAGCGTGACCGCGTCGTGCCCCGGCTGGCGATGATCGCGCCGCTCGTAGCCGAGGCCGCGGTGATCGCCGATCGCGCTGGTGTGGCGACGTTCGCGACGGGTGTGCCGCTCTGCCTGGTCGGCGGAGCGCCTCTGTGGCAGCTCACTCCCGGGTCGGGGGACTACGGTCCGGCGTGCGACAGCTGCGCCGCACGAGGATCCTGCGGGGGCGTGACGCCGGGATCAGACGCCCGGTCGGTGTCGGACATGCGCACCCTTTCGGCTGCGCCGCGCGCTGGAGCACGTCCTGCGTCGTGGTTCGCCGGGATCGGTCTGACGGCGACCTAGGCGCTCCGCTCGAGCGGTGCGTTCTGCGCCGCCGTGGCAGCGCGGCAAAACAAAGAAGCCCGCCGTCGCTCACATGGGGCGATAGCGGGCTACCGTACGCCCGACGCCGCGCGACGGCTTGCCGCTGCGTGCGTCGGTGCTTTGAGGGCGAGCGCAGGCGATCCGACGGCGGTTCGCCCTTGGCGGCTACCAGGAGCCGTGCGACCCGTGGGAGCCGTGCGACCCGTGGGAGCCGTGCGACCCGTGGGAGCCGTGCGACCCGTGGGAGCCGTGCGACCCGTGGGACCCGTGCGACCCGTGCGAGCCGTGCGACCCGTGGGAGCCGTGCGACCCGTGGGAGCCGTGCGACCCGTGCGAGCCGTGCGACCCGTGCGAGCCGTGCGACCCGTGCGAGACGTGCTTGGCGCTCCCCTTGGTCTCGCCGAACTCCAGTGCCTCTGCGGCGCTGGCTGAGACCTCGGCCTCGGTGCTGGAGAGCATCCCGCCGGCGTTCTTGGTGGCTTGGGGCAGTCTACGGGCCATGATGACTCACTCTTTGTGGAGCGGGGGAGAGGAACTTGGGAGGGGGCTAGTTGCTGCCGCCGCCGAGTGTGTTGGCGAGGGCAAAGTTGGCGAGCTCACCGACGAGCTCGACGGGGTCGACGTCGTCACCGGCTTGCACGGACACGGTGATGTAGTCGCCGTCGTTCTCGATCGAGAACGTGCCGAAGTCGCTCAGGGTGTTGGTGGCGCTCTCGACGGACTCGCGCGGGTAGAGCGAGGCGTTGAGCCGGAGCACCTGTGACCCTGGGGCGGTGGTCATGCGTCTTCCTTCGAGGCGCTCTCGGCGGCCTCTTTCATGTCGGCGGCTTCCTTCTTCGATGCGCGCTTGTTGCCGTACTTGTCTTCCCACGACATCGCGATGCCGAGCGGATCTTCGAACGCCTCGTCGTCGAACTCCATGGACTCGAGCGCGGAGAGATCGAACTCTTCGGCGGGCTCGGGGCCTGCGGCACCGGAGACGGCGCCACCGACGACGCCTTCCAGGACGTGGCGGTTTCGCTCGCACACGAGGTGCCGGAGTTGCTGCGCTAGCAGCTCGTTGCCGAGCTCACCGCCGAGCCCGGCGAGGCCGTCGCTATCCAGCGGCGAGCGACCGCGTAGGCGCACGGTGTGGTGCCCGTCGGCCGGGGCGTCCACGAGGACGTACGCGCGGTCGATGAACACGTACGCGGCGCCCATCACCGCCTCGCGACCGTACACGGCGGCGGGGACGCTCACCGTGACGGAGTTCTCGTCGAGGAGGACGGACACTGAGGCCCGCGTGTCGGGATTCGAGGTCATCGAGCTCGGCTCTGCGTCGGTACGGGGAGTCAGTTCAGGCTGCGGAACTCACGCGCGGAGACCAGCTCTACGCTGACCGCGCCTTCGCGTGCGGCGATGGTCGACGCGAGCTGCGCCGCGGCCACCGCCGACACACCGCTCGTCGGGACCGCGCCGTCGCCGCCGTTGCGAACGAAGACATCGTAGCCTGCCGACGACGCGACCGCGCCGGAGCCCGACTCGCCGCGGAACACGTTGAGGACGACGCCCTCGGACCCCAGCTCGACGACGCCGACGCCGAAGTCATCGATCCGGACACCGGACACCGTCGCGCCGGCGACGCTGCTGCCCACTGTCACACCGAGCAGCGCGACGAACCGAGCGTCACGTGCCGCGCGGGCGAGATCCGCCTCCGAAGGAGCGCTCGCGTCGTGAATCTGCCACGAGGCGGGGTCCGACATCGCGCCGACCGTCCCGCGGAAGTCTTCGGCCGCCGAGCCTGCCGCTGACTCGCTCAATCCTGCGGCCGAAGCCACCGAGCCGCCGAGGGCTGCCAGGCCCATTCCGGCCAGACCGGCCGCCGTGAATTCGCGTCGGTTCATCATGCGTCCTGTAGCTAGAACGTGGGGAAGAAGGACTTTCGCATCGTAGCGAGCAGCGTGCGGGCCGTCAACTCGCAGCGAAGGTCTTTTTTCGCTGCGCTTACGCCTATCCTCCTTCGGCACCGACTACACCACCGGGGCTGGACAGCGAGTCCCTCCGATGCCACATCTTTCACGTCTCCCCAGACCCAGCCCGCCGTGCAGCGCACCCTCTACGCCCCGAATTCACCGTCGCGCGACGTCTCTGTCAGCGCGCGCGCGAGCGAGCCCGCTCGGGAGCGGCGCGCATGAAGGCCCTCGTGAAGGTAGGCTACGCCTGCAACAACCACTGCACCTTCTGTCACACGCTCGACGTGCGCGAGATCGACGACACCACGCTCGGTGTCCACGCAAAGATCGAACGCGCCGCGCGGCTCGGATACTCCATGGTCGTGCTCTCGGGCGGCGAGCCGACCATGCGCCCAGAGCTCCTCCGGTGGGCCAAGCACGCCCACTCCAAGGGGCTCGCGTTCGGCCTCGTCACCAACGCGCGAATGCTCGCGTACCCCGCGATCGTCGACCGACTTCAAGAACTCGGCCTCGCCTACGTCTACATGTCCCTCCATGGCGGCACGGCGAAGGTCCACAACGCCATGGTCCGAGCCCACGCCTTCGAAGACACGTTCGGCGCCGTCGAGGTCCTCAGCGGCCGTGGCCTCGATCTGACCGTCAACTGCGTCGTCACGAGCCGCAACGCCGACGCGCTCCGCCCCATCGTAGACCTGCTTCTTCCATTCGACGACGTCGTCCTGAAGTTCTCGATGGTGCAGCCCAAGGGCTCGGCCGACAAGCTGTTCACCGCGGTCATCCCACCCGTCTCGCTCGTCGCAGCCCGCGTCGCCGACGCGATCCACTATGGCCGCGAGCGGTCCACCGGGCTGCGCTTCGCGCACGACGGGATCCCCCTCTGCCTCCTCCCCGGACTCGAGGGACTCTACGACGACCTGAAGACGCACGGCTTCGCGGCGATGACCGAGGTCTACGAGCCGGACTTCTATCCCGTCGACACCGGCGACTCGGCGCAGACCGATCGCTGCGTCGGCTGCGCCCTCCGCGGCCCGTGCGTGGGTCTGTTCCGAAAGTACTACGAGCAGTTCGGTGATGCCGAGCTGCGGCCAGTCGGCGGCACCCGCTCGAACTCGTACAACTTCGTCCCCGAGCGCGAGCTCGAGTGGCCGACCGGCGCGCCGTGCCCGATCCGCGGCGCCACGCTGCCCTACGACCACGGACGCCACGTCTTCGTCCGCGATGGCAGCCGGATGCGGCAGTTCCGCACCGAGACGCGCGACTTCTCGGACAGGGAGCTCCGCGACATCAAGAACGAGCGCGGCCAGATCTATCTCGACGTGTCCGACAAGCTGGCGCCCGACGACTTCGCCGCGGATCTGCGCAAGCTCTCGCCGCTCGACGTCTGCGGCGGCTGCCCCGACGCGGCGTCCTGCACGGGGTGCTACATTCCTGTAGCGGACGACATCTTCTCCCTCGACGACGCGCGGGTTCGCGACGCGATCGCGGGCCTCTCGGGCGAGATCTTGGACGTCGGGTGCGGCGAGACCCGGTACGCCGACGTGCTCGCGCCGCGCGCCGTCGCCGGCACCATCCGATACCTCGGGATTGAGCCGTCCGCGACGCATGCCGCCGCTTTCACGGCGCGGCACCCGTGGGCCGACGTGCGACAGTCGCCGATCGAGGCCGTGGAGCTCGCGCCGTCGAGCTTCGATCACGTGCTCGTCCTCCGCAGCTACAACCACTTCGCGTCGCCCGGCGACGTCCTCGAGCGCCTGGCGCTCGCGCTCCGTCCCGGTGGCACGCTGCTCGTCGTCGACAACGTCGCGTTCGGGCTCGTCCGAGAGTCCGAGCACGCGACCGCGGCCGAGCGGGGCCCCGCGGAGTTCGAGCACTACAACAACCACGCATCAGAAGACGCGCTGCGCTACGCGCCGAGCCACCTGCTCGAGCTCGAAGAGCACGTCCCCGTCTCGCCCAGCGGGAGCAACCAGTGGCTCCTGCGCTTTCGCCGAACCGACGCCCCCGAACCTCCCGCGAGCACCGCATGACCGAGTCAGCCCTTCCCGTCGCTCCGAAGGCCGTCGAGCGGGAGAACGCCGCGCACGAGAAGCGGAACTGGATCCGCCTCACCAGCATGTGCAACAACCTCTGCACGTTCTGCCTCGACACGCTCGCCCACAACGGGACGATCACATCGGACGACGAGGTGCAGGCCCGGATCATCGAGGGCCGGCGCAACGGCGCGACACGGCTGATCCTCTCGGGCGGCGAGCCGACGATCCACCCGAACTTCATCAAGTTCGTGAAGATCGGGCGCGCCGCGGGCTACCGGCGCGTCCAGACGGTGACGAACGGGCGGATGCTCTCCTATCCCGAGTTCATGCAGCGCGCGCTCGATGCCGGGCTGCAGGAGATCACGTTCTCGGTGCATGGGCACAACGCCAAGGTGCACGACGCGCTCGTCGGCGTCCCGGGCGCGTTCGACGAGGAGGTGCGTGCCATCCAGCTCGCGCTCGACGACGGCCGGCCGATCATCAACATCGACGTCTGCCTCAACAAGGGGAACGTCCGCAAGCTCCCGGAGCTGCTGGACAAGTTCATCGCGATGGGGGTCAAGGAGTTCGACCTGCTCCACCTCATCCCGTTCGGGATGGCGTGGGACAAGAAGCACCGAGACCAGCTCGTCTACGACATCGAGGAGGCGATGCCGTACGTGCAGGCGGCGCTGCGCTACAGCGATCGCCCCGACGTCCACATCTGGTTCAACCGGTTCCCGCCGCCGTACCTCGAGAGCTACGAGCACCTGATCCAGGACCCGTACAAGCTCAACGACGAGGCGCGAGGACGGTTCGAGGAGTACGAGCTCTGGCTCACCCGCGACATGCCCATCAGCTGCCGCGAGCCGGACCGGTGCCCGCGCTGCTACCTGAAGAACTTCTGCGACTCGATGGAGGACACGATGACGCGCACTCGGGAGGCGCGCTTCGACGCCTACCGGGTCGACGTGACCTCGGTCTCGACTCAGCACGCGGCGCCGTATCCGCTCGACTATCTGTGGATCAAGGCGCCGTCGCTGGCCGAAGCCGTCGAGGCGCTCGGCGCGGGCGACGGCGCGTTGGTGCTGGAGCTGGACGGCTGGGACGGGCTGTTGGAGCGTCTCGACGCCGACGGCAAGCTGGACGGCCGCCCGGTCGCCCGCGTCGTGTGCGGTGACGCCGATGCGCTGCCAGCGCTCCTCGCCGACGCCCGAATCCGCGACGTGACGGCGCTGCTGACCGCCGACGTCGCCGCGGCGCTGCTCGACCGCATGCCGGATGGCCACGCGCGGCTCGCGCTCGCGCTGCCGAACTACGAGCTCGCGAGCGACGCAGCGGAGCAGCTTCCCGACGTACCCGCGTTCTTCACAAGCTGGAAGGGCGCGGCGGTCATCGAGAACATCCCGGAGTGCGTGAGTGGTGTCGCGCCCCGCCCCCGCCTGCGCGTTCTCGACGCCCGGGCCTTGCGGGCAAAGCCGCTCGACTACGCGGCACGGAACTTCGGCGACCACGGTGGGCGCGGCTCGCTGTTGCAGCAGGTCGCAGAGCTGAGCGTAGGCGACCCGGCCAAGACGCGGATGATCCAGGAGCGCCTGGGGCTGCTCAAGCCGGAGCACGACGGGCCCAAGCTCGACCTGTTCGGATTCACTGGCGATTACGTGCGCCACGGATACTATTCGAAGAGCCGACGCTGTGAGGAGTGCCCCCGGCACGAGTCCTGCGAAGGGCTCCACATCAACACGGTCCGCTCGAAGGGTTACGCGCTGCTCCGCCCGATCGCCCCAGAGACGGACGGCTAGCCATCGAGACGACAACATGAGCGCCCTCCCCGTCGCCCCGCCGTCTGACCTCACGGTCCCGCTCGATGGGTCGACGGCGACGCGGTCGCTGGTGTCGGCGTACCTGAAGTTCCAGCTACGGACGCTCCTCACAACGCGCTACGAGGTCGTGACGGGCGACACAAGCGAGGCCGCCGCGTTTCGGGACTGGGTCGGGGCGCTCGCCCGCGAGAACCCGGCGCCTCTGTTCGCCGCGCTCCGGCGGCCGACGGTCGGAGGGCTGATCCGGCTGATCGCGGTGCGGGACGGCGATCGCGCAGAGCTCGCTGCTTGGGCGCGAGAGCTGATGGCGCAGCTCTACTTCGAGCTCGCGCTAGACGGCGTAGACGGCGGCACCGTGAGCTGGCCGAACGGAACGCCGCCTACACTCCACCTGCTGTCGCTCGGGCACAACGTCGGGGTGCACATCCCGGCGGGATCGCTCTCGCTAGCGTTCCACGGCGGACGAGTCGACGTCCGCGGCCGCGCATCCCAGAGCGTGGACGTGTCCGACCGAGCGGGCCTGCTCCGGCCATTTCACGCTCTAGGCGGGCTGCCGCAGCTCGCGACGCTAGACAACAACCCCCGGGCCGAGATGGAGGCGCATCCGGAGAAGTCGGGAAACAGCCTCGATCTGGGAGAGAAGTCGGCCGACGAGTGGGTTGGCGGTCTGGGTGGGGCGTTCGAGATCATCGACGCCCACCTCCCGGCGATGCGGCCGGAGTTCGACCTGGTGCTGCACCAGGTGGTCCCAGTCGGCTACCACGCGGAGCGTCACTTCTCGGCGTCGCTGATGGAGGTCATCGGGAACATCTATATGACACTCCATCCAGATTCGCTGATGCTCGCCGAAGCGATCGTCCACGAGTTCTCCCACAACAAGATCAACATGCTGTGGTCGATGGCTCCGCTCCTCGAGAACGCGTTCGAGCCGCTCTACAAGTCGCCGGTGCGCCCCGATCCGAGGCCGCTGTTCGGCGTTCTGCTCGCGGTGCACGCGTTCCTGCCGGTCGAGGCGATGTATTTCTCGCTCGCCGCGTCCGACCACCCGATCCGCCAGCACCCACGGTTCGAGGAGCGCCGCCGACAGATCCGCGCCGTGAACGCCGAAGCCGCCGAGACGGTGCTGACCAACGGCCGCCCAACCGAGATGGGCGTGTCGGTTCTCGACGAGATCCGACGCGTCGATGCCGCTCACGCCGCAGCCCTGGCGTGAGATTGCCAATCGCAGAGTGTACCGCCGCCCTCGCGATCGTCGCCTGGCTGGGGGGGTGCCATCGGGACCCGGAGCCCGCGGCACCGCCTGCGCCGACAGAGGAGCCGACGGCGCTGCCCGTCGAGGAGCCTCTCCCGCCGCCGCCGGAGCCGACCGTGTACACGGTGGTCGCCGGCGACAGCCTCTGGCTCATCGGCACCCGAACGGGCTGCAGCGTCGACGACCTGAAGCTCGCAAATGGTCTCGGCGGCGACACGATCCGGGCCGGGCAGACGCTCACCATCCCGGTGTGCGAGGCCGATCCGGAACCGGAGCTATCTGCAGAGGGATCGGGCGACGCCGCGCCGCTCGCCGAGGCCGGGGTCTACGCGATCCGCGCTGGCGACACGCTCGAGCGGATCGCGAGCTCGCACGGGTGCTCGGTCTCCGAGATCATGACCGCGAACGGGATGGTCTCGGACTCGATCTACGCCGGCCGCTCGCTGCAGATCCCCGCGTGCACGGGCGTCGAGGTGGCGGTCGCTCCGGCCGCGGACGGCGGCGGCGATGGCGACACGTACCGTGTGCGCTCGGGCGACAACGTTGGGCTGATCGCCAGCCGATTCGGCTGCTCCACGTCGGAGTTTCTCGCGGCGAACTCGCGGTCCGACGATCGAATCCAGGCCGGCGAGCTGCTGCGGGTGCCCAGCGACTGCACCGGCGCGCCGGCTCCCGGTGTCGTGGCGAGCGGCCCGGTCGACCACGCGACGCTGCCGCGTCTACTCGCCGCGCACGGCTTCCGCGGCGGCTCATCCTTCAAGGCGGTCGTGGTCGAGGTGACGTTCGACAGCGCCCGCCGGCGCGTCGTCTCGGAGCGTCGGTTCGACTACAACGGAACGGGAGACGACGTCACCGGGTGGAATCCCGCGTCGACGGTCAAGCTGTTCGCCGGTATCGCCGCCGCTCAGAGGGCACGCGATCTCGGCGTCGGCGGCGACGCGATGCTGACCTACCACAGCGCGCGTGACCGTCAGTTCTCGTTGGACGAGCTGCTCGAGGCCGCCCTCGGCCCGAGCGATAACATCGCATACAACCGCCTCGTCCAGTTCGTCGGCTACGACGCGATGAACGAGCAGTTCTTGTCGCGCGCGAACGGGTTTCGGCACACAGCGCTGCGCCGCCCGTACGCGCGGTCGGAGTGGATGGCGCAAGGTGAGCCGAGCTCGTTCCGTGAGACACCGGCGATCTCCATACGCGAGGGCGGGCGCCGTGTAGAGGTGCCCGCGCGCGTCGGCGGCACGGCCGGCAGTTCGTGCGGCGGGTCCGCCTGCACGACACTCTTCGATCTGGCAGAAGCGATGCGGAGACTGATGCTGCAGGAGCAGCTCCCGACCGGTGCCTCGTTCGACCTGCCGGCCAGCGAGCTGAGGACGATCCGGCGCATCCTCCGCACCGATCGCGCACGCGGCGAAGAGGTGGTCGACCGCCTTGCCCGCGACTTCAGGACCGACGCCCGCTTCTATCACAAGGCCGGGTTCTCGGAGGACTGGTACAGCGACAACGTCTACATCTACGACCCGTCGAGCAGTCAGGCGTGGATCGTCGCGATGACCAACCACCCGGGCCGCTCGTCACTGAACTCTGCCGCCGAGGCGATCGGCGCGATCCTGTCGTCTGGCGAGCTGCGCCGCGCGCGGTAGAGGAGCCGCGCTAGGGCGTCGAGGTCCGCGCGTCGTACTCGGCGGCGGACATCGCGCAGCGGAAGCCGAAGTGGTGCGCGGGGTCGTTGCTCGGACGGTAGCGCCGGCGGTGCCAGCCGGTCGCGTGCTCTGCTGGCCAGTACCACGAGCCGCCTCGGATGCTCTTGGTCCGGTGTCCACGGCACTCATCGGCGCCGTCGCACGGCCCTCTAGGATTGACGCCGGCGCAGTCCTCCCCGCAGGCCTCCCAGCTCGGCGTCCACCAGTCAGCGACCCACTCCTCGGCGTTTCCGACCATGTCGTAGAGGCCGTATCGTCCGGCTGGGCGCGAACCGACCTCGGCGATCTTGCCGGTCTCGGGGTGCGTCCCGGGCAGCGGGACGCCGCACGCGCGTCCGGTGTCGTCCATGAGGATCGCGCGCTCGCACGTCGCGGCGGGCTCGGCGCCCCACGGCCACCAGTCCCCGTCGGGCCCGCGGGCAGCCTTCTCCCACTCCGCGTCCGTGGGGAGGTGACCGCCTGCCCACGCGCAGAAGTCGCGCGCCTGAAACCACGTCATCCCGGTGATCGGCTGCTGCGACGCGTCGAAGTGGCGATAGAGCGGCCGCGCGGGGGTGCAGCCGCGGGCGGCGACGCACTCGGCGTAGCGCGCGATCGTGACCTCGTAGACGTCCATGTAGAACGAGTCGACCCACACCCGAGAAGCCGGAACCCACGACGGCCGCCGGTCGGGCGGCTGATCCGCCTGGTCGCACGCGTGTGACGCGTCGTCGATCCCGCGGGTGAACCATCCGCCGGGGACGCAGCTCATCCCGTCGGGGGGCGTGTTGCACCCTACGAGCGTCGCGCCCTCGGGTGGTGACTCCGCGCGTGCCGGCTCCGATCCCTCAGCGGTGACGGCAGCCGCGACCTCATCGGCCGCCGGGGCGCCCCCCGCTCCACTGCCGTCGGTCGGTGGTGCCGGATCCGGCGGGGCGAGCTCGGGGCCGTCGGCGCTGCCCCCAGATGGGGCTGTCGGGAGCGAGACTCCAGATGGCTGCGGATCCCCGCCGTGGCACGCCGCGATCGTGCAGATCGCCGCGAGAGTGAGGACGCCCCGCGAGGTGGTCACCGTACGGCGCGGGTGCGGGCCAGTCCTCGGACGCCGTAAATCGCGAGGACCGCAGCGAACACGACAAGGCCGAGCAGCCCGAACACGAACTCACCGGTCGGTCGTCCGACGGCGGCGAGCTCTCCGGCGCCCTGGTGGATTGAGGCGCCGACGACGAAGACCGCGAACGCGAGGTAGACGGCCGGCAGTGCCGACATGAGGAGACGCCGGTGAAGCGGGACGGCCGGACCGCGACTCTGGAGCACGAAGAGTGACGAGACCGTCAGGATGCCGAGGATGAGCATCGCGAGGCTCGTCATCGCCAAGAGCTGCTCGAACGTGCCGCTGACGACGAGCGCCGACGCGACGCCGCACTGGAGCCACAGCGCTCGGACGGGGGTGCGCGCGCGGGGCGCGACGACCGTGAGGCCATCTGGCAGGGCACCATCGCAGGCCATCGCGAAGGCGATCCTCGCCCCACCGAGGACGGTGGCGTTCAACGACCCGACAATCGCGACGGCGATGATCGCCGCGACGGGGACGGCGGCCGATGCGCCGAAGAGCGCAGACGCGGTCGCGGTACCGACCTCGGGCGCGGCCGAGACGCCGTCGAGGCCGAGGACACGCAGGAACGTCCAGCAGAGCGCGAGATAGAGCGCTGTGACGAGGAGGGTCCCACCGACGAGACCGATCGGGATATTCCGGCGTGGCCGCTCCACCTCGCCGCCCACATAGCCGACGGCGTTCCACCCCGAGTATGCGAAGTAGACGGCCATGTACGCAGCGGTGAACCGCTCGACCCATGAGCCGGTGACGGGGTGGTGCGGATGCGGCGCGGGGACGGAGCCGATGCCGACGATCGCAGCGACGACCATGGCGATCAGGAACACGACCGGCGCCGCGGTGAGCCAGCGCTGGGTCCGCGCCGAGAGGTGTGCACCGGCGGCGTTTACGAGCGTCAGGCCTACGATCAGCGCGACGGCGACCACCCGTGGCGCCGGGATGCCCGCAAGGGCGGCATCGGCCGAGTACCCGAGCCCATGCAGCAGGACCGGGAGCTGGTACTCGCCGACCGCGACCGCCATGGTCGCCAGGGATCCTGGGAACACCGCGACGGCGAGAATCCAGCCCCCGGCAGCGGCGACAGCCTGGCCGTAAGCGGCACGCAGGTAGACGTAGTCGCCGCCGGCACGGGGCACCATGACCCCCAGCTGCGCGTACGCGGCGGCGCCGGCGAGCGCGGTGAGGCCGCCGAGGGCCCACAGCATGAGGAAGGCAGCGCGGGAGGCGAACTCGGCGGCGACCAGCGCTGGGCTCAGAAAGATGCCGACGCCGAGCATCGAACCGGCGACGATCGCGATCGCGTCGGGTCCCCCGATGGTGCGCGCCAACGAGCGCTCTGATGGGTGTTCTTCGTGCACGGGCGAGCCCAGGTGTGCGAGCCCTGCTGTGTAGTCGGGCGTGCAGAAAAGGGCGAGTCCTTTGCGGCCTCGCGCGGCGCTGTTCACGACAGGGGCGCCGTGGCATGGTGGGGGCGATGCTGTTCCCCCCTGCCCCACGCGTCGCTGAAGCGCTCCGGCGACCGACGCGCGGCGGCGCCGCGATCGCTGGTCGTCGGCTCGCAGCGCTCTTGACCCCGTTGGCGCTGTCAGTGGCGGTAGCAGGAGCGGCGTGGGGACGCGAGCCGGGCCCGGAGTCAGTACCGCCGGCGGTCGAGTCCGCCGACCTCGCCGCCCCCTACTCGCCTCCGCGCGCTCGTCTGCTCGGGTTCCCCGTCGTCGGCTACACGCCGGAGACGAGCCTCGCGTTCGCCGCGCTGGGAATGGTGCAGTTTCACACCCGCTCCGGTGGACCCGGCGCGCGGGTCTCAACGGCGTCGGCCGCAGCGAGCTATACGCTAAAGAACCAGTGGCTCGTCCAGGTCTCGCCAACGGTCTACCTCTCCGCTGGCGAGACGCGGCTGTTCGGCGACCTGACGCTCAAGCAGTGGAATCGGGACTTTTTTGGGCTCGGGAACACGGCGGAGCTCGAAGCGCGCGAGGAGTACGTGCCTCGCGAGCTCGGTGGCGCCTTCGGCGCTTGGCGCGCCGTTGGGGACCCTCGGCTGGCGCTCGGCGGACGGTACCGCGTGGGCTCGGTCGACCTGCGCCGCGTCAGCGCCGACGGCCTGCTCGTTGCCCTGGATCCGATCGGCGTCGCGGGCGGCATCACCTCCGCACTCGCAGTCGGCGCGTCATGGGACTCCCGCGACTCCGAGTTCTTCCCGCTCGACGGCGCGTACGTCGAGCTCTGGCTCGAGCGTGCGGGGCGGCGGCTGGGGTCCGACTTCGACTTCGGCGGCGTCGAGCTCGATGCCCGGGTCTACCGAGGCCTTGGCGCGAGCGGACATCACGTGCTGTGCGGACAGATCCGCACGGCACACATGTTTGGTGACGTGCCCTTCTACGAGCTTCAGACGATCGGTGGCATGAATCTGCTCCGCGGAGTGACCGACGGACGCTTCATCGCGCTCGCATCGACAGCGGCGCAGGCCGAGTACCGTACGCCGTTCGTAGGGCGCCTTGGCTTCGTGGTCTTCGCCGGCGCTGGCGAGGTCTATGACTCGCTGTCGGACCTCGAAGTCGGCGGGGTTCACTGGGGCGCTGGCGGTGGGCTCCGGCTGGCCGTCGACCGCGAGAACGGGGTCAACGCGCGCCTTGACTATGGGGTGTCGCGAGACGAGTTCTCGGGCGTCTACCTCTCCGTAACCGAGGCGTTCTGATGATCTCAGCTTCAGAACGAGGGCTGCTGGGGCGAGTCGTGCGTGACCCGCTGCTCCACTTCGGGCTCGTGGGCGCCGCGATCTTCGCACTCTACGTACTCGCCGGGCCTCCACCCGAGCCTTCCGAAGGGGCGCCGGAGATCGTCGTGGACGAGGGTGTTCGGGCCGCGCTGGCGGTCGCGTTCGAGGCCAGCGCGGGGCGGGCTCCCGACGCGGACGAGGCGGCCGCCGCCGAGGCGGCGTGGCTCGACGACGAGGTCTTGTACCGCGCCGGGCTGGAGTTGGGCCTGGATCGAGAGGACACGATCGTTCGGCGGCGGGTCGTCCAGAAGATGGAGTTCCTTCTCGACGAACAGACCCAAGTCGCTGACCCCACTAGCGAAGAGATCGAGTCGTACATCGCTGCGTCCGGCGGTCGCTTCGGGATCAGTACCCGCTACACGATCACGCAGATCTTCTACGATCCGGCGCGCGACGCGAGCGCCGAGGAGACCGCGATGCAGGACCTCGCCGCTCTGCGTGTCGGAGAGTCTTCGGATGGACGCGGAGTCGCGTTCGCGCGCGGACCACGGCTGGTTGCGCAACCCTACGAGCGCTTCCGGGCGGTCTTCGGGGGTGATGTCGCCGACGCCGTGCGTGACGCGACCGTTGGTGACTGGATTGGGCCGGTTCGCTCCGCGTTCGGGTTGCACCTGATCAAAGTGGAGGCAGCCGACGTGTCTGCCGCGGATGTCGCCGGCGCCCGAGAGCGCGCATCGCTCGCGCTGCGAGCGGATCGGCTGGTCGCCGCCAGAGCTGCCGCCGTTGCAGACCTCCGCTCGCGCTTCACCGTCGTGCGCCGTTGAATCAGGCGCGCGCGGCGCAGCTTGTCTTCGCGTGTGCGGTGGCCGCGGTGGTGGTTGCGTCGCTGCCGCCGCCGGCGCGCGCTCACGACTTTCGGCCCGCGTATCTGGGTGTGGATGTCGGCGAGGCTCACTCCGACGGTACGACGCCGGTGCGGATCACGTGGTCGCTGCCTGCGACGGCGAACCCCGACGCACGCCCCACGCTCCCGGCGGCGTGCGTCCGCTCGGAGTGGACGGTTGCGCCCGACCGCGGCGGTGGCGGGCGGTTCGAGCTGCGGACCGACTGCCGCGGCGCCACTCTCCCGGTGGGTATCCCGGTCATCGACGCGGACCTGATCGTGCACGTCGACTACGCGGGGGAACCGTCGCGAACGGAGGTTCTCCCAACGGCGCCGCGGCTCGTCACGCTCCCCCTCACCGGCAGCGGCACTGCGTCGGACGAGGACGCCGGAGTTGCTCCGGGGCCGCTCGGGTACTTCCGACTGGGTGTGGAGCACATCCTCACGGGCTGGGACCACCTGACGTTCGTTCTGCTGGTCGTGCTCACGGCGGGTTTCGGCACCGCCTCGCGCGCACGTTCGATCTTGGCGGCCGTCACGGGGTTCACTGCCGGTCACAGCGTGACGCTCGCGCTGGCGGCGCTGGCGCTGTTCAGCCTACCGGGGCCACCTGTCGAAGCGTGCATCGCGCTGAGCATCGTCTTCCTCGCGCGGGAGGCGCTCCACCCTACGCGCGACCTGGCCGCGCGACACCCCTGGGTCGTGACGACGCTGTTCGGCCTGCTGCATGGGTTCGGGTTCGCGGGCGCACTGCGGGACATCGGGCTTCCCGAAGACAACGTCGCTGCGGCGCTGTTCGCGTTCAACGTCGGAGTCGAGGCAGGCCAGCTCGCCTTCGTCGCCGTCGTCGCGCTCTGCCTCGCCGCGGCTCGAGCTGTGTCCCTGGATCGGGGCGCGCGGACCATCGCCGCGTACCTCGCGGGTGTCGTCGGCACGTACTGGCTGATCGAGCGCGTGGTCGGCTTCTGGTAGAGTGGGCCCACGCTCAGGAGGCTGCGTGAACGAACCTCGAGTCTGGCCCACTTCGACGCGACGCCGCGCGCTCGCGCTGGTCGCCGTCGGCGCTTGGATCGGCGGTGCTGGCTGCGGCGACGACGCGAACGGACCGGAGGTGCCCGATGTTGTGTCCGACCCTGATGCGGCGCAGCTCGACGCCGACGCCGGCGGCGACGTCGAGTCGGACTCGACGCCGCTGGTCGAGTACACCGAGCAGCGCGAGCCGTGCGCAGACCGATCGGCCGACCGGAACCTGTACTGGGGCGACCTGCACGTTCACACAGCCTACTCGTTCGACGCGTACATCAACGACGTGCGGGCCTACCCGGCGGACGCGCTGGCGTTTGCGCAGGGCGCGCCGCTGCCAATCCCGCCCGACGACACGTCGACGGTGCGGCTCGATCGACCGCTCGACTTCGCCGCAGTCACCGACCATGCGGAGTATCTGGCCGAGACGGCGAGCTGTAACGCCCCGGACGCGGCGAGCTACTCGACGTCGACGTGCGCGCGACTGCGCGACTCGTCTGGCGGGACGTTCGTTTACGGGTCGCAGCTTCAGGCGATGGACCCTGCACGGTTCGCCGACGTCTGTGACGCGATCGACTGCGGCGGCGTGGCGTCGGACATCTGGCGCCGCACGCAGCAGGCGGCCGACGACGCGTACGATCGGAGCGCGGCGTGCAGCTTCACGGCGTTCGTCGGCTACGAGTACACGTCGGCCCGGAACGTCAGCAATCTGCACCGCAACGTGATCTTCCGAAACGACGACGTGCCGGCCGCGCCGGTGACGTACTTCGACGAGGTCAGCCCGTGGGGGCTGTGGCGCCGTCTCAGGGAGGGGTGCGAGCAGGCCGGCGGCGAGTGCCAGGTGCTGGTGATCCCGCACAACTCGAACATGAGCGACGGGCGCATGTTCGTACCCGAGTACCCGACCGACGGGGGCGAAGACGAGGCGAGCCTCGCAGCGTTTCGCGCCGAGATCGAGCCACTGGTGGAGATCTTCCAGCACAAGTCGGCGTCCGAGTGCGTGCGGGGGCTCCCATCGGCCGGGGTCGAAGCCGACGAGCTGTGCTCATTCGAGGACATCACACCTGGTTCGGTGCAAGACTGCGGCGACGCGGTCGGCAGCGGAGGCATGGCGGGGTTCGGCTGTCTGTCCCGCTACAGCTTCGTCCGCTACGCGCTCGAGGCGGGGCTGCTGGAGGAGGAACGGATCGGCGTGAACCCGTATCGGCTCGGGATCATCGCGAGTACCGACACCCACAACGGAACCGCGGGGTATGTCGAAGAGTCGGACTATCGGGGGCACGTGGGCATCGACGAAGGGACGCCAGAGGCACGCTTGGCGCGGCCAGGCCTGCTACCGGGTGGAATCACCACGAACCCCGGCGGGCTGGCGGGCGTGTGGGCGGTCGAGAACTCGCGCGACGCGCTGTTCGAGGCGATGCGTCGCCGCGAGGTCTTTGGGACGTCCGGCCCGCGGATCTCGGTCCGGTTCTTCGCAGGGTACGGGCTCGACGAGGGGGCGTGCGAGAGCCCGACGATGGTCTCGGACGGATACGCCGGCGGCGTCCCAATGGGCGGTGTGGTCGTCGCGACGGACTCGGCGCCGCGGCTCGTTGTCCAGGCGTTGCGAGACCCGGCGTCCGCCGCCGGGCTCGACCGCGTGCAGATCGTGAAGGGCTGGGTCGAGGGCGGCTCGGTCCACGAGCGCGTCGTCGACGTGGCAACGGCACCGACCGCTGCAACGGTCGACCTCGACACGTGCGCGGTCGAGGGCGAGGGCGCGGCGTCGCTGTGCACGACGTGGACCGATCCGGACTTCGACCCGTCGGAGCGAGCGTTCTACTACGTTCGCGTGCTCGAGACGCCGACGTGCCGCTGGAGCCGACGTCAGTGCCTCGCGATCGAGGAGTCGGCGCGCCCCGCTGGCTGCGCCGACGCGCGTATCGCGACCTCGATTCAGGAGCGCGCGTGGACGTCGCCGATCTGGATTCAGCCGGCGCCCGATCAGTGATCGCGGCTGAGCACTTTTTTCTTGCGCGGGCGCTCCGTCCCGCCGTATAAGCAGCGCCCCACGCGGGAGTAACTCAGTGGTAGAGTGCAACCTTGCCATGGTTGACGTCGCGGGTTCGAATCCCGTCTCCCGCTCTGAGCTTGGCCTCGACTGACGTCGGGGCCAAGCTCGTTTTGGCCTGTCGCTAGCGGCGACGACCGACCGCCGTCGGCGACCGTCGAGACGAGCGGTCGGCGCGACCCGGGCGCGTCGGATTCCCGCTGCGCCGTCCGCGACGGCGTCCTAGTCCCGCGACTCCCCGTAGGCCACGGCATAACGCGTGCGCGGCAGCGGCGCGTCGAAGGTCGTCGTGACACCGTTCGGCCAGCGGATCTCGACCAACACCGGCGTCGCCGAACCGAGCCCGACGGTGACCGGCAGCTCGCCGCCGTTGAGGCCGTTGTTGCTCACCACCCACCGAACATGGCTGCGGCCGCGCGAGTCGACGACGACGACCTTCGCACCGATTGAGTCCCGGTTGAGGCCGTCACGTCCGATCAGCTCGAAGCTGATCCACTGACGGCCCTCGCCCGCGCCGTTGCGGTGAAGCGTGAATCCTCTGCGACCGCTCCCCAGCAGGAGATCGACGGCGCCGTCCTGATCGTAGTCTGCCGTCGCGCCGCAGATCGTCTCGAACCCAGAGAGCTCCGCCCCGTGCCGTTCGACCGACGTGAAGCGGTACTCACCGCCCCGGAACAAGTCGTTCGCGCTCGCGCTGGCGTCGCCGAAACCGATCGCACGGGCGACGAAGAGGTCATCATATCCATCGTTGTCGGAGTCGAAGGGGATCGGCGCCCATGTGCGCGACGCCGTCCGGATGCCGAACGCCGCAGCCTGATCCTCGAAGCCACGGCCGGCCCCTTGGATCGCGAGCCGCATAGGTCCAGTGTTCGTCACAGCAAGATCCAGGTCCTCGTCTCCATCTGCGTCGATGAGTCCGATGCCCATCCCGTCGACGCGGAGATCGAGTCCGACGGTTCGGCCAACCTCCGTGAAGCACCAGCCGCCGCAGCCGCGACCGTCGTTGCGCCAGTATAGATTGCGGGCGATCGGTGCACCGACCGGATCCGCACCCGTGCGGCCCTTGTCGTTCGCGATGTAGAGATCGACGTCGCCGTCATCGTCGACATCGACGAACACCGCCGCGTACGCGAGTCCGCTCGGGGCCGGCGACAGCAGGTCCGTGACGTCGGTGAACGTCCCGTCACCGTTGTTGCGGTACAGGATGTCCGTCGCTAGCGCCGCGGCTGTCCCATCCCCGGGGTCGGCCTCCAGGTAGTTGCCGACGTAGAGGTCGAGATCGCCGTCTCGGTCGTAGTCGCCCCATGTCGCAGCCACGCCAAACCGTCGATCCCCCACACCCGCGCGCTCGGTGACGTCAACGAACCCGCGGCCGCGGTCGTTCCAGAACAGCCGATTGATCCCGCGCTGCGCGATGAACACGTCCTGGAACCCGTCATTGTCGAAGTCCGCGAATGCGGCCATCTGCGAGCCCTCGAACTCGAGCGCGAGGTCACCCCACCCAAACCGCTCGAAAGTCCCGTCCCCCCGATTGCGCATCGCCTCGTTTCGCCCACCGTCCGAGAGGATGAGGTAGTCAACCCACCCGTCTCGATCCATGTCGCTCCACGCCAGTCCGGGGACGTTGGGGAGCGGCACGTCGGCGACCGCCACGCTCGGGACACCCGCGCACAACGTAACGTCCTCGAGCGCGAGAGTCGGAACACCACACGGGGTCGGCGAGGCGCTGATCCCGCGACTCCAATAGCAGACACCGTCGGCGCACATCGCTGCGGCAGGGATCTCGGGCCGCTCGACGCCGGGTACATCGAAGACCACGTCTGACACGGCATCCGCCAATGCGTCCGAGTCGTCGCTGGCCGTGTCGCGCTCGTCTGCAGTGAGCCCGTCGTCGGCGTCCACTGGTGCGTCCGCCACACCGGCGTCGCCGCCGTCGTCCGCGCCGCCGGCGTCCGCTCCGCCGTCGTCCGCTCCGCCATCGTCCGCGCCGCCGTCGTCCGCTCCGCCGTCGTCCGCTCCGCCGTCGTCGGCACCAGCGTCAGCGTCACGAGTGTCCGTCGGCGCGGTGTCTGCTGTGGCGTCTGCCGCGTCATCCCAGGCGACGTCCGATTCGATGGACGAATCACCCGCGTCGCCAGCGAAATCAACCACTTCGAGCACCGCATCGCGCTCTAAGTCCCAGGCACCGCTCCCATTGCCGTCCGGTTCTTCCTCGACCGAATCGCGCTCCGCGTCGGTACCGCCGTCCGCGGGTTCGTCGCCACCCACGTCCCGATCGCCACCGGGCTCGCCGTCTTCGACTGGCTCAGCGTCCGGGGGCCCGAGGTCGGCGAGATCAGTCCCGTCGTCCGCGTCCGCGCCGTCCGGCGAACCCAGGTCGATACGGGCCTCCACCGCATCGTCCCCGCGCGCGTCCGTCAGTCCGCCCGGACCACCGCTGTCGGCTCCACACGCGCCGACGACCGACGCTGCGAAGAGCGCCGACAGGATTGAGGCGGCCCGCAACACGATGGCACTCCTCGTTCAGTCGTAGGAGACAATCGTACACCAAGCCTGGAAAAGCGCAACCCACCGTTCAACGACGCGTCACACCGGCGCCACAATCGAGCGCGGACGCTCGGGCAGAACGAGCGAAAGCGCACCCACCGCCGCTACTCGAAGCGGCAGTCCTCGACCACCTGCAGTTCATCGAACCGGTGGAAGTTGTAGTAGTAGCCGGTCGTTCCGGTGAACACGACGTAGCCACCCTTGAACGTCAGCCCATCGATGATGTCATCGATGACTACGGCGTCGTCCATCGAGACTCGCACGCGTGAGCCACGCACGGAGACGACGATGTCGTGCCACTCGTTGTCCTCGAGCGTCGGTGCCTCGGCCCACAGCCGATGGTCGCCCGGGTTTCCGTCCAGGGTGATCGCGATGTGGTTCTCCGACGTCGGGTCGGTGTGGAACTCGTTCGTGCCGTTGTAGACGTTGTGCCAGGTGTCGAACTCGATGTGGAAGGCGGCGACCGGGTCTCCGGTCCACGTCCCCCAGCCGCCGGCGATACCGTAGCCGAGACCGCCACCTCTGGCTGCCGCGGCGATGATGCCTTCGAGCTCAGGTACATCCGAGGCCTCGAAGACGCTGAGCGCGAAGCCGTCTGCGCCCGGCTGGCCGGTGCTCGGGCACGGGCCGATCGTATCGCACTGACCGGTCGCGACGCGAAAGCGGAGCTGCACGTCGCCGGCGGCGACGGGGCGCGCGATGTTGGCGATCGCCCCGCGACGGTCGCGTGCCGCCCCGGTCATCTCCAACCAGCCGCGCGGGTCGCGGGTCGCGTTGTTGTAGGTTCGCCACTCGCCACTCGGGAGATCGGTGTCGAACGTCGCCGCATCCGTCCAGCCGCACACGCCGACGGCCACCTCCGCCGAAGCCGACTCGTCGTCGGACGACGTCACTGTCACGGAGACGTGATGGGCGGCAGTAGAGAGCGTCGTCGTCTCGAAGTGCGTGAGTCCGTCGGCGTCGAGGTTCCCGACGAACAGCTCGCCGTCGATGTCGGAGACCCAACGAGCAACGTACGTCGTGGCGTCGACCTCCGGCGCGAGTGAGGCGAGCGCCTCGAATGCGACAGGGGCGCCTGCCGCAAAGGTCGCGCGGTCGGTCGGGTCGAGCACGACGAGACGGAAGTCCCCCGGTGCCGCGGTGTCACCGGCGTCGGCGTCGCCGCTCGAGTCGGCGTCGTCGGCCGAGTCAGCGTCGTCGGGCGTGGCGTCGTCCACGTCCGGGTCTCCGTCGACGACCTCGGGATCGTCTGTGGGTGGGTCACCACTGGTCTCGTGCACGTCGGAGTCCGCGGAGTCATCCGCATCGTCCGCATCGTCCGCGGCGTCGGCGATATCGACGGCGTCGACATCGGGAGAGGTCTCGGCCGCGTCATCCGCGCCCGTCCCGAGGTCCCCGACGTCTCGTCCCGACGCCACGCACTCTCCGTCAACGCACATCTCGTCTGGCCCTACGCACTCCTCGGGGCACTCGTCGTGCACGGTGCCGCACGCGCACAGGAGCAGGACGACAGTCAGGCAGCAGAGTCTCATCTGGAGGCCTCACGGCGCAGGAGTCGGATGTCGCGGGCAGGAACGGAGATCGAAGTGCCGACGACCGCTTCATCGGACAGGAGGTCGACGTAGCTGCCGGCCGGTATCGTTACGCTCGCGGCGCTGTCGCCGCGGTTGATCGCGACGGTGACGTCGGGCGACCCGTCGCCGCAGCCGACCATCGAGTAGACCCAGGTGTCGGCGTTCGACGACCGGTTCAGCCGCCGGCCGCGCGAGAGGACCGGGTTTTCGGCGCGGACGCGAGCGAGCGCTGCGACTCTCGCGCGGAGCGCGCGCTGCGGCGCCGACAGCGACGCGTCGTCCCACACCATCATCCGACGGTTGTCGGGGTCTCCACCACCGGCGAGCCCGACCTCGTCGCCGTAGTAGATCAGGGGGACGCCGGGGTTCGTCAGCATCACCGCGAACGCAAGCCCGAGCCGCTCGTACGCTTCGGCGCCGGACGGTTGAACGTACGACGTCGACGCCCACCCGTTGGATGCGGAGCTGCCTTCACGGCAGCTCCCGATCTGGCGACTTGCGAAGTGGATCGCGCGCGGGATGTCGTGGTTCCCGATCCACGTCGACATGAGCGCCCCGTCTCCGTAGAACGCGTCGTTGCCGGTCATCCAGCTCGCGAGCTCCGACATCGGCGATGTCCCTGTCATGACAGCCTCGCAGAGGCGCGCCTTGAGCGGGAAGTCGAACTGCCCGTCCAGCATGGTGTCGGGGTCGACATAGCGGCGGATCAGGTCTCGGTCGTCGTACGCGAACGTCTCGCCGACGAGGTAGAAGCGGCCGCCATCGGGTTCGGGGAAGGCGGAGTCGACCCGCTCTCGCAGATCCGTGAGCCACGACAGCGGGACGTGCTTGATCGCGTCGAGCCGATAGCCGTCGATCCCGAACTCGGAGGCCCACCAGATGGCGTCGTCGACGGACCACCTGCGTGCGGCAGCGTTGTCGTAGTCGAACGGCGGCAGGTAGCTGGTGAAAGCGCACCGCGTCCCCCAGAACGGGTCGTCCCAGAGGTTGTCCGGGCCGCACAGCGCGAAGGCGCCGTCGCGCCGCGCGAACCAGTCCGGGTGCGCCGCGTAGAGCCCGCTGTCGATGTCAGCGTGGTTCATCACGTAGTCGAACAGGACCTTCACGCCGTGGCCGTTCGCAGACGACGCGCCGTGAGCCGCCGCGACTAGCGCGCGCAGGTCCGATTCGGTGCCAAGCCGGGACTCGACGGACGGGCGCGGCGTCGGGTTCTCCAGATCGGAGTAGTCGATGTTCGCGGGCGACGGCCAGTACCCGTGGTACGCGGAGTACAGGTGGGAGTCGGAGCCAGGGTCGATCGCAGCGCCGGCGGCGTTCCGGTTCTCGTAAGGCGCCGACAGCCACAGCGCCGTCACGCCGAGCTCCGTGAGGTAATCCATCTTCGCGGTGACGCCGGCGAGGTCGCCGCCCTCGTACTGTCCAGACGCGCCGTTGGCGGGCCCGTCCGAAGCGCCCGAGACCGGCGTGGCGCGGCCGTCGCTGTCGTAGAAGCGATCGACCATCGCGAAGTACATGACCGCGTCGCGCCAGTCGAAGGCGTCGAGGTCACCGCAGCTCCCTCCCTCGCCTCCGGAGCACGACTTCGTGAGCAGCGAGTTCACCCCGTCGAAGCCGTCCGAGACCGTGTCGGGGTTCGCCGGGTCGGCGATCCAGTTCGTCTCGGACTCGTCGAGGACGATCTTGTACTCCCAGCTCCCGTTCGCGATCTCGAACTTGCCCCACCACTCCCCGGTCGTGGGGTCGAGCTGCAGCGCGTAGCCGCCTTCGGCGATGGTCGGCGCCCAGTCGTTGAAGCTCCCCGCGATGTGAACCGACGCATAGCTCGTCGCTCCGGGGTCGAACACGAACAGCGTCATGGCGCATGCGTCGGGCCGGCACAGCCCGTCGCCACACGTCTCGCTACGCACCTCGCAGTCCGCGTCGGCGATGCACTCGAGCGGGACGCACTCGAAGTCGGCGCAGACGCTTCCCTCGCCGCAGTCCTCGGGGGCCTCGCACTCTGGGACGCACGCGCCGTCGACGCAGACGAAGGGATCCACGCACGGCCGCGCGTCGTCACACTCCGACGTCACTTCCTCGGGGGTGTCGGCCTGCGGAGTGTCAGCGCCGGGCTCGACGTCGCCCGCCCCGGCGTCGACTCGCTGCCGCGGATCGAATGGGATGCCCACGTCGACGTAGGTCGTGGTGACGTCCGTCGCGTACTGCGGCGCATCGAGCTCGTTCGCATCGAAGCATCCGGCGAGTGCGGCGATGGTCGTCACGAGCGCGGCGCGTGAGGCGCGGCGGCTCGAGCCGACGGCTGCGTTTGGTCGGGTCATCGGGTCATCCCTTGACGCCACCGGCAGTGAGTCCGCCGACCAGGTGGCGCTGAAGCACGAAGAAGAGGGCCATGACGGGGAGTGAAACGAGGATGGCGCCGGCGGCGAACGGAGCCCAGTCCGTGCTGTTCTCGTCGACGTAGCCGTAGAGGACGGTCGGCAGCGTCATGTGCCGCTCTCCGCTGAGGAACGTAGCGGCCAGAATGAACTCGTTCCAGGCCGTCATGAACGAGAACAGCCCCGTCACGACGATCGCGGGTGTCGCGAGAGGCAGGATGACGCGCGTGAAGATGGTCCACTGAGATGCGCCGTCGACCAGCGCCGCCTCCTCCAGGTCACGCGGGATCGTGTCGAAGTAGCCCTTCAGCATCCAGACCGAGAACGGCACACTGGTCGTCGAGTAGACCAGCGTGAGTCCCGCCATGCTGTTGAGCAGGCCCAGCTCGTCCATCAAGATGTACAGCGGGACCGCCATCACGACCCCCGGGAACATCTGCGTCACCAGGAACGCCTTCATTCCCGCGTCCTTCCCGGGGAAGTCGAACCGGGAGAACGCGTACCCGGCGGTCGTCGACAGCACGATCCCGACGAGCGTCGTCGCGATCGAGACGGTCAGACTGTTGGCGAGCTGAATCGGAAAGAGCAGGTTGCCGAGCGTGTCGCGCGCCGTGAGCACCCGCTCGAAGTGCGCGAGCGTGAAGCCCGTTGGCAGAGGGTTGAAGCCGCCGCCCATCGACGCTTGCGGGCTCACGGCGAGCTTCACGACCCACAGCACCGGGTAGAGCGTGACGGCCGACACGGCGATCAGCAGGGCCTGCCGCGCGAGCTGCCGCCCCCAGGACACCGTCTGCTGGCCGTCATCCATCGGTGAGCTCCGTCGCGCGGCGTCCGCTGGTCGCCCACGTATAGATCAGCAGCACGCCGAAGATCAGGACGCCGTATGCGGCCGCGTAGCCGTACCGCTCTCCACGCTCGAAGGCCCAGCGGTACGCCTCTGTGATCAGGATATCGGTCGATGCGTCCGGCCCGCCCCCCGAGACGAGGTAGATGATGTTGAACATGTTGAACGTCCACACGGTGCCGAGGACGACCGCCGGGACCAGCGCGGGGCGAAGCAGCGGGAGCGTGATGTGGCGGAACCGCTGCCAGCGCGACGCGCCGTCGACCTCTGCGGCGTCCTCGAGGTCGCGCGGTATGCTCTGAAGCGCGCCGAGCGACACCACCATCATGAACGGGAAGCCGAGCCACGTGTTCGTCGCAACGTTGGCGGCGAACGCGGTCGACCACTTCGAGAACCAGTCGACCGGAGTGGCGCCAAGCCAGCGCAGGACCCCGTTTATCGATCCAAAGCTGAAGTTGAACATCGACTTCCAGATCAGCGCGGTGATGTAGTTCGGGACCGCCCAGGGCACGATGAGGAGGACTCGATACACGCCGCGCAGCCTGACCCACGAGTCGCGGAGCGCGAGCGCGAGCGCGAGTCCGATGGACACGTGAAGGACGACGTTGGCGGCGGTCCACGCCACCGTGACGACAAGTGTGAAGTAGAAGCTCTGCGGATGCGTGAGGCCGAAGTCGCGGGCCAGGAGGATGTTCAGGAAGTTCGCGAAGCCGACGAAGCTGAACTCGCCTTGCTCGTGCGCGTAGAGCGACAGCGAGGCACCGACGATGAACGGGAGGAAGATCAGCAGCCCCGACGCAATGGCTGCCGGCGCCACGTACAGGTACGCAAGCCGAGACGTTCGCATCCGCGCCAACAGCGCCGTCCGCCTCGATCGGCGCACTGCGAGACCGGCTGCGGCGACCAGCACCAGCCCGAACGCGACCTCATACGGCAACGGCGAGGTGGGCGGCGGGGGCGGCGCGAGCGCGCGTCGCAGGTCCGCGTCCGCGTCTACCAACGCCGCTTCTGCGGTGCGCGAGCCCCGCAGGGTCTGGTCGAGAGCGCGGTTCAGCGGCTCCCAGATCGCTGTCATCTCGGGTGCATTCGGCATCGGCGTCCCGGCGGCGGCCGCCGCGCCGAACGCCGCGCTGGCGGCTGGCTCGCGCGCAGACAAGGCGGCCGTGCGGTCGGCGACCACCTGCCCTCCCCGCTCGGCGCGGATGACCGACGACTCCGGGCCGGCGATGAAGTCCGCGAGCAGGGTCGCGGCAGCGAGCGCTTCGGGACTCCGCGCCGCCTGGCTCGAGACGAGCACCGACTCGACCGTCACGAATGGGCTCGCCGGCGTGTTGGTCGCAGAGATCCGAGGCAGCGGCACGACGCCGAACGGGACGTCATCGCCGAGCTCGCCGAGAAACCAGGGACCGTTGACCGCAAAGAGCGCGTCGCCGCGGGCGAACAGGTCCTTCGCGACTCCGTAGTCGCAATCGCGCGGGACGACGCGCCGCTCGTTCAGGAGGTCCGCGACGAAGGCGAAGGAGTTGGCGTTCGACGGCGCGTCGAGCCGCGGCGTGCCGTCCGCGTCGCTGAGCGTGCCGCCAAACCCGAAGAACCAGCCCGAATGAAAGTAGAAGTCACCGACCGGGTAGACGAGCCCGAAGCGACCCGCCGAGGCGTCGGTGAACCGCGCCGCGAGCGCCACGAGGTCGTCGGTCGTCTCGGGCGGCTCCGCGCCGAGCTCGTCCAGTCGATCGGACCGGTAGAACAGCGCAGTGGTCTTCGTGGCGACAGGCAGCCCCCACAGCTCGCCGTCGTATCGGCATGCGTCGACCACGCCGCCCGGCAGGGCTTCGAGCACCGCCCGGTGCTGAGTCGGCTCCAGCGCGTGCAAGATACCGGCGTCGGCCCAGGCGCCGATCCGCTCCTGAGCGAAGAGGAAGACGTCCGGCCCGTTCCCGCGAGGGACACCGGACGTAAGCTTGTTCGCGTACGCCTGGTATGGAACCGGCACGACCTCGACGACCACCTCCGGGTGCCGCTCCTCGAAGGCGTGGACGACCTCGACGAGGGCCTCGGCCTCCGCGCCCCGATACGCGTGCCACAGCACGACGTCGGGCTCGGCGACGCGGCCGCAGCCAGTGGTGCCCGCCAGCGCGAAGAGCGCCAGCAGCGCTGCTGCCGGGCGGCCGAACCTCACGTAGGCCCGGGCGCCCGGTAGAGCGCGCGCTCGTCGTCGCGCGCGAACAGCCTCGCGCTCCGCGGCGCGACGGAGCAGCGCACGCGTCCTCGTGGCGTCAGACTCGCGGCGTCGGCGGCGTCGAATCGCGCCGTCCAGCGAGCGTCGCCGACGCGGAGGTGGGCGTGGGTCTCCCAGCCCATCGGCTCGAGCACGTCGACCTCGGCCTCGATCGCCCCGGCGGCGCCGCCGACCTCTAGCCGAAGGTCGTGTGGGCGCACGCCGATCCAGACCGGACCGTCGGTGGTGCCCTCCGCTAGCAGCTCCGCCACGACGGGGACATCCACGCCTGGGGCGAAGACGCGTCCATCGCGAAGTTCGGCCTCGACGAAGTTCATGCCTGGGCTTCCGAGGAACCGAGCCGTGAAGCGATTCGCGGGCCAGTCGTAGAGCTCTGCCGGGGTCCCGACTTGCTGAACCACGCCCTTGTCGAGCAGCGCGATTCGGTCGGCGAGGGTCATCGCCTCGACCTGATCGTGCGTCACGTACACGGTCGTCACGCCGAGCTTTGCGTGGAGCCGCTTGAGCTCGACTCTCATCTGACCGCGCAGCGATGCGTCTAGGTTCGAGAGCGGCTCATCGAACAAGAACACCTTCGGCTTTCGCACGAGCGCGCGTCCCATCGCCACGCGCTGGCGCTGGCCGCCGGACATCTCCTTCGGCTTTCGATCGAGGAGATGCACGATATCGAGGACGCGCGCGGCGTCGGCGACGGCCGCATCGATCTCCGGCGCCGCCGCGCCGCGGACCTTCAGACCGAAGCCCATGTTCTCGCGGACGGTCATGTGCGGGTAGAGCGCGTAGCTCTGGAAGACCATCGCGATGTCACGGTCGCGCGGCGCGACGTCGTTCACGACGCGTCCGCCGATCGCGATCGAGCCGGACGAGGGCTGCTCGAGGCCGGCGAGCATTCGCAGCAGCGTTGACTTCCCGCAGCCGGACGAGCCGACGAGCACGAGAAACTCCCCATCGGCGATGTCAAGGTCGACCCCGCGGACGACGTGTGTGTCGCCGAAGCGCTTGTGGACACCGCTGAGGGATACGCTTGCCACAGGTCAGTCTCGCGTCGAGCTGCGGGGCGTGTCGTCGGGCTGCGCGCGGTCCCGCTCGACGAGGATCCGCGTCTGGAGCGGATCGACGTCGACGAGCAAGCAGCCGCAAGCGGCCCCCTCGTAGTCGTCCGCTACGGGCTGTGTGCACGCGACGGTCGCGCATCCCTCGGTCGACACCGTGAAGACGCTACGGTCGCTACCGGGATACACGTCGATCAGCTCCGTGCCCGGCGCGAACGTCGTGGTCATCCGCTCGTGCCCGAGCGACTCGGCCGAGGTAACGCTCGCGTGCGTCGCGTTGGTATTGACGATGACCATGGCGCGCGCGCCGTGGTATCGACGCTCGAACGCGAACACCCCAGCGTCGGCCTCGTCGCCGGTCCGCGGCGTCGACCAGGCTATGCGGAGCGTGCCGAAGCTGAGCTCGGGGTAGCGGCGTCGGACGGCGCTGAGGCGCGAGATGAGCTGATAGGTGGGGTGCGTTCGGTCGTAACCACTCCACCAGAGGGGCTCCCGGTTCCCAGGGTCGTTGCCACCCGCAAACCCCTGCTCCGTGCCGTAGTAGATGCACGGCATGCCGTCCTCGAGGAACAAGAGGGACAGCGCTGCGTGCAGGTGAGCGCGGCTGGGCTGGTCATACAGGAAGCGCGGCACGTCGTGGTTGTCGAGGAAGTTCACGAGGAGCTCCTGCGGCGGGATCGCGCGGCCGTCGGCGTCCACGACCGCGCCCTGCCCCACGCTCCCGTAGTTCTCGCGCCGCTCGGCCCACAACGCCTCGATTTCGGTGGTCGGCGCGCCGTACTTGAAGACCGCGTCGTAGACCTGGAACTTCTGGCTGAAGTAGAACACCGAGTCGAGCATGCCCGGCTGAGTGTAGCTGCCGAGCAGCCAGTCGGCGCCGTCGAAGACCTCGCCGAACATGAAGAAGCGGTCCTTGCCGACCTGATACGCGTACTCGCGCACGGCGGTCGCGAATTGGATCCAGAAGTCGTGCTCGACGTGCTTGACGGTGTCGATCCGGAAGCCGTCGATGTCGGCGGCGTCGATCCAGTGCGTCATCACGCGGATCAGCGCCTCTCTCACCTCGGGGAGGTCTGTGCGCAGGTCCTTTAGACCTCCCGGAAAGTCTCCGGTCACCTCCTGAATGCGCACATACGCGTAGCACGCATCCCAGTCCGCGGGGTCGATGCCCGCGTCGCGGCAGGCGTCCGCCTCGCGGCCCCAGACGGTGACGCGTCCGCGCCGCCAGTACCACTCGGGGTTCGCGAACTCGGCCGGCTCGGGGGGGCCGCGGTTGAGCGATGGGATGCGCACCCAGTCGATCGGCGCCGGTCCGGAGCCGCCCAGGCTGGTGAACGCCTGCACTCCGCGAATATCGAAGTCGGGATCGTACTCGCCGACGCGCAGCACCGGTGACGTGGTCCCGGACCCCTGTACGGAGTCGTCGGGGCGACCGTTCTTGTTGATGTCGTAGTAGAAGACCTGACCGACGTGGTTGGTGACGATGTCGAGGATCACGAGGATCCCGTGGGCGTGGAGCACCTGGACCATCTCGCGGAGCTTCGCGACGTCGCCGAAGTGCGGATTGACGTCGAGGAAGTCCTGCGTCCAGTACCCGTGGTAGCCATCGAAGCCCGCGTCAGACTCGACGTTGCGCACGACGGGGCTGATCCAGACCGTCGTGACGCCCAGGTCGACGAGGTAGTCGACGTGGTCGATCACGCCCTGCCAGTCCCCGCCCTGGTACCGACCGAGGTCCCCTTCGACGACGCCGTGGTCATTGTTTGGATCGCCGTTGGCAAAGCGGTCCACCATGAGCTGGTAGATCACTTCACCGCGCCAATCGGCGGCGTGGCTCGTCACCTCGAAGTCCGACGTGACCTCGGTCGGCCGGTCCTCGCAGGCGCTCGCGCCGATGGCTGCGAGCACCACGAGCGTAAAGCCGATCCGCCACACGTTCGCCATCGCGGTCTCCCTCACTGGTACGACGAGGAGTTGAACCACCACTCGGCGCCGACGCCGAGGTAGTGCTGAACGGGCTCGGTCCGTCGGTCGCCGTCTGGCCACGCCGCCTGCGCTCCCTCGTTCAAGAACGAGACGGAGTAGATCAGCCGGATCTGCGGCCGCGCGTACACGCCGCGGTCAACGCTCAGGGTCGGCAGCGCGGCCAGCTTGATGATCGCCGGCTCGAGGTATGTGTCGGTTCGCGCGGAGAGCCCCTCGGGCACACGGCGCTGGAACGAGGCCTCGAACGCCTGGTGAAAGTGGTCCGTCACAAACACGACCGGGCGCAACGACAGCACGGTCTCCGTGTAGTCGTCGGGGTCGTATCGCGTGCTGTCGGCGTCATCGAACCACTGCACGTACCCGCCGACGGTCGCGCCGACCCAACGGGTCTCGTAGTTGCCGCTCACCGCCACGCGCACCGAGCGAGCTTCAGCCGCGCGGCGCGCGGTGTCGAGGCCTACCGGCACGGCCAGCACGCCATACGCCGACAGGCCGCGCGCGTACCGGACGAACGCGTTCGCGAACGCGTTCCGCCCGAACCCCCACATGCCGATCTGGCCGCCGACCGCGTAGCCGTGGTCCGCGGGCAGCGCGACGCGAACGTCATCGGCGTTGTCATACTCGCCGGATCCGATTCCCTGCCCTTCGGCGTACACGACGACCTTCGCCGACGTCGCGCCGAGGACGTTCTCGAACCGCTGCTCGAGGCGGAGCGAGCCCACCGCGCGCGTCCTGTCGAGTAGCAGCAGCTCCTCGGTCGCGAACGAGGGCCCGGCGACTTCGAGGGTCTGGTACTGGTAGGTGTCGTGGAGCTGATTCACGCCGCCGTGCAGCGAGACCGTCGTGTTCGTCGCTGCGACGTCGTAACGCGCCCCGCCGCCCACCGTGTTCAGCTCGTCGAGCGGCCAGAAGTCGAGCAGGTAGATGTCGTCGCCGCGGAGCATCCGCGAGCCGGCCCAGATCGACAGCCCGCCGACGCCGAACTCGCGAGCCTCGACATAGGCATTGCGCAGCGCGATCGCGCCGTCGAAGTCGCCGTCGAGGTGAAAGAGCGCGTCGGTCAGCGCCAGCGTCAGGACGGTGTCGAACGCCGCATCATCGGCAGCGGTGTACCGGGTCTGGAAGTCGAGCTCGACGTAGCTCGCCTCCTCGAGTCGGGGGCCGTGGCTGACGACGGACAGCGCGTGGCCGGCGCCGCCGCGGAGGTCCGACGCGCCGACGACTCGCCCGTAGGAGCCGAACCGGAACTGAAGCGGAGACGGAGACGCCGCGGACGCCGCTGGGATCTCCGCCTGCTCCGTCTGCTGTTGGGCGAGCTCCTGCGTCGCGGCGGGTGCCGCCGCGACGCATGCAAGGAGCGCGGCGGTTCGAGCGAGGCGCTGCGACTTCACGTCACTCCGGGTCCTTGCAGCAGCGGAAGCCGAAGGTCGGGAGCGGGGGCGCGGTGGCGTCCGGCGTCGTGCGGCTGCTGCAGCGGAGGTTGAGCTGGATGTCCGCGAACGCGCCGCCGCGAAGCAGCCCGTCGCTGGTCCACTCGGCGAGGTTTCCGCTCTGGTCGAACGTGCCGACGTCGGAGAGACAGCCGGTGAACTGTCCAGTCGGCGCAGCCTGGTCGAGCGGCGGCGTGTTCGAGCCGTTGCAGGTCGCGCCCTCGTACGTGTTTCCGTACGGGTAGAGGTGGGCCGAGGCGCCCTGGCAGGCAGTCTGCCACTCGAGCGCCGAACACACGCGCTTCCCAGCGGCGGCGCAGGCCGACTGCGCGTCTGCGAGAGAGACGGTCGACCACGGGCGCACACCCGCGCGAGACGTCGCGACGGCCAGCGTGCCAGGGCTCGCGGCCGAGGCGTCGGACCGGCTCGCCTCGTAGCTGTCGATGCATACGGAGGTGCCACCGCTCAGCGTGATGATCGACATTCCGCCACCGCACGGGCCAGCGCTGTCGCAGACTGGCGGGTCGTCGATCGTGCCGTTGCAGTCGTTGTCGGCGCCGTCGCAGACCTCGGGGCCGGTGGGCACACAGGTCGGGACGTCGGGGTCGACGTCGGGGTCGAGCGGCACGTCCTCGCCGGCGTCCCCCGAGCCATCGGGCGCGTCTGCCGTCGTGTCCGCATCATCGACCACGTCCGTGTCCGACGCGTCGGCGGACCCGTCCGCGGGGACGTCCTCGCTCGGGACGTCAGAGACGTCGGAGCCCACGTCACGGCCGGTCTCTTCGGTGTCTGTGCGTCCGCCCGTGTCGGTCGCCTCGCCGTCGACACAGCGGAAGAAGTCCGGGTCGCAGATCTGCCCGGACGGGCAGTCCTCGTCGAGGTCGCACGGGACGTCGGCGTCGAAGTCAATCCGGCACGCCGACGCGAGCATCGGCAGCGACAGCGACGCGACGGCGAGGAGGGGGAGCTTGCGGGACGCGGTCCGGGTCAAAGGGAGCTCCCTTCGGCGTGAGGGGTCTCTGGGCTTGCCTGCGCGTCCCAGCTCGGTGCGGCCTCGTCGGTCGCCGCCGGCCTCACAGCGTAGCCGATCACAGCGGCGGCGCACACGAGCGCGACTGCGACGATCGCGATCCAGATGGCGGCGCGGGGCTGCGGCTCGACCTCGCTGGGCAGGGTGCGGTCGTCGACGTACTGACGGAGCAGCTCTTCGCTGACGGGCTCGGGCGACGCGTCGAGCACGACGCGAGGTCGCCCGACATCCGTGGCTGGCCTCACGTCGAGCGGGTTGTCGAACTGAGCCCAGTTCTCGCGCGGCGGCGCCGGGGCAGGCGCCGCCGGGATCGCACTGGGCGCCGAAGGCGCCGCTTGCGGGACTACGGCCTCGACAGCGGCCGCCGGCTCGACTAGCGGTGCGAGCAGCACGCCCTCGCGCGCCTGCGTCTTGTCCAAGGCCTTGAGCTTCTCATGGTTGCCGGTCTCTTCGAGCTCGGCCCGGACCACGTCGAGGAGGTAGCGGCCGTTGGGCTGCTGGCACAGGATCTGGAGCAGCTCGCGCTCCATCCCGGGGCTCGGGATCTCTTCGACGTAGAGGTGTAGGAGCCACTCGACGGCCTCGGCGTCCTGCGGCTCCCGCTTCAGTCCCTGGGCGAGGATCATCGCGGCCCGCGCGGTCTCGCCGCGCGCGTGCATCGACTTCGCTCGCTCGAGGAACGCCATGGGCGCCTCAGTACTCGACGCGGATCGCGGCGCTCGACGCCTCTGTGATCCAGTGCTGAACGAGCGCCACCTCCGGGTCGACCCCGGTGACGCGCTGCGCGGCGTTCACGGCGACGAGCTCCGCCTGGAGTTGTGCCGCGTCGCGACCGGCGAGGTCCTCGAGATCCTGCACCCCTCCGGCGACGAGCAGGTCGTAGGCGCGCGGGCCGACGCCGTCGATCTGCAGGAACTCGCACATGCGCGCCAGCTCGGTGAGCTCCCCGAGCGACGCGCCGGTGACGGACGCCAGCGCGCGCCGGTCGTCGGCGGTGTCGACGTTGCGGAGCACGTCGGCGGTCGTCTCGTACCCGAGACGCTCCAGCTCAGCGTAGAGCGCCGGTGAGAAGCGTTCGGTGACGTCCGGCAGGCGGTAGTGCGACGCGTACGCGGCCGGCGAGAACGCGGCGACGAGCAGGAAGCCGAGGGCGGATCGGATGAGCTTCATCGGGAGACGCGGACATCGGACGGGAAGAACACGCTCACGCCGAGGGAGCCGACCACATGGCTGCGAAAGCGCTCTTCGACCGGTGTGGGCTCGGCGGCGATGCCGCAGCAGTACCGTTGCGCCTCGGCGCTCGAGTAGAGGTAGTCTTGAAAGAGCGCCGTCACGGCGATCTTGTCGCTGACGAACGTGCGCATGCCGACGCCGATCGCCGGTCCAAAGGAGAAGCCGGCGACGTCGTCGGCATCCGAAGAGCGCATCGCGCCCCCGACGCCGGCGGTCAGGAACACGTCCCAGTGCAGGATGTGGTTGCCGATCAGGTTTGCCTTGCCGCTGAGCGGAACATAGCTCAGGTGGAAGTCGAACAGGATGGGGTGCTCGGCGTAGTACACCTCGGACCGCTCCTGCACCGGCTCCGAGAGCCGGATGTCGGCGTAGTTGCGAGTGACGCTCGTATCCAGGTCGAGGACCCCAACGTTCGCGTTGACCCCGAGGCCGAAGGCGTTGGTCAGGTGGTACCGCCCGGTGACGGTCAGGAAGATCGAGCGTTTGAACGCAGGCGCGATGGAGCTGCCGAGCAGCGGCGCGAGCTCGAACCGGTCGCTCCGAAACAGGAGCTGGCGACGGACCGCAGGACCTGACTGCAGGCTGCGACTCTGCGCCTGCGACTCTGCTGAATCCACGACGAGCGCACCGAGCGCGACGGCGACAGCGAGAACCACGCGAACCACGGCCCTCATTGCGCGCCCTCATCGTACGTGTAGCGGAAGTTGAACGGCATCAAGATCACGAGCCCGACCGTCCCGGTCACCGTGTTGGTCAGCGAACGACCACCAACGGGCAGGTCCTCGATGGTCAGTCGGTCGCGGAACTCGGTGTTCACGCCCAACCAGCGGTTGAAGTACAGGTTGGCGCCCGCGGCGACCGCACCGCCGCCGTGCGTCTCGCCCGCCGACGACACCGCGCCAGCGCCGGCCGAGACGTAGAGGTCGAAGTAGCCGATCGCCTTGTTGAACAGGACGAACTTTCCGTAGAGCGGCACGAACCCGACATCGAGTCCGCCGTACCACTCGAGCGGAGCCACCTCCGGCACCGCCGCGGTCGTCTCGATGACGTCCTCGTACGCGCCCGTGGTTCCGCCGAGAGCGCCGCCGAAGTCGAACGCCTCGAAGGTGCCGCCGATGAACAGCCGCTCGCTGATGTTCAGGCTCAGCGACCCGCCCACCGTCCACTGGCGCAGCACGGCGTCATTGATCGTCGTGCCGACGCGAGGCGTGAGCGAGACGCGGTGCCGCCGAAGCACCGGCTTCGGCTGGATCACCGTGATGGTGCCGTCCGGGATCTCCTGCGCCGAGGCCTCCGCGCCGGCCACCACCGACGCGAGTGCGGCCACGGCGAGTGCTACGTTCCTTCGCTGCATGGAGCTCCTGGTGCCGCGCGCCCGTGCGGCCAGCCGCGGTCGGCGAGCCATGCGATACAGGCGGCCGGAACTTACCATGCGCCCCAAAAGCGCCGCAAGCCTTTCATCCCGCGGCGAAGCGCTGCCTAGAACAGCGCGTCGACGAACTCGTCGGCGTCGAACGGGCGCAGGTCCTCCACCGCCTCCCCAATCCCGATCGCATAGATCGGGACCTGCAGCTCCTCGCTGATCCCGATCACGACGCCGCCCTTCGCCGTCCCGTCGAGCTTCGTCAAGATCAGGCCCGTCAGAGGCACCGCCTCGCCGAACATCTTCGCCTGCTGGATCGCGTTCTGGCCCGTGTTCGAGTCGATCACCAACACCGTCTCGTGGGGCGCGCCATCCACCGCCTTGCCCGCCACCCGCGCGATCTTACGGAGCTCGTCCATCAGAGGCGCCTTCGTCTGCAGACGGCCTGCGGTGTCGCACAGGACCAGGTCGAACTTCTCGTCGACGGCGCGACGCAGGCCTTCGAACACCACGCCCGACGGATCGGACCCCTCCTTCCCCGAGTGAAGCGCGACCCCGACGCGCGACGCCCACTCGGCGAGCTGGTCGACCGCCGCAGCGCGGAACGTGTCACCGGCGACGACGAGGACCCGGAGTCCGCGGCGGGTGAACTGCGAAGCGAGCTTTCCGATCGTCGTCGTCTTTCCCGCCCCGTTGACGCCGACCATGAGCAAGACCCGCGGGCCGCTACCCGCTTCCACTTCCAGCTTGCCAGGGTTGCGGCGCAGGATCGCCGCCGTCTCTGCGCGCAGCGCCCCCCACACCTGGCGCGGGTCGGACACCTCACCGGTCGAGAAGCGTTCCTCGACTGCCGCGAGCAGGCGTGTGCTCGTCTTTACACCGATGTCTGCCGTGAACAGCACCTCCTCGAGCTCCTCGAGGACGGCAGCGTCCAGGCGCGGCTTGGACGCGAAGATCGACCCGATCCGCGCCACAAAGCCGCCCCGCGTCTTCTCGAGAGACGCCGCCAGCGCCGGCGCCGGCTCTTCGATAGGCGCGGGCGCTGCCACTGCGGGCGCGGCCGGCACGGGTGTCGGCGCCGCGGAACTCGACTTCGAGACCGCGGCGTCCGCTGCCGCCGCGGCGGGGTCAGCGGCTTGGTCCGGCTGCGGCGGCGTCGCGGGCGGGGCGTCCATCGGCTCGGCGCGAAGCCCCGCGGGCGCTTCGGTCGAAGCCGTCCGCTCCGCGGCTGCGCCCTTCGCGAGCTCCTCGGTTTCTGGCGGTGTCTGGCGGGGCACCAGCGCGTCGCCCCAGCCCTCTTCGTCGAACGCGAGCGGTTCACCGCCCTCACCGGCTGCAGGCGCGGCCCTATCGGCCGGCGCGGCTGCCTCGGTCGAGGCTACCTCGGTCGGGTCGGCCGCGAGAGACGGTGCTTCGCCGCCAAGAGGCTCTTCGCTTCCGGGTGTGGCCGCGAGATCGCTCGTGTTTGGCGCGGCGACGGGACGCCCGCGACGCCTCTCCTTCTCGGCGGCGAGCGCCTCGGCGTCTGCGCCGCGGTTGAGCCTGGCGGACCGCGCCTCCTTGATCTCTCGGAGGCTCATCCCCTCGGTGATCTCCACCGGCGCGTCCACGGTCTGCCGCTCGATCGGCTTCGGTGCCGCCGCGCCCTGTAGCGACGGGGGCGGCGCCGGCGCCGCGAGTCGGCCCCGTCCGCGCAGCGCGGCGACGACGGCGAGGACGATCACCGCCACGACCGCAATGATCACCGGGCCAAGGCCAAGCCCGAGCAGCGCGGTCGCGCTCGACGCATCGGCCATGAGGCCCACTGGCGTGATATCGTTCATGTCTCTCCGGGTAGCGCCGCCGCGGCGTCGGCCGCGTCGGCGGATCGCATCCGCACGCCGACGACTTTCGAGACGCCGGGTTCCTCCATCGTCACGCCATACAGCGTCCCGGCGACCTCCATCGTCCGCTTGTTGTGCGTGATGATCAGGAACTGGCTCGACTCCGACATCTCTCGGACCATGTGCGCGAAGCGGGTCACGTTGGCCTCGTCGAGCGGGGCGTCGACCTCGTCGAGGATGCAGAACGGCGTCGGTTTCAACTGAAAAATCGAGAAGATCAAGGCCACTGCCGTCATCGCCTTCTCGCCGCCCGACAGAAGGGTCATCGCTTGCAGCCGCTTTCCGGGTGGCCGAACGACGATGTCGACGCCGGTCGTGAGCAGATCGTCCGGCTGCGTCAGGACCAACTCCGCGGCGCCCCCGCGGAACAGGCGCGGGAACAACTCGCGGAAGCGCTCATCGACCGCCGCGAACGTCTCGGCGAAGAGGTCGCGCGAGGTCTTGTCCATTTTGCGAATCGCCGCCTCGAGGTCCTGCATCGCCGCCTCGAGGTCGGCGCGCTGCCCGTCGAGGAACTCGTGGCGGGTCCGCGCCTCTTCGTACTCCTCCTCGGCCCCCGGGTTCACGGGCCCGAGCGCTTCGAGCTGCTGGACCACGCTGGTGAGCGCTGTTCGGGCGGCGTCGTCGAACAGGCGCCCGCCGGTCACCTCGCGGGCCGCTGCGACCGTGACGTGATGCCCTTCGACGAGCGTCGCCTCTGCGTGCTCCGCGTCGGTTCGTGCGCGCTCGGCCGCGAGCTCCGCCTCGTGAAGGGCCGACGCGGCCGTCCCGGCGGTCTTCCGAACGGCGAGGGCGTTGGCCTCGTGCTCGGTGACCGCCGTCGCAAGCGCCGAGTGGCGCGTCCGGGCAGTCTCGAGCGCGACCTCGGCCGTGGCGACGGCGTCGGTGGTGGCGGCGAGCGCGCGCCGATCATCGCCGAGGGCGACCTCGATCGCGGCGCTTCGCTCGTCGACCGTCGTCGTCTCTGCTGTCAGCGACTCGATGACGGCGGTAGCGCTTCGGACCGCGTCGTCGAGCCGCGCGACGGTGAGACGCTGCGCTGCCAGACGCTCGGACACGCGGGCGTGGGCCGCGCGGGCGTCGGCGACCGCGTCGGCGCGCCGCTGAGCCGCGGCACGAAGGTCCGGGAGCGAGATGCCGGCGCTGGCGTAGTGCGCCTCTGCCTGGTCCAGTGACGCCTGCGCCTCCGCGGAGGCGGTCGCGTCGCTGGCCATCCGGCCGGCTAGCTCTTCGAGACGTCGCGCCGCTGACCCCGAGTCGGCGGCGGCGCGCGCGACAGCTGCGGCCGCGCGAGCGCGCGCCGCGTCGGCGGTCGCCGCCGCGTCGGCCGCGACGCGGGCTGCTCCGACAGCCGCGTCGAGCGCGGCGCGCATCTGCTCGCGCTCCACCATCGCCGCCTCGAGCGCTCGCTCCGCTGCATCCGCCGCGGCGCCAGCCGGCTCCAAGGCGGCGAGCGCCGCCCGCTCCCGCTCGCGTGCCGCGTCGACGTCGCGCGCCAAGCGAACGACCGCGCGCGCCGCGTCGCCCTCCGGACCACGGATGACGACGAGACCCTCCTCTTCGACGACGACGCCGCGCGCCGCATCGACCGCCCTCGCGCGGTCATCGAGATCGGCCGACGCCGCCGGCGTCATCAGCCGCCGCACGACCGGGGCGGGCACCGACGTGACCGCCGAGGCGCCGGTGCCGGGCGGTACCTCCGACGGAGCACCCCAGACGACCGCGAGGGAGTGGCCGGCAGCCTTCGCCCACGCGGCGACGCGCGCAGCGGCTTCGGCGTCAGCCACCACCAGCGCCTCCAGCGCCGCGCCGAGCGCAAGCGCGATGCGGTCTTCGGCGCCCACGTCGATCCGCAGCCTCTCGGCGACAGGCCGCTCCACGTCGGGGAGCGTCCCCTGCGCGGCAGCGGCGAGCGCAGCGCGGACTCCCTTTCCGTACCCTTCGCCGGCGCGAAGGAGGGACTCGAGCGATTGCCGCTGGCGTCCGGCCGCGTCGGCAGCGACCTGCGCTTCGCGCGCGGCGCGGCGAGCGGCATCGGCGCCGGACACCGCGGCTCGCTCTCGTTCCCGCGCTGCCTCGAGCGCGGTCTCGGCGGTCTGTCGCGAGAGGACCGCCGCGGAAGAGACCGCGCGAAGGCGCTCCGCCTCTGCGGTCGCGATGGCATCCGACGAGACCGCCGCCTCGGCGTCGGCCGCGAGCTCCCTCGCACGCCGCGAGAGCTGCTCGTGTTCGGCGCGTGCCGCCTCGGCGCGCGCGGTCAGGGTCGCCAGTGCCCCGCGCGCGCGGGTCACCGCTGCAGCCGCCGCGTCGAGCGTCGCCGTCGCGTCTCGCTCGGCGTCTCTTGCAGCCCGGAGCGCCTCGGCCTCTGCCTCTGCGGCGGCGGCCTGTGCGGAAACTTCTGCCTCCGCCGCCCCGATCGCCGTGGCGGTGCGCTGCCGATCCGCGGTGGCCTGTTCGGCGAGGGCGCGCTGCTCCGCGACGCGCTCGACGAGGCGCTCGCGCCGGTCACGGAGTTGTTCGGCCTCGCGAAGCTGATGTGCGACGTTGCTGTGCAGGAGATCGCGTCGCGCTCGGGCCTGGTACGCGGCCTCGGTGGCCTTGCCGAGGACGTGCTCCTCGATGGCGGCCTCGGAGCGCGCGCGCTCGAGCTGCGCTTCGGCGGTCGCTAGCCGTGCGGCCTGTGTGCCGGCGACATCTCGGACCTCTCGAAGCCGGCGCTCGACATCGGCGAGCGACGCAGCGGCGCGATCGCGACGGTCGAGCGCGGCTCGAAGCTCGAGCTCTCGACGGGACTCGCTGAGCTCGCGCCAGCGAGCCGCGCGCCGCGCCTGACGCTGAAGCGCGCCGAGCTGCCGTTCGACCTCGGCGAGGATGTCACGGACGCGGAGCAGGTTCTCGCGCGTCTTCTCCAAGCGCCGCTCGGCCGTCTGCCGCTGGAACCTGTAGCGGGTGATCCCGGCGGCCTCCTCGATGATCACGCGACGCTCTTCGGGCCGGGCCGAGACGATGAAGCCGATCCGGCCTTGCTCGATGATCGAGTACGCCTCGCGGGCGCCGACGCCGGTACCGAGGAAGAGCTGGTGGATGTCGCGGAGCCGCACCCGCGAGCCGTTGATCTCGTACTCGGAGTCGCCGGTTCGGAAGAGGCGCCGGGTGATGCGCAGCTCGGGTTGGTCCTTCCACTCGACGGGGACGTCGTGCCCGTCGTTCGCGAGCGTCAGCGAGACCTCGGCGAAGCCGCTCGGCTTGTTGTTCTCGGACCCGGCGAAGATGACGTCCTCCATCGCGCGGCCGCGGAGGTCCTTCGCGGACTGCGAGCCGATGGCCCAGCGGATGGCGTCGACGACGTTGGACTTCCCGCAGCCGTTTGGCCCGACGATGGCGGTGACGCCGTCGTGCACCTCGATCGCGGTCTTCGTCCGAAAGGACTTGAAGCCGATGACGTCGAGACGCCGGAGTTTCATTCGGAGGCAGCACGCGTCGGGGGGCTGACGGCGTTAGCACGGCGCTTGGAGCGCGGCAACGCGCTCGGCGCGGCGGACGTGCGGGTCGGCGTGTGGCGCGGGGTCGTACCTCGCGCCGCGAGATTGCCACTGCGTCTGCGAGCCGGTAGTGTCCGCGTGGCAACCCGAGCGGACGAGACGACGTGACGAATCACGACGAACCAGGCCTGACTGGCGCCTCCCCACTAAGCCAAGGCGATCTGGTCGCCGGACGCTACCGCGTGCTCGAGGAGATCGGACGTGGCGGCTACGCGATCGTCTACAAGGCGGTCGACTCGACGACCGATGAGACCATCGCGTTGAAGACGATTCGGCCGATAGCGCCGCGTCCGCACGAAGTCGTCGCCCGCTTCAGGCGGGAGGCCGAGATGGTGTCGCGCCTCCAGCACCCGAACACGGTTCGTGTCTTTGACTACGGGTTCGAGGGCGACCTGTACCTCGCCATGGAGCTTCTGAACGGCTACCCGCTGTCGGACATCCTTGACGGGGTGCGGGGCATCACGCTGCGACGCGCGGTCGCGATCGCCAACGGCGTCCTGTCCGCGCTCACCGAGGCGCACGCGCTCGGCATCGTGCATCGCGACCTGAAGCCCGAGAACGTGTTCCTGGTCCAGCAGAGCGACGGCCGGGAGATCGTGAAGGTGCTCGACTTCGGCATCGCCAAGACCGTGTACGAAGATGGCAGCCCCGTCCTGACGCTCAAGGGGCGCGCGATGGGAACGCCGACATATATGTCGCCCGAGCAGGCGAAGGGCGCGCCGCTGACGATTCGGTCCGACATCTACGCGGTCGCGGTTCTGATCTATGAGATGCTCTGCGGCGTCCCGCCGTTCCAGGGCGACGGCGCGATGGACATCATGCTCAAGCACGTCAACGAGCCGCCGCCGCCGGTCACCGTGCCGGAGCTCCGTGGCACGCCGTTCGACTGGGCGATCCAGAAGGGGCTCTCGAAGAAGCCCGAGAACCGGTTCCGCGACGCGCACGAGTTTCTCGCCGCGCTCGGTGGTACCGCGGTCACGGTCGCGGGCGCGCGCCCGACGGCGGCGCCCGTCCCGGCGCCCGACGAGAACGACCGAGGCGGGCTGCTGTCCAAGGTGTTCGGCCGCCGCGGCTAGCTGGTGTGGGCGCACTCCGCGGGGGCCGCGCGTGACGGAGCCGAGAGAGATTCTAGGCCCTATTCCGCGGGCGCTCAAATCGCGAACACTTCGCTTCGTGAATCTGCATCTATCTAGCTGTCCCGAATACGTTATCTACATCCGGCTCTCGCGGTTGCAGTCGCGATCCGCGCCGGCTAGTGTAGCCACCGAGACCACCCCCGCGCACGTAGCTCTGTGACGACGAACCTCGAACTGAGCCAGGAGCTCCGCTCCGTCTTCGCGCAGAGCGAGGACGTCGCAGCAAGCCTCGGACAGGCACGCACCACCGCGCACCTGCTGCTGTGCTTCTTCATGCTCACCAACCGGGCCTCCGAGTTCTTGAAGGACCACGAGGTGACGGTCGAGCGGATCCTCGATCGAATCCGCGAGCGCGTGCAGGAGTCACCGCAGCTCCTCGAGCGCGTGATGCGCAGCGCGCGCCAGCTCGCCGTCGACTCGAGGACCGCCGCCCATGTCACCAGCATCCACGTCCTCTACGCGATCTGCTCGACACCCGACTCCGTTGCCTATCGGCTGATCGCAGAGCTGCAGCTCGACATGGGGACGTTTCGCAGCCGCGCGCTCTCCACCCTCCTGCCCGAGGCCGACGATGTGGCGCACACTGGCGACGCCGCGCACGGCGCATGGGCTGAGCTCGCGCCGGTCGCGCACGTGACCTCCCATGTGACGGTCGTCGCCGAGAAGGACGCCGGACCGCCGCGCAAGCAGGCCTCCGGCCTGCGTGAGCCAAGCGACGTGAAGCGCGCGAAGAAGCGGCCCGCCCCGAACGAGGAGACGACCCGCGACCTCGCACGCAGACTGCGGGCCACGGCCGCTCCGGCCATCAAGCCGCAGCCCGACCTCCCCCTTCCCCCCAGCGTCCGACGGCCCGAAGGCGCCCAGCCCAAGACCCGGCCCGGGATCGTGAGCGGCTCGGGGGAGCACCGCCGCGTCGCCGACGTGCGCCGCCCCGCGGCGGCCGCGCCGGCGCGAGCCGACGCCCCCGCGCGAGACGACGCCCCCGCCAAGCGGCGCTTCACCGCTCGCGACGTCACTCTCGATCCCAAACGCTACCCGAACCTCACACAACTCGGCCGCAATCTCAGCGCGCTCGCGCTCGAGGGGCGCCTAGACCGCGTCGTCGGCCGCGAGGACCAGATCGAGCAGCTGATCGACATCCTCAACAAGCGGCGCGCCAACAACCCGGTCCTGATCGGCGACGCCGGCGTCGGAAAGACCTCCGTCGTCGAAGGGCTCGCGCAGCGCCTGCTCGGCGTTGACGGACACGAGCCTCCGTCGGGGCTCGCCGGACGCATCATCATCGAGCTCGAAGCGACCAAGATGATCGCCGGCACTGGCGTGCGCGGCTCGTTCAGCGACCGAATTCAGAAGCTACGCGACGAGGTCCGGGCCGCCGACGGACACATCATCGTCTTCCTCGACGAGCTTCACACGTGGATCGGGATGGGTGCCGGCGGCGACGGCAACGCCGATGGCGCCGGAGAGCTCAAGACCGCCCTCTCCCGCGGCGAGTTTCCGTGCATCGGCGCCACCACCTTCGACGAGTACCACCGGTACGTCGAGTCCGACCCGGCCTTCGCGCGCCGCTTTCAGCGCGTCCGCGTCGATGAGCCCACAGAGACACAGTCGATCGACATCATCGAAGGACTGCGCGCGACCTACGAACAGCATCACGGCGTCACCATCACGCGCGACGCCATCGAGGCCGCCGTTCGTCTCACGCACCGGTACCTTCCAGAGCGACGCCTCCCCGACAAGGCGGTCAGCGTGCTCGACCAGGCCGGCGCTCGCGCGCAACGCGACCCTGCGCGCGTCGTCGACCGCGACCTAGTCGCCAGCGTGGTCGCACGCCTCGCCGGCGTCTCCGTAGACAAGCTCCTGCTCGGCGACAAGGAGCGCTTCGTGGGCCTTGGCGATCTGCTCGCAAACCACGTCATCGGCCACGCCAACGTCATCGAGCAGGTCTCCGCCACGCTCCGACGCAACTACGCTGGGTTCGTCAGCGGTCGCCCGATCGGCACCTTCCTGTTCCTAGGGCCCACCGGCGTCGGAAAGACCGAGTTCGCGAAGGCGATCGCACGTGTCCTCTTCGAGGACGAAGGCTGCATGACCCGCCTCGACATGAGCGAGTACATGGAGCCGCACTCCGTGGCGCGCCTCGTGGGGTCCCCGCCCGGATACGTGGGGCATCACGAAGGCGGACAGCTCACCGAGGCCGTTCGACGGCGCCCGTACCAGCTCGTCCTGCTCGACGAGATCGAGAAAGCGCACCCCGACATCCTCAACATCCTGATTCAGCTCCTCGACGAGGGGCGACTCACCGACTCTCGCGGGCGCGCCGTCGACTTCAGCAACACCGTCGTCGTCATGACCTCCAACCTCGGCGCAGAGGCCGCCCAGGGTGTCCCCCGCACGCGGCGCATGGGCTTTGGCGCCGAGCGGGAGCTCGACGACGAGTCCGGCGGCGTCACCGACAGGGTGCTCGACGCAGCGCGGGCCCACTTCCGTCCCGAGCTCTGGAATCGGATCCAGGAGCGCCTCGTCTTCATGCCGCTGACGCGTGACCAGGTCGGCGCGATCGCGAGGCTCCAGCTCGACGCTTCCAGCAAGCGACTCTTCGCCGAGCGTCGCATCGACTTCACGTACGACGACGCTGTCATCGCGGTCCTCATCGACCGCGGTGGCTTCGACCCAGAGCTCGGCGCGCGCCCGATGCGTCGCGCCATCGAGCGGCTCGTCGAGACCCCGATCGCCGACCTCATTCTCGCCGGCGCTGCCCGGCACGGTGCCCACCTGCGGCTGACTGGCCGCGGTGGCGAGATCGCCGTCGAGCTGGTCGCCGCGGCGTCGTGACCGGCGCGAACGGGTGGTTCGTCGTCGGGCTCGGTCGTGCGGGCCTGCCGCTCGCGACCGCGCTCGATCGTGCTGGCGCCCTCGCCGGCGCCTGGACCCGGTCGGCGGGGACCGCAGACGGCGCACGCGGCGTACTCCGCGCCCCCGTCCAACACGGTCCACTCCCGGCCTTCGCCACGCGCCTTGTTCTGATCTGCGTCCCCGATGACCGCGTCGTGCGGGTCGCCGCGGCCATCGCTCACGCCGCCGCGCCCCCGATCGCCGTCGTACACACCTCCGGGGCGCGTGCGGCGTCGCTCCTTACCCCCGTGCTGCGCCCCGGTGACGCTGCCGGGGCTGCACACCCGCTGCTCCCTCTCACCGGCTCACCCGACGACGCCGAACAGCTCCGCGGTGCGTTCTTTGCCGTGGACGGGGACTCGCCGGCAGGACTCGATGCCGCAGAGAGGCTGGCAGCCGACGTGGGAGGTAGCCCGCACCGCGTCCCGGCCGAGGCGCGCACGGCGTACCACGCGGCCGCGGCGCTCGCGAGCAACGGCGTCTACGCGCTTCTGGCCGCAGCCAGCGCGGTCTGCGAGGGCGCCGCGATGCGAGAGCCCGCCCTGTCGGCAGCGCTCGCGGGCCTCGCCGCGCGGAGCGCACACAACGCGCGAGACCTGGGCGTCGTCGCCGCGGCGACTGGCCCGATCGTCCGCGGCGACGCCGGAACCGTTGCTGCTCACCTCGAGGCGGTGGCCGGTCACGGAGCCAATGTCGAGGCCCTCTACCGTGCCACTGCGGCGCTGCTGGTCGAGGTCGCCAACGCTCGGGGCCTCGATGACCGCAGCGTCATGGCGCTCCACGCGGTCCTTGGCGCCGGATCCGCGTCACGAGGCTGAGGGGGGCGCCGGCCACCCTGGAGTCGGAGCGGTCGGCGCCGACCAATGACTCAGCCCTCCCCGGTACCCGCACGCCCGGGTGCGTGGACTTCGGCAAGCCACCGCGCCCCGACCTTCCGGTCCAGCCACGACGCGAGCCAGAGATCGTCCCCGCTCGCGGCGGCGGCTCGCGCGGAGCTGCTAGACACGTTCGGGATCCCGAGCTGCTCGCCGCGGTCGCCACGCGGAATGACCAACAGCTCGTAGCGCGCCCTGAGCTCGGGCCAGCGCTCGAAGCGCGGAAGGTCCGGGACGAGATCGGAACCCACGGCGAACAAGAGCTGGACGCCGGGACGCTGGGCAGCGAGCGCATCGAGCGTCCGGATCGTGCGGCTCTCGCCCCCAATCTCTCGCTCGATCTCGCTGACGACGACGCCGCGCAGGTGCTGAGTCGCCAGCCGGCACAGGTCGACGCGCAGGTCGAAACTCGAGAGCGCCTTTCCGAACGCGTGCACATAGGTCGGGACCCACACGACCTCGTCGACACCGCACGCCGAGAGCATCCAGAGGGTCGCGAGCGCGTGGCCGAGGTGGGGCGGATCGAAGCTGCCGCCGAACACGGCGACGCGCGCTCGATCAGCCATGGTCGTAGGCGGGTAGCCGCGCAGCGGCGACCTCGTCGGCCGTCGTCGCCGGGGTCTCGAGAAGCGCCCTCAGGTCCGCGAATGATCCGCCGCTCTCGATACACTGCCGCGGGCGCGCGGACCCGAAGAGCAGATCGATCGCGGGCACGCTGTCCACGAACTCGTAGGCCTCTGCTCGCCACTCGAACTCGGGGAACAGCGCGTGCGCGGCCCACACGACGGCGGCGCCGGTCACCAGCGGGAGAAACGCCTCACGATCGGTGACGTGGAGCTGCAGGCCGCCGCAGCGCTGGCGTCCCCACTTCTGGAAGGTCGGCTCGAACGAGGCGAGCCGGAGGGCGACACCGGGGAGGTTCAGCGCGTCGAGTGCGGCGGCGAGCCGTCGGGCGTCGACATACGGCGCACCGAACAGCTCGAACGGCCGCGTCGTCCCTCGGCCCTCGCTGAGATTCGTGCCCTCGAGGAGGCACATCCCGGGGTAGACGACAGCGGTGTCGAGCGTCGGCATGTTCGGGGACGGGATCACCCAAGGGGCGTCGTGATCGTCGGCCCACAGCGTGCGCGTCCACCCGTCGCACTCCCAGATCCGGGCATCGAGCGCGCGGCCGTGACGGCTGGCGAAGCGCAGAACTTCGGCGAGGGTCAGCCCGTGACGGTTGGGCAGCGGAAGCATCCCGACGAAGGACTCGAAGCCGACATCAACGGCCGGCCCCTCGACGGCTGCGGCGATCGGGTTCGGCCGGTCGAGCACCCAGACCTCGACGCCAGCGCGCGTGCACGCCTCGGCGGTGAGCATCGCCGTGTAGACGTAGGTGTAGTAGCGGCTGCCGACGTCCTGCAGGTCGATGAGGAGGAGGTCGAGGCCGTCGAGCTGGTCGGGCGTCGGCGCGAGAGACTCGACGGCAGCGCCGTAGAGGCTGACGGTCGAGATGCCCGAGATCGGGTCGACGTCTTGCGCGACTGCGATCATGTCCTGCGCCTCGCCGCGCACGCCGTGCTCGGGTCCGAAGAGGCGATCCGGGCGAACGCCGGCGGCGATCAGCGCGTCGACGGCGTGCACGAACCCTCGGGTTACCGAGGTTGGGTTCGCGAGGAGCCCGACGCGGCGTGCAGCCAGGTGTTTTAGCGCCCCTTGGTCTGCGAGCAGTCTGTCGAGCCCTGTGGAGACGGCGCGGCGGGTCGGCATCGCAGCCCTTGGCGTTGGTGCGTCGAGTCGGCCGAGGGCTGCCGTCGACGACGCTGGAGTCGTCTGGGCAGCCAGCTCGGCTGACGAGAGGCGCTACTCGTCGTCGTCCTCGTCCTCGTCGGTCGCGGCGGCGCGCCCACGGAGGTTGCCGATGCCGGCGATGCCAGCCGGCTTGGCGCCACCGCCGCGGCCTCCCGAAGGGTCGCCGGCCATGGCCTTCCAGTCGGCGTCGCCCTCGGTGTCTTCGGAGTCGGGGTCGCGCTTGCCCTGGAGGCGAGCGGACATGACGTTGAGGGAGTGCGCGAGGTCGGACATGTGGCTTCGCTCGTCGACCTCCCACATGTACTCGGACTTGCCGGCGATGACCTCTTGCACGCCCTTCGAGATGTCCTCGATCGGGAGCATGAAGGAGCGGATCGCGACCAGAACGCCGAGGATGCCGATGAGGGCGAGCGCGGCGCCGAGCGCCGGGACGACGGTCTGGAACGGTCCGAGCGGGAGGATAGCGCCGGAGACGGACGAGGTGACGATGAAGCCTGCAAGGACCTCGGTGCCGTCGTTGTTCTTCGAGAGCACCGACGACATCGCGACGTAGCTCGTTCCACCTGCCTCGAACTCGTAGACGACGCCCGAGCGCTGCAGCGCGAACTGCGGGAATGTCGCCTCACCCTCGGGGTTGTGCAGTGTGGCAGCGGACAGGCCGGACAGGAGCTCGGGCCGAGAGGCGGCCGTGGTACCGGCATAGACGACGGAGTCGCCGGCGCCCCGGAAGAAGTAGGCCACGTCGTGCCCGTAGAGCACCGCGCCGGCCTCTTCGGCCGCCGAGTCGGTGAGCTTGTACCCGACCATGACGGTGCCCGCGAAGCGCTGGCGCCCGTTCTCCTCGACGAAGATCGGCGCGACACCCACCTGCGCGAGCTCGGGGACGGCGTCGTCGGCCTCGCGCCACGCGATCGAGTCGTGCTGTGGGACACCGGCTTCGACGCGCCCGAAGACCGGGTACTGGCGGACCATGTTGGGCTTGGAGTCACCGAACCAGTCGTCCTTGTCGAAGCCGACGCGCGCGACGACGACTCCGTTCGGGTCGGTCACGAGGAGAAGGTCGGGCGCACGCGGAACGGCGAAACCCGGATCGCGCTCGCTGAGGAAGCGCGGCTCGTTCAGAGCGCGGAGCTCCTCGCGGGACGCCGTCCACGACTTGAGCGCCTCGAGGACGACCTCGTGCGCGGTGCGCGTGCAGGTCGTCGACGGGACGCCGGGGATCTCGGTGCCGTCGGGCCCAACGGTCGGCGGGCCCGGCGTGCGCGCGGCACGCAGGGCCTCCTCCGTGAGCGGGCACGCGGCGCCCGCGACGACGGCCGCGTCGCTGGCGGCAGCGGTGGCCTCGTGGATCACCGAGTACTGCGCCACCGTGTTGGTAAGGCGCACGACTTCGGTGCTGGACTTGAGCTGCTGGACGGCCGTGTCTTCCAGGTCCCGCACTGCGGCGCCCGAGAGCGCCCAGGTCGTCCCGACCAGCGCGCCAATCACGACCAAGAGCAGGACGATCAGCTTGACACGAAACATCGGACTCCTCGTCGATGTGAGAACGGCACGGCTCCGAGCGGCCACCGCGCAAGTCTTCCTTTGGCGCCGTCCCTACGTCAGCGCCATCGGAGCGTCAACCGCGGCGAGGTTCCGCGTGCGTTCGATTCGCCCCATTTCGCACACGCTCGACCGCTCGAAAGCCGCGACACCCGCCAAGGGCGCACAAGACCGGCCGCGCGACGAACGTCCGCGGCGGCACCCGCCGCGAACGACCCGTCATCAGTACGACTTGGGCATCTTCTCGATGTCGACCGTGTCGATCGCGTAGCGGATCAGCGCCGAGCGGTTCGCCTTCGGGTGCCCCGCCGCCTTGAGCGCCGCGACGAGCTCGTCGATCTTGTCGATGTCTTCGTTGTACAGCGAGATGCTGATGATCTTGTAGTGCGTCGGCGTCGACTTCTTCGCGCGCCGGCGCGGCGGCGCGCGCCGGGGCGAGCCCGCCGGCTTCCCCTGCGGTACTACCGTCGCCGGGCGGCCCTCTGCGGTGCGAGGCAGGTCCGTGACGAAGAACGTCGTGGCGAGGACCTCGTCCTCGGCCGAAAGAGGGTCTCGACCCATCACGGGGCCGAGGTCCTCGGACTCAAGCTCGGGCTTCTTCGCCATGCCGCTGCCGCGCTCCGTTCTCTGTGCGCTCCAGGACCCACCGCACGACCCGACGATAGTCCGCGGCACCCCGGGAGTCGGGTGCGTACTGGAAAATCGTCTGCCCGTGGGACGGCGCCTCTTTGAGCCGCGTGTTGACCCGAATCGGCGGCAACACCCGGTCGCCGAAGTGGCTCTCGAGCGTCTTCACCGACTCGTCGCTGATCCGGTTGCGCTGGTCATAGAACGTCGGCAGCACCCCGAGCACGCGCACCGGGTGCAGCAGCAGCTCGTTGACGTGCTTCACGGTCTTGAGAATCTGGCGCACGCCGACCAGCGACAGGAAGTCGCAGGAGACTGGAACCAGAAGCTCATCCGCGTACGTCAACGCGTTCATGTTCAAGACCGAGAGGCTCGGACCGCAGTCCAGGATCACGTAGTCGTACTGCGTAGCTGAAGCCAGCCGGGACCGCAAAATCCGATCCCGACCCTCATTCATTCGGGCGAGGTAGATCTCCGCGCTTGCCAGCGTCGAGCTGCTCGTGATCACGTGCAGGTGCTCCGTCAGCGGGACCGCCACTCGCGCCGGCTCCGCCTCCTCGACAAGCACGTGGTACAGCGTCTTCTCGCCGCGAACCCCGAGGCTCACCGCGACGTGTCCCTGCGCGTCCGTGTCGATCAGCAGCACCCGCCTGCCGGCGTCCGCCAGCCCGGCCGCCAGGTTCACGGCCGTCGTCGTCTTCCCCGTCCCTCCCTTCTGGTTCAGCACCGCGATGCGGACCGGACCCCGAGCTGACGCTCGCTCCGCCGAACGCGCGGGCTCCAGGACCGACGCCCGGCACGCCTGAGAGCAGACCCGGTACGACTCCGAGCGCACCGCCACCTGCTGAAACGCATAGCGAAGCTCGAACGGCGTCCCGCACGCGTCGCAGCGCACTTCCGAGGTGGCGGCCGCCGCCGGCATGAAGTGGATCGAACCCGACACTGGCCGGTCAGCGCTCATTCGGACACTCCGCACGACAGGGGCCGGCACGCTATCGCTCCTCGTGGATCCCCGTCAACGCCGATCGCTGCGGTTCGACGCGTCGCGCGAAGCGGCGCGGACGGCCCGCCCTACTCTACCGGCTCCCCGAGCAGCGTCTCCGGGTCGACGGCGACTCCGTCACGGCCGAGTTGGAAGTGCAGATGCGGTCCGGTCGAACGGCCCGTCGAGCCGACCTGCCCGATCACCTGCCCCTGGGTCACCTGCTGCCCCGGCCGGACGCGGACCGCCGAGAGATGAAAGTACTGGCTCCGCCATCCGCCCGCGTGGTCGATCACAACGCAGTTTCCGGTGCCACGGTCGCAGTATCCGCCCAACACGACCGTCCCGCTCGCCGTCGCCATGACGTCGGTCCCGGTCGTTGCGCCGAAGTCGAGCCCACGATGCATCCGCCCCGCCTCGCCCGTGATCGGGTCAATTCGCGGCCCGAACCGGCTCGTCACGCGCGGCTGTGCCACCGGGACCGCCCAGACCTCGCCGACGCCTCGGCGCGCCGACCGTGGAGCTGCCGCCGCGGTCGATGATGCCGCGGCCTGTTCGTCGACGCGTGCGGTGCGCTGCAGAACGCGGCCACTCTCCGCGGACCGCGCGACCTCCCCTTCGGGCGCCGCCGTCGTCACGCCGCCGCCGGCCCCGCCGCGGCTCAGGGTGCGCGAAGCCGTCGGGTCGAGCTCCAGCAGGCGCAGAGAGGCAGACGCCAGCGCGAGCGACACCACCGCGGACGCCTCGTCGAACGCCGAGTCGGCCGCGCTAGGCTCGGTCCCCGCGACGAGCCGCGACGGGTGAATCCACGCACCAACCGTCGCACATCCGCTCACGAGGGATGCCGCGGCCAGCAAGACTCCAAGCTGCCGATGAACACTGCGCATCCGGCGACCATACCCCGCCGACGCCACGCGGCAACTTTCCCACACCCCCCCACAAACGGGCCCGACCGCCGTCCTCGCTCGGCAGACGCCGTTGGCCCGACCCAACCTACGCGGAGCCCCCGGCGCGCTCCGCGCGCGCTTTCGTGACGCCGGCCTTCAGCCCCTCGGCCAGGCCCTGGATCAGGGCGCCGAGCGCCGCGGCCATCAGCGCCCGCCCGACGCTCCGCGCCGCAACTCGGAGGGCCTCCTTCAAGACTACCAGCAGGAACCTCAGCACGACTCCAAGCATCGCGGCCTCCTCGTGAGCGCGGTTCACGGTGCATGCTCACTAACGTGTTGGGCAGCCGGCGTGAAGCGTGGCAGCATCGTCGGCGCCACGAGGAACCGTGAAGCTCATTCGTCTCGCAGTCGCCGCCGCCATCCTCGCCCTCGCGCCAGCTGTGGCCGAGGCGCAGGCGCGGTTCGCCGTTGCGGTCGACGTCGGCGCCGCCGCGCCACTGTCGACCTCTGCGCAGCGCGTGGTCTCCTTCGCCCCGGCCGCGTCGACCTCGAGCGGCGACGCGAACGTCCCGCTGCTGTCGGACCGTCGAAACGACATCGGCTTCCGGTTCGCGGCTACCGCGATCATCTCCTCGCTCGAGGTCCGCTACGACTTCGCGCGGCTCGGCTGGCGCGGCGCCCGGGTTCGGTGTCGAGGTGAGGAACCGGCGACCCAGGCTCCGGATGGCGAGATCGAAGACGCCGACGTCGCGTACGATTGCTCGGTCCCGAACGAGGTCGTTCGGTACGCCGGAGAGGACGAGACCGCCCTCCAGATGCACGCTCTCGACGTCGCCCTGCGGTTCTACATGCGGCGTCGCCCTGCCGTGACCAGCGGTCGCGACCTGACCCGTCTGTACGCGCTCGTCGGCCCCGGGCTCGTGCTCACGCGCGCCGAGGACCCCGAGCTCGGCCCGCGGCTACGACCCGGAGTCCGGCTCTCGCTTGGCGGTGGCGCCGAGGTTCCCGTCGACCGTCGCGTGGCGCTGACGTTCGGCGTCCGCTACATGCCGGCCATCGTCGCGGGTGCCGCGAGCACGTCGGCACGGGCGAACCGCGCCGTCGCGGCGGACCGCGGCGTGGTCGCAGCGCTGTTCGACGTGTCGCACACCGTCACGGTGGCGGCAGGCGTTCGTGTCGACTTTCGGTAAACCGACTGGGGGCCGCCCGATGAACGAGTTCGCGCGCCGTGCAATCGAGATTGTAGAGTCGATCCCGCGAGGTCGCGTCACGTCCTACGGGGTCGTCGCCACGCTCGCGGGCTCTCCGCGTGCCGCGCGCGCCGTCGGTTCCGCGCTCCGCACCGGGTCGGGCCCCGCAACGCCCTGGCACCGGGTCGTCAGCGCGCAGCTCACGATCGTGTTCAAGGGCGACATCGAGCGTGCTGCGCAGCAGCGCGCGCTACTTCTCGCCGAGGGCGTCGCGGTCGACGCGACGGGTCGAATCGAGCGTGCCTACGCGTGGGGCCCAGATGACGCCGAGATCTGCCTCGGTCCGCTCCCGCCGTCCGTCGAGATGGGTTTCTCGGACACCCGCCTCAGGGGACGGCGCCGACCGCGATGAGCGTTACTCCGTCGGCGGTCACGCGCCACACGTCGGGGCCAGTCGCCGCCACGAAGTCCGCGAGCGACGTGTAGAACTCCGGCAGCGTGTCGTCGTAGACCAGCACCGCAAGCCGCGCGGCGCTCGGGTCGACGAGCCTACAGTCCGCGCCTATCAGCCCGAGCTGTCGGTAGCGGTCGAGCACGGGGCGCAGTTCCCAGGAGCCCGATAGCACTGCGAAGTCGCACACCTCCCCGCGCAGCGCCTCGCCGATCTCCGGTGGGACCGGTGCATGTGCGCTGCGCGAGTACCCCGCGTCGACCGCCCCGGACACACCGCCGATTGCGGCAGAGAAGAACGCCTCGTACCTGCCCGCGACCGGTCTGACCTCGCTCGCCGCGACGGCGGCGAGCGCGACGAGCGCGACGCCCGCCACGGCCGGCCCGCGCGGCAACCGACTGCAGATCGCTGCGCGAGCCCCCTCGAGCCCAACGCCTGCCGACAGCGCGAGCGGGAGCGCCCCGAGCGCCCAGAGGTCGACGCCGCCGTGGTACGCCGAGCGAAGCGCGACCGGGAGCGCCCACGCAAGGGCGACGATCGTTCCCCAGACCTGACGCGCGTCGGCCGGTCGACGGCTGCCGACCCCGCCGACGGCTGCGACCGCCCCCCCAACCGCGACGATCACCACCGCGACTGGCGCCGAGATCGCCCACATCACCGGCGGAGACAGCGCCGGGATGCGCGCGGCGCCGTAGAAGCGCCCGGCGAAGAGCAGCGGCTCTCCCCGGCGCTCCAGCCAGACTCCGAGCAGCCGACCAAGCCGTTCGAACGTGTGGGCGTGCAGGTACGGCGCGGCTGCGATCAGCGCCCCTGCCCACAGCGCGGGCATCAACAGGGTCGCCAGCGGGACGGCGCGAATGCGCACATGCCCGGCCGTCGGGCGGCGACCTGCATCGACTACGACCAGGTACGCGACGCCGACAGCGGCGAGCCACGCGTACAGCGACGTCGACCACGCCGCGCCTCCAACGGCAGCGAGCAGCGGCAGCCACCGCGCGTCGTCGCGCGACGCGAGCGCGACCGCCACCAGCGAAGACACCGCCGCCAGCGCGAAAATCGTCGGCGTCGTCGTCGTCGCCGCCGCCACGAACCGCGGCAGCGCGAGCAACGCGCATGCGGCGAAGAAGCCCGCGCCTGCGCCCCAGAAGCGGTGACCAATCGACGCCACCGACGCGGCCGTGACACCCGCCGCGACCACGCCGAGAACGCGGAGCGCCAGCAGCGATGGAAACGGAAGCAGCGACGCGACCCATGGGACGAACGGCAGAACCCCCTCGGGATCCGCGAACGCGGCCCGCATCGCCGCGACGTCGCCCCCGGCTCGCCACACGTCGAACCGGGCGACCGCGTCGAGGAGCCACAGCGACGAGAGGCTGAGGCCACGAAACGGGTGCGCAGCCGACGCCACCGACACGAGCGCGAACGCAGCTGTGCACACGGCGACGCGCGACGAGGCGTATGCCCGGAGTCCTGCGGCGCTCACGGGGGCGCCGTCGTGTGACGGGGGCGAGGACGCGGCGCCGCTCGCACAGAGCCGGTGAAGCAGAAGTGCCGCTGCGCGACGACGTCGCCGTGCACGACGATCTCGAGAGGCACGGCACGCGGCGGGGTCTCCTCGGTCGCTTCCGCGAGCGGCGTTCGCTCATCATTCGCGGCCTGGTCGGGCTCGGCCAGCGCGCTCGGCTCCGAGTCCCCTTCTGGCTCGCCTGCGTCGCGCTGAGGCGCGGCGTCAACGTGCGGCCGGTCGACACCCTCGGTCCGCTCGTCGCTTTCGCCTCGTTCGACGGGCGGCTCGACTTCGCGCTCGGCCTCCCGGACCGAGACACGGAAGCTGATGAATCCTGCCCGCTGCGCGTGGCTGCGCGTCGCGACGACCTGACCGTCGACCAAGACGTCGTAGCGGACGTCGCCCTCGACGTCCGACGCGACGCCGACGTCAGCGATCGCTGCGCGGGCTGCGAGGTTCCCCTGCGGTACCGCCGGAAACAGGATGTGCAGGTCGCTGTCGGCGATCGGGTGCGCCCAGATGCACGACTCGGCGCGACCGCTGATCGTGACATCCGCGACCCCGACCGTGTTCCACGTGTCCGGCCCGCAGTACCACCGACCGAACACCCAGCGGTCGCACTCGCGCAGCTCACCCGCGGTCGACTCCACCCACACCCGCGCCCCGCGCACCGCGTCGGCCAGGTCAAACGGCGTCGGGCGCGCCTCGGCGCGTCCGGCGGGTTGCCACAGCGACCAGCCGTCGTGCTCGCCGCTCGCCTCCCAGGCGTCGAGAGGCTGCGGCGAGAACCCCCGGGTCCACACGGGGCCGCGGGCGGGCTCGCGAGTCCACGGCGGCTCGAACCGGGTCCCGGTCCGCGCGACAGCGGACGCGACCCCGTCCGGGTGGAACATCCGGATCGCAGGCAGCGTCGGCTCCGCCAAAGGTGGCGGCGCAGGCGGGGCCGGAGCCGAACGACCGCCCGAGCCGACCGCGACCACCCCGACCACCGCAGCGACAGCGACGACCGACGCGGGCCAAAGCGGCGGGGGCGTGGCGATCATCGCGGCCTCAGGTCAGGCCTCGGCGGGGGCGGCGACGAGCGCGCCGGCTGCAATCGCCGCCTCGATGGCGGGCTCGTCGAGGCCCGCCTCTCGCGCGCACTGCAGCGAGTGCTCCCCGAGTCGCGGCGGCAGACGCGTGCCGAGGTCGGCGACGGCGCGGCTGGTCGGCGGGACCGGCGTCACGTGCCCGGTGGTGCCGTCGAGCCGGATGGCCTGCCGCGCACGCAGGTGCTCGTCGGCGACGACGTCTGCGAGGGTCTGGACCGGCTCGACGCACGCGTCCAGTCCCGCGAACACCTCGCGCCAGTGCGACAGGGGCTTCGTCCCGATCGCCGCCGCGACGCGCCTGGCGACCTCCTCGCCGGCCTCTCCGTAGCGGAGTCCGCTGTCGACGAGGTCGGGGGTCCCGATCGCGTCGCACACCTGCGCCCAGAACTTCGGCTCGAGTGCACCGACGGCGAGATGACCGCCATCGGCGGTCGCGTAGACGCGATAGCACGGAAGCCCGCCCGAGAGCGTATCGCCGGCGCGTCCCGGAGCACGCTGAGTCACCGAGTACGTGTTGAGTACGGGCGCCAACAGACTGAGCACGCCTTCGGTCATCGACACGTCGATGCGAGCGCCGAGCGAGGTCCGCTCGCGCCGGAACAGCGCAGCGGCGATCCCGAACGCCGCGTAGAGCGCCCCGCCCGCCAGGTCACCGATCTGGACGGCCGGGATCGCGGGAGCGCCGTCGCGCGGTCCCGTGAGGCCAAGCGCGCCGGATCTCGCGAGGAAGTTGAGATCGTGCCCCGCCCGCTGGGCGAGCGGCCCGTCTTGGCCGTATGAAGAGATGGAGCAGACGACGAGGCGGCCGTTCAGCCGCTTGAGGTCCGCGGTCCCCAGGCCGAGCCGGTCCATGACCCCGGGGCGGAAGCTCTCGATCACGACATCGGACGACGCGATCAGGCGCTTGAGGATGGCGATGCCCTCGGGCCGCTTGAGGTCGAGCGCCACGCTCTGCTTACCGCGGTTCAGGACCTCGAAGAACGCGCCGTACCCGTCGCTGCCTCGTACGACGACGGGCGGCGTCCACCGCGCGTAGTCGCCCTCGCCCGGCGGCTCGATCTTGATCACGCGCGCGCCGAGGTCGGCAAGGAGCATCGTGCAGAACGGGCCTGGCAGTAGCCGCGTCAGGTCGATGACGGTGACTCCGGCGAGCGTATCGGCGGTGAGGACGTCGTGCATGGTGACGCGGGACTCGGGCGCGGGGGACTGCAAAAGCGCCACGGGCGGCTGCGGCGGGTCGCGCGCAGCCGCCCGCGAAGAGCGGTGTTCAGCCCGCGGCGAGCGCCAGAACGTTCTGCAGCTTCATCGCGAGGCCCATGTCGCCGGACACCTTGATCTTGCCCATCATGAACGCCTGCATCGGGTTCACCGAGCCGCCGAGGATGCCGGTCCAGTCCGACGCCGCCATCGTGATCGTGACGTTCGCGTCGGGCGACGCCGCGTCCGTGACGCGCGGGCCGCTGCTGGCCTTGCGGAGGTCGATCGCCCAGGTGCCACCACCGTCGCCGGTGATGTCGAACTGGAAGACGGAGTCCACGCTCGTCGCCTTCTCGGCGTTCTTCTCGATGCCGGCGGCGATCTTGCTGAAGGTATCTGCAACGGACATGTGCGCTCCTATGAGTCGTGTGGCTCGGTCGACGACCGCCGGTGCGGCCGCCGCTTGGCTACCATCGAGCGCGCTCGTGCGTCAACCGACGCCGCGGCCGGTTCCTCACAGTCGTGAGCGCCACCTCGTCTCGACCGAGCCGAGACGTCAGCGCGGCCCTGCGCCTTGAAGCGGCGCCACCGGAGCGCCCTCGGGCGCCATCCGAACGCGCGACTGAGGTGGCGGAGTGGGCTCCACGTACTCCTCGTCGACGTCGGGGAGCGTCCCCTCGGGGCCGCGCCGGTCGCGCGTCGGGAGCACCGCGTCGATATCCGGGGGTGGCGCTGGCGGCGCCTGCAGCAGGCGGTCGATGTCTTCGCCCGATCCTTCGATCACCGGGGCCGTCCCCACATCGGTCTGCGCCACCGCGAGGCGGTACGGGCGGTCGCAAGGCTCTCCCGAGAGCAGCGTCACCTGCGCGATGTAGAGCCCCGACGGCAGGTCGAGCGACAAGCTCTCCACCTCGCCCCCGCGCCCCGCGTTCGCGCTGCCAACGGCCGCCCGGTCGGCGTCGAAGACCTCCAAGCTGTAGTCGGCGGGGCCGTTCGGCTCGAGCCGGATCGTGATGGACCGGTAGGTGACCTCTGCGCGAGGGTCGCCCGCCACGCGCATCACGAAGCGGTCGATGTCGCCGGGCGGGAACGCGTAGCCGGAGACGGCACCCGCAGACATCGTGTCGCTGATTCGGATGGCCACCTCCGGCCCTCCCCGCTCGTCCTCTGCCGCGGCCGCGAGCGCCTCGGCGAGATCCTCGTTGGGCTCCTGCTCCCACTGCTCTCCGTCGAACCGCTCGAAGTGCAGCAGATACGGTTCGAGCCCGGTCCGCTCCTGCGCGCGAGCGCTCACCGTGAACTCGAGCGGGATCTCCGGATCGACACGGAGCGAGCAGACGCGCTCCTGCTCGCCGGCGCGCGCGGCGTCCACGACGAATCCCGCGCCGCCGAGGAACTGGAGCTGCAGGTCCACTCCCTCGGGAGGATCGGCGAGCAGCCGCACCTGGGCCGCCTCTGGGCTCGTGAGCCGATAGTAGTCGATGTCGCCGAGCCGGTGCAGATACCCATTCACCAGGCCGATAGAGTCGAGCGCGGTGGCGCTCGCCTGGACGTCGTTTGGCTCCAGCTCCGTCACGCCGTTGAGCGGCGCCAACCGACGCAGTGAGAGGCGATACGGGGTCGACTCGTTCGCCCCCGCGAGGCTTCGGACCTCCACCTCCAGCCCCCCCGCGACGGGCGCGCGAAGGTTGGGGAGCGCGAGCTCTTCGCCCTCTCGACCCGAGAGCGACGCGAGCGTCTCGCCGGCGGAAGAGCGGATCGTCAGCCCGAGCGCCACACCGGGGAGCGGAGACAGCGCAACGCCCAGCCCCTCGAGCTCGGCGACCGCCTCGGGTGGAATCCGAAACACGTCCACGTCATCGGGCGTCGCGACGCAGCCGACGAGCGTCGCGGGAACAGACGCGGCGATCGCCCCGGGCGAACCGGCGTCATCGGGCTCCAGCGCGAAGCCGCACGCAGGGCGCACGTCTTCGCTGACCACGGCGTCGAGCCCGTAGGAGCCGCTGCCCTCGACCGACACCTCGAGGGTGGCGCTACGGAGCAGCCCAGACAGGCGCCGAGGCTCACCGGCGGAGACGGCAACGACGAAGCGGCTCGCATCCTGCGGACGCGCAACCGTCACCGTCACCGCGCCGTCTGCGGTAATGGTCAGGTCTACGGCACCGTCGCCGGGCGGCAGGACAAAGACGTCGCGATCTCCGCCGGCCACGGCCCCCGCGACGGGTCGTCCGACGGGAAGCCGCTGCGCGTGGTCCGAGTCGTCGTTCGGCTCGGACTCCGGGACGGCCGAGACGCTCGGTTCCGGCGACGCGCTCCCGTCCCCGGACGCTTCGCTCGACGGTCCCGCCGGCGCAGGCTCGTGGCCGAACAGGCCACACGCCGCGGTGCCCGCGAGTGCTGCTGCGACGACGACTCGTGCGACGGTGGACCGTGTCACGCTAGTAGCGCTGGTCGTACGCCGTGACGAGCGCGTCGGTGAAGTCGGTGTTCGACGCGCTGTAGATCACGGCGCTGGTCTGCAGGACGAGCGTGCAGCCGTGCTCGCGCGCGTACTCACTGACGATCGCGACCATCCGGTCGTAGATGCGCTGCGTCGCGGCCGCCTCGGCCTGCGCCAGCTCCTGCTGCGACGCCGCGAAGCTGCGCTGCAGGTCGGTCACGCGCTGCTCGTACTCGTGCATCCGCGCCTCGCGCTGCTCGGGCGACAGCACCGCGATCTGCGCCTCGAGGTCCTGCATCCACTGTGCAAGCTCCTGCTGCTCCTGGTCGAGCGCCTGTTGGCGACGGTCGAGGTCGGCGGTGAGGGAGCTCAGGGCCGTGCGGCCCTCCTCGACGCGGCTCAGCGCGTCCTGGAGGTCGACGGTGCAGATCGTCATCTCTTGCGCCGCGGCATCGCTCGGCAACACCAGCATCGCTGCAAGAACACCGGCAACAGCGCCGGCGAGAATCTTCGAGAACATTCGCACTCCTCCGATCAGAACGACGGACCGATACCGAACTGGAACACGTGCCGGCTCTCACCTTCACGGACCTGCAGCGGATAGCCGAACTCGAACCGCAGCATACCCAGCGGGCTCTGCCAACGGAATCCAAAGCCGAGGTCGGTGCGCAGCACCAGGTCATCGTCGGGCGACGACATGACATCCAGCCGCAACGAGTAAGGATCGCGCACCCCGAACGCATTCCCGGCGTCCGCAAAGAGCACGCCTCGGATCCCGACAGCGTTGATCAGCGGGAACTCCAGCTCGAGCTGCAGCAGCAGGTCGCGATGGCCACCGATGGGCTGAAGGCCCGTGCGCGACGCAGGGTCGCTCGCAGCGGTGCCGACGGGCGACTGCGGCCCGAGCGTGAACACATCGAAGCCGCGGACGCTCGTCGGCCCACCGGGGTAGAATCTCTCCGACGCCGGGACCACGCCGCGGCGGGACGTCGAGCCGACGTAGCCCCACCCGAGGTTCAGCCGCAGCACGGAGCTCGCCACCCATCGGCACGCGCCGTCCGCCACGCGACTCGTGCTCGACGTGGAGCCCCGCGGCTCGCAGTCCAGCTTCGGGCTCCAGAAGCTCCGGCCTGAGGCGCGGACGCGGTCGAACTCGAAGTCGCTGCCCCAGAGGCGGTCCGAGATGTCATTGTTCAGCGACAGGTAGTAGCCGCGCGTCGGGCGGGTCCGATCGTTCCGGCGGTCGAGCGCGACCCCGCTCGTGAGCGTGCTCGTCAGGCCGTCCTGATACAGCGACCCCGACCGGTTCACCGTCACGTTCTGCAGGTCGACATACTCGAGCGAGTAGCCGCCAAAGAGCGTCAGGGCGCGCCAGTACGGGTGGTCGTCGAACGGCCGATAGCCAAGGGAGACGCTGCCGCCGCGCGAGATCCGATCGAACGTCACGTACGCGAGCTGACGGTTGAAGACATCGACCTGCATCGACACGCGCGAGCCAGCCACGCGCGGCTCGAGCAGCGACAGGACGAATGTGCGCTGCGAGCCGCTGAACATCGCGTTCAGGGTCAGCGACTGTCCGCGCCCGAGCAGGTTGTTCTCGCTCACCTGTGCCGTCGCGATGATCCCCTCGAGCGACGAGTAGCCCGCGCCGACCTGCAGCGATCGCGTGTGCCGCTCCGACACCTCGATCTCGAGGTCAATCAGGTTCTCGCCGAGGGTCGACGGCACCTCTCTGAAGTCGACGGTCTCAAAAAATCCGAGCTGGGTGAGGTACTGCCGCGAGCGGTTGATGTTGGTCACCGAGTAGAGGTCGCCCTCCTCGATGGCGAGCTCGCGCCGCACGACGCGGTCGCGCGTCGACGTGTTCCCGACGACGCGGATCCGACCGATGTAGACGAGGTCGCCGCGGGTCAGGTCATACGTGATGTCGATCGTGCGGGACTCGGGGTGAACCGACGTGAGCAAGTCGACGTTCGCGAAGGCGTAGCCGAGGTCCTGGTAGTGCGCGCGCGTCGCCTCGATGTCCTCGCGGATGCGCGACGACCGGAACGTCTCGCCCGGCTCGACCTGCACGCGAGCGAGCGCGTCCTCTTGCGACTCGAGGAGGTCGCCCGACACGGAGACCGACGACACCGAGTACTGCTCACCCTCTGTGACCCGGATCGAGACGTCGATGCTCTCGCGGTCGCGGCTGATCTCGATGACCGGGTCGTCGACGGCGACGTCGATGTAGCCGTGGTCGTAGTACAGCACCCGCAGTGTCTGCAGGTCCTGCGACAGCTTCTCCATGTCGAACTTCGCCCCGCCCGACAGGAACGACATGAGCGTCCCCGGCCGCGTCTGCATGTAGCGAAGGATGTCCGCGTCCTCCATCTGGTCGTTCCCGACGATGTCGACCGCCCGCACTCGGACGCGTGCGTGCTCGTTGATCACGAACCGAACGGTCACGCGCCCCTCGCCGGCGGGCGCGAGCTCGTAGCCCACATCTGCCAGGAAGTACCCCTTCTCGCGGTACAACCCCTCGATCGCGTCGGCCATGTGCCGGACCGCGCCCTCGTCGAGGATTGACCCCGTCCGCAGGTCGACGACATCGGCGAAGTCCTCTTCCTTGAGCTTGTCGGCGCCGATGTACTCGACGCCGGCGACCGACGGCTTCTCGACCACGCGGAACGTGAGGATGAGGCCCTCTCCGGTGTCGTCGACCGACACCTCGATGTCGTCGAAGAAGCCGAGCGCGTAGATGGCGCGCACGTCGTCTCCGATGCCCCGGGGCGTCGGTGAGTCGCCGACGGCCGTCGATACCTGCCCGAGCACGGCGCTCGGCTCGACTCTCAGCGTCCCATCCACGCGAATGCCGATCACGCGGCCGTCGGAGGTCTGCGCGGCGAGCGGACGCGGCGCGGCGAGCACGGCGCTCGCGATCACGAGCACGACCGTGAGCCACCGCAGCGCCGTCTGCCACGGGGTCCAGCCCCAGCGCGCGCTCAAGCGTCCGCCTCGCGGAGGACTCCACCCACCATCTCGAGGTGGCGACGCATCTTCGCGGCCAGCTCGACGTTGTGGGTCACGACGACGAGCGCCGAGCGAAGCTCCTCGGTCAGCTCGCGAAACAGCTCGACAATCCCGGCACCGGTCGCCGCGTCGAGGTTGCCGGTCGGTTCGTCGGCGAGGACCAGCTTGGGTCGCATGACGAGAGCGCGCGCCAGCGCCACGCGCTGCTGCTCACCGCCCGACAGCTCGCCCGGGACATGCGTCAGCCGGCTCCCGAGCCCCACGCGCTCCAGCAGCTCCCCGGCGCGCGACAGCGCCTCCGCTCGCGACAGCCCGGCGATGATGCACGGCATCGCGGCGTTCTCCAGCGTCGTGAAGTCCGGCAGCAGGTGGTGGAACTGGAACATGAAGCCGATGCTTCGCCCGCGGAACTCCGACAGCGCGCGGTCCTTCAGCGAGAACACGTCGTCGCCATCGAACCGCACGGCGCCCGACGTCGGCCGATCCAGCGTCCCAACGACCTGCAGCAGCGTCGTCTTGCCCGCGCCGCTGCGCCCCATGATGCTGACCGAGTCGCCCGCCTCGATCTCGAGGTCCACTCCCGCGAGCACACGGATCTCCCGGCCGTCTTTGACGAAAGTCCGGGTAAGCCCCTCGATGGCGAGCATCGGTCTGCGCGACGAGGTCGTCACTGATTCAGTCGTGTCGCAGGGCGGCCGCCGGGTCGAGGCGGGCAGCTTGCACGGAGGGAAGGAGCGTTGCAACTGCGCTGATCAGCAGCGAGCCACAGACGACGGCCACGACGCTGGCCGACGCCAGCTCCACCGGAAGGCGGTCGATGTAGTAGATCTCCGGGTCCAGGGGAAACCCGACGACCCGCAGCAGCCACACGACCCCGAGCCCGAACGCCAGCCCGAGCGCCGTCCCCGCCGTCCCGATCGCCAGCCCCTGCACGAAGAACACTCGCTGCACCATCGCAGCGTCTGCCCCCATCGCCCGCATCACGGCGATCTCGTCGGACCGCTGGATCACGATCATCGTGAGCACGCACGCGATCGCGAAGCTCGCAACGAGGACGATGATCATCAGCACCAGCCCGATGACCACCTGCTCGAGCTGCAGAGCAGCAAAGAGGCTGCTGTTGAGTTCCTCCCACGTCGAGACCTCGACGTCGGACCGCCCGCTCGCCGCCAGCGCCGACCGCAGGGCGCCGGCGACCGCGTCGACACGGTCGAGATCCGTGATCTTGATCTCGATGGCGGTCGCCACATCCGGCGAGACGTTCAGGAACCGGCGCGCCGAGTCCGTCGCCAGGTAGGCCATCGCGTTGTCGTATTCGAAGAAGCCTGTGTAGAACGTCCCGACGACGCGGTACTGCCAGACCCGCGGGATCGGCCCCGTCGGACCGAGGTCCCCGTCGGGGTTGATCACCTGGACCTGATCACCGACCTCGACGTGCAGCGTCTCGGCAAGCTCCGTCCCGATCACCACACCCGGCAGCACCCGCGGCTCCGCCCGGCGACCCGCCGCGATCCGCTCGGCGATCGACCTGGGACGCGACGGCGCACCCTCGTCGCCGGACCCGTCGGCGCCCACTCCCTCGGCAGCGCCGCCTCGCGAGGCGCCGCTGCCGTCACTCGCTCGCGCCTCCGCGAGCGGGTCGCGCAGAGACGGCCCGCCGGCTTCGGGGCGCTCCCCCGCGGTGGGCGAGGACTCCGTGCCGGATCCCGCTGGGGCTGCGATGGCCAGCGCCCCGCCCGACCCCTCCCGGAGCGCCCGAGCGATTTGGACCTCGGCCTCGAGCCGGTCGACATCGCGCCGCAACTGCTCCGCCATCTCGCGGAGCGCGTCGGGGCTGACCTCGGCCTCGCTGTCGCCGAGCAGACGGCGACGCCGAAGCTCGAGCGCCGCCTCGGAGTCGTCGAGCCACTCGAGGCTGCCGTCGCGCATGTACGCGTCGATCTCCGTCGCTGTCCGCAGCTCGTTCGGGTCCACGCCTCTGATGATGGCGCCGGAGTAGTTCGTCGCGGAAGCCATCATGACGTCGCTCTCGACGAACGCGACGGCGCCGGCAATTCCCGGGGTCGCGTTCACAGCCTCGAGCACGCTCCGGAAGTCGGCTAGCTCGCCGCCACCCTCGCCTGTTAGGAGGATGTGCGCCTTCGTGCCGAGTATCTTGTTGCGCAGGTCGCCCTCGAAACCGCCGAGCACTGCGAGCACGAGGATCAACGCTGCGACCCCGACCGCGACCGCACCGACGCTGACGATCGTGATGACCGAAGGCGCTCCTCGCTGACGCGTCGCCTGCAGGTACCGCGTCCCGATCATCCACTCGAAGCGCATCCTACTCCGGCCGCATGAGCGGGAAGAGGATGACGTCGCGGATCGAGGCCGAGTCGGTGAGCAACATCACGAGGCGGTCGATGCCGATCCCCTCGCCGGCCGTCGGCGGCAATCCGTACTCGAGCGCCCGAACGTAGTCCTCGTCCATCGGCATCGCCTCCTCGTCGCCAGCGGCCTTCGCCTCGAGCTGCTGAGCGAACCGCCCGTATTGATCCTCGGGGTCGTTCAGCTCCGAGAAGCCATTCGCGATCTCCCGACCGCCGATGTAGAGCTCGAACCGGTCGCACAGCTCGGGGTCGGCGTCGCTGCGGCGCGCGAGCGGCGACACGCTCGCGGGGTACGCGGTGACGAAGGTCGGCGCGATGAGGTTCGCCTCGCAGCGCTCCTCGAACAGCGCGAACAGAATCGCGCCGTCGTCGCGGCCAGCGGTCGCGACGCCGCACGCGCGCGCCGCGTCCTCGAGGACCGTACGGTCCGACAGCGTCTCGGCGGCCACGCCGAGCGCCTCGGCGACGGCGTCGCGCACCGTCACACGGCGCCACGGCCGCTGGAAGTCGATCTCGTGGCCGTCCCACGTGCAGCGCGGCGCGGCTCCGTCAGCGGTGCCAAACCGCTGCTCGACGAGGCCACAGATGAGCTCCTCGGTGAGCTCCATCAGGTCTTCGTACGTCGCGTACGACTGGTAGAACTCGAGCATCGTGAACTCGGGGTTGTGCTTTCGGCTCAGCCCCTCGTTCCGGAAGTTGCGGTTCAGCTCGTACACGCGCTCCATGCCGCCGACGACCAGCCGCTTCAGGAAGAGCTCCGGCGCGATGCGCATGAACAACGGCATGTCGAGCGCGTTGTGGTGCGTCGCGAACGGGCGCGCGGCCGCGCCTCCCGGCGTCACGTGCATCATCGGCGTCTCGACCTCGAGGAAGCCGCGGTCGTCGAAGAACGCCCGGATCTGCCTGACGATCTGCGCCCGCGCGACGAACACCTCGCGCGAGTCGTGGTTCACGATCAGGTCGACGTAGCGCATCCGCTGCCGCTGCTCGACGTCCGCGAGCCCCTTGAACTTCTCCGGGAGCGGACGAACCGACTTCGTCGCGAGCCGAAGCTCGGCAACCTGAACGGAGAGCTCCCCGGTCTTCGTCCGCATCACGGTCCCGCGCGCCCAGACGGTGTCGCCGAGATCGAGCGAGCGTGCCTCCTCGAACACGTCGTCGCCGACGACGGACTTGCTGACGAAGAGCTGGAGGTAGTCGTCCGTCGGCTCGGCGTCCCCCCACGCCGGCTTGATCCCCGGGCGCGTGCTGCGGTCCTGAATCTTCAGAAAGAGCGCCTTGCCCATCGCGCGGGCGAAGCGAAGTCGCCCCGCGACCTGCACCTCGACCGGCGTCTCGGCCAGCGCCTCGGCCCCAAGCGCGGCGAACCGCGCGAACAGGTCGGCCGCGGTCGTGTCGACGACGAAGCCGTTGCCGAACGGGTTACGCCCGGCTGCGCGCAGCGCGCCGACCTTCGCGTAGCGCTCTTGCAGCAGGTGGCTGTCGAGTCGCGCGCGGTAGGCGACGTTGGAGTCGCGTGAGTCAGATGCCATCGGGTCGTCTCGTTGGTTCGCGCCGCGCCGGGCCGCGGGCTCGCGGGTCAGTACGCGGGCGCGTCTTCTTCGTTGCGCTCGGCTCCGGGCCCGAACTTCATGAGGTACGCCTCGACAAACGCCTGCAGGTCTCCGTCGAGGACCGCCTGCGGGTTCGACGTCTCGTGCTGAGTGCGGAGGTCCTTCACCATCCGGTAGGGGTGCAGCACGTAGCTGCGGATCTGGCTTCCCCAGCCGATGTCGGCCTTCTCGTTGTTGGCCGCCTGCATCGCCTCTTCGCGCTTGCGACGTTCCTCTTCGTAGAGGCGCGCCTTGAGGATCTTCATCGCGGTGGCGCGGTTCTTGTGCTGCGACCGCTCGTTCTGGCACTGCACCACGATACCGGTCGGGAGGTGCGTGATGCGCACCGCGGAGTCGGTTCGGTTGACGTGCTGACCGCCAGCACCGGAGGCGCGGTACGTGTCGATCCGGAGATCGACGTCGTTGATCTCGACCTGGATCTCGTCCTCGACGTTCGGCAGCACGTAGACCGACGAGAACGAGGTCTGGCGACGGGCATTGCTGTCGAACGGCGAGATCCGAACGAGGCGGTGCACGCCGCTCTCAGCCTTCAAGAAGCCGAAGGCGTACTCGCCCTCGACCTCGAACGTCGCGGACTTGATGCCAGCCTCTTCGCCGTCCTGACGATCAACGAGCTGCGTCTTCCAGCCCTGCCGCTCGCAGTACCGGAGGTACATCCGTAGCAACATCTCGGCCCAGTCCTGGCTGTCGGTTCCGCCAGCACCTGCGTTGATGGCCACGATCGCGCCGGCAGAGTCGTGCTCCCCCGACAGCATCCTGCGAAACTCGATCTCGTCGAGCCGCGCCGAGGTGGCCTCGATCAGCGCATCAAGGTCCGCCTTTACCTCGTCCTCGCCCATCTCCTCGCCGAGCTCGATGAGCGTCTCGATGTCGGAGACGTTCCGTCCGAGCGAGTCGAAGTCGCGGATCCGCCCCTCGGCGACCCCGCGCTCCTGCACGACCTTCTGCGCCGCCTCTGCGTCGTCCCAGAACCCGGGCGCCGACGTGCGGACGTTCAGCTCCGCGAGCTTGTCGACCAGGCGATCGTAGTCAAAGATGCCTCCTCAGCTCACCGAGCCGCTGAGACAGCGACTTGAGCTGGGTGCGGTAGGGGACGACTTCCATGGCGGACGGCTCCGGTAGTGGCGCGACGCCGACGCGACAGCGTCGCGGGTTGCGCACGGGCGCCCCCCTTACCCTCCCCGTAGACCACGTGCAAGCGGCCGTTCCGCCGCGGCCTCGCATGTCGTTGACGCCTCTCGCGACCCGATGCTACCCGACACGCCGCAATCGCGCCCCCGGGAGCCTCATGTCCATCCGCGTCCGCTTCGCCCCCAGCCCCACCGGCTCCCTCCACATGGGGAGCGCCCGAACGGCGCTGTTCAACTGGCTCTACGCGCGTCACTGCGGCGGCGCGTTCCTGCTCCGAATCGAAGACACCGACCTCGAGCGCAGCACCGACGCCTCGCGCGATGCCATCTTCGACGCGATGCAATGGCTCGGCCTCGACCCAGACGAAGAGGCCGTCATTCAGAGCTCGCGGCGCGACGAGCACGTCGCCATCGCCACCCGCCTTCTCGCCGAGGGCAAGGCCTACAAGTGCTACTGCACCGCCGACGAGCTCGCCGAGATGCGCGATCGCGCCTTCGCGTCGGGGCGCACCCGCGTCTATGAGCGGACCTGGCGCGACCGCGACGACGCCCCCTCCGGCGTCCCCTACACCGTCCGCCTCAAGCTCCCGGTCGACGGCACCATCACTCTCGACGACATCGTGCTCGGCGAGATCACCAAGGCCAACGACGACCTCGACGACTTCATCCTTCTCCGCTCCGACGGCTCGCCGACGTACAACTTCGTCGTCGTCTGCGACGACGCGTTCATGGGCATCACGCACGTCGTTCGGGGCCAGGACCACGTCGACAACACGTTCCGGCAGATGCACCTCTACGACGCGCTCGGCAAGCCGCGTCCCCGCTTCGCTCACCTGCCGCTCATCGAGGGCTTGTCCAAGCGCAAGGGCTCCGCCTCGGTCAACCACTACCGAGACGCCGGCTACCTGCGCGAGGCCGTCATGAACTATGTCGCCCGCCTGGGGTGGTCGTTCGGCGACCAGGAGATCTTCTCGCCCGACGAGCTTGTCGAGAAGTTCACGCTCGAGGCCGTCCACCCCGGCGGGGGACGCTACGACGACGACAAGTTCGCCTGGGTGAACACGCAGTGGATCAAGGCGCTGCCGGTCGAGGAGATCGCCTCGCGTGCCCTCCCCTTCTTTGCACGCGATGGCTACGGCGGCGCCGTCGACGCACCCCTGCTCGCGCTGGTCGAAGCGCTCCAGCCACGCGCCGCGACGCTCGTCGACATGGCGGCGCAGGCCCGCTTCGCCTGGACTGCCCCCACCGAGTACGACCCGAAGGCCGTCCAGAAGTGGATGCGGCAAGACGCCGCCGAAGCCTACGACGCGCTCGTCGCCGAGCTCTCTGCCATCACCGACTTCACACGCACGAACATCGAGGCCGCCGTCGCGGCGGTCGTTGAGCGCACAGGTCTCGGAATGGGCAAGATCGCGCAGCCTGTCCGCATCGCCCTGACCGGCGGCGCCGTCTCCCCGCCCATCGACGTGACGATGTTCGCGGTCGGGCGCGACGAGACGCTGGCGCGGCTCGACGCCGCCCGCACGTTGTTCGGCGCGCCTTGACGGCGCTCGCTCACGACGCCGCGCCGCCCACTCCTGCGGACATCTGCGACCAGCTCGAGACGGCCGGTGCTCGGGTCCGGCTCGACTCCCCCGACCTCGCGGTCGTGACGTTCGGCGATGGCCCCAGGCGTCGAACTGCGCGGCTCGCCCTGCCGGCCGCAGCCGAGCGGCTCTCTGGTGCTGCCGCAGACCATGGACAGGGCACTCTCGCCGGATTCGTGCGCGGCGTGTGCGCCCACCTCTCGGAGCCCGACACCACGGAAGGCGACACCCTCACGTTCGAGGAGTCCGCGTCGACCGTCGTCCCCTCGCTGGAGCTGACCGCGCCATTCTGTCTCGGACTCGAGCTCGCCGGCGCCGCGCCACCCGCGCTGCACCCGTTCTCGACCTCGCTGTCGATCGCGTATCTCGTGGAGCTCGACGACGGCATCCGCGTCCTCACGGGCGCGCAGGTGGCGCGCTGGGGGACCACCGATGAGCGGCTGGCAAAGGCCGCGCTGTCGATCCTCTATCACCGCACGTGGGGCGCCGAAGAGGTCGCGACGGCCGTCGACGGTGTCACGGCTCTTCGAGTCGGCGACGACAACGCCGCCGCCCGTGCGCTGCTGCTCGATCAGCTAGACTACGCGCGCGTCCGCCGCGGGCTCCTCTTCGCGGTGCCGACCTCGGCGACGCTGTTGCTCTGCGACGACACTTCCGCGGCCGGCGTCGAGGCGATGCGACGCGCGGTCGCCAGTGCCCTGCACGCGAAGGTCGGTGACCCGCTCTCCGACGCCATCCTCCGATACGTCGACGGGAAGAGGGACGCTGCGCCGGTGGCCCACTCCGCTGGCGGCGGAGGCTAGCGACGACGCAGGTCTATCGCGGGGTGGTGTCGCGGCAGAGGTCGCCGCCGCATGCGACCAGCCGCCCTTCCGAGCGCGCGGCGGCGTCGAGCTGGGCTTGCGTGGGTTCGGGGCGGCCGAAGCCATCACCCTTGAGCGAGCACTCGGTGTCGTCGCCCACCGACCACGGGAACTCGCGGTCGTCGACGACGAGCTGCAGGGCGTCTCCCTGCTCGGGGAAGCCGCAGCCCACAGCGTTCAGGAAGTCCGAGAGGTCGATGCCGCTTGGCCCGACATTGGCTGCGGTCCCGGCGTGAAAGTAGTCGAAGAGGATCGCCATCGTGGCGTCCGGGCCGAGTGAGATGGCATCGAACGGCTCCGCGGCGCTCGGGCCGTCGTAGACGTCCCACATAACCCCGGCGACCACCTCCTCTCGCAAGTCACCGTTCAGGCGCCCGTTCGTAGTCCCGAAGAAGTCGTCGATCGACTCGCCGCCGAGCGTCACGGCCTCGTAGTCGATGAACCGCGCCGACGCCTCGAAGTTGTCGGTCATCGTCGGGTCTTCTCGGATCGCCGAGCTCAGGAAGTACGCGAGGCCCTCGCCGTACGCGAGCTGCGGCGAGACGAGGCGGTCGCGGTGCGAGCCACCCGGCGACGAATCCGCGCCAAAGTGCTGGACGAGGTAGTGTCCGACCTCGTGGAGGATGATGTCGTCGTCGTACTGGTCCGGGTCCTCGACCTGCCCGCCAAGGCTGATCGTCTGATTCGAGTAGCACGAACCGCACGAGAACGGCTGCCCGTCCTGCCAGGAGACGCGGAGCGTCGGCGCGGACGCGTCGGAGAATCGGCGCGTGAACCGGAACGCATCTCCGACGACGTCTGCGATGTGCAGCGCGGGCCCGGCCGAAGTCTCGGCCGCGCCGTGGAGCGTAACGAGCTCGGCCGCGCCGGCGACGGTCCTGCCCGAGATCGAGTAGAGCGCCGAGGACCGAGACCGATCTCGCACCTCCACGCGCAACCCGTCGACGGTAACGGCCGCCAGCGCGCGAACCGTGATGGCGACGCCGGGCTCGGCGACGTAGTCCGCCGCGAAGTTCCCGGCGTCGTCGGTAGAGGTCGTCGCGATCACTGTGCCGGTCTCGTCGGCGACCTCGACGACGCCGCTCCGAATCGGTCGCGACGCGATCTCACCCGTGAACCCGTCCGGCCCGAACAGGCGGTCATCGAAGGTTACCACGCCGCGCACGGTCGCGACCGTACCCGGCACCTGCTGCGTCGTCGCAGCGATTGTGTAGGTGTTCTCGGCCCCCTCGAAGCCGTAGAGGTAGACGAGGAGCCGCGTCGCCTCCGTCGCCGGGCCGAACGACAGGAGCTCGTCGTCGTCTCCGGAGTCGGCGACCATCACCGGGTTGGTGAGATCGCCCGCGCGGTAGAGCGCCGCATCGAGATCGCCGCGCCGATGGGTGAACCGGATCGCGATCGAGACCGACTCACCGGCGGCCAGCTCCACGCCGAACCAGTCGAGATCGTTCGCGCAGATCCGCCCGTTCAGCGTCGCACCAACATCCAGTCCGGTCGCTGCGGCCGCCGAGTCGTTCGGCTCTTCGGGGCTCGTCGCGCAAGGGTCGGGCGCGTCGCGAGCGACATCGTCGACCCCGAGGTCCGGCGTGTCGGGGCGAGTATCGGAGGCGTCGATCGAGACGTCCCCGTCTGCGACGTCGTCTGGCGGCCGCGCGTCGGCAACGAGCTCGTCACCGACGTCCGCCGCGTCGATGTGCCCGTCTGCGTCGGTGCTGAGCTCGCCGGTGTCGCCACCGGTGACGTACCCCACCTCGGGCGCGCTCCCGCATGCGCCGACCATCAGGGCGACCACCGCGGCGGCGCTCCGCCCCGCCCTCATCGCTTCACGCTCCCGCGCAGCGGCTGCGCCATCGCGTCGTCGAGCGCAAAAGCGGCGAGCTCCTCGTCATCGAAGAGCCGAAAACCGGCCGGCGACGTCGCCGGCTCGTCGAGAAACTGCACGAGGTCCTCCTCGGATATCTCAACGTCGGGCTCGCCCGTGAGCGCGAGCACGTCGAGAGCGTCGAGCCGAGCACGTGTGTCGGCGTAGATCGTCCGGACCGCGCCCTCTGGGGGGTCGCACTCGACGATCGTGCCCTGCGTTGCTGTCGCGATCTGCTCGAGCGCGAGCTCCCCTTCGACCTCTCCGAAGCTCGCGTGGATGAGCTCGCCTGCACGGACGACGACAACGCCGGAGTTTCGCCCAACGCGAAAGGCGAGCGCACCGGACCACCGGAGCGCGTTCGCGGCGCGCAGGAGGCGGACCGGGGTGAGAGCTGCGAGTCCACAGACGGCACGATCCGCCGCCAAAGTGGCAGCGACGGCGACACCGACGGCGTTGGGACCGTCGCCGCGCGACACCCAGGCCAAGCCCGACCGCAGCTCGCCCTCCGGGGCGCGGCCGCCCAGATACAGGACGGCGCCCGCAGCGCGTTGACCGGCGGCGAGCGCCAGGACGACGGCGAGCGCGTCGAGACCGCCGCCGTGCTCGGCGCCGAGGATGGCCACATCGACCGGGGTCGTTCGGATGACCGCCAGGGCCGCGTCATCGGCGTCGGCCGAGATCACGGTCGAGCCGGGGGAGGCCGCGGTAACGGCGGCGACCAGCGCGCTGCGCGCGGACGGATCCCGCTCGATGACCAGCAGCGTCGCCATGCGCGGACCCTAGCCGCACGTGGCGGGGCGAGCAAGCCGACGGCGAGGCGTAGGCGCGCGGGCCTTGTCGTCGCGCCGTCGCCGGCTCGCGCGTGTCATCCGGTCTCGCCGCCGGGCGCCGCCCCACGCCGTCGCGCCGCTGCGCCGATTGCGTCGTCTTCGACCGCGGCGGCCGCGTCGAGGAGGGCTCCGGTCAGCTCGATGTACCGACGCTCGTCGATGACCTCGCCGCCGAGCGCCGCCTTTGACCCGGCGACGGCGCGCTGCGCGAAGTCCAGGGTGACCTCGGTCACGTCATCCCCAAGCGTAACGAGCCGCCGCTCCAGCGCGAGCTGCGTCGCCTCGAGCGCGTTGCGGCGCTCGATGAGTCCGCGCCGCTCCCGGTCCGCCCGCTCCGCCCGCTCGGCCTCGGCGACGAGGCGCGCGACCTCGTCTGCTTCGAGCCCCGTCGCCCCCGTCAGCCGCGTCTCGGCCACCTTGCCCGTGCTGCGTTCTGTGGCCGACACGGAGACGATCCCGTTGGCGTCGATCGAGAAGCGCACGTCGATCTTCGGCGCCGCGGCGGGCATGGGCGGGAGGCCCGCGAGCTCGAACGCGCCGAGCAGTCGATTGTCCCGTGCAAGCTCGCGCTCACCCTGCAGGACCTGCACGCTGATGGCGCGCTGGTCGTCGACGACGGTCGAGAACGTCCGCGTCGCCGACGTCGGGATCACGGTGTTCCGCTCGATGACCCGAGTAAACAGCCCCCCTCGGGTCTCGACGCCGAGCGAGAGCGGGGTCACGTCGAGCAGCACCACGTCGACCCCGCGCCCACCGAGGACGGCACCCTGGACGGCCGCTCCGAGCGCGACCGCCTCGTCGGGGTTCACGGTGCGGTTCGGCTCCCGCCCAAAGAACTCGGCGACGCGACGCGCGACAAGCGGGATGCGGGTCGAACCGCCGACCAGCAGCACCTCGTCAATCTCGGCAGCGCGCAGGCCGGCGTCGCGCAGCGCACTCTCGCAGCACTCGATGGTGCGGTCGACCAGATCGCCGATCATGTGCTCGAGGCGAGCGCGCGTGAGGGTCGTCTTCAGGTGCTTCGGCCCCGTCGCGTCGGCAACGAGAAACGGGAGCTGGATTTCGGTCTCCGGGACGGTCGTCAGTTCCACCTTCGCGCGCTCCGCTGCGTCGCGCACCCGCTGTCCGACGGCCCGGTCGGCCCGCGCGTCGATCCCCGTCTCGGCCAGCAGCTGGGTCAGGAGGGCGTCGGCGACACGCTGATCGACATCGTCACCACCGAGCCGTGTGTCGCCGGCGGTGCTGCGCACCTCGATCACGCCGGGAGACACGTCGAGGATGGACACGTCGAACGTGCCGCCGCCAAAGTCGAACACGGCGACGCGACAGTCGCGCGAAGAACCGAGCCCGAACGCGAGCGCCGCGGCGGTTGGCTCGTTGATGATGCGCCGGACGTCGAGGCCGGCGATCGTGCCCGCGCGGCGTGTCGCCTGGCGCTGCGCGTCGTCGAAGTAGGCCGGTACCGTGATGACCGCACCGTCGACCTCGCCGGCTCCGAGCGCCGCCTCGGCGGCACGCTTCAGCTTTGCGAGCACGTGGGCCGAGATCAGCTCCGGCGCGACGGCCTCATCGTCGACCAGCACGTCGACGCCACCGCTCCCCGTGCGGGCGATCCGGAACGGGAGGCGACCGGCGAGCGGCTGCGCGTCGTCGTACGTCCGGCCGATCACCCGCTTGACCGACGCGATGGTCCGGGCGGGGTTCATCAGGCCCTGGCGGCGAGCGACCGCGCCGACCGTAGGAGCGCCATCGACCGCGAGCGTGACGACGGAGGGCGTGACCCGCTGCCCCTCCTCGTTCACCAGGACGCGCGGCTCGCGTCCATCGAGGACTGCGACTACCGAGTTCGTCGTCCCGAGGTCGATCCCGATGATGTGGCCCATTCTGACCTCGATTGTCGCCGCGCCGGTTCGTCCGTCACGGTGGCGAGAGGGTGGTCGCAGCCGGAGCCCGTTGCAACCTCCGCCGCCCCTGGACTAGGAGTCCCGCACGGTTCCGCCAAGCGCGCGCAGGAGAGACGAAATGTCCGACGACACCGCCCTCGCCCTCTACGACATCGCCGGTGCACCGGCCTGCGCGGTCTCCGTGCACGAAGGTGACGTCCAGTTCGCGGACCCCGAGGTCCGATGGACGTGGGTCCTCGACGCGCGACATGCGCCGTACGACGGGCTCTCACTGCGCGAGGTCCTCGAGCGAGCGGCGCACGCCCACAAGCGGTATGCGCTGGTGGGGCGCACGGCCGAGGCCTGACCGCGAGGCCCGGGCGCGGGGTGCGGCGAAGGGATCGATCCCGCGCGCGCCGTTGACACGTCCGGGACTCGCAGGTACTCGGCAAAAACTTGACAAGCAACACGCCGCCCACGGCAGGCGGCCAGATCGGAGCGCCGAAGCATGCGTAAGTATCTGTTCGGAATCAGCTTTGCTCTCGCCCTCGCGGCGTGTGGCGACGGCGGTGAGGAGACGCCCGGAGACGCGGTGTGCGGCAACGGGACGACCGAGAGCGGGGAGACCTGCGACGACGGCAACACCTCCGGCGGCGACGGCTGCTCGTCCACGTGCGTCGCCGAGGTCGGCGGCGGCGAGGCGTGCGGCGACGGCGCCGACGATGACGGCGACGGCCTGACCGACTGCGACGACCCGGACTGCTCGTCGACGATCGCGTGCCTTGGCGGCACCGAGGTCTGCGACAACGGCGCCGACGACGATGGCGACGGCGCGACCGACTGCGACGACACGGACTGCGCCGCCGACGCGGCCTGCCAGGCGACGGCCGAGGTCTGCGACAACGGCACCGACGACGACGGAGACGGCGACGCCGACTGCGACGACGCCGACTGCGCCGGCGATGCCGCGTGCCAGGCCGGCACCGAGATCTGCGACAACGGCACCGACGACGACGGAGACGGCGACGCCGACTGCGACGACGCCGACTGTGCCGGCGACGCCGCCTGCCAGACGGGCACCGAGATCTGCGACAACGGCACCGACGACGACGGAGACGGCGACGCCGACTGCGACGACGCCGACTGCGCAGACGACGCCGCATGCCAGACCGGCACCGAGATCTGCGACAACGACACCGATGACGACGGCGACGGCGACATCGACTGCGATGACTCGGACTGCACCGACGACGCCGCGTGCGCGGCCGGCCCCGACTGCGGCAACGGCACGCTGAACGACGGCGAGGAGTGCGACAACGGTGACGCGAACAGCGACACGACGCCCGACGCGTGCCGCACAAACTGCACCAACCCCAGCTGCGGCGACGCCGTCGTCGACACCGGTGAGGCGTGCGACGGCGAGGACGACTGCACGACCGAGTGCACGTTCACCGTCGGCTGCGGCAACGGGCGCGTCGATGAGGGCGAGGACTGCGACGACGGCGACGAGAACAGCGACCTCATCCCCGACGCCTGCCGGCTCGGGTGCGTCGCGCCGTCGTGCGGCGACGGCGTGATCGACAGCGGCGAGAGCTGCGACGACGCGGAGCTGAACGGCGACGACGCCGCGTGCCTCACCACCTGCCAGGCGAACGTCGTGCTCGCGTGCGCCGACGCCCCGGACTTCGTCGACCTCAGCGTCGACGGCACCGTCACCGCCGCCGGCACCACGTACGCCGGTACCTTCGCGGGGGCCACCGACGACACCGACGCGCCGACCGGCTGCATCGAGGGCACCGTGCGCGGCGAGGACCTCGTCTTCGCGTTCACGGCGCCGACCGCTGGCAACTTCGCGGTCCGAACCAGCGTCGCCTCCAACGTCGCCGACACCGCGATCTACCAGCTCAGCGACTGCGTGGGCGGGGTTCCCGGGATCTGCAACGACGACGATGGTGGGGACTTCGGCTCGAAGATCGTTCTGCGCGACCTCGCGGCCGGCGAGCTCGTCTACTTCGCGGTCGAGCACGTCGCTGGCGCCGCTCGGTTCTCGCTCCTGGTCGAGGCCGTGGGCGACGTCGCCGACGAGGGTGAGTCCTGCGCCGGTGACACGACCTGCGCCGAAGGTCTCGACTGCATCGACGTCGGCGCGGGCCCGGTCTGCATGGCCGATGCCGCTCCGGTGCTCACGTCCCTCACGGTGCAGACTCTGGCGAGCGGCCTGGTCCTTCACCGCTTCGTCGGCACCGACCCGAACCGTGACGTCGAGGGACTCGTGATCGACAGCATCACGTTCGACGACGACTCCGTAGAGACCGACCTGACGCCGACCTTCCAGCCGACGGTGGCGTGGACCGGCGACACGTTCGCGATGGATTGGATCGCAGACTGGACCGCGTTCAGTGGCGGCCCGCTCGCCGTCGAGGTCGTCGCCCATGTGTTCGACGCCAATGGCAACGAGTCTGGCACTCGCGCCGCGACCGTCGCGCCCTACGCTCCGGTCGAGGTCACCGAGGCCTGCGACATCACGCGCCTCACGAACACCTGCGCGGCACCGGACACCTGCACGCGCAACAGCGATGGCAGCGACTCGTGCGGCGCCCCCGTCGCGCCGACCCTGACGGCCGGCCGCGCCGTCCGCACCGGCGCCGACGCCGTGAACTTCCTGTTCGACGGCGAAGACGCCAACGGTGACGTCGTCCAGTGGAACGCAGAGTTCCTCGACGACACCGGTGCGACGCAGGTCGAGCTGACCTTCGATCTCGACGGGTACACGTTCGGTCTCACGTCGTACGGGCTGCAGTCGCTGATCACGGGGCTCACCGCCGACGCCGGAGTCGCGTCGGTGCGCGCGACCCTGATCGACGCCACCGGTCTCGAGTCCGGAACGGTCACGATCGCGCTCCCCGTGCCCCTGCCGGCGTTCGAGGGTGAGGCGTGCGACCTCGACGGCATCGACGCCGCCTGCATCGACGGGACCGTATGCAGCCCGACCGACGCCGGCGGAATCTGCGCCGCGCCGGCCGCGCCCGAGATCACCTCCGTCGAGGCCTACTACCTCGACTACGACACGTTCGAGAGCTTCGTCGTCGAGATCGAGGGCGTGGATCCGAACGGTGACGTCGAGACGATGGACGTCTACGTCACAGACTCCGATGACAACTTCTACGGCCCGCTCACGCTTACCACCGCGAACATGGTCCCCGACCCGACGGGACGCGCCGTCTTCGCGTTCACGACCATCGAGCTGCTGACTGACGGCACGGAGTTCAAGGACGCGTACGTCGGGCTCACCGACTCCACCGGCTTGACCTCTGAGTTTGTGTCCGATCCGCTCGCGATCGAGGGCGGCGTCGGCGCCGCTTGCAGCTTCGACGGGGCCGACGGCGCGTGCGACGCAGGTACGACGTGCGGCGCGTCCGGCGTCTGCGAGGTCCCCGAGCCGCCCGTCCTCGTGTCGGCTACCGGCACTCGTCTCGACGAGACGACGATGATGTTCACCGCTGAGGGGACCGACGCGAACGGCGACGTGCTCCGGTGGGTCGGCCGCCTCTTCGACGCGGACGACGTCGCGCTGACCGGCGACTTCAACTTCACGCTCGGCGCCGACGTCCACGGACTCACCGAGTTCACCGTCGCGCCCGAGATCGGAGGCTTCGACCTGTTCCCGACCGTGTCGTACGTGACGTTCACGCTCGAGGATGACGCCGGGCTGCTCTCGAACACGATCCGCGTCGCCGTCCCCGGCGTCGTCGAGGTCGGCGGCGACTGCGTCGGCGACGGTATCACCGACATCTGCGCCGACGGCACACGCTGCGAGGCCGGCGTCTGTGTCTCGTCGCCGCCGACGGTCACCGCGGCCAGCGCGGCACAGCGCGACGACAACATTCGCCTCCTCGACATCGAGGTCGGCGGGGCCGACGCAGACAACGACGTGACCACGTTCACGTTCGAGTTCTTCGACGCAGACGGCTTCTCCGTCACCGGGCCGGTCGCGTTCGACGCCGAGCTCGATGCCCCCGAGGGCACCACCTACGCCGGCGACGAGTTCGTCTACCTGATCACGCTCGACTGGTCTGCGATCGCCTTCTGGGGCGTCGCCGACGCGACCGTGTTCGCGACCGACTCTCAGGGGCAGACCTCCGACACCTACGCATTCTCGTTCCGCCCCGTCGTCGGGCTCGGCGACGAGTGCGACGCTTCCGAGGCGACGAACATCTGCGCCGTCGGCTTCGTCTGCGCCGGCGACCCGGCGACCTGTGAGATCGACGAGGCGGACCCGTGCGCCGGCGTCGCCGTCGACAACATCGAGGACGTCGGTGTGCCCTCCGGCGACGGGATCATCGTCGCGTTCGACACCAACGGCCTCGACAACCTCGTCGCCGCGTCGTGCACCGCGGGCGGCCTTGGCGCGCGCGGTGGTGAGACGGTCGTCAGCGTCTTCGCCGACAACTTCGGCCGCGTCACCGTCACGACGGCGCTCGAGGCGACCGCGTACGACACCTACGTCTACGTCCGCGAGGACTTCTGCACGATCGACGAAGCGATGATCGCCTGCAACGACGACACCGATGGCCTGCAGTCGGAGGTCAGCTTCGACGCGTACCCGGGCAGCACGTACTACGTGTTCCTCGACGGCTACAACGCCAGCGGCGTCGGCGAGGCGTACTTCACGTTCACTCCGTACGCCCTGCTCGACGAGTCCTGCGAGGTCGACCCATGCGCCCCCGGCCTTTTCTGCGACGCGACGTTGGTCTGCGTCCCGATGAGCGTCGAGGGCGAGAGTTGCGCCGAGGTGCCGTGCGAGGACGGCCTGACGTGCACCACGGACACCTTCGTCTGTGCCCCGTTCGCGGCCGAAGGCGAGGACTGCACCAGCGTCGCGTGCGCCGACGACCTCGTCTGTGACGACACCCTCGTGTGCGTCCTCCCGCTGACGGCCTGCGAGATGGAGGCGACGCCCATCGCCTCCGACGCGGAGTTCTTCGTCGGCGACATGGCAGACGCCGTCGACCTGATCGAGTCCCCGTGCTCGTTCGGCGGCGAGGAGCTCGTGTTCGCGTGGACGTCCGACGTTACCGGGACCGTAACCGTCGACACCGCCGACTCGATCGACGGCTTGGGCGACGAGCTCGACACCATCCTCTACGTGATGGACCTCGCCTGCGCCCCCGAGGCCACGATGTGCAACGACGACGTAGGCGGCGGGCCGCTGACTTCGGAAGTGGTGTTCGACGCCGTCGAGGGCGAGACCTACTACTTCGCCGTCGAGACGTTCTTCGGCGGAACCGAGGGCCTCATCCTCGGCAACATCACGCGCTGACACGCCGACGCGTCCACGGGCGCACCCAGGCGAGGACGCCCGCGACGCAAGTCGCGGGCGTCGTCGTTTCGTGGCGCGCGAGCGCCTTGTCGGGGTGCGGCACGGCCGGTATACGCGCGCCAGAACCCGCCACCCTTCGAGGCACCCATGACCGCTCGCGCCCTCACCGCCCTCTCCGAAGACGAGCAGCTCTTTCGCGACTCGGTCTTGGGCTTCGCGACCGCCAAGATCGGCCCGCACGTCCACGCGATGGACCAAAAGGGGGCGCTCGACCCGTCGATCCTGCCGCAGCTCTTCGAGATGGGGCTGATGGGAATCGAGGTGCCGGAGCAGTACGGCGGAGCAGGCGCAAACATCTTCACCGCGTGCCTCGCGATCGAGGCGCTCGCGCAGGTCGACCCGAGCGTCTCTGTCCTCGTCGACGTCCAGAACACTCTCGTCAACAACGCGCTTATCCGGTGGGGCAGCGCCGCACAGAAGGAGCGCTACCTGCCCAAGATGTGCTCCGAGTGGGTCGGCTCGTACTGCCTCTCCGAGGCCGGGTCCGGCTCGGACGCGTTCGCGCTCCGGACCCGCGCCGAGCGCCGCGGTGACCGCTGGGTGCTTAACGGCCAGAAGCTGTGGATTACCAACGCGAACGAGAGCAACCTGTTCCTCGTGCTGGCCACGATCGACCCGGCTGCCGGCTACCGCGGCATCACGGCGTTCCTGGTCGAGCGCGGCACACCCGGCTTCACCGTCGGGAAGAAGGAAGACAAGCTCGGCATCCGTGCGTCGTCCACGTGCGAGCTCGTATTCGAGGACTGCGAGATCCCAGAGGAGAACGTCCTCGGCGAGGTCGGCAAGGGCTACAAGATCGCGATCGAGACGCTGAACGAGGGGCGCATCGGCATCGGCGCGCAGATGGTCGGGCTCGCTCAGGGCGCCTTCGACTACGCGATGCGCTACATGCTCGAGCGCAAACAGTTCGGGCAGCCCATCGCCGACTTCCAGGGCATGCAGTTCCAGTACGCCGACGTCGCCACGGACATCCTGATCGCGCGCCTCACCGTGTACAACGCAGCGCGGCTGAAGGACGCGGGCCTGCCGTTCCTCAAGGAGGCCGCGATGGCGAAGCTGACCTCGTCGCGGCTCGCCGAGCGCGTCGCCTCTCGCTGCGTCGAGTTCCTCGGCGGCGTCGGGTTCACGAAGGAGTACCCGGCAGAGAAGTTCTACCGGGACGCGAAGATCGGTCAGATCTACGAGGGCACGTCGAACATGCAGCTCCAGACCATCGCGAAGATGCTGCAGGCGGAGTACTCGTCGCGGTGAGCGCGCGTGCCGCCGTGCTCGCGACCGACGCACGCTTCGACGCGGTGCACGACGTCGTGACGCGGTGTGGACTCGTGCTGGATGCCGTCACTACGCAGGTCTTTCCCGCCCGCCCCGAACCGGCGCGAGCCGTCTGGCGCTCCCCAGACGGCTTGACCATCACTACCTTTCGGTACCTGACGAACCCCGACCGCCGCTTCGTCGACGCGACGGGCGAGGACGCCGAAGCGGTCGTCGGCGCCGTCGAGCGCTCGGTCGGCGCGCTCGACGGCGCGGCGCTGAGAGCGCAGCTCGGCGGCACGGACGAGGATTCCGCGTTCGCGGCCGCCTTTCTCGCGACCGGACTGCCGCGTGCCGAGGCGGTCGCCATGCTCGTCGCGGCGATCCCGACCGCGACCGATCACGTCGCGACCGGGTGCGTCCGCGCGCTGGAGATCGTCGCAGACGCGACAGTCGTTCCCGTTTTGGTCGACCTGCGCTACGACGCCGCGCGGTCGGCGGAGCTCCGCGTTCTGGCGGCCGAAGCCGCGGCGACGCTCTCCAGCCGTCGGTAGGCCCCTCGCAAGTCGCCCCGGAGCTCGCCATGTGCGGAGTCGTTGGTCTCGCAGCCCACTCCGAGGTCGTCGCCGCGATCTTCGACGGCCTGTGCATGCTTCAGCACCGCGGACAGGACGCCGCTGGCATCGCGACCTGCGACGGCCACCGACTGCACCTCCGCAGGGGCAACGGCCTCGTCAAGGACGTCATTCGGCCCGAGGACGCTCGGACGCTCCGTGGGAACGTCGGCATTGGCCACGTGCGCTACCCTACCGCCGGAACGGCAAGCGCCGACGAGGCGCAGCCGTTCTATGTCAACTCGCCGTTCGGCATCGTCCTCGCCCACAACGGCAACCTCACGAACGCCGGCGAGATCGCACGCGAGCTCGCGCGCACGGACCGCCGCCACATCAACACGGACTCCGACTCCGAGGTGATGCTCAACGTGCTCGCCCACGAACTGCGTGGACGCGAGCGCGGCGAGCTGACGCCGGACGACGTGTTCGACGCGGTTGCTCGCCTGCACCAGCGGTGCCGCGGCGCCTACGCGTGCGTGGGGCTGATCGTTGGCCACGGCCTCTTCGCTTTCCGCGACCCGCACGGGATCCGCCCGCTGGTGTTCGGGCGACGCGAGACCCCGCACGGCGTCGAGACGATGGTTGCGTCGGAGTCTGTCGCGCTCGACGTCGTCGGGTTTCAGCGCGTCAGAGATCTCGCGCCGGGCGAGGCGCTCCTCGTCACTCCCGACGGCGAGGTCCACACGCGCCGCTGCGCGAACAACGCGGTCCTGACGCCGTGCATCTTCGAGCACGTCTACCTGGCCCGGCCGGACTCACTCATCGACGACGTCTCGGTCTACAAGGCGCGGCTCCGAATGGGCGAGAAGCTCGCGCAGAAGATCCGGCGCGAGTGGGCTGACCATGACATCGACGTCGTGATCCCCATCCCCGACACGAGCCGAACCGCAGCGCTTCAGCTCGCGGCCGGTCTCGACATCAAGTACCGCGAGGGGTTCATCAAGAACCGGTACGTCGGCCGGACCTTCATCATGCCCGGCCAGGCGATGCGGCAGAAGAGCATCCGACGGAAGCTGAATCCGATCGCCCTCGAGTTTCACGGCAAGAACGTCCTCCTCGTCGACGACTCGATTGTGCGCGGGAACACGAGCCGACAGATCGTGCAGATGGCCCGCGACGCGGGCGCAAACAGGGTCTATCTCGCGTCGGCCGCACCTCCCGTCCGGTTCCCGAACGTCTACGGTATCGACATGCCGGCCGCCTCGGAGCTAGTCGCGTCTGGCCGCAGCGTCGCCGAAGTGCGCGCGTGGATCGGCGCCGACGAGCTCGTCTACCAGGACGTCGTCGACCTCATTGCGGCAGGCACCGAGGGCAACCCGTCGATCACGCGGTTCGAGGCTTCGGTGTTCGACGGAAAGTACGTCACGGGCGACGTCGACGCGGCCTATCTCGATCGGCTCGGCGCGGCGCGCAGCGACGCTGTCCTTCGCGCGGACCCGAACCTCGGCGTCAGCCTCTAGCCGCGGGATATCTCCGCCGTAGCCGCTGCCGCGGGGGGTCCGTGCGGCGCGAGGCGGCGCGCGCTACTCCGGCCGCCGCCGCTTGACGCCAGCCCGACGGTCGACCGTGACACCGTCGGTCCTTCCGTGTGTCGGGGCCTCCTCACCGCGGAGGCAGCGGCGGCAGAGCATCGCGCCGGGATCGTCGGGCTCGAACGGGACGAAGTCGACGGCGCCGCACGAAGCGCATCGAACCTCGTACTCACGCGGCTTCTCGTAGCGACCGCGATCCCAGCCGTCACCGAACCGCTCCTTGGCGCAGTTCGAGCACAGCGTCTGCGCCGCGTTCTTTGGAACGAACGGAAGCGTGTCGTGTGCGCCGCACGCATCGCACACGATGTTGAAGGCGACCTGAGTCCCGTGCAGCAGCCGCGGCGCGCGACCGGCAGGCCGCTGCTGTCGGACGGTGCGGCGGCGCGCGACGTCGGGGGTGGTTGACGGGGGCTTGGTCATCTCGGCTCCGCAGCGGCAGCCAGCGGCTGCTCGGCGAGGCAGACTACACGCGCGACGCATGTTCGCAAGTGCGGGATTGACACTCGTAGGGAAGCGGGGGGCACCGCCGCGTTGACGCCACGGGTGACACATGCGACACTTCGGGGACACCAATCGGGTAGGTGCATGTCATACTTCGAGGTCCAAGAGATCGCCGACGGCGCCGCTGGTGCTGTCGTCATCGAGGCGCGGCACTGGACAGAGGCGCTGGTCGGCGCCCTCGAGGTGCTCGGCGAGCCGGTGTCGATGATCGACCGGATGACGGTCGACCGAGACGACGCATCGGGGATCGTGCGAGTGCAGGCTGCCCCTTCGGCACGCGCCTTTGAGGTACGCCCATCCGCGGATCTCGACGCCGAGCTGACCACCGCGGCGCCACCGCCGCCGCCACCGCCGCGCGCCGCCACCGGTGATGCGCCGGCCACGAGCGCTGCCACGCCTGGCAAGCCGTCCAAGAAGTCGAAGCCGACGAAGGCCCGCGGGACCATAACGACCGGTGTGCGGGTCGCCGATCTGCGCTCCGAGCTCCAGAGTCGGGTCGTAAAGGGCGGCGTCGAGCGTGCGACGCCCGGCAAGGCGTCCCGTCGCGACACCGTCAGTGACTCGGCGATTGAGGCCGTCTTCTTGCGGTTGGCGCCGCTGCTCGCCACGAGCGAAGACGCCTTGATCGCTGCGGACCGAGTCGCCGACTTCATGGTCAGCGTGTTCCCAGCCGAAGGACACGCGGTGCTGTTCTTCGACGACCTCGATCATGTCTTCAGGTTCGCCGCCGTTCGCGGCCCCGGGGCGAAGAAGGTCCTCAAGACGACAGTGCCGAGCGGCGCCGGCGTCGTCGGCTTCGCGCTGCGTGCGGATGTCACGATCCAGGTCGACGACACCTCGTCCGACGAGCGCTTCTTCGGCGGCGTCGATGCGACGTCCGGGCTCCAGACGCGCGCGGTGCTCTGCGCCCCGATCTCATACAACGGCCGCACCTGGGGCTGCGTCGAGCTCGTCAACCCGACCGCGGGGAGCTTCGGCGATCAGGACGCGAACGCTCTGAGCTATCTCGGCCGCTCGTTCGGCGAGTGGATCGACCAGCTCCCGCTCGACGACTAGCCCGCGAGGGTTCGAGCGCGGCGACGCACATCCTCGAGGACTGCGTAGACCGCGCGCGCCGGCGCGTGCTGCACGGCGTCCAGGAGTCGGCTCGGCCGCGGCGCCCTACTCCTCGGCCGCCTTCTTCATCGATCGCACGTCCTGTCCGCGCAGGTGGTCGTCCGACGTCAGCGCGTTGTGGGCGTGCGCGAGGTGGTGGAGCGCGTACGCCGCGTCCATGGTGTCGCGGAGCCCCATCCGGTCCTCTGCCTGGTTGACCGCCCGCTTTGCCAGCGCGAGCGCAAACCGCGGCTGCTTGGCGATCCGCGATGCAAGCGCGCGCGTCTCTCGCTCGAGCGCCTCGCGCGGCACGACGCGGTTGACCATCCCGACCTCGTACGCGCGCTGCGCCGACATACGATCGCCAAGAAACAGGAACTCCTTGGCGATCCTCGGGCTCATCTCGAACGGGTGGGCGAAGTACTCCACGCCCGGAACGCCCATGCGGAGCACTGGGTCGGCAAAGAACGCGTCGTCTGCAGCCACGATCAGGTCGCACGCCCACGCGAGCATCAGCGCACCGGCCACGCACGCCCCCTGCACCTGCGCGATGGTCGGCTTCGGGAGCTCCCGCCACCTGCGACACATTCCCAGGTACGCCTCGGCCTCGCGAACATACATCGCCTCGGCGCCAGGCTTGTCGGAGTGGTCCCAGAACATCGTCGCGGCGCGGCCGAAGGGGAGGTGTATGTCCCGCTCCGGCGTGCCGATGTCGTGGCCAGCCGAGAAGTGGTCTCCTGCGCCGGCGAGCACGACGACGTGGACGGCGGCGTCGGCCGCTGCGCGCATGAAGGCCGCGTCGATCGCAAACGTCATCGCGACGTTCTGCGCGTTTCGAACGGCAGGTCGGTTGAGCGTGACGGTCGCGACACCATCGGCGACGTCGTAGAGCACCAGCGCAGACGACTCGGTCATCGCCCCTCCAGACGCGCGAGCGTCTCTTCTGCTTCGGCGACGATCGCCCGCAAGACTTCGGCGACCGCGGGCAGGTCGCCGATGACGCCAGCGACCTGTCCGGTCGGCAGGATGCCGATCTCGGGGCGGCCGTCGACCATCGAGGCCTTCGTCATCATCGGCGCGTTCGCGGCCATGAGGACCTGCGCCCAGCTCAGCTCCTGCGAGCGCTTCATCGCGAGCGCCTCTCGCACGAGGTCGGCCAGCCGCGCGCCGGTCGCCCGCTGAAACGCGAGCGCTTGCTTGGCCGCGCCGACGAGCCGCCCGAGCGCCGTCGAGCGCTCGAGAGTGCGCACCATCGCCGTCTCGATCACGCGCTGCGGAGCGCCGTCGATCGCGGTCGTGACGACGGTCTGCCGCTCGTCCGTCGCGAGATAGATCTGCTTCACGTTCTCGGGGACGGTGCTCTCGGCGGTGAGCAGAAAGCGAGTCCCCATGGCGATCCCCGCGGCGCCGTACGCCAACGCGGCGACGAGACCGCGGCCGTCGCGGAAGCCGCCGGCACCGAGCACCGGGATGTCGACCGCCGCGCACACCTGGGGCAGGAGGATCGACGTCGGGATCGGGCCGGTGTGCCCTCCCCCCTCGTGCCCCTGCGCGATCACGGCATCGACGCCCCACTGCTGCATCTTCTCGGCGTGTCGGCGCGCGCCGATGGTCGGCATCGTAAAGATCCCGGCCGTCTTGAGCCGGTCGATGACCTCGCGGCGCGGCGCACCGGCGAAGCTCGCGAGCCGCACGTTTCGCTCCACCATGAGCGCGATCCGGGAGTCGATGTCGGGCTGATCGCCGCGTACATTGACCCCAAACGGCCGGTCCGTCCGCGCCTTGACCTCGTCGATGGACTCGGCGAGCTGGTCACGCGTCATCGTCGCGGCGGCGAGGATCCCGAACCCACCTGCGGCGCTCGTCGCCGCGGTCAGGCGCGCGCCAGACACCCAGCCCATGCCGGTCTGGACGATCGGCAGCTCGACCCCGACGACCTCGCAGAAACGCGTTCGAAGCGCGGCGTGCATCAGCGCACCTCGCGGTCGCGCTGCGCGGTCGGGTCGATCACCTCGCGAATCAGCCGCAGGGCCTCGTCACCCGGAGTCGCCGTCTCGGGCACGCTCGCCGGAATCTCGAGCGCAAACCCGGTGGCAGCGACGACGTCGTCAACGGTGACCCCAGGGTGCACCGACACGAGCCGCGCTGAGCGCGTCTCGGTCTGGAAGTCGAGCACACACAGGTCGGTCACCACGCGCCGAATCTCGTGAAATCGCGCGCCAGCGCCGAGCTCCGCCGCGCGGTCGTAGCCGACGCCGGAGACGAAATCGACGCGCTCGACGAACACACGACGATTGTGTTTGGCCACCCAGTAGCTCGTCGTGTGGCAGATCGTGTTCCCGGGGGCACCGCGCGCGCCAAGGAGCTGCACCTTCGGCTGCTTCCAGTCGCCGACAGCGGAGATGTTCTGATTGCCGAACCGGTCGATCTGCGATGCGCCCATCATCACGTGCCGGCGCCCCCACCAGACCAGGTCGAAGATCCGCCGGTAGGGCATAGTCCCCTCGATGACCGGGGGCGTGGAGCTGCCGACGGCATCAACGTCTGCTCGCAGCGTCGCGACTCCGTCGGTGAGCAGCAGGTCGGGCTCGAAGGTGAGCTTCGCCAGCCTCGCGCCGATCGCCGGGACCGTCCCCATCGGGCTCGCCAGCCGCTCGCCGTCTCCGCGAAACGCCTCGGCGCACGCCGCGACGCAGACCTCTGCGCGTGTAGCCGGCGCGCTCACTGATGCGCCTCCCGCCAGGCGGCGACCGCCCGCTCGTACGCGTCTGCCGTCGCCGGGGCAACGAAGCGATCGTGCCACGCCGACCAGGTCGTCGGGTCGGCGGCAGCGGCGGCGTAGTCGGCCTGGAACGCCTCGTCGCGGCCGTAGTCCGGCGGACACTCCGTGAAGTGGGCGCCAAGCGGCGCCTCGATCACTCCCGCGGTCATCATTCGGTTGATCAGAAGGTTGGGCGGCGGCCACGGCTCCGGGCCGGGCGCCGTCAGGTCGGCCGTCGCGACCACACGCTCGCAGCTCATGTATGCTCGGTCGGCCGCCATACAGTAGAGATCATCGAAGAACGGGTCGGGACCGAGGACCACGCCATTGCCGGCAGCGTCGGCGCGGTTGACGTGAATCAGCGCCGCGTCGAGGCGCAGCGCCGGCATCGCGACCAGCGTCTCGCCGTCGTCGTACGGAGACGCGACCGTGCGTAGCTCCGGCTGCAGCGCGAGGACGTCCGAGCCGAGGCCCGCGCGCGTCGGAAGGAACGGCAGCCGGAGCGCGGCTGCGTACAGACCCCACTGAAGCATCCCCTCGTCCAGCTCGAGCACCTCGATGCGCCCGCTCTGCCGCGCCTCCCGGAAGTGAGGCTCGAGCGGTATCGAGTCGAGCGAGACGAAGCCGAACACGAGCTTGCGCACCTTCCCAGCCGCACAGAGCAGCCCGACGTCTGGGCCGCCGAACGAGACTACGGTCAGGTCGCGCAGCGGCGAGCGCACGATGGCGCGGACGAGCGACATCGGCTTGCGCCGAGATCCCCATCCGCCAATCCCGACGGTCATGCCGTCGCGCAGCTCGGCGACGACATCGGCTTCGGTCATCCGCTTGTCTGCCATCGACGCCTCTACTCCTCGTACTTCGCGGCGCGCTTCTCGACGAACGCGTCTCGCGCCTCGTCCGCCACGCCCGAGAGGTTCAGCTCGAACGTGAAGCCCTGTTCGTAGCGGTAGCTCCGGTTCACGTCGACCGGGTCGATGCCGTTGAGCGCCTGCTTGGCGGCGCGAACGACGGTCGTGCTCTTCGCCGCGATCCCTCGCGCGATATCGAGCGCTGCGTCCCGCAGCTCGGCCTGCGGCACGACGCGCAGGACGCTTCCCCACGCGTGCAGCTCGGCGGCCGTCGCCGGCGCGCACGTGTAGACCATCGCCCGCATCTTGTGCTGCGGCACTAGCCGCGCCAGGTGCGTGGCGGCGCCGAGAGCGCCCCGGTCAACCTCCGGAAGCCCGAAGGTGGCGTCGTCAGAGGCGACGATGATGTCCGCGTTCCCGACCAGCCCGATCCCGCCTCCCAGGCAGTACCCGTGGACGGCCGCGATGACCGGCACCTCGCACTCGTACACAGCCTTGAAGGCCGCGTAGCAGCCGCGGTTCGCGCCGATCAGCGCCTCGAAGCCCGAGGTCCGCTGCATCTCCTTGATGTCGACGCCGGCCTGAAACCCCCGCCCTTCGGCGCGCAGCACCACCACCCGCACCGCTGGGTCGCGACCGAGCCGATCGAACGACTCCGCGAGCGCGAACCACCCCGCCACCGGCAGCGCGTTGACCGGTGGGTTCGCGATGACCACCTCGGCGACCCCGTCGCCGTGTACTTCCGTTCGAATGGGCATGGGCCTCGGCAGCTAGAACACGTTCCAGCGGAGCCTAGCGCGCCCCGCGGCCTGTGTCTCGCGCGGCGTGGGTCGCTCGCCGGTACGGCCGGCTGCGGCACACGTCGCCCTCGCGTCGCGGTCGCGTCGCAGTGCGTTATGGTGTAGACGCCGCGCGTTCGCACCGATCTACCGGCATCGCCATGTCCGTCTCGCTGAGTTTCATCGCGGAGCAGGGCCCGACTCTGAAGGCACTCGGGCGCACCGCCCTCGCCATCGCGGGGCACGGGCGCAGCGACGCGACGACGCCGTTCGCGGCGCCGGGCGCCGAAGTGCAGGTCAGCCTCCCCCCTCGCTCCAGCGCGCTGATCGATGCGTACGTGCGCCACGTCGGCGGCCAGCCGACGGCGTACCGAGGCGTCGTCCCGCCGCATATGTTCCCGCAGTGGGCGTTCGAGCCGCTCTCCCGGACCCTTGCCGGGTGCCCCTACCCGCTGGCGAAGGTCATGAACGGCGGCTGCAGCTTCGTCGTCAACGCGCCGCTGCGGCGCGACGAGGAGCTCGAGGTCACCGCCCAGCTCGTCGACGTCGACGACGACGGAACGCGCGCCGTCTTGCGACAGCGTGTCGTGACCGGCACGCGCTCGGCTCCGAACGCCCTCGTCGCCGAGGTCCGAGCGTTCGTCCCGCTGGCGCAGCGGGAGCGCGGCGCGAAGCGGGCCCCCGCGCGCGTCCCCGCCGACGCGAACGAGATCGCGTTCTGGCGGCTGCGACCCGACGCCGGACGCGACTTCGCCGTGCTGACCGGCGACTTCAACCCGGTCCACTGGATCGCGCCATACGCCCGCGCGTCCGGCTTCAAGACGCCCATTCTGCACGGGTTCGCGACTCTCGCCCGCGCGATCGAGTCTGCGAACCGAGTCGTCTTCTCTGGCACCACTCCCATCCGGTCGATGGACTGCCGATTCGTCCGCCCGGTCGCCCTCCCGGGCCGCGTCGGCGTCTACCTCTCGCGCGACGCGGCCGACGCCTGGCAGCTCCGCGTCGGCGACGCGCCGGGTGGCGCGCTCTACATGGATTCGACGTTCTCTACCCACACCGCACCGACCCATGGCTGACTTCCTCCTCGAGCTGAGCAAGAACCCGCAAGCACGCAAGCTGGTCCAGACGCTCGGGCTGCCTCTTCCGATGCCCGAGCCGCTGCAGCGTCCGCGCGGGCCGCGCGGCGATCGTCCGCTCGCGGACCGCGCCGTCACGTTGCGCACCGCGGAGTCGACGCTCACGCCTCACGTCGCCGACGCGCTCGCGCGCGCCGGCGCCTCGGTCACGGCCGTCGGAACCGCCGCCGCCCTCGACGGACTCGGAGATGTCGGCGAGGCCTTCGGCCGGCGCCCGATCCGGACCGATCTCGAGGCGCTGGGCGGCTCGAAGGCGCGCGTGCTCGTGTTCGACGCGTCCGACTTCGCCGCCATCGACGACCTCGACCGGCTGTGGGAGTTCTTCAACCCGCTCCTCGGCGGGCTCGCCCGCTGCGGGCGCATCGTCGTCGTCGGCCGCCCCGCCGATCAGGCACCGACCGCTGCCGCCGCGGCCGCGCGGAACGCGCTCGACGGCTTCGTCCGCAGCCTCGCGAAGGAGGTCGGAAAGCGAGGCGCAGGCGCGAACCTGCTCATCGTCGAAGACGGCGCGGAGGACCGCGTCGCGGGCCCGCTGCGCTTCCTTGCGTCCGAGCGCGCCGCTTACGTCTCCGGTCAGCCGCTCCGCGTCAGCGCCCGTGCCAAGGCCGCACCGGCGGCGCCCGAGACGCGCCCGCTCGACGGCAAGACCGCCGTCGTCACCGGCGCCGCGCGCGGCATCGGCCGCGCGACGGCGCGCGCGCTCGCCGACGAGGGCGCGCACGTCATCTGCCTCGACCGTCCCGAAGACGCGTCCGCCGTGGCGCAGCTCGCTCGCGAGCTCCGCGGGTCTCCGCTCGCGGTCGACCTCCTCGCCCCCGACGCGATCGACGCGATCACCGCGGCGGCGCGCGAGCGAGGCGGCATCGACGTGATCGTCCACAACGCGGGCATCACGCGCGACAAGACGCTGCTCCGGATGAAGCGCGAGGCCTGGGATCTCTGCCTCGACGTCAACCTCACGGCCGTTGCAGCGATCACCGCCGCGCTCAGCGACGCGAAGCTCCTCCGCGCAAACGCGCGCGTCGTCTGCCTCTCGTCGATCGGCGGCATCGCCGGAAACATGGGCCAGACGAACTACGCCGCCGCGAAGGCAGGGATCATCGGCCTCGTTCGATCGCTCGCCCCGCAGCTGGCCAAGCGCGGCGTCACGATCAACGCCGTCGCGCCCGGGTTCATCGAGACGCGCATGACGGCGGCCATGCCGGCCGGCGTTCGTGAGGTGGCGCGGCGTCTGAACAACCTCGGACAGGGCGGGCTCCCGGTCGACGTCGCCGAAGCGGTGGCCTTCTTGGCGCTGCCTTCGTCCGACGGCGTGACCGGGCAGGTCCTCCGCGTGTGTGGCGGCGCGCTCGTCGGCGCATAGCCCGCGCCGCACTGCAACCAAACAAACAAGTTCGGAGCCATCGATGCCCGTCAGCACCTCGGATCGCCCCTCTCGCCGCGCGGTCATCGTCGCCGGCGCTCGCACCCCCTTCGTCAAGGCGTTCGGCGACTTCCTCGCGCTCGACTCCATCGCTCTCGGCGGCCACGCGGCGCGCGCTCTGCTCGAGCGGACGCAGCTCGCGCGCACCGAGATCGACGCCGTCGTGTGGGGAGGCGTCATCTTGCCGACGATGGCCCCGAACCTCGCGCGAGAGATCGCCCTCGACCTCAAGCTGCCCGAGACGGTCGAGGGCATGACCTGCACGCGCGCGTGCGCGAGCGGGCTGCAAGCGATCACGCTCGCCGCCGCAGCCATCGAGCGCGGCGAGGCCGACGTCATCGTCGCGGGCGGCAGCGACTCGACGAGCAACGCTCAGATCGCCCTCCCCCAGAAGCTCGTGCACGCGCTGGCGCCCGTCGCGTTCGGCAAGGCGACTCCGGCCGACATGCTTGGTGTGCTCGCGCAGCTCATGCCGCTCAACGAGGTGCTGCCCAAGATGCCGCGCATCGCCGAGCGGACGACCGGAGAGGTGATGGGCGAGTCCGCAGAGCGAATGGCAGCGCGGAACTCGATCGCCCGCGAAGACCAGGATGCGCTCGCGGCACGCTCGCACCATCGCGCGGCGGCGGCGATCGCGAGCGGACGCTTCGACCGTGAGGTCGCCGCCGTGGAGACCGGCAAGGACCGGCGCGTCTACGCCGACGGGCTCGTGCGTGCCGACACGTCTGTCGAGAAGCTCGCGAAGCTCAAGCCGGTGTTTGCACGCAACGGCACGCTCACCGCGGGCAACTCCTCACCGCTGACCGACGGCGCCGCCGCCGTGCTCATCATGGAAGAGAGCAAGGCACGCGCGCTCGGCTACACCCCGCTCGCCGCGATCCGGAGCTGGGCGTACGTGGGCGTCGACCCGGCCGACCAGCTCCTCATCGGCCCGGCCCTCTCGATCCCGCTCGCCCTCGAGCGCGCCGGGCTGGCGCTCGGCGATGTTGGACTCGTCGACATTCACGAGGCCTTCGCCGCGCAGGTGCTCTCGGTCACGAAGATGCTCGCCAGCGCCGCGTTTGCGCGCGACCGGCTCGGGCGCGCCGAAGCGGTCGGCGAGGTCGACGAGGCCCGACTGAACGTGCACGGCGGCTCCATCGCGCTCGGCCACCCGTTCGGAGCGACCGGCGCGCGCATGGTCACGACGATGGCGCACGAACTCCACGAGCGCGACCAGCAGTTTGCTGTGCTCGGCATCTGCGCGGCCGGCGGTCTCGGCGCGAGCGCCGTGCTGGAGCGCGTGTAGCGCGGAGCTTCGAGCGCCACTACCGTCGGGAGGTTGAACTACCCTCGGGAGAGTTGAACTACCCTCGGGAGAGTTGAACTACCTAGGGGGCGCGACCGCCGTCGGAAGGGTTCGAGGCGGCCCGTCTACGGCGGCACCACCTCGACCGCGCTCGCAGGTCGCCGAGTTCGTGTCGAGCCCTACTCGAAGATCTCGGACGCACGCGCGACGGTCGCGGCGCGGACGACCCATCGGTCGAGGGTGCCGAGGTCCGAGCACTCCGAGACCTTCGACCGCTCGGCGGGGGAGAGGCGGAGCCCGCGGCTCGTTGCCACGGCGAGGACCGCCGCAGCGCGTCCCCGGGCCTCCCCGCGGGCTTCTCCGCGCGCTTCTCCGCGGGCTTCTCCGCGCGCCTCTCCCTCGGCGCGTCCATCTGCAACGCCCTGGCCGTAGTACTTCCTCGCGAAGTCGCTCTTGTACTCGTAGTTTCGCAGCTCCATCTCAGCCTCCAATGCGCGGCGCACCGCCTCGGGGGCGGCGTCGAGCACGGCGTCAAGGTACAGTCGGGCCGTGTCGTCCGCAAGACCTCGCCCGGCGGCGTCATCGAGCCCAAGCACCGCGGTTCGCAGCGTGGGAAGGCCCTGGTCGACGGGTGAGCGCGGGTCCATGAGCTCCGCGGCGAGGATCGCAAGCTCGGGGTTTCTCGCCACGGCCGCGCGACTCGGCGCGCTCGGAAAGGCGGACGGGCCGACGACGAGGGGGGCCCAGACCTGTCCGGGTCCGAGCTCGACGCCCGCGGCCGCCCACCTCTCCACGCTCCGCTTCGTCGTAAGGACCACGACGGCGACGGGGTGGTTCGAGTGCGCGCGGAGCAGAGCCTGATAGGCCGGCCAAGCGGCCAGCTTCTTCGCATCGACTCGAAGCTGCGCCTCGACGACGACGCTCAGCCTG
>JACKDJ010000002.1 GCA_020633625.1 Myxococcales bacterium
AAAGCCGGATTGGGGCCCCCGCACCACCGAGCACGGCCCCACTCGCACGGATTGGATCTGCGAGTGGGGCGTGCTCTCAGGGCGAGAGCTGTACCGTCGACGTGCCTTCGTCGAAGGTGACCGCGCCGCATCCGCTGGCGACGACACGCATCGTCTCGTAGCGCAGCGTGAACGTCGGCCCCGCGATCGCCGCGAAGTCGAAGGTCGGCGTCGCGCGTGTCATGCCGGGCGTGATGGTGAAGGTGCCGACCTCGGTGCCGTTGATGCGCATGCGCATCGGCAACGAGTCGCAGGTCAATCCGTTGGACGGGAATCCGAGACTCACGACGGCGCGACGGGCTCGGGGAAGCGACGTGGAGCGCGGGCCTTGGACGTAGTCGCCGGCGCGCCAGTAGTAGAGGTTGCTCGCCGCGACGCGCGTGTCGGCCGCAGTCGGAAACGCCACGGTCTCCGGCGAGGGGTACGGTAGGAGCTCGACGACCAACGAGTACGCGCCCGCGACGCCGGAGCCCGCGTCGACGGAGAGGAAATACGTGCCCGCGTCGAGGAGCAGGTCGGCATTGCCGCACGCGAGGTCGCCCGCGCCGCACGTGCGACCGAACGAGAGCACCGGACTTCCGTCGCCGGTCAAGGTCACACGCACGCGCCGAGGCGCGGTGAGCATCAAGACGTGCTGCACGTCCGCACCATCCGCCGCGCCGCACACGCCACCGGTCGCGTGGGTCGCGCACGCGAGCGAGCCCGTGAAGGTGCCACCGGCGCTGACGTCGACCGCGCCGGCGCAGAGATCGCCCGAGGCGGTCATGCGATCGTGCATGCACCCGGCCGCGGCATCGCACGCGTCGGCGGTGCACGCGTCGCCGTCGTCGCAATCGACGGGGGTCGTGGTGCATCCGGTCGCGGAATCGCAGGCGTCGACCGTGCAGGCGTTGCCGTCGTCGCAGCTCACGGGCGTGTACACGCAGGGGCCCGAGACGCAGCTATCCGTCGTGCACGCGTCGCCGTCGTCGCATGCCATGCAGATCGGACCGGCGTCGGTGCCTCCGTCGGGCAGGGTCGACGCGTCACCCATCGGAATCGTCGTGGCATCGCCGCCCGCGATTCGCTGCGCGGCACACAACGTTGGTCGAGGCAGGTCTCGTCCGTGCGGCAGTCCGCCGCCGTCTCGCAGGTCTCCGACGCGGGCGCTCCCGACGCGCACGCCGAGAGCCAGAACGCACCGAGGGCCCCAACCCAGAACCTCGTTCGCATTCGTCCAGGGTCGGTGACCACGCCGCGGGTGGCAAGTCGGCGGCAGGCGGAGCGCCATGCCGCGAGGTGGAGGTTGGAAGGAGCTCGGCCCAGGGCGAGCGCCCGCGCGAGGGATTCGTTCCGCGACGAACCCCGGCGGCGAAGTACTAGGCTCCTCTCGACGTGACCCAAGACCCCGAGCTCTTGCGCCGCCTGTTGCGCGCGAAGGACCGCATGACGGCCGCGCCGCACGAGGACTGGCCGATTCGCCGTCTGGCGCGGGTCGCCGGCGCGTCGGAGGCGCACTTCGCGCGCGCGTTCAAAGAGGCGTTCGGTGCACCACCGCACCGCTTCCTGCTGACACTGCGCATCGAGCGCGCGACCACGCTGTTGCGCGAGACGGAGCGGCCGATCGCGGAGATCGCGCTCTCGTGCGGCTGGGCGAGCCTCGGCACCTTCGGCCGCACCTTTCGCGACGTGACCGGCGTGAGCCCGACGGAGTGCCGCCAACGCGCGCAGACCGGAGGCGAGGCGGACGTGCCGGCGTGTTTCGCGCGCGACGGAAGGCGCCCCGACCTCACGATCGCAGTTTCGGAGAAGCGGGCTCGTGAGGGAGGCGGTACCTCGTC
>JACKDJ010000020.1 GCA_020633625.1 Myxococcales bacterium
GCGTCGTCCCATCGATCCGTCGTTGCCTCGATCGCGCGCGGCGCAGCCGCGGGATGCGCCACCAGGACCGCCGCGCGAAGCGCGTCCATCGATGGCAGCGCGTCGGGGTCGCCATCCAGAAGGCCCGCGGCGCCGACCGCGGTCCGGTACTTGAGCTCCGTCTTCGGGCTCATCGTCAGAAGGCGGCAGGCGGCGCGCGGCCGGATGCCCTGCCGGTGGAGCCTCACCAGCTCCTGCAATCGATGCATGTCGGTCCTCGTCGCGGTCATCGGGCGTCCGGGCACAGGGGTGCTCCAGACTCTCCGAGGGCGACCCGACCGTCACCTCACCGCGTTCCCATTGACCCGCCCTCGGGCGTTCCCTTTGGCCCGCCCTGAGGCGTTCCCTTTGGGCCGCCCTCGCACCGTTCCCATAGGCCGCCCCGCCACACCCGTTGACGCCCGCCCCGCCGCGCGGTACCGCCGAGTCATGACGCACCGCGCGTGCCCACGGCCACGAGATCCCATGCGATACCCGCTCCCGCTCACCCATCCCCCCGCCGGCGCCTTCTTCGAATGGACCGGGACGTTCGACGACGAGCAGGCGCGCTTCCTCGACGAGCACGGGTTCATTCGATTCCGCGGCTTTGCGTCGATGGATGAGGTCGAGATGATCCGGGGCGAGCTCGGCGCGATCCAGGACGAGTGGATCCGCGAAAACCGCGAGGTCGTGAACGGGATCCCGATCAAGTGGGGCGTCGACGAGGACGGGAGCCGCTTCGTGAATCGGTACGCGTTCACGTCGCACTTCTCTCAGCGGCTCGCCGGATTCTTCGAGGACCCGCGGTGGGAGACCGTCCGCACGATGTGTGGTCCCGACTTCCGGCTTGGCCTCGACGAGAAAGACGGACTCGTCGTCAATCACTACCTCAACGTCCCGGGCTCGAACTACACCAAGCTCGGCTGGCACATCGATGCGCTGCGTGATGTGTTCTACGGCAAGCTCCCCGAGCCCATGTGGAACGTTGGGCTCTACCTCGACGACTCGCACAGAGACAAGGGCGCCCTGCGTGTCATCCCGGGGACACACAAACAGAACCTCGCCGCCATGTTCCTCGGCAAGGCTCACTTCATGGCGCACGACGACGACCCGCGCGAGTATCTCGTCGAGGCCGACGCGGGCGACCTGACGCTTCACGACGGGCGGCTCTGGCACCGCGTCGGGTCGCCGCAGCTCAGCGGCCCCGCCAGCCGCCGACGCACGATGTATGTGCCGTTCCTGAACGGGGAGCGACAGGCGAAGGACGAGAGCAGCAAGACGCCGTTCTATCACCGGTTCTCCAAGTACGTGCGGTGACCGCGGCCCCGCCGCACGCGCGATGAGGGTCCTCGTCACCGGCGCATCTGGGTACGTCGGAGGCGCGGTCGTCGAGGCGCTGCGACGGGTGGGCGCCGACGCCGCCGCACTCGCTCGGCCAACGTCTCGCGTCGACGACCTGCGCGCTCGCGGCGTCCCCGTTCGGATCGCTGCGTTCGACGACGCGGCCGCGCTCGACGCCGCGCTCGAAGGCGTCCATTCGGTCGTCCACTGCGCCGGCGGCGGACGGGTAACGCGACGCGCCGAGCTCGCAACAAACAACGCATCCACGACCTCCGCGCTCGCCGACGCAATCGAGCGGAGCGACTCCGTCAAACGTTTGGTGCTCGTCTCGTCGGTCGCCGCCCGGGGCCCAACCACACCCTCCGCCGCCGCGACCCCCGAGCCGCTCACCGAGTATGGCCGCGCGAAGCGGCTCGCAGAGGTTCGCTGCGCCTCACTGGCTGCGAGCGGACGCTCCGTGCGCATCGCGCGCCCACCGGGTGTGTATGGTCCGGGCGACGACCGTATGCTCCCGCTCTTTCGGGCGGCGCGCCGCGGCTGGGTGCCGGTCCCCGCAGCGGCCGGGGCAGCTAGCTTCGTGTTCATCGACGACTGCGCCGACGCGCTGGCGATCCTCGCGGTCGCGCCCGAAGCCGACGGCCCAGACGCGCCGGTCGTCTTGGAAGTGGCGCACGCGGAGCCGATCCCAGCGGCAGAAGCCGCCCGGAGGATCGGGACGGCGGTACGCGGCCGCCCCATACGCATCGTCCCCGTCCCGACCTGGGTGCTGCGCGCCGCAGCGTCCGGCGCAGAGGTCGCCGCGCTGGCGCGGGGCGCTACCTCCGTGTTCAACCGTGACAAGGTCGTCGACCTGACGCAGCCATCGTGGGTCTGCGACCCCTCCCAGCTCGAGGCCATGTTCGGGTGGAGCGCCAAGGTCGGATTCGACGAGGGCGTGGCGCGGGCCGCGTCGGATTACCGCTTGCGGGGCTGGCTTTGAGCTGGCTCGCCGAGCTGCTGTGGCCCACGCGGCTCCCGCTGGACATGACAGAGGCCCCCGCCGTGCTCGTCACGCTCGGCGCCACCGCGCTGCTCTGGGCACAGGCCTATCCGCTGTCCGTCGCGAGCTGGGAGGAGCGGCTGCGGCGCCGGCGGGGGAGCGTCAGCGACGGCGCGGCCGTTATCGCCGCGCGCCTGAGCTGGGCCGTTCTGCTCGGCGGCGGGGCGGTCTGGCTCAGCTACGCGGCCTTCGGTCACGGCTGGCACCTCGCTGTACGGCTCCCGCGCCCGATGACCGCCCTCGCCTGGCTCGTCTGCCTCGGCGCGGTGACGCTGACCATCACCGGAGCCTCCGCGACCCGACCCAAGCTGCAGGCGCTCTACCCCGAGATCCGCGCCGCGCGCTGGTCACGAGCGCTCGCCGCGGCCAGCCTGGGGTCGTGGGCGGTCTACCTGCTCGGCTACGAGCTGCTCTTCCGCGGGCTCCTCACGCACGGGCTCGTCGCGAGCCTTGGCGCCTGGCCCGGGCTCGCCGCGATGACGGGCCTCTACGTGCTGGCCCACCTTCGAAAGGGCGCCGCCGAGACGCTAGTGTGCATCCCGATGGGGATGCTCTTTGGCGCGATGTCCTTGCAATGCGACTCGTTCGTGGCACCGTGGCTGCTACACGTGGCGCTCGCCTCGATCTCCGAGGTCGTCGCCGCGCGGGGAAACCCGAACATGGACTACCCGCTGTGACCACGCTCGACATCGACCGTGAGCTCGCAGGGGGCGCGCGGCTGTTGTGGTGCTGCGCGCACCCCGACGACGAGTTCCTGACCGGAGGCCTGCTCGCCCGAGCGCGCCTCTTCCACGGCGTCCCGACGCACCTGCTCGTCATGACCCGCGGCGGCGGCGGCAACAACGCCCTCGGCGTGCCCGACCTCCCGGCAGCCCGCGCCGAGGAGATGCAGGCGGTCGCCGACGCGCTCGGCGCGACGCTCGAGATTCACGACTTCTGGAACGCGACGCTCCCGGAGTGGTCCTTCCCGCCGCGGCGTGAGATCCTGCGTCGCTGGCAGGAGCAGGCCAACCCCACCGCCGTGATCCGGGCCTCGATCGAGGCGTTCAGGCCCGACATCGTCCTCACGTTCGACCCGGAGCACGGCGCGACCGGCCACCCGGAGCACACGCTCGTCTCGCGCCTGACGGTCGCCGCGCTCCACGAGATCGCCCCGGCCGCTCGCCCGCGACTCGCCCTCTACGCGTTGCGTCGCCACTGGGCGTTCCGCGCGCTGAAACAGGCGGACCCGGGGCCTGTCGACGGTTGGTTCGACGGCCGCCTGCCCTGCGCCGACGGGAAGTCGTGCCAGCAGAAGCTCGTCGACCTGCTGCACCTGCACGCGTCGCAGGAGAAGGATATGAGCGCGTTCCGCCTCGCGGCGCCGCTCTTCTCGCGGCTCGGCCTGCGCCGCATCGACGTCGACCGCGACGCAGGACGCTACCGGATCGACGAGTGAGGCGGTCGCCCTTTGCCGGCGAGATTGCGCTGGTCACCGGGGCCGGCTCGGGGATCGGCGCGGCGCTGTGCGGCGCCCTGACGCAGGCGGGCGCGCGCGTCGTCGCGACCGACCTCTCGCTCGACGCGCTCGCGCCCGTGCCGGCGGAGCTCCGGGCGCGGCTCGACGTCACCGAGGAGGGCGGCTTTGCGCGGGTGGCCGCCGAGGTGGAGGCCGCGCTTGGCGCTCCGATCGGCGTGCTCGTCAACAACGCCGGTATCGGGCTCGCGGGCCCGATCGAGGCGACGTCGATGGACGACTGGCGAGCCGTCGTCGAGGTCAACCTGCTCGGCGTCGCCCGCGGCGTCGACGCAATCTATCCCACGATGATCGCCAGGCGCGCCGGGACGATCATCAACGTCGCTTCTGGCGCGGGGCTCTGTCCGCGCCCAGGGATGGCGGCCTACGCAGCCACCAAGGCCGCGGTGGTCGCCCTCTCGACGTCGCTTCGCGCGGAGGCCGCCCGCCACCGGGTCGGGGTCTCGGTCGCCTGTCCTGGCTACATCGCGACCAACATCATGGCGTCGACGCGATACAGAGGCGTGGACCCAGCGGCGCTCGCGGCGGCGATCCCGATTCGTCCAATGACCGCTGAGAGCTGCGCGCGCGTGATCCTGGCGGGCGCCGCACGCGGTGCCGCGGTGATCCCAGTCTCGCGGCTGACGGCGTTGGAGTGGCGGCTCACACGCTTCGCCCCCGCGCTGGTCGACCTGATCGCCGCGCGACGTGCCGAGACGTTCGCGCGGGCAGCCCGGGAGTAGTTACGCGGCGCGATTTCCGCGGTAGGCTGGCAGGGGAGCCACTAGCGTCTGGTGTGTCGCATTGATCTTGCCGCCCTACATCTCCGAGTGGCTGTCGAGCTACCCGACGCTGTTCTTGCTGTGCGTCATCTGCGGCTTCCCGGTCCCGTTCCCGGAAGACATCATCGTGATGACGGTCGGGACGCTGGTCGCACGCGGCGAGCTCGAGTTCGGCCCCACGGCGTTGGTCTGCGGGTCCGCGATGTTCATTCGCGACCTGAACGCGTTCCTGTTCGCGAAGACGTTCAGCCACTGGCTCGTAGAGCGTCCGCGCGTCCGCGCCATGCTCGGCGAGCGGAACATCGAGCGCTGGTCACACATCTTCGAGAAGCGCGGCGGTGCGGGCGTGTTCTTCGTGCGCTTCGCGGTCGGCACGCGTGTGAAGCTCCTGTTCATCGCGGCAGCCCTTGGCGTTCCGACGCGGACCTTCGTCATCGCCGACATCCTCGGGATGGTGATCGTCACCCCGCTACTACTCTGGCTCGGCGCGTCGTTTGGCGAGCCGCTGATCAACGGGATCGTGCACGCGATCCGCATCTCCGGACCGTTCGTCACACTCGCGATCGTCGTCGCCGTCGCGCTCGTCTACCGCGCGTGGAAGCGCGCCGCGACCGCGCGACCGTCGTAGCCGTGCCACTCGACGGGGCGACTATTCGTAGAAGTAGGCAGGGACAGCGTCGAACGTCAGCACCGCCGACACCGCGGTGCACTGTCCGGAGTCGTTCGGCGCCAGGTCGGCGAGCCCGGGCGCGAGCGCGGTGACGGCGTCGGGGACACCGCCCGCGCCGTCGATCTGGCTGACGATCTCGATGAGCGTATCCACCTCGATGCCACCGCCGAGGACGCCCGTTGCGGTGCCGTCTTCGTTGATGTGCATCTCCATTCGCGCGCTCTCGACCGGGATGCGGAACTCGTAGAAGAAGACGTACGCCGGCACGGTCACGCGGATCGAGTCGACGGCGAGCGTCCCGTCGACGATGCGCGCACCGTCGACGTGGCTGTGGTCGCCTTCCGGGTCCCGCGCGAACGTCTGGTTCGCGGCCATGGCTCCGGCCTGATCGAGCAGCGGGGTCCCCAGCCCGGACTGGACTTCGACAGAGACGCAGTCGTCGTCGTCGAGGGACTCCACGCTGGTCAGCTCGATCAGCAAAAGGATGTCACCCTCGTTGATCGCGTCCTGGATCAGCCCCTCGAACGCCATGCCGCCGGCGGCCTCGATGGCCGGGAGCAGAGAGGCGAACTGGTTGTCGACGCCCGGCGTCCCGCTCGGCGAGGTCAGGTCGAGCTTGCGACAGCCGACGGGGTCGGTCCCATCGCTGGTCCGTCCGTCGAGGTCGAAGCCTGCCGACACGCCTGCCTCGTTGCGCGCGAACCGGAGGGTCTTGAGGACATAGGTGCGTGACTCACCGAGGGGGCCACAAGCCCCGGCAGGACCGGAGTCTTCGGCGTCCACATCGTCGCCGGACCCGTCCGCTGCCATGCCACCATCGTTGACGTCAGAGGTGACGACTTCCAGCGCGGCGTCGGACGTTGCGTCGGATGTTGCGTCGACGCCCGCGTCGCCGCCGGATTCGTCGGCGGGCTCGCCGCAAGCGCCGAGCGCCGCGGTCGCTACCACAGCCAGGGCGGTGCGGACGACCCGCGGCGTCATGCCTCGAGATCCCCGACGGAGTCCGTCGCCTCGCCCGCGTCGGCTCCCCAACTCCCGACGGTCATGCCGAGCGCGCGCATGATCGTGAGGGGAACGCGGCTGGCGTTGTCGCCGACGCTGCGGTGGTGGAACCCTGTCTTGAGGGTGCCACACCCAGAGCCGGCGATGACGAGCGGGAACTCATCGAACGCGTGGAGGCGGCCCAGCGAGACGTCAGACGTCCCGAGCACGATGCAGTTGTCGAGGAGGGTCCCGTCACCCTCCTGAACGGCGTCGAGCTGCTGCAGGAACGCGGACAAATCCGACATGAGCTGGATCGTGATCGCGTTGACCTGCGGCTGGTCGCCGGGCTCGTCGTGCGTGAGGCGATGGTGCCCGTCGGTTGCGCCTTCGAACAGGTGGTTCGAGACGGGGTCGGTCAGGAAGTTCGAGAAGACGCGCGTCTGGTCGCAGGCGAGCGCCATCGCGGCGATCTCGGCCAGCGCACGGTTCTTGGCGTGGATCTGCGGCCGCCCTTCGATGTCCGGATAGTCCGCGAGCGGCTCGGCGGGGCGAGCGCACGCCGCGAGGTCCGGCGGGTCTTCTTCCAGGCGGGCGATGCGGAGCTCGAGCTCGCGGACGCCGGTCAGGTGCTGGTCGAGGCGCGCCTGATCGGTCGTGCCGAGGCGGGCGCGGACGCGCGTGATGTCGTCGCCGACGGCGTCGAGGACGCTGCGCCGAAGGGCGAGGCGGGGGTCGACCTCGACGGTCTCGCCCGGCATCCGGAAGCCGGCGCCGAACACGCGCTCGAAGAGCGCTGCCGGCGATGTCTCTGGCGGGTTCTGGTTGTCTGGACCGTTATACGAGAGGCCCGACGAGCCGAGCGCGCCGAACTCGAGAGAGCGGAAGCGTGTGTCGCCGCCGAGCTCGGCCGCGATCACCTGATCGATCGACGGAGCCGGGAACGAGCCGCGGTCGTCGCCACGGTCGAGTACGGGGCGGCCGGTCAGGATGCCCGCAGCGCCGGAGAAGTGCGGGATCGTGTTGGGAGTCCGGACCTCGAACCCCGTCACGACGGTCATCTTGCTCTTGACCGGCTCGAGCGGCGCGAGCTGCTCCGACAGCGTGTAGTCGGCCCCGGTCGCGCTGGGGATCCAGCGAGGCGGCAGGATGCCGTTGCCCCACATGTAGAGCCCGAACCGCCGCGGGAGCGCACCGCCCGAGGCGTATGCGTTGCCGTTCGCGTTGAAGAAGATCTCGAGCGGAGGCAGGCCGATCGTCACGGCCGCGCCACCGAGCATCCCTCGAAGGAGCGTGCGCCGACTGAGACGGGTCTTCATGCGGGGTCTCCCGTGTAGCGGAACGAGGGGCTCATGACGAAGTAGAGAAGGAGGTGCTTGAAGCTGAAGTGGCCGGCCTCGAACGCCTGCTTGAGCGGCTCGAGCGCGCTCGACTGCTCCCAGGTCTCAACGGCGCTGTTGCCGTAGCGGACCAGCCGCTCGACGACGCAGTCCGTGACGCGCGGGTCCGACGAGATCAGGTCGACGAACTCCTCGGCTGTGGAGAAGACCTCGCCGTCGAAGCTGCCGGAGGGGTCAACGGGCGCGCCGTTGTCGAGGGTGCGCCACGCGCCGAGCCCGTCGTAGTTCTCGAGTGCCAGCCCAAGCGGGTCCATCAGGGCGTGACAGTTCGCGCAGCTCTCGTTCTCGAGGTGCTCGGCGACGCGCTGCCGGAGCGTCACAGCCGTGCCGGACGGCTCGGGGATCGACGTGTCGACGCCAGACGGCGGGGGCGGGACGACTCCGCACAGGAGGACGGTGCGGATGAACTTCCCGCGGAGGGTCGCCGAGGTCGACGTCGAGTGCGCGTAGAGCGCCAGGATCGACGCCTGTCCGAGCAGCCCGGCGCGGTTTGCGCTCTCGGGCAGCTCGGTGGCCGCGAAGCCCTCGGGGGCCGGGGCGCGCACGTTGTAGAGCGCGGCCAGGCGCCGATCGATGAACGTCCGGCGTGTCGTGAGGAGCTCGCGGAAGTCTGCGTCGCGGTCGAAGATGATGTCCGCCAGCGTCATCAGCGTCTCCTGACGCGCGGCCGGACCCAGCTCGGGCGATGCCGACAGGAACACCGTCGGGTCCTTCACGATGGTGCGAAGGCGGTGAAGCCCGTAGAGCTCGTCGAAGAACACGAGCACGCCCTCGCGCGCCCGGTCGTCCGCGAGCAGTCGCTCCGCCTGCGCAAAGAGGCCAGCGTCGGTCGTCAGCTCCCCCGCCTCGGCGGCGCGCGCCAGCTCCTCGTCCGGGATCGTGTTCCAGAAGAGGAAGCTCAGCCGGCTCGCCATCTCCCAGTCGGTGTAGCGCCGCTGGGTCTCGTCACTCGGGTCGGGCTCGCCCACCTCGACGCGGAACATGAAGCTCGGAGACTGCAGCACCGTCGCGATGCCGTACTCGAGCCCCTCGTAGAAGTCGCCGACGACCTCCGCCGCGTGACCCGAGATCTCGACCAGTGTCGCGATCGCAGCGTCATCGACCGGCTGACGCCACGCGCGCGCCGCCAGGGGACGCAGGAATGCGCCGGCGCAGGCGTCGTCACGGACCCCCGCCGGGGTGCACCCGACGAGCGCCTCGCGGCGGCCTTCCGTCATCGCCTGCGACGCGATCTGGTAGGCGGCCTGCTCGTACTTCTCGACCCCGCGCGGCGAGATCGTCGCGGCGGCGGCGCCGACCTGAAGAAGCCCGCCAGCCTCGGGATCGGGTTCGATGTTGACCGGCACGACGATGTCGGCGCCGAACAAGTCGTGAACCGCGTTCTCGTACTGGCGCGAGGTCAGCCGAGGGACCGCTGGGGCCTCGAAGCCGTAGTCGGGAAGCGCGATCGGCGTCGCCGGGTCGGGCGCAGGCGCCGCGTCGGGACTCGCGTCGATGTCTTCTACGGCGTCAGGGCTCCCGCTGCCGTCCTCCACGGCCGTGTCGCTCGTCCCGGCGTCGGCGTCCGCGGTCACGTCGGGCTGCGCGTTCTTGTCGACGTCCTCGTCGCCGCAACCCGCGAAGGCGAGCGTGGCGGCGACCCAAGCCACCCGAGCGAGCGGACCTCTCGTCATCTGTCTCGTCATCGACCCGTTCTCCTCGCGTATCGCGCGCGGGCCGACACCAAGCCGGCGGCGCTGCGCGAACCCTAGCGACTCCCCGCTCGAAATGCCAGCGCGCGGCGCCCTGTGACGACGCTGGGCGACGTCACACAAGTCACTGCAATCGTTGCGCAAAATCACCCACCAGCGCCCCGCCTAGGTGGGGCGTGCCGCTCCCGCCAGCCCGCGCACCTTCTCGACGAAGAACATCGGCCCCACGAGCAGGTACCGCGGGTCGCGGAAGAAGCTCGGCATGTTCCCCTCGAACGCGTGACCGATGAACTGGAAGACCCAGCCGATCACGAACAGCGCGATCCCAGCCGGCGGCATCACGACGAGCAGCGGCAGCGACACCACGATCATCGGGATCCCGATCATGTGCGTCGCTCGATTCATTGGGTGCGTGTGGTCCGCCTTGTAGTTGTCCAGCATCTCTCGCAGCTTCGTAGTCGCGCCCATGTCTGCCTCGTGCTCGGTCTCGTTCGTGTCGGCAGCACGCAGGCCGCCGGGTCGGCGCCCCTGTAACGCGTCTCGACCTTCTGTGCCACCCACGCCGCACGATCGCCGCCGGTCTCGTGCCCCGCACGGGAAGTCGACCTGTGCGAGGGACGAAATTTTGCCCTGCCCCGCCGGAGCCCGTAGCGTCTGCCGTGTCACACCGCACGAGACCTACATCGCCATGGAACACGCACCCGAGCCGGACTCCTCCACGTCTTCTGGACTGCGTGCGGCACGACGCCGGAGCTGGCGGACCCCGGTCTCGCTCCGCTTCCGTGGCGCGACTGTAGAACTCGAGAGCGTCGACATCTCGGCCACTGGCATGTTCGTGGCCGCGGACGTCTACCTCTCCGTCGGTGCGCTCGTGTTCTGCTCGCTCCAGCTTCCAGACGGCGGCCGCCTAGACGCCAGCGCACGGGTCGTTCGCGACGTCGCCGCACCCCACGCCGCGCAGCGCGCCGGCATGGGGATCGCGTTCGAGGGGCTGCCGCTGTTCGACGCGCGACGGATCGACCGAGCGCTCCAACGCATGCCCCGCTCCGTCAACGCGCGCCTCGCCGCGTCTGCGTGACTTCCGTCCCGTTCGAGAAGTGGCACGGCCTCGGCAACGACTTCATCGTCGTCGTGGACGCGCCCGCGGACATCGACTGGGCCAGCGCCGCGCCCGCCCTCTGCGCCCGTCACTTCGGTGTCGGAGCAGACGGCATCCTCCTCCTCGACCGCAATCCGGCCCGGATGCGCGTCGTGAACGCAGACGGGAGCCGGCCCGAGATGTGCGGGAACGGACTCCGTTGCGCCGCCTCCCTGCTCGCCGCACACGCCGTCGCCGCGGCCGCGTCGGCACCCGTCGCGATCGAGATCGAGACCGACGCGGGCGAGCTCACGTGCCGCGTCTCGGGAACTGGCGACTCGTCTCGCTTTCGGGTCGAGGTCGACGCCGGGATCCCGTCGTTCCGGCCTGCCGACGCCCACGCCGTCGCGACGCCGGGGGGCGACGGGCTGTGCTGGCTCGACGCCGCACCGGGCCGCGGCCTCGTCGCGTCGGTCGGCAACCCGCACTGGATCTTCTTCGGCGACTATGACGCCGACGCGCCAACCACGCTGGGACGACCGCTCGAGCACGACCCGCGATTCGCGCGGCGCACCAACGTCGAGTTCGTGACCGCCTCAGGGCCTGGCTCCTGGCGGGTTGGCGTGTGGGAGCGCGGCGCCGGCGCGACGCTCGCCTGCGGAACCGGCGCCACCGCGGTCGCCGCGGCGCTCGTCCGCACGGGCCGCGCCGGGACCGACGAGCCGCTCGAACTCGAGCTCCCCGGCGGACTGCTGCGCGCGCGCGTCGACGCGACCGGCGCGGTCACCCTCTCGGGGCCGGCGCAGCGCGTCTATACGGGCCGGCTCAGCGTCTGAGACGCGAGCCGAGAGGCGACGGAGCGGCGGTCGGCTTCGCGCCGCCGCCGCGGCGACGCCCTAGGGGCGAGAGCCGCCGGCGCGCTTCACCGCAGGGAGCACCTCGACGAGGCCCCCGTTCGCGCCGGGAACGGCGCCGCGGATGAGGTAGAGGCCGTCCTCTTCGATCACCTGCACGATCTTGAGGTTCTGCACCGTGACGCGCGTGCCGCCAGAGCGGCCGGCCATCTTGATGCCCCGGAAGACGCGCGACGGCGTGGCCGACGTACCGATCGAGCCACCGCCGCGGTGCGTCTCGTGCGCGCCGTGCGACCCGCCGAAACCGGAGAAGTTGTGCCGCTTCATGACGCCCGTGAAGCCGCGGCCCTTGCTCACGCCAGCGACGTCGACCGACTCGCCGGCCGCGAACATCGTGTGGTCGAGGACTTGGCCGATCTCGAACTTGTCGAGCTCGGCCTCGCGGCACCGGAACTCACGGACGAACCGCTGCGGCTCGACGCCAGCCGAGGCGAACACGCCGACCTGCGCCTTCGTCAGGCCGCGGTACCGCACGTCGCCATCCTTCTCTTGCCGGCGAGCGGCCTCGAAGCCGACCTTGACCGCCGCGTAGCCGTCCTTGCCGAGCGACGACTTCTTCGCGACGACGACCATCGGTCCCGCCTGCACGACCGTCACGGGAACCTGCTTCCCCTCGGCAGTGAAGATCTGCGTCATGCCGAGCTTGCGCCCAAGGATCATCTTGCTCATGGCCACACCTGCCTCGCTTCGAGGCGACTCGCGAGAGGCCGAATCGACAGATGCGGCCGATAGTTGCGACACTCGAGGCGCCGCAGCGCCCTGGCGGACTCGGCGAGCAGCGAGTCACAGGGAGGCGCGTTTCTAGTCGGGCGAGCGCGCGCCGTCAACCTCGGGGTGCGTTCGACGGGTGCGGGAGTGCGGAAGGTGCGAACGGTCCGCCCGGCTGATAGAGTTCGGCGCGTTCCTGCCACTCGTCCGCGTGAACCATGCTCCGTCGCTACCGCGCCCTCCCCGCCGCGCTGGCCGTTACGTGTATCGCTGCCTGCGGGACCAGCAGCGGCTCCACTCGCTCCGACGTCGGACCAGACGCCGACTCATCGGCCGACGCGGGCACGGACGCCCCCATGGACGCCGCCGACTCCAGCACCGACGGCGCTGGCGTAGACACGCGGCCCGAAGACGTGCCCACCACAGACACCGACGCTGACGTCCCCACCGACGGCGCCGACGCCGCCGCGGATGGCGACGCGGATGGCGACGCGGATGGCGACGCGGATGGCGACGCGGATGGCGACGCGGATGGCGACGCGGATGGCGACGCGGACACTACGGACGCCACGGCCGAGGTCGACGCGGACGAAGACGCCGAAGACACCTCGGACGACGCGGACGAAGACGCCGAAGACACCTCGGACGACGCGGCGGACGTCGGCGATACCCTCCCCGACGTCGACGAAGACACGGTCGCACCCTGTGACGACACAGACCTCGACGGCGTCTGCGACTCCGACGACCCATGCCCCCTCGACAGCCCCGACGACACAGACCTCGACGGCGTCTGCGACTCCGACGACCCATGCCCCCTCGACAGCCCCGACGACACCGATCTCGACGGCGTCTGCGACTCCGATGACCCCTGCCCGTTCGACGGCCCCGACGACCTCGATGGCGACGGGTTGTGCGGCGACAGGTTCGATGGCTGCCGTGATATGCTCGCGGTCGCCGATGGTTGGGACGCCGGCAGCCCTGGGAGTGCGCTCTCTGGCGCGCTCGAGTGGGGGCAAACACACGTCGTCGCCGAGCACGAGACCCGCATCGCGCCGTTGCCGGTGCAGCAACGCGAGACGCTGGTCCTGTTCACGCCCGACGCTCCGCTCGACGCGTCGACGCCGCTCACGGTCGCCGTCTTCGACGGCGAGACGCTGCTTGGATCACTGGCGATGGCGCCTCCCGCTGCCCTCCCGTCGCCGCTGGAGCAGGAGCTCACGACCGTCGCGCTCGACCCATACAGCGACGAAGCGTGGAGCGGGCTCCTCCCAGCGGCGTGGGTGCAGCAGGGCCGTGACGTGGTCGTTGGATATGTCGACGCCAGCGGTTTTCGACACGACTACGTAGCGCCGATCAATGGCTTCGGGGCGCCACACATCTTCACCGTGACGCGGACCAAGGTCGTCCTGTTTGGCGAGGCCGACTACGACACGGCGACGCTGCCGGCGGAACGCTTGGCGCAGGACTACTTCCCAGCCCTCCCGTTCGCCGAGCTACGCGTGGTCGACTCCCTGCCGTGGCGGCTCGACAGCGTCGTCGTGAACACGGCGACGGGCCCCCAGTGGGTCCACTCCGAGGCCGAGCGCGTCGCGAGCGCCATCGACGTCGACCACTGGACGATCCTGAAACATCAGATCGCGCTGCGTCTGAGCCTCGCAAACACCGGGCGTGGGCTCGCGATGACGGGTGAGTCAGAGGGAGATAGCTCACCCTACTCGTTTGGGACCTCGGTCGCGATGGGTTGGTTCCGCGACACCGACGGCGGCTACCGCGACATCGACGACGCGCCATATGCCGCGGGGTGGACCGGCTGGACGGCGATGTGGGCCGACGAGTGCGGCAACGGCTTCATCCACGAGGTTGGCCACTCGCTCACGCTGCAACACTTCACCTCAGGCACCGCGGCCAGCTGGGGCATCTCGGCGGAGTATCCCCTCGATGGCACAAACGTAGCGGGGCACCCGTGGGGATACGACACCCTCCGCGATCGGTTCAGGACGTGGTACCGCGTCGGCGCGACCGGCCCGGCCCTCGCCGGCGACGGGAGCTGGGTCGGCAAGCGCGACCCAATGAACGGAGGCGAGGCGGCAAACGCAGCGACGTGCTTTCCGCAGTACACCGCGTATCACGCACGGAAAATCCAGCAGTGGGCGCAGAGCACACCGACGATCGCCACGGTCGGAACGCCCGGCATCTATTCGTGGGACGGCGCGACCAACCGCTACGTCGCAGCCAGCCCCGACCCGTCGTACCAGCGACCCGTCGCCACCGACGTCCCCGTCATCACTGTCATCGGGACGCTCGGCGCGAACGACGCGACGTGCCAGACCTACCCCGAGGTGCGCCTCGCGTCGGGCAACGTGTTCGACCTCCCCGACCCGTTCGGGTCCGGGCTCCCGTCGACGTTCAACGGGGCGCGCTGGTACCTCGAGATCGAGTATTCGAGCGGCGCGATGGAGCACGCGCTGATCGCGCGCGGCGTCATCTCGGGGACGACGCTTGCGTTGTACTCGCTGAACCTCGACGCGCAGCGAGAGCCCGTCGCCGTCCGTCTGTACCGCGCGGCGTCGGGCTACCCGACGATCGACGCCTCGGCGGCGACGTTGATCCACGAGCGGCGCATCGGCGTACCGGAGGGGCCTCTGCCTCCGGTCGTGCGCGTTGGGGGCGTCGATCGGGGCGCGGGCGCCTTGACGCTCACGCACCGCTGCGAAGAGGAGCTCAACTGCGACCGCTTCGACGAGGAGGCGTCCTGGCGAGTGGGTGACGCGTCGGTGACGTTCGGCGGCGACACGCGAGGAATGGGTGTGTGCGCGGAGGTCGAGTCGCGCTCTCGCTTCGAGATCGAGCTGACGGGGCCAGGCGGGGCGACCGCGACCGGCGTTGTGTTCGCGCAGCGGGTGGTGCGCGGCGCCGCGGGCGAGGTGGCGATCGCCGCCGACGACGCGACCCCGTGGATGACGGGCGGCGACGTCACACAATCCCTCCGCGTCTGGTTGCCGTGGGACGAAAACTCGACGCTGCCGGCTGGGCACTGGGAGGCGACGGCGCCACTGGTCATTCGCCGCTGGGTCGGCGACGTCGCCGCGGGTCAGATCCCCGTCTACGTCTCGCTCGATGTGTGGACGCCGCTGACGGCCGACCTCGGCGCGGCCTACTCGACGCCCGGAGTCACCACGTTCGGGACGTCGATGTACTACGTCGTGACAGACGCCGCGGTGGGCCCGACGACGCGCGTCTGGTGGGACGACGGCGTCGCCGGCTTGCCGTTGCTGCATGTGCCGGTCGTCGACGGCGATGGCAACCCCGACGTCCTGGTCGTGACGGCAGGGCGCGTGCAGTGCTCCGGCGGCGCATTCGACCTGAACGCCGGGCGTGCGGCGGTCGACTGCTCGCACCACGCGGTGTTGTCGGTCGACCCGGCGAACAACGCGCACCTGCGCGCAGGGGTGCGCTACACCAGCCCTCCGTCTGACCCGCTGGTCCTGGAGGCGCGTCAGTGGCACAGTCCCAACGCCGACCGCCTGCTGGCGACACACGCGATTCAGGTCGGCTACACACGCTGAGGCAGCGTCCGATGCATCCAGAAGTTCGCGCGGCGATCGACCGACTCACCGAACGCGAGAGCGTCGCGGGGATCGACCCGTTCGGGTTTCGCCCCGCCGCGCTCGAACAGATCCTTCCGCCCGCTCACTTCTTGTATCGCCGCTGGTTCCGCGTCTCGACGTACGACATCGACCGTGTGCCAGAGGGGCGCGTTCTGCTGATCTCGAACCACAGCGGGCAGCTCCCCTTCGACGGGGCGATGATCGCGACGGCGATGATCTTGGACCACAACCCTCCGCGGGTGCCGAGAGGGATGGTCGAGCGCTATGTCCCGACCGTCCCTTTCATCTCGACGCTGTTCTCACGCGGGGGCCAGGTCGTCGGAACGCGCGCAAACGCCGAGCGAATGCTCGCCGAAGGGAACGCCGTGCTGGTGTTCCCCGAGGGGACCGGCGGAATCTCGAAGACGATCTTCCAGCGCTACCAGCTCCAGAAGTTTGGTCTCGGCTTCATGCGCCTCGCGCTCGAGACCGACACCCCGATTGTCCCAATCGCAGTCGTGGGTGCAGAGGAGCAGATCCCGTCGGTGTACAACGCGCGGCACATCGGCCGCATGCTCGGCGCGCCCGCACTACCCGTATCGCCGACGCTCGTGTTCCCGTTGCCGGTCAAGTACCGGATCTACTTCGGCGAGCCGATGCGCTTTAGCGGCGACCCGGATGACGAGGATCGTGCGATCGCTGCGCAGGTTCGAGAGGTGACCTCGGCGATCGAGGGGATGATCGCGCGCGGCCTCGCCGAGCGTGACGGCTTGTTCGGCTGAGGCAGCATGGCGACTCGCAAGACTCGAAGACAGACGCTGCTCGTGACAGGGATCGCGTCGCGCATGGGCCGCATGCTCGCGCGGCAGCTCCACGAGGACTTCGACCTGATCGGGATCGACCAGCGGGGCGCGCGGCTGATCCCGAAGAACGTCATGGTGCACGCGGTCGACATGCGCCGGCGCCCCGCCGAAGACGTCTTCCGCCGTAACCGGATCGACGCCGTCGTTCACCTTGGCGAGGAGGACGTCCCGCGTCGACGGGGCGAGCGGCAGAGCCCGCTGGTGACGACGGCCCGCCGCGTGCTCGAGCTATGCCAGGCGCACAGCGTCCCGAAGGTGATCGTTCTGTCTTCGGCGCTGATCTACGGCCCAAACCCCGAGAACGATCAGTACCTGACCGAGGACGCGCCCGTGCAGGCCGGCCAGCGCTTCTCGACGATGAGGGACCGCGTCGAGATCGACCTGTTCTCTGGCACCTTCTTCTGGCAGCACGCCGAGGCCGATACGGTCCTGCTCCGTCCGGCTGCGATCGTTGGGCGCCTGGACAACGCGCCAAGTCGCTACTTTGGGCTCCGTGCGATCCCGACCGTGCTCGGCTTCGACCCGATGATGCAGGTTGTAAGCCCCGAAGACGTGCTCCTCGCGATCCAGCTCACGCTGAAGCCGGGCGTACGTGGTGTCTTCAACATCGCCGGCCCGCGGGCCGTTCCGCTGTCGATGTTGATCCACAAGCTGCGCAAACGAAACGTCCCGATCCCCGAGCCTGCGTTCCCGTTGGTTGCGTCCGTCGTCGGCGGCCTGCCACGACGCGCATTCCCGCGGCCCGAGATCGACTACCTGAAGTATGTTTGTATGGTTGACGACAGCCGAGCTCGCTCCGTGCTTGGCTACGAGCCCAAGCTCAGCCTCGAGCAGACGCTGCTCCCGCTGGTCGCCTGATGGTCACACTCGACGATGTCCGCGAGGCGCAGGCGCGCGTCGCCCCGCTCATTCGTCGGACGCCGACGTTGCCTGCCGCGAACCTGACGACCGCGACGGGCGTCGAGCTGCTGCTGAAGCTCGAGACGATGCAGGTGACCGGCGCGTTCAAGGAGCGCGGCGCCGCCAACTGTCTGCTCCAGCTCGACGACGAAGCGCGCGCACGAGGGGTGTTCGCGGCGAGCGCCGGCAACCACGCGCAAGGACTCGCCATCGGTGCCAAGCGGCTCGGGCTTCGCGCGACGATCGTCATGGGGCGCTTCACGCCCCGGATCAAGGTCGCCCGCACGCGCCGGCACGGCGCCGAGGTCGTCCTGTTTGGTGACGACTACGAGGCCGCGGCGGCGCACGCCCGCGAGCTCTGCGACCGCGCGGCGGGTACGTTCGTCCACCCGTTCGACGACGACGCAGTCATCGCCGGACAGGGCGGCATCGGACTCGAGCTGCTCGAAGACGTCGCGGACCTCGACGCGGTCGTCGTGCCGATCGGAGGCGGCGGCCTCATCAGCGGCGTCGCCGTCGCGATCAAGGGGGTGGCGCCCCACGTCAAAGTGTACGGCGTCCAGAGCGCGTCGTTTGCCGCGATGGCTCGGTCATTCGCCTCGGGGCAACTCGAAGAGGTGGCTGGGGCGCGCACGATCGCGGAGGGGATCGCCGTGCGCCGCGCGCACGCGCGGACGTTCGAGCACATTCGCCGCTACGTCGACGACGTCGTCTCCGTCTCCGAGGAGGAGATCGCCAAGGCGATCGTCATGCTCCTCGAAGAAGAGCGTGTCGTGGCAGAGGGCGCAGGGGCGGCCCCCCTGGCCGCGATCTTGTCCGGAAAGCTGCCGGACCTCACCGGCAAGCGGGTCGCGCTCCTCGTGAGCGGCGGCAACATCGACATCAACCTGGTGTCGAGCATCATCGAGCGAGGGCTCGTCCGCGCTGCCCGCCGCGTCCGATTCAACATGATCGTCCCTGACCGACCTGGTGTGCTGGCGGACTTCAGCCGCATCGTCGCCGACCACGGCGCCAACGTGATGGAGCTGCGGCACGAGCGAGCGTTCTCGCGCACGGCGGTCGGCGATGCCGAAGTGGAGCTCTTCCTCGAAGTGGCCGGGCCCGACGACATCGCCGAGCTGAGGAAAAAGCTGGAGGCGCGCGGCTATGTGATCCTGTAGCCGGGTGCGCGCTCGGCTAGGCGACGCGGCTACGAGACCCTCAGAACTCGGTCGCGAGGTTGAGCCCGCCAGGGTACCCGTAGCTGACCGCGGAGTTGTAGCCGAAGCCGGCGATCCCAAACTTGCACTCGCTCGGGCAGACGAACCGGTGTGGGCCGGGGGTCACGCGTGCGTAGGCGCGCTCGTACTCGACCGTGCCGAACGCCTCGAAGCTGCTGTCGGGAATCGCGACGCCGTCGAGCTCGATCGTCTGGCCCGCCGGGCGCACCACCGTGATCCAGTCCTCTGCATATGAGGATGGGACGAGCACCGCGTAGTCGTCTCGGTATTGGAGTGCGGGTACGGCCAGGATCATGGAGGGGTCGCCCTTCGCCGAGCTGATCCCGACGTCGAGCTGGCTAACGAGGTACTGCGCGACGAGGATTGGCTCCGTGCCGATGACCTCGAACGACTGGGTCGTGCTCACCTCTGCAAAGCCTCCCGCAGACAGCGTGATCCCGTCGAGCCCGGGGATCGGCGGCACGGTCGTGATGCGCGTCCCGTCGTATGCCGCGAGCACTCGCCAGACGTCGGCCTCGCGACCGCGTGGAGGGCTGTGGACCGCGAGGATCCGGGTGCCCCAGGTCTCGACCGGAAAGAGCTGTTCCTCGAGGTGGTCGGCGCAGCACGGGCCGTCGTCGCCCTCGCCTTCGCCGATCACCGCCTCCTCGTGGCCGCCAAACACGACGATCGGCCGGTCCGCGAGGATGTGGCTGCCGGTCAGGTCGCCGATCGCGAACAGCGCCGACTTCGCCTCGAAGTTCAGCACTTCGAACTGCGACATCTCGAACGTGTGCGTAGAGCCGGCCAGGATCCCGCGCATGTCGGCCGGGGTCGAGAGCAGCGCCGTCCCCGGCGTCTCGAGCACGTCAGACGTGAACGTGATCGTGACGCGCGTTGTGCCCTCGCGGGTCGCGACGATCGTGAACCAGCCGGTCTGAGCCGCGAACGACCCGAATGCCACGCCCGAGGGGTAGCTCATGACATAGTACTCGCGGCCGATCGCGCTCGCCGGCAGCAGCAGCGACGCGTCGTTGGACGCCACACCGACGTCGTTGAGCGGGTTGAACTGATAGGCGACGACGGGCTCGGTCGTCGCGATCTTGAAGCTGCGGAACGAGCGCGACGTGTTCTCGACGTCGGCGCGCGGGAACGTGATCGTGCCGACCGCGCCGGCCGCGATCGTGGTCGACGAGGTGACAACCGGGACGTCGCCGCGCGTGGTGATCGTCACATCGGCCGGCCGGTCGCCGGTGTTTGCGAGCACGACGGCGTGCGGGACGGCGCGCGGGTCCCCGAACGGATCCTGGTACTGCGGGAGATCGACGGACCAGTACTCGCAGCCGATGTAGGTCGGATCCTTGAGCGCGGCCGCACAGCCCGACACGCACTCTCCGGCAACGCACGCGAGGTTCTCGCGCGGGTTGCAGTCCTCTGTGCGCACCCACTCCTCTCCGCTCGGCGCGCAGAGCTGGACATACCGGCCCGAGTCGTCGCAGCCGAGCTGGCCCGGTTCGCAGATCTGCGAGCCGCAGGTGCCGCGAAAGCAGAAGTCGCCCTCGGGACAGGGATCGCGGTCGAATGTGTCGCCAGCATCGTTGCAGACGCGCCGCGCGGTCGCGTCGAAGCAGCCAACGACAAGCCCCGGCTCGCAGTCGACCCCCGGCGTGCAGACGCCGGCAACGCAGCTCTGGTCTCCGGGGCACGGCGCGCCGGTGTCCCAAAGACCACCGACACACTCCATCGGCTCCCCCGACTCCGAGCAACGCCGTGTTCCGTCGACGCACGCGGGCGGTGACGAGTCGCCTCCGCCGCCTAGGTCGACGGCCACGACGTCCGCCGGAGCCGCGTCGAGATCGACGGTCGTGGCGTCAGCGGCGTCTCCCCCCGCCGCGTCGCGATCCTCGATGGCGTCGGTGTCGGGGACACAGAAGCCGCGGATGTTCACCTCGCCCGGGCCGCAACGAACGACGCCGACGACGGAGTCGCCATCGTCGCAGGCCAGCAGCGATGCCGCCGCGAGCGGAAGTAGGAGCAGGGTTCGGCGCGGGGCCATGGCTCAGCCTCCGATGGGGACGGTCGGGATCAGGAAGACGCCCGACGCTGAAGCGGGCGTCTCCTGGCTGTCGGTCACCGCGGCAAAGAAGAAGAAGCCGGTCAGCTCGATCGCCGTGAACGGAATCGCGAGACGGAACACCTGCGAGGTGTCGGTCACGCTGCCGTGCAGCCGACCGTCCTCGTCGAGCGTGAGACCGTCGGGGATCCCCGCCGTCGGAATCAGGAACGCGATCGCGCCCGTCAGCGCCGTCGACTCTGCCCAGTGGTAGGGGCGCAGCCCGCCACGCGCCGTGAGCTGGGTCTCGTACGGCACCGGGATGCCCTCGATCGGGATCATCAGCGGCAGCACGACGACCGTCGTGATGAACAGGTTGTACGACTGGTCGCCGACGATCGTCAGCGGTGCGATCGCGACATGCAGGCTGAGCGCCTGATCGTCGTAGCCCGGCGGCGTTGCGCGGTCGAACACGCGCACCGTCAACGGAAAGTCGCCCACTGCAGACGGCACACCCACCACGCGACCATCCGAGGTGAGTGTCAGGCCCGCGGGCAGCTCTCCCTCGACGATCATCCACGCGTACGGCTCCGTCCCGCCGAGGGCCTGGAGTTGAACCTCGTAGTCGAAGCCCTCCTCCGCATCGGGGAGCGAAGTCGTCGTGATGGCGACACCGGGCGGCAGGACCTGCCAAGCGTAGGTCGCGCCTGCGAGCTCGCGATCAGCGTCGCGAACAGCCACCGTGACCTCACCCTCGCTCGCGGTGGTTGGCGTCCCAGCCAGGACGCCGGACGTCGAGAGCAGGACGCCCGCGGGCAGCGCGCCGCCAGACACGGTCCACTCGTACGGGGCGCGCCCGCCTGCGGCTTCGAGAGAGAACGAGTAAGTGACCCCAACCATGGCAGGGTCGAGCGCCTCGGTCAGGACATGCACCGGCGCCGGCACGCAAGCACCCTCGTCGCAGACGTCGCCGTCGCCACAGTCCTCCTCCCGCAGGCACTCGATGCACTCGCCGTCGAAGCACGCGAGACCGGCGTCACAGGGCTCCTCGGTGTAGCGCGTCCCGCTCTCGTCGCAGATCACGCGGGCGTCGACCGCGCACAGGACCGAGCCCGGCTCGCAGATCGGCGCCGGGCACGCGCCGGCGACGCAGACTCCGCCGTTCGGGCACTCGCGCACGAGCCAGCCATCACCTTCTGACACGCAGGTCGCCAGCAGCCCGTCGCGGCACTCGGCGGCGCCCGGAGCGCACACCGAGGGCGCGCCGTCGGGGAGGACGTCGGACGACGTCTCGTCGGCGTCGGCGGTGTCGGACAGCGCCGAGTCGGCGGCGACGTCTGGCGTGGGGCCGAGATCCGCCGTGCCGGCGTCGGCGTCGAGGCTCGTCGCATCGCCCTCGACATCGGACCCGGCGGGGTCAGCGCCGCACGCAGCGAGGACGAGCGCTGCGAGCGCGAGGACCGCGAGTCCGCCGCGTCGAAGCGGCGCGACGGATGAGCGGGGCGATGGGGCGACTGTGGCGAACATCTGGATAGCTCCTTGCCGACGGCGGCAGCACGTTACGCTGACCGTCCGGTCGCGTCCAGACCGCGGCTAGTACTCGGAGCGGAGCCCAGCGTGGAATCCGTCGCCGCGGCGGCGGCGAAACTACCTTCGGGCGGGTGTCCGGGGGGCCGTCGAAACTACCTTCGGGTGGGTGCTACGGGGGCCGGGGCGGGTGTCCGGAGGGCCGTCGAAACTACCTTCGGGTGGGTGCTACGCGGCCGCGTCGAAACTACCCTCGGGTGGGTTGAATCCGTGGTCGCTGCGGCCGCGAAACTACCTTCGGGCGGGTGTCCGGGGGGCCGTCGAAACTACCTTCGGGTGGGTGAATCCGTGGGTGAATCCGTGGTCGCGGCGGCGGCGAAACTACCTTCGGGTGGGTGTCCGCGGGGCCGGCGAAACTACCTTCGGGTGGGTGCTGAGGGGCGGAAACTACCCTCGGGTGGGTGCTGAGGGCGCAGACGGCGGAAACTACCCTCGGGTGGGTGCTGAGGGCGCAGGCGGCGGGAGGCGGTGGGTTGCTTCTGCTTGCGCGGGGCCGCCGGGTCGGGCATCGGTCCGGGGACGTTCACCCAGACTCGAAGCGGCGACTCGATGACCTCCAGCCTCCCGGCTACAGATCCGGCCACCGGCTCGCGCGTTCGCCGCTGGCTGCGCAACGCCGTCGGCGTGATCGTGTCGCTGCTCCTCGCGCTGGTGGGCGGCTGCGCGCTGCTGTTCGTTGGGGGAAGCGGCGCGCCGACGGTGCTGCGGTGGGTGCTCGCGGCCGTCTTCGCGCTGACATGTCTTGCGTCGCCGTGGTCGCGGTCTGCGAGACGTCGGCCGAACCTCGGCGTCGCGATGGTGCTCTTCGGGCTGGTCTGGCTGTGGTGGCTGAGCGTGGCGCCATCGAACGACCGCAGCTGGTCGGAGCCGCAGAGCCGCGCCGCTTGGGCCGAGATCGACGGCGATCGCGTCACCGTCCACGACCTGCGCCGCTTCCGGTACCTCCCGTCAGGCGACTACGTCGCCGCGTGGGACGACGTGGAGCTGAACCTGCAGACGCTGCAGCGCGCCGACTTCGTGCTGACACGGTTCTCCGACGTCGAGGGCGTCGGGCACGTGATGGTCAGCTTCGAGTTCGACTCGCCGTCGGGCGCCGAGCACTTCGTCGTCTCGGCGGAGATCCGGCGCGAGCAAGGCGAGGAGTTCGACCCCCTGCGTGGCCTCTTTCGACAGTACGAGCTCATCTACGTCGTCGCCGACGAGCTCGACGCGATCGGCCTCAGGACTCTCGCGCAGGGTGACCCGACCTGGGTGATCCCGGTCGACGCGACCCCCGAGCACGTCCGCGCGTTCTTCGTCGACGCGATGGCTCGCGCGACCGCGCTCCGCAGCCACCCCGAGTGGTACAACACGCTGACGAGCTCTTGCGCGACGAACCTCGAGCGGCACTACGAGCACGTCGCCGGTCGCCGCCTCGGTCTCGACTACCGCGTGATTCTGCCCGGGTACTCCGATCAGGTGCTCGGCGAGCTCGGGCTCTTGCCCGAGGGCGTCGACGTCGCGGCGGCGCGCGAGCGATACCGGGTCAACGAGGCGGCGAGGGCCGACGGCGGCTCGGCGGACTTCTCGCGGCGGATCCGCGCCGGGCACTGAGCCGAGGCCCGACCGAACGCTGACGTCTCGGGACCTCGCACGGCGGTGTGGGACGACCTCCGCCGCTCCCCCACACCGCCACGAATGCGTGGCGCAACCGTCGACTCCGCTACACTGCCGCGAGAGTCTCTGCGCCTCGACGCGAGTCGAGCTGCCGCAGCCACCCACCGGCAACAGCATGAACGTGAACCGCGCGACGGCCTCCCTCGCGACGGCCGCTCGACGGCCTGCCTCCGGCACCCCGCGCTCCCGACGCGCGATCGCGCTGCTGGGCGTGGCGTTGAGCTCGGGCTGCGGAAGCCCCCCGTCCGGCACCGAGGGTGACGTCAGCGGCGTGGCGGCGGACGACGCCCCCGACACGCCCACGAGCGACGCGGGCGATGCGTCGACCGACAGCGCGGACAGCTCCGGCGACTCCGACACCGACCTCACCGATGTCGGCGACACCGCCACGGGGCCCGACGCCCCGCTCGAGGTCGAGTGCACGCCCTGCGTCGACGCCAGCGACTGTGACGGCGGCGCCTGCGTCTCGCTGAGCCACGGCCTGTTCTGCGCTGCTCCCTGCGGCGGCGGGTGCCCGACGGACTTCACGTGCCGCGACGTCGAGGGCGCCGGCGAGGTCTGCGTCCCCGAGTCGGGCGTGTGCGCGTGCGAGGACCGCGACGACGACGGCTACTCGAGCGGAACGGGCTGCGGACCGGTCGACTGCGCCCCGGAGGACCCTCTCGTTCACCCGTCCGCTGCCGAAGTCTGCGATGGCGTCGACAACGACTGCGACGGCGCGATCGACGACGGGTTCGACCTCCTCACCGACGAGGACAACTGCGGTGAGTGCGGCACACGCTGCGCCGAGGCCGGTCCCTCGTCGATCTGCGTTCGGGGTCGATGCACCGTTGGCGAGTGTTTGGACGGCGCCGTGGACTGCAACGGCGATCCGGTCGACGGCTGCGAGACGCCGGCCGCTGCGCTCAATGCGTGCGGCGGCTGCGGCGCGCTGGCGTCGGCGCCCGGTGCGGCCTGCGGCACCTGCGACTCCGGTGTCTGGGCGTGCACCGTGCGCGGCCGTTTGGCGTGCGCCGACGACGAAGGCCCGGCCGCCCACAACGCATGTGGTGGGTGCTCGACGCTCCCCGCGCCCGTCGGTTCGGCCTGCGGCTATTGCGATCGCGGCAGCTTCGCCTGCGACGGCCCGGACGCGCTACAGTGCCGACGCGGCGACGACGAGGGCGACTACCTCGAGTGCGGAGACGTGTGCTGCGGACCCGGGCAGCAGTGTCTCTCCGGCACGTGCGTGACCACGACTGGCTGCACCGACGACGAGTCGTGCACCGGCGACAGCTACTGCCTGCCATCGATCGGTGCCTGTGTTCCGTATGGAACCCCACCGCGCGAGTCGTTCGACCCCGACTGCCGCCGGCTCGCGATCGTCGCCAGATTCTCACCAGCCCTGCAGTGTGTTTGGGAGGGGCCTCCCGCGGGTGACGCGTATCCCGCTTGGTCGCACGTGCTCTCGACGCCGATGGTCGCGGACTTCGACTTCGACGGAGATCCGGCGCGCGTTCGCCCGTCGATCGTCTTCACGTCGGACGACGGAAACGACGGCGGGTCTGAGCTCCCGACCGGCGTCATCCGGGTCATCGACGGCCGGACCTGCGAGCAGCAGTTCTCGCTCGACATGCAGCTCACCTCTCACTCTTCGCCGCCGGCGATCGGCGATCTCGACGGCGACGGGACGCCGGAGATCGTTGCATACAAGGCGGGCGGCGGTGTCGTCGCCTTCCGGTTCGACCGCGCGGCGGGCACATGGGGCGTCATGTGGCGCTCGCGCCGGCCGTCGGGCGAGGCGTTCGACCCGACCGGCGCCGGCTGGGGCGGACCCGGAATTCACGACGTCAACGGCGACGGACAGCCGGAGGTCCTCCGCGGCGCGATCGTCCTCGCGGGCCGCACCGGCTACCTCATCGACGACTCGCTCGGCAACGTCGGTGCCGGTGCGTCGCCCGCAAACATGTCGGCCGTTGTCGACGTCGACGGTGACGGGCGCGTCGAGCTGGTCACCGGTGACAACGTATGGGAGTGGAACGCCGACTTCGCCCGCTGGCAGGCGGAGACCTGGTTCCGGTGGACGCCCGCCGATCAGCGCGGCTTCGTCGCGATCGCCGATCTCGGCCCGTTCGCGATGGCCGGGCTCGACATCCCCGCCGCTCCCGAGGTCGTCGTCGTTGAGAGCGGTCGTGTGCGCGTGCAGACGCTCGATGGCACGGTCGTGTTTGGTACCGTGGCGATCCCCGGCGGCGGGACGGGCGGCCCACCGACGATCGCGGACTTCGACGGCGACGGCCGCGCCGAGTTCGCGGCGGCGGGTCGTGGCAGCTACACGGTGTTCGACCTCGACTGCGCGACGACGGGCGTCATCGGCGAGTGCGCGACCGGCCGCACCGACGGAGTCCTGTGGACGCGCACCGCGCAGGACTACTCGTCGTCTCAGACCGGCTCGTCGGTGTTCGACTTCGAGGGCGACGGCCGCGCCGAAGCGATCTACGCAGATGAGTGCTTTGTCCGGGTCTACGACGGCGTCTCTGGCGACGTGATCTTCTCGCAGTTCCGCTCGTCGTGCACCTGGAACGAGAACCCCGTCGTCGCAGACGCCGACGGCGACTTCAACGCCGAGCTCATCGTCCCCTCGAACCTGAACTGCGGCTCGGGCGACGCGGGAGTGGCCTGCGCCGGCCTCGACCCCGGCGGCGTCGACCCGCAGTTTCCGGGCATCCGCTGCGCAGACGACAGCGAGTGCGCCAGCGGGAGCTGCGTGGCCGGGCTGTGCCGGTGTGCCGCGACCGAGGAGTGCTGCCGCGGGGGCGACTGCGCGGCGTTTGGCTGGGTCTGTGCGGCTCCCCCTTCCGGGACACCGGGTGCAGGGAACACGTGCCGCGCCGGTCACCCGCGCGGCGCCCACGGCATCCGCGTCTACAGCGACGCGCTCGACCAGTGGGTCGGATCGAGACCGATCTGGAACCAGCACGCCTACTTCGTCACGAACGTGAACGACGACGGCACCATCCCCGCGACCGGCGACGTCGTCCCGAACTGGACCGCGGCCGGACTCAACAACTTTCGCCAGAACGTGCAGGGCGACTTCGAGGTCGCCGACAGCCCCGACCTCACGTCGCGGGGCTCCGGAGACGGCCTCGACTGCGACGCGATCGGCGACCCGCTCGTCATCCCCGCCCGCGTCTGCAACCGCGGGACCGAACCGGTCGACGAGGGCGTCTCGGTCGACTACTTCGTCGGAGACCCCGCCGACGGCGGCGAACTCTTCTGCAGAACCACCACGTCGACCGTTATCCTCCCCGGTGAGTGCACCGAGGTCCAATGCACACTCGAGGACCCGCCAGACAAGGAGCCGGGCGTCGATGTGTGGATCGTCCCGGACAGCACCAACGAGCACCGTGAGTGCCGCGAAGGGAACAACGCCTCCGTGATCACACGCGTCTACTGCCCCCGCTGACCAGGCGATCTGCCGTGCATACGCTGCCAGACCCCTCCATCGAGCTCGTCACGCGCGTTCGGGCTCAGCTTCGGACCGACGACCGCGCGGTCCCGACGATGGAGCTCTCGCTGGCGCTCAACGTCAGCGCGCAGCTCTCGAGCCGCCTCCTTGCTCGCATCGAGGAGCGGCCGGGGCTCGCAAGCTTCGCCGACATCCGCGCGGCGATTGAGCGGCCCGCCGACGGGCTGGAGCGGCAGATCGTGAACGCGAAGGGATGGGACGACGCCGTCCACCGCGTCGAGGCTCGCGGCGTCGAACGCGCGGCGGCGCGGGCGATGGTCGACTGGGTCATCCTCGACATGGCCATCGATGCCTACCAGCACCGGGCGACGAGCCCGCGCGCCCTGACCGAAGTCGCTGCGGCGGTCGGTATCTCCGTCGAGGACGCTGCGCGCGACGGCGCCGAGGCGACACTGCGGCGTGCGTCGGGACCAGGCGCAGACCGCCTCGGCCTCACGCGAGCCTTCGTGGGTGCGGCGCTGATCACCTTCAGCGAGGCGTTCCCGCTCGGCGACGCTCTCGCGGACCCGGATCGCGTCGACACCGCGCTCCGCGGCGCCGCCGCCATCGACGACGGCGACCCGTCAGCGGCCGCCGCCATCTGGGCAGGCGAGCTCGGTCTCGCCCCTCATGCAGCAGAGCGCCTGGCCCGAGCCATGGTCGCCGCGTTTGGGCGCCGCGCGTAGCGGCGTGAGGCCACCGGCCGCGAGAGCGGCGTCAATCGAGCATCGCCTCACGCAGCCGCTTGAGCTGGATCGCGAGCGCGTCGAGCTGCGCCGGGTATAGCGACTGTGCGCCGTCCGACAGGGCCTCGCTGGGGTCCGGATGCATCTCGATGATCAGGCCGTCAGCGCCGGCGGCCGTCGCGGCACGCGCGAGAGGCGCCACCAAGTCGCGACGCCCGCAGCCATGCGAAGGGTCCGCGACGATCGGAAGGTGCGTACGGGTGCGGGCCGCGGCGATCGCTCCGATGTCGAGCACGTTCCGCGTCATGTCATCGAACGACCGGATGCCCCGTTCGCACAGGATGACCTGCTCGTTGCCTCCGCGCAGGACGTATTCGGCTGCGAGCAGCCACTCCTTGATCGTCGCCGCCATCCCGCGCTTGAGCATGACGGGGACGCGCAGCTCGCCGACCGCCGTGAGCAGCGCGAAGTTCTGCATGTTGCGCGCCCCGATCTGGATGATGTCGGCGAGGTCTGCGATCGCGCGCGCTGAGTCGGGGTCGACCGCCTCGGTGACGACCGCGAGGCCGTGCGCGTCTGCCGCTTCGCGCATCCAGCGGAGCCCGTCGAGCCCCAGGCCTTGGAACGAGTACGGAGAAGTCCGTGGCTTGAAGACCCCGCCGCGCAGAACGGTGCCGCCTGCGTGTGCGACCAGCTCTGCCGACCGGAAGATCTGATCCCGGCTCTCGACCGCGCACGGTCCCGCCATCAGCGCGAGCCCGCCGCCGCCCACGAGCGTCCCGTTCGGCAGCTCGATGATCGTTGGGGTCGGCTTCCACTCCCACGACACCAGCTTGTATGGCGCCGACACCGAGATCACCTCGCGGACGTTCGGCAATCCGACGAAGCGCCCGGCATCTACCGGGCCGTCGTTGCCGACCACACCGATCGCCGTGCGCTGGCCCCCAGGGATCGGGCGCGCCTCGAAGCCGAGACGCTCGATGGTGTCGCAGACGCGCTGGATGTCACTCTCGTCGGCCGCGGCCGACATCACGATCAGCATCTCTCCTCCTGGGTCCGAACCTCGGCCAGTGACGCCGCGTCGAGGGCGGAGCGCACTTCGGTTGCAAACGCCACGATCGCCCCCCGCGCGGCGGTCGTATCGTCAATGGACTCGGCGAGCCTCCGCACGATCGCCGAGCCGATGATCACGCCGTCGGCCCCCGCGGCGCACACCGCGGCGGCGTGCTCTGCAGACGACACACCGAACCCGACCAGCAACGGCAGCGATGTGTGGGAACGGGCGCGCGCAAGCGTCGAAGCAAGCTCGTCCGAGACACCTGCACGCTCCCCGGTGGTCCCCACGTGCGCGACGACATACAAGTAGCCCTCCGCGACTTCCGCCACACGCGCGAGCCGGGCGTCGGTCGTCAGCGAGCTCACGACGAAGACGGGCGCTACGCTGCTTGCCCGGGCCGCCTCGACGGCGGCGTGAGCCTCCTCGAGGGGGAGGTCCGCTACCAACACGGCGTCGATGCCGACGCGTGCGCAGTCGGCGTAGAAGCGCGCGACCCCTCGCTGCTCGATCAGGTTCGCATAGATGAGCAGGGCGATCGGCACGCTCGGGTGCCTCGCCCGGACGCGCGCCATCGTGGCGAAGCACCCGTCCGTCGTCATCCCGGCATCGAGCGCCCGAACGTCGGCGGCCTGGATCACCGGGCCGTCTGCGGGCGGGTCCGAGAACGGGAAGCCGAACTCGAGCACGTCGGCACCAGCCTCGACAAGCGCGTCGGCGAGGTCGACCGTCACGTCCGGGCTCGGGTCGCCGACGACGAGGAACGGCACAAACGCGCTGCGACCCTCACGCCGCAGGTCCGACAGCGCGGCGTCCAAGCGACCGGGGTCGTGCTCGGCAGAGACCACCGCCGATGCGCCGCCGACGGGCAGGTCCTGCGGCCCGCGGCGCGGGGCAGCGGCCACGGGCCCACCGACGGCGGTGGCGTGCCCCGGGCTGTGCCGCGGGGCGCGGGCCGCGAGGGCTCGCGTCGCGTGCTCGACGTCTTTGTCGCCGCGCCCGGACAGGTTCGCGACAATCACCTGGCCGGGTGCCGGCGCCATGCGGAGAACGTGTGCGATCGCGTGCGACGATTCCAGCGCCGGCAGGATCCCCTCGTGGCGACACAGCCACTCGAAGGCGTCGAGCGCCTCGTCGTCGGTCACGGAGACATACCGGGCGCGGCCCGTGTCTCGGAGCCAAGAGTGCTCCGGCCCGACGCCGGGGTAGTCGAGCCCCGCCGAGATGCTGTGCGCTTCTTGGATCTGTCCGTCCGAGTCTTGCAGGACGTAGGAGCGGGATCCGTGGACGCAGCCAGGTCGGCCATGACCCAGCGGAGCCCCGTGGTGCCCGGTCTCGATGCCGAGCCCGGCGGGCTCGACGCCAATGAGCGCCGTCGAGAGGTCGTCGACGAAAGCGGTGAAGATGCCCATCGCGTTGGAGCCACCGCCCACGCATGCGACGACGGCGTCGGGGAGGCGGCCCGCTTGGGCGAGGACCTGGGCGCGAGCCTCGTCGCCGATCACCCGTTGCAGGTCGCGGACCATGGTCGGGAACGGGTGAGGGCCGGCGACGGTACCAAAGACGTAGAAGGTGTCTGCGAGCGACGAAGTCCAGGCTCGGAGCGCCTCGTTGATCGCGTCCTTCAGCGAGCGTGACCCCGCCTCGACCGGGCGGACCGTCGCGCCAAACAACCGCATGCGCGCGACGTTCGGGGCTTGCCGCTCCACGTCCTTCGCGCCCATGAAGATCTCGACATCGAGCCCGAGCAGCGCACCTGCCATCGCGGTCGCGACGCCATGCTGGCCTGCCCCGGTCTCTGCGATCAGACGCCGCTTGCCCATCCGACGCGCGAGGAGCGCCTGACCGATCGTGTTGTTTGTCTTGTGCGCCCCACCGTGGAGGAGGTCCTCGCGCTTGAGAAAGACCTCTGCGCCCGTCGCGTCGCTGAGCGCCGGAGAGCGATACAGCGGCGTCGGTCGGCCCGCGTAGTCGGAGAGCAAGCGGTCGAGCTCACGCCGGTACTCCGGGTCGCCGCTGGCCGCGAGCCACGCCGACTCCATCTCCTCGAGCGCCGGCACCAGGAGCTCCGAGACGTAGAAGCCGCCGTAGGGGCCGAACCGTCCGTCGCCTATCACTTCACACCTCCGCCAAAGGCGCGGACCGCGGCGATGAGCGCCGCGATCTTTGCCGGATCTTGAGCCCCGTTCGTCTCGATACCCGACGCCACGTCGACCCCCGCGGCGCCGGTCGCGGCCAGCGCCGCGCCCACACGCGAAGCGTCGAGCCCGCCGGCGACGAGCACGCGCTCTGCATCCAGACCCGCCGACCGCAGCGCCGCCGGCGCGCCGCTCCAATCCCACGTGACCCCGCTCCCGGGCGTACGGCCGTCGAGCACCACACGGTCCACCGCGCCGGCGAGCTCCTCGCTCAGATCGATCACCGAGACGCCGCGCCAGACCTCGAAGGGGCCCCCGATCGCATCGCAGTACGCCGCCGACTCGGCCCCGTGAAGTTGCACCGCATCGACGCGGAGGGTGCGCGCGATTCGCATGACGAAGGCCGCCGGCTGATCCGCGAACACCGCTACAACCCGAGTCGCAACGCCGACGAGTCGTTCGCGCAGCTCGAGCGCGCGCTCCAGCTCGACTCGACGTCGGCTGGCCGGTGCGAACGTGAACCCAACGAAGTCCGCGCCGGCCGCGACGCACGCGTCGACGCCAGCCTCGTCGCGCACGCCGCAGATCTTCACCACGCTCACGCCGCCTCCAGAGGCCGGAACCCGAGCGCCTCGATCGCGGCGCCTGTGTCGGCCTCCGCGACGAGCGCTGTGCCGATGAGCACGGCGTCGGCCAGAGACGCGAGGCGCCCCACTGCGCCAGCGGTCGAAACTCCGCTCTCGGCGACACGTACGACGCCAGCCGGCAGCCGGTCGAGCCGCCGAAGCATGTTCCCCTCGTCGATCTCGAGGGTGCGGAGGTCGCGGCTGTTGACGCCGATGACATCAGCGCCCGCGTCGAGAGCGACGGCGAGCTCGTCGTCGTCATGCGTCTCGACGAGCGCGGCCATGCCGAGCGACCGGGCGTAGGCCAGCAGCGGCGGCACGCCCGAGCTGCCCAGCACCGACACCATCAACAGCACGGCGTCGGCGCCCGCGGCCCGCGCTTCGGCGATCTGGTACTCGCCGACGACGAAGTCTTTCGCCAGCAGCGGCGTCTCGACCGTCGCCCGCGCCGCGCTCAGGAGATCATAGCCGCCGTCGAAGAACGGTCGGTCGCAGAGCACCGAGATTGCGCCCGCGTATCGCGCATACGCTCCGACGACCGTACGAACCTCCTCACGACTGCGCAGGACGCCACGCGACGGAGAGCGTGGCTTGAACTCGGCGATCAGCCGCGGGCCGGCGGGGCGCGACCGCAGCGCCCCCGCGAAGTCACGACTCGTCGGCGCGAGCGTCGCCTCGACCCGTGCGAGCGGCAGCGCCGCGCAGCGCACTTCGACGTCGACGCGGGTGCGAGCAACGATACGATCCAGGACGTTCGGCGCGGTCATTCCGGCTGCCTCGTCGCCGCCCGGTAACGCTCGAACGTGCGGAGCGCCCTCCCCGACTGGAGCGTGTCGAGCGCGATCTCGAGACCTGCGCCGATCGACGGAGCGCGACCTGCGACATAGAGGGCAGCGCCGGCGTTGAGGGCGGTGTGCAGCGTGCGCGCGCCGTCGTCTCGCCCGTCGAGGATCCGCTCGAAGTGCGCGACGTTCTCTGCAGTGTCGCCGCCGGCGATCGCGTCGAAGCGCACCTGCTGAAGACCAAACGCCTCGGGCGCCACGGTGCGCTCCGTCACCTCGCCGTCGCACAGCTCCCACAGCCGGGTCGGCGCACACAGAGAGATCTCGTCGAGGCCGTCCTCGCCCCAGACGACCAGCGCCCGCTCGCAGCCGAGCCGGCGCAGCGCCTCCAGCAGCAGGGGCGCTCGCTCAGGGTCGCTCACCCCGATCACCTGGCGCTGTGCACCGGCGGGATTGCAGATTGGGCCGATCAGGTTGAAGCAGGTCCGGAAGCCCAGGGCGCGGCGGATCGGCGTAACCTGGCCGAGCGCCGGGTGGTGCCTGCGTGCATACAGAAACACGACGTCGCCGCCACGGATCAGCGCCTCGGCGCGGGCGGGAGTGAGCTCGATGTCGACGCCGAGCTGCTCGAGCACATCCATCGAGCCGCACCGACCGGAAGATGCCCGGTTTCCGTGTTTGGCGACCTTCACACCGCACGACGCGACGACGAACGCAGCGAGCGTGGAGGTGTTGATCGTCGGCAGCCCGCTGCCCCCGGTGCCGCACGTGTCGAGGACGGGAGCGCCAGCGTCGATCGTCACCGCGTGGCGCCGCATCACGGACGCAAACGCGGCGAGCTCGTCGGCGGACTCTCCCTTCACCGCGATCGCCGTGAGGACCGCGGCGACCTGTGGGCTGTCGAGGACGCCCTCGAGCATCGCCGACATCAGCGCCGTCGCTGTGGGCGCATCGAGCGAGGCGCCGCTGACGAGCGTGCGGATGGCGCGACGATACGTCTCGCTCATCGGACCTCGAGGAAGTTCCGCATCATCGCGGCGCCGTCGGGCGTGCCGATGCTCTCGGGATGGAACTGCACGCCGTGGAGCGGCCAAGCGACGTGGGCCAGCCCCATCACCAGTCCGTCTGCGGTCGTCGCCGTGACGCGAAGCGCGGCGGGGATCGACCCCGGCTCCACGACGAGCGAATGGTAGCGCATGACCTCGAGCTCCGGCGGGAGACCCGCAAACACGCTGGTGCCGTCGTGCGTGATCCGGCTGGTCTTTCCGTGGACGACGCTCGGCGCGCGCACCACAGCGGCACCGAGCCGACTGGCGAGACCCTGGTGTCCCAGGCAGACGCCGAGGATCGGGAGGGTCGGGGCCAGCGCGTCGATCACGTCGCCGCAGACACCGAAGTCGCGCGCGTTTGTCGGGTTGCCCGGGCCCGGAGAGATGACGACGCGCGCCGGCGCCATCGAGCGAACGCCGTCGAGGTCGATCGCGTCGTTGCGGACGACGACGACCTCCTCGCCGAGCGCTCCGATGAGCTGGGCGAGGTTGTGGGTGAAGGAGTCGTAGTTGTCGAGGAGCAGCGTCGTCACGTCGTGGGCTCCGTGGTCGCGGCGCGCTGCCGGTCGAGGGCCATCGCGATCGCCGCGAGGGCGGCGCGGGCTTTGCTACGGCACTCCTCGTACTCTGCGTCGGGGTCGGAGTCGAACACGATCCCTGCGCCCGTCTGCACGTGGACTTTGTCTGACGTTACGACGAGCGTACGAATCGCGATGCAGGTGTCGAGGTTGCCCGCGAAGTCGAAGTAGCCAACCGCCCCGGCGTAGATCCCGCGCCGGTCCGGCTCCAGCCGTGCCAGGACCTCGCAGGCCCGGACCTTTGGTGCGCCGCTCACGGTCCCCGCCGGAAAGCACGCACGGAACACGTCGAACGCGCTCTTCCCGGGCGCGAGCGTGCCGTGGACGTCGGACACGATGTGCATGACGTGGGAGTAGCGCTCGATGTGGAGGGGGTCGTGGACGGTGACGGACCCGACCGCCGCGACCCTCCCCACGTCGTTGCGGCCAAGGTCGACGAGCATCCTGTGCTCGGCGAGCTCCTTTGCGTCGGCGAGGAGCTCGACCTCGAGCGCGGCGTCGTCGTCTGGTGTGTCGCCGCGTCGCCGCGTCCCGGCGATCGGCCGCACCCGGATCTCCTCGCCGTCGAGTCGGACCAACACTTCTGGTGACGATCCGACGATCGTACAGTCATCAAAGTGAAAGAAGAACATGTACGGCGACGGATTCAGCGCACGGAGCGAGCGGTAGAGCGTGAAGCCGTCTACCTGCGCCTCGACGGTCATCCGCTGGCTCAGCACGACCTGAAACACCTCTCCTGCCACCACTGCCGCCTTCGCCTCGGCCACCGCGGCGCAGTACTCCGCGCGCGTCCGGTTCAACCTCAGGCTGCCCTCCAAGGCCGCGGGCGAGCTCGGCTCTACGAACCACGGCGCCTCGGGCTCGCTCGCCGCGCTAGACAGCGACGCCACCATCCCCCCGAGCCTGGCCGCGGCCGCTCGGTACGACGCTTCGCGATCGCCGCTCAGCTTCGCGTGGGCCAAGAAGACGAGGCGGTGCTGCAGGTGGTCATAGATCACCAGCTCCTCGGGGAGCAGCACCCGCAGCGCCGGAAGCCCCAGCCCAGCAGCCGCCGGTAGCGGAACTCGCTCGAAGGCGGCCACGCAGTCGAACCCTATCCAACCGACCGCCCCGCCCTGGAACCGCGGCGTGTCGGCCGCCGCCCAGACGCGGTACTCCGACAGCAGCGACTCCAGCAGCGAGAGCGGATCGTCGACCCTCGACTCCGCGCGCTCGCCGCCGCGCCAGACCTCCGCGACACCAGCGTCCCAGCTCACGCGGTCCCGAACGCCCACGCCCATGAAGCTGTAGCGCCCCATCAGCTCGCCGCCCTCGACCGACTCCAGCAGAAACGACCCCTCGCGACCGCCCCACAGTCGACGAAACACGGAGATCGGCGACTCCAGGTCGACGCGCAGCGTCAGAGTCAGCGCGACGTGGCTCTCCGGGCCCCGGTGCCCCAGGACCGCGTCTAGCGACGGCTGTATGCCCCGCAGCGACGTCACGCGTCGTCGCCGCCCAGAAGGTCGAGCGCCAGCCGGAACCCACCGAAGCCGTACTTGATCTGCCGGCTGCCCCGGCTGATCGTCGTCACCGACGCCCCGATCTCGTCCCGGATGGCGCGCTGGCTCATCCCCCGATCCAGCCGCTTCACGATCTCCCATCGCTCCGACAGCGCCTCCACCTCGTGCGGCGTCAGCAGATCGAGCAGCAGGCGACTCACCTCCTCGGCGTCGTCGAGGCGGGTCAGAACGGTCAGAAGGTCATCCGGTAGGCGCGGGTCCATGGCGGGTCCTCGTGGCTCGGCGGTCACAGCTTGACCGATTTAGCGTAGTAGAACACCAGCCTGATGGATGTCAAGCGGCTCCGGAGCTACCCCGCTCGGAGCTCCGACAGAAGCGCACGTGCGCGCGCCGCCTCTGGCGCGTCCGCGAGAATGCCCTCCAGAAGCTCCACTGCTTCGGCAGTGCGTCCGCCCGCGCGGGCAGACTCCGCCTGGCCCAGGCGCCGCTCCACCGCGATCCGCCGCAGCATCGAGTCGGCCGCCGACCCCGCGTACAGCGCGCCGCTGGATCGGACCAGCGCCTCGGCCGCCGCGAGCGACCCCGCCGCGATCAGCGCCTCGGCGTCCGGCTCCCACGCTTCCGGCGCGGCTGCCGGCAACGGGACTCGGTGCCCTACGCTCGCAGCCGCCGGCGCGGGCTCGAGCTCGGAGAGTGCAGCGCCATACTCACGCTCGAAGGTCACAACCCGCTCCGCGGCCGGCCCGTCGTAACGCCGCGCGAACTCGCAGGCCAGGCCGAGCAGCCTGGCGTGGCTGGACTGTGCGAAGCGGGCCTCCGTTGCGGTGACGATACCAAACACGACGTCCGCGCGTGCGTCCGCGCTGCGCCACGGTGTCTCGGGGAGGTATCCCATCCGGCGTGCGCTAGAGTGCTTGGCGCTCGCGTGCGAGGCCGTAACCAGGCCGTCTGCGTGCGCCTTGTGGTAGTGGGGGAGCCACGGGTACAGACGCAGGCGGGTCAGGATGTAGTGCGACCGCAGCTCGTGAAAGCGAGTCGACTCGAGATGTGCTGCGTTCTCCTCGAGGTCCTCCAGGCGAGTCCACGGGTTGAACAATAGGAAGCCGTGCGACGGGTAGCGGGTCGCAGAGAAGTGGCCGGGGTAGCGCTCCTCGAGCGCGCGCAGCGCGGCGATTGCGGCTAGGTTCTGGGCGACGGTGAGCCCCTTGTCGAGGCGATCAAGCTCCGGCTGGGAGAAGTTCTCGAACCCGATCAGGTAGTAGTGCGTCTGCCAACCGAGGCGACCGAGCGCCTCGACCGACTGTTCGATCGCCGGCCGGTGGCGCAGGAGCCAGTCTGGGCGGCACTGCAGCAGCAGCTCCTTGTCTCGCAGGCCTCTGCCAGCGATCGACTCCGTGAGCTGCGTCAGGTACGGCAGCGGGAACGTGTCGTGGACAACGTACCGCCGGATCCAGGGCGCCTCGTGTGCAACGTGCTCCATGTCGGCGGCGAGCCGGGCTCCGATCTCCCGCCTCCACGGGACCACCGAGTAGTTTGCTCCGTCTGCGCAGAAGTTGCATCCGCGCAAGCGGACGCCAGCACTGGGAAGGTACTCGCCCGCTCCAGGGTCCGAGTATGCCAGAGCAAACGGGCACCCCGAGTTCACGGGGAAGCACCAGAGCGAGCGTCGCGCCGGCCCGTCGCCAAACGTCGTGTCCCAGTCGAAGACTGGCGCAAACGGCAGCGGCCGGGTCGCGAGGTCGGCTGTGACGAGCCGTCCCTCGAGCGCAGAGACCGCGCCGATCGCCTCCAGCGCGCGGACAAGCGCCTCCAGTCGGTCCGTGCCCGGGCCGCCGACCGGATCGCGGTGCTCAGGGTGAAGGTGGTCCGCGGCCTGAACTTCGAGGACGCTGGCACCCCGGGCGTCGAGGGCGTCGCGAAGGCGCGGCGACGACAGCGTCGAGACCACCACGAGCGACGGAGAGGGGGCGTCCAGGTACGCGACGAGCTGCTCGACCGGACCGCTCGCCTCCTCGTCTGACCGGCCCACCCCGACGCGCACCGAGCGAGCGTCAAACCCGAGCGTCAGCAGATCGCCCGCCAGCGCCGGCAGCGGGTTGCCCATGTACGACTCGTCGGCCGTCTCGACGTCGGCGAGGACGACGGACCGACCCGAGATCGGTGGAGCCGACCGTCGCGACCAGTCCATGAAGAACGGGAGCTCCAGCGGCGCCTCGGCGTCGAGCAGCGTGGCGACGTCACCTTCGGGTGAAGAGACGCGGACCGCTCCGAACCCGGGACGCACGCGCGCGCCCGGCACCAGGTAGGGCTCCACGCGCGCGCTGGGACGGCCGAGCGGGACGGCGGCGCGGAGCACGAGCTCGTCGCCATCCCAGACCCCGTCGAGCTCGTATGCAAGGTCCTGGGACCAATACAGCGTCGGGCGGCCGAGCCGCTCCACGAGCCGCGCGGCTTCGTCGGCGTCGAGTCGTCGCAGCTCGTCGAGGACGACCTGCGCGATCGCGACGCTCGCCGCGCAGTCATATGCACACGGAGCGTGGCTGATCAGCGGCGAGCCCCCCGGAACCGCGACGTTGTTCAGGAGCAACTCCAGACGGCCTCGGGTGCGCAGGAGTGGCTCCAGATGGTACGCGGCGGCGCCCCGACGAAAGAACGGCGAGTTGGGTCCTTCGGCGTAGGCGCGGATGCAGCACGCGGGGTAGCCGAGCAGCTCCCCAAGACGGGCGAAGTCGGCGCGCTGCTCGTCACGCGGGCGTTCCACGCCGGTGACGCTAGCGCGTTCGAGCGTCAACGCCTCGGCGGCGACGTCGGGATCTCGCGCAACAAACACTGTCACGAACGAGCCGTGTCCGCGGCGGGCGCCGTCGAAGTCGAGCGCGTCGCGCTCACCTCCGCCATACGCCAGCGACTCATCGAACACGGCGGTCAACCCCAGCGACTCGAAGCGCAGACACATCGCGGCGGCGGTCTCCGTGGCGACGCGCTCTCGCTTCACGAGCCGTCGCTGGCCACGGCGCAGCAAGAACATTTCCGGATCGAGCTGCTCCGTCATGCTTCCAACGGAGCCGACGCCCACGCTGCCAGTGTGGTCGTGGCGTCGCCGAGGATCGAGTCGGCGAGCGTCGCCGCGAGCCGGCGACCGGCTCCTTCGAACGCGGAGGCTGGGACGTCGGTCTTGAAGTACCAGACCGACAGGCCGCCGCGGTCGAACAGTCCGGCGCGATCGGCTTCTCGGCGCGGCCGGACCCCGAGCCGGACCCGCCCGCCCGCTCGCTCGAGCTCGATCTCGGCTGCGTCTGGTCGCGCATCGATCGCGGCGACGGTCCAGCCCTCGAGCGCGTCTCCGACCGACACGGGTCCCAAGGTAGTGCGCGACGGAGATGGCGGTGGCGAGGGCTCCGCCGAGTCGGTCGGGCCGCCGCGCTGCACCGCGGCCTCGACGGGCCGCGGTCCGTGTCCCATCGCGGCCAGAGCCGCCTCGTATGCCTCTGCCTTCGTTTGGAACCGGGCGCGCATCGAGAACATCATCGCGCTCGTGACGCCGCGGAGCGGCGCGCGCGCGCCTCTCCCCGAGACCCACGCCTCGAAGAGTTCGTGCTCCTGGGTGCGAAGCGTCGGCTCGCGCTCCTCCCACGTGAGGCCGTCGATCTCGTCGTAGGTCATCGGCCCCATGAACTTCCGGAACTTGTAGTCGCCGTCGACCTCGCGCGAGCCGCGGATGCGGATCCCGTAGTGCTCGGGGCGCTGGGCGATCGGCGACTCTCCGACGAGGTAGAACGACGACGGCGCGATGTCGTCGATCGCGTGTGCATACTTGGCGAGCCACTCGGCGGTGTGCAGGTGGTCCTCGCGGCGCTCACCCGGAAACGCCGTGAGCAAGTTGACACGTAGCATGAGCTCGAGGCCGTGGGCCTGTTCGACGAGCTGTGTGGCGTGCTGTTCTCGATGCCCCTTCACCATCGCCTTGAGCACACGGTCCGAGACGGACTCCACGCCGACAGTGATCCCCACACAACCAGCCTCGGCCATCGCCTCCAACGTGCCGGGCTTGTTTGGTGCGACGCGGTAGGAGTCCGTCCACCGGATGCCGAGACGCGCTTCGCGGAGGGCCTCGGAGAGCTCGAGCGCGACGAGGTTGATCTGCGTGTCGAAGAGCATGAAGTCCTCGACCTGGTGGCGCTCCGCGAGCGTCGCGAGGTCGCGGACGGCCTTGTCGACCGACTTCTTCGTCTGCGTCCCGCCGTTCTGGCAGAATCCGCAGCGGAACTGACACCCGAACGTCGCGCTGTACGGCAGCACGAGACGGGGACCGAACCCGTGGTCGTAGCGCGGAAACCGGTGCGGCTCGGCTGTGAACGGGTCCTTGCGGTACAGGTCGAGGTCGAAGCCGCGGAAGTCGGGCGTCGGCCACTCGTCGGCGGCGGTGCGCGCCCGCCCGCGAAGCGGCTCGAAGCCGGCGTCCCAGCGGTCCCGCGCGACGTCGTCGACGACCTCGAACACCTGGCGCAGCTCGGCGGGTGACTCTGCGCCGGTGACGACATCGAGGCCGCGCGCGCCGACCTCGTTCGCCATCTCCTGCATCCTCGACGCGCTGATGCCCCCGACGATCGTCGGTCGCTTCCAGCGAGCCTTCGCGGCCTGCGCGAGTACGAGCGTGATCGCGGCCTGTGTGTGCCTGTCGAGCGAGAACGCGATGATGTCGGCGTCGCCGAGGTCGACGCGCCCGAGGAGGTCGTCGACGAGCGCCTCGATCTCACCCGAGCGGGCGATTCCGCCTGCGTGCTGCTTGAGTGCCCACTCGTCGCCGACGAGCTCTGCACCGGCTGGCGGCTGTCGGTATGCGTCGAGCTCGAGGTCGGCGATTCGGACCTGGAACCCGATCGGGGCAATCGCCGCGGCGACGATGGCCGGTCCCTGGGGCGGGAAGCGATGCCGCTTCTGCTGCTCCGGCGCGAAGAAGTCCGGCGGCAGGATCATCAGGACGTTGCGTGCGGGCTGCATTCGACGCCTCGTGCGACCGCGTAGCGCGACCTCGCGCCAATCGTAACCGTCCGGCGGCACGGCGGCAACCGGCCGGCGGAAGCTAGTGGCGCGGCGCCGTGATCAGCGACCGAGACGCCCACAGGGCCGGGAAGGACCGCACCTCCCAGTCGGGTCGCTGGGGGCTGAGCGTCGCGCGAAGGTACGGCAGCCCTCCTCCGCCCGTGCCCGGACGCCCACCGATCATCACTTCGACGAACTGCATGTGAGCGCGCCGCCAGTCCATGATGGCCCCATCCAGGGCGAGGCATGCGTCCAGGAGCCGCGCCACTGCCGCGCGTGCCGCTCCGTCCAGCGCCCCGGCGCCGAAGCTGGGATCGCCCGCGAGCACAGCCGTCGCGGCGATCGACTCGAGATGTGTGAGCTGGGCGCCAACCGATTCCCAGACGCCACGCTCGTCGCCCGCGTGGTCGTTGCCGGCGCGGCCGCGTCGCAGCGCGGTCTCGAACAGGTCACGAAAGTTCGCCGCCGCAACGCGGTCCGCGAGGGCGCGCGCGCCGGTACCCGACGTGCCGGCCAGGAGCAGCGCATCGACCAGGTCGCGCAGCGTGAGCCCCAGCATGCGGCCGCGCACGAGCGCGAACTCGGCGTCCGGGAGCGCGGCGCGCAAGACTCCCGCCCCCCCACCTCCTTTGCTCGCGCGTCGCGAGCACTCGGAAGCGGCGGCGACGCTGCCCGTGTGGTGGGCCACGAGGTCGTGCAGCTCGCGATCCCGGATGGCGCCGCTCGCGTCCTCGGTCACGAAGCTCGCCAGGTGCCGCTCGCGCTGGCCTGAGAAGATCTCCAGCTCGCGGAACTGCGACGAGCCGAAGCCGGACGCCGGATCGAGCCGCTGGCGGAACTCGAGGAAGCTCGACGGCGTCATCCGCTGGAGGATCGGGTACGCCAGCGTCGCGGTCGACACGATGTGCGCGGCCCGACCCACTCGCTCGGCGCACATGTCGAGCTCTGGCGCGAGCGCGGCAAGGAGCTGCGGAGAGGCCGCGGCATCGTCTCCGGGAAAGGACCCGGCAACGGGGAGCTCGCGGATCCACGCGGCATATGCCGCCCCCGACTCGTCGGAGTCGAGCTCCGCGACGAGCTTGGAGAGCTCCGGCAAGCGCTCGAGTTGTCCCGGATCGCCGATCTTCGGTGGGACCGCCTCACCGCGCCACGCATAGCGGCTGTGCCGCAGACCGGAGATCGAGACTCCGCCCGCGGCGAGCGCTTGCCCAACGCGGCGGACCATGTCGTCGAGCTCGAACAGCGCGTGCCGGAACCAGACCTCGAAGGTCTGATGGACGGTGATGAACAGCACCTCGTCGTGCGCCCAACCGTCTGCCCCGACGGGCAGCTCGCGCGGATCGACCTCCGCGGCGTCGACAGCGCGACCGGCCGCCTGGCTCGGCGCGTACTGGGCCCACGGCCACTCGCCGGGATCGGCCGACCGCGGCGCCGCGGCGGGAGGCGCGACCGACGTTACGAGCGCGGGGACGTTGATGTACGCGCTGTAGAGCAGCTTCGGCCGCGGGTCGGTCTCGGAGGTTGACATCGTCTCGTCCCAGTTCGTGTGTCAGTCGATCCCGCACGCGCGGCGAGCGCGCCCAAGCACCGTACGGGCGATCGCGCGCGCGCGTGCGGCACCGTCGAGCAGCACCTGCTCGACCTGGTCGGGGTCGGCCTGGAGCTCTCGTCGTCGCTCGCGCGCCGGACCAAACGTCTCGTCGATCTTCGCGATCAGCTCTTGCTTGGCGTGTCCGTAGCCAAACCCGCCCGCCCGATAGCGCGCGGCGAGCGCGGCTTGCTCCGCCTGTGAAGCAAACAGCTTGTAGATCGCGAACACGTTGCAGGTGTCGGGATCCTTCGGGTCATCGAGTCCCTTCGAGTCCGTTTGAATCGCGCCGACCAGCCGCTTGAGCTCCTTGCCCTCTGCGAACAGCGGGATGTGGTTCCCATACGACTTCGACATCTTCTGACCGTCGATTCCCGGAACCGGGACCGGGGTGCCGAGCACGTAGGTCGGGAGCTTGAACGTCTCGCCATACATCGTGTTGAACCGACCGGCCATGTCGCGGGTCAGCTCGACGTGCTGGACCTGATCGCTCCCCACGGGCACGACGTCGGAGTCGTAGATCAGAATGTCCGACGCCATGAGCACCGGGTACGTGAACAGGCCGACCGACGCCGAGATACCGTGCTCCTTCTTCTCCTTGTACGAGACGGCCTTCTCTAGCAGGCCCATCCCCGTCACCGTCGCGAGCAGCCACGTGAGCTCGCAGACCTCGGGGACATCGGACTGCCGGAACAAGACCGCGCGCTTCGGGTCGAGCCCGAGCGCGAGGTACGTCGCGGCCACGTCGAACGTGTTGTCCCGCAGCGTCGCGGCGTCGTTGACCGTCGTCAGCGCGTGGTAGTTCGCGATGAAGTAGAAGGCGTCGTCTTGCGCCGCGATGTGCTGACGGATCGCCCCGAAGTAGTTGCCGAGGTGAAGGTGGCCCGAGGGCTGGATTCCAGAGAGGTAGCGTGCCATTTGCTCTGCTTCGATGAGGCCCCCCGTGCCCTATCCGCGGCCCTGAAGCCGGTCAAGGCGGGCGGCGAGTGGCGTGCCGGTCGCATGGCTCGCGGCCACAGCACCGCGGCGCACTGGCTCGTGGAGGGGCGCTCGGGCAGCGGCAAGCGTCACCGCGGCAAGGCGCGCTCAGGTGACGGGAGAAGACACCGCGGCAAGGCGACCCCAGCGGATCCCGCGGTCGCTCACCCGCAGCTCGTCGACGCCTGCGGCCTTCGCGATCGCCCAAAGCAGCCGCGCGCCGGCCGGGAAGACGTCGGCCCGCTTCGGCTCCAGGCCGGCGACTTCGCGCCTGCGGTAGACGGGCAGCGAGCGCACCCGCTCGAACACATCCGCGAGCTCCGCCACCCCGAGCGCCATGCCGTGGATCCGTGACTCGTCCCACTCCGCGAGGCCGATCGACACGGCCGCCGCCGTCGTGACCGTGCCCGCGATGCCGATCAGCGGCGCCGCTCCGCGCGCCGCCAGGATGTCCCGAACGTCGTCGCGGCCGAGCTGCGCGGCGATCGCGGCGTCGATTCGAGCGACGTCCGCGTCTGCGATCGGGTCGGACTCAACACAGCGCTCGGCGAGGCGAACGGAGCCGACGTCGAGGCTGACCAGTCGCGGCGCCTCACCCCTCCGCGCCAGGATGAGCTCCGTCGAGGCGCCGCCGATGTCGGCGACGAGCACGGACTCTTCGTGTGGGAAGGCGTCGAGCGTGGCGATCAGCGCGAGCGCCGCCTCCCGCTCTCCAGAGACGACATCGACCGTCGCGCCCAGCGCGGCGGAGAGCGCGGCGGCTGCGGCCGCTCCGTTCGAGGCGCGGCGGAACGGCGCGGTCCCGGTCGCGACGATCGCGTCGACGCCATGCGTGGCGGCGGTCTGCGCCATGCCGCGGAGCGCTGCCGCCGTTCGGGCGATCGGCTCATCAGCGAGCACTCCCGCCCGGTCGAGCCCCTCGGAGACGCGCGTGATCTCGGCGAAGTCGTCGACGCGGACCCACGGGTCGTCGGGACCGTCGCGCTCGGCGACGAGCATCAGGACCGTGTTCGACCCGATGTCGAGCGACGCGACGCGGCGGACGTCGGCGCCGAGCCGGCGCTCGCTAGCGTCGGACACGGAACTCCGCACGCCGGTTTCTGGAGTACTCGGTGCTGACGGGCATCTCGGCGCCGTAGCTGACGACAGAGAGACGGTCGGCGCTGACGCCCATGCGTGTGAGGTAGTCGCGGACGGCGCGCGCGCGCTGCTCGCCGAGGGCGAGGTTGTACTCGGTCGAGCCGACCGCGTCGCAGTGACCCTCGATCTGCGTGCGCCACGAAGGGTTTCGCGCGAGCTGCTCGGCGTGTGCGTTCAGCGTGCGGCGCGCGGCGTCGTCGAGGGTCGCGGAGTCGAAGCCGAAGTAGATGGGCGAGAACTCGTAGTTGGTGACGACCGGCTCGCCGGCGTTCCGGTCCTCGCGAACCTCGACGATCGACTCGGTGATGTCGCGGACGCGGTTGCAGTCCTCGGCGTTCTCGATCGCGACCTGCCGCGCGCGGTCCGCTTGCAAGCGCGCGGCGTCGGCGAGCTGGCGTGCGCGCGCGTAGTCGCGATCCGCGAGCGCGGCCTCGGCCTGCGCCATCAGGTTGCGGGCGGCGCCGACCTCGGCGGGCGCGCACGGCTCGGCGTCGAGCGCGCCGTCTACGGCCAGCCGGGCAGACTCCATCGCGTCGACGGGGGGCTTTCCGCCGCAGCCACCGGTGATGGCGAAGGCGAGCGCGAGCGCGGCGGCCGCGACGACGCGGCCCAGACGTGTGGCGTGTGTGGTCATCACGATCAGCGCTCCCAGACGGGGGTCTCGTAGGTGCCGGACAGGATCTCGAACTGAGCCTGTCCATCAGAGGTCATCACGTAGAGGGCGCCGCCGGAGCCGCCCCGGGTCGAGGTGAACACGAGGTAGCGACCGTCGGGTGACCAGCTCGGGTGCTTGTTGTCGCCCTGGTCCTGCGTGAGCCGCTCGATGTAGTTGGTGCCGGGCTCGACGGTGAAGATGTCGAAGCGGTTCGCGCTGTCGCGGCCGGTGAAGGCGATCCGGTCCCCGCTCGGCGACCAGTCGGGCTCCGTGTTGTAGGCGCCGGCGAAGGTCACGCGGTGCTGGTTGGAGCAGTCCGCGTTCATGACGAAGATCTGCGGCCCGCCGCTGCGGTCCGACGTGAAGGCGATCTGCGAGCCGTCGGGCGACCACGTGGGCGAGGTGTCTTCGGCGTCGTTGTCGGTGCAGCGTCGGACGATGCTCTGACCCGTCGCGTCGAGGATGTAGATCTCGGAGTTGCCGTGCACCGTAAGCGTGATCGCGACCTCGCCGGACGGCGAGACGTCGGGGCCGCTGTTGATCCCGGGGCGGTCGGAGAAGACGCGCGCGTTGTTGTAGCCGACGAACACGTCCGGGTTCCCGTGCGCATACGACGTGTACATGACCTGCCCGCCGGCGCCCCAGCGGGGCAGCAGGTTGATCGTCGAGTTGTTGGTGATCGCCTCGACCCACGAGCCGTCCATGCCGGTCGCGTAGATCTGCTTCATGTTCGACGAGTTTCGCCCTGTGAAGGCGATCCGAGAGCCGAAGATCCCCGCCGAGCCGCTGTAGTACTCGATGACGAGGTTCACGAAGCGGTAGACCTCGCGCATCACTTGGTCGCGCCCGACCACGCCGCTGTCGTAGCCGATATCGATCTCGGCGTGCGAGTCGACGTTGTAGAGGCGGAAGTCGAGCGAGACCTGGTTGCCGGTCTCGCTGAACGCCGTCTTGATCAGCGCCGACGCGCCGACGTTGTACCAGCGCGTGAAGTCGATCGTCGACGCCACCATCCCCTCGTTCGACGCGTCGAAGTAGAAGCGGTCGGGACCGTAGACGTTGAAGAACCCGGAGATCTCGAGGCAGCGGCGGATTGTCTCGCCGATCTGCCCCCGAAGTCCGTTGGTGTCTGTCGGGCCGACGTCGTACGTGTCGGGGACGGCGATCGGGGTCAGGAAGCGCGTTCCGCCCGGCTGAACCGGCGGCAGGATGATCGTGCCGTCGGCCGGGGCCGCGTCGGTCTGTGCGTGCGCCGCTTGCGGCATGAGGCCGGCCGCGAGCAGGAGCGCGGCGGCCAGCAGGAACGTCTGCAGTCGTGCTTTCATCGAATCTCTCGGTGGGGGCGCGGCGTGGGCGGCAGACGGAGGGTGGAGGTGGAACGCAGGCGTGACGCCGGGTACTCCCCACGCTGTCGTACACCTACACGATGCGCGACTCAAATTCGCGGCGGGCGCGCCGACCACGCCGGCGTGGCGGCGCGGCGACGGCGTGGCGGTCCTCAGCGGCCCGGGCGAACGGGGATCTGGAAGCCGTTGCGGATGACGGCCTCGCGCAGCTCCTCATTCGAAATCGACGAGAGGCGAAGGCGCTCGGAGCCGAGCCTGAACCGGTTGAGCATGGACTCGACGGCGCTGTCGAACGCCGGATTTCCGCTTCGGTTCACGAAGTCCCACGACACGACGCGACCCTCGGCGGTGACCCGCACGTTCACGTCGACGCGAAGTCGGGTGTACTCCTCTTCGGTGAGCGCCGCGGGTCGGCGGAGCGCACGGCTGAGCTGGTTCACGAGTCCCGCGAACTGGTTCGCCTGCGCCGATGCGGACAGGCTCGTGCCGCCCGCGAAGCCGTCGGGGCTGCCGATGCGCGGCCGGTTGTTCGTCGGACGGTTCGGGTTCGTCTCGCCTCGATCGCGCCGCTCGGGGAGGTCGCGGTTCGACGGCTCCGGGTTGGGCCGGTTCTCTTCGCGTCGACGCTCGACGGGCGCGGGCTCGGGATGAAGGACGACCGTCTCCTGGTCGGGCGCCGCGGTCTCGGTCTCTGGCACCGGCGCCGGGTCGGGGTTGTCGTCGACCTCGGGCGCCTCTTCGGGGTTGGCGATCCAGGGCAGCTCCCCCTCGGTGGGCATGACGTCGCCGAGCATCAGGAGCTCGGCGCTGATCACTGGCGCGATGACGGGCGCGTCGGCGCTGTCGTCGTCTCCGAAGATGTTGGCCATGACGAGGAGACCGACGAACGCGGAGTGCGCGAAGAACGTCAGCGCGGCGCCGATGGCGATGCCGGTGCTGTCGGGGCGCTCTGCGACGGTGCTCATCGGGATCGGCTCACGGCGTCGGGGCAGTCGGAGCGGTGAGTAGCTCGGGGTTGGTCACCATTCCGACGTTGGTAACGCCAGACATGCGGATTCGGTTCATCGCGCCGACGACAAAGCCGTACGGGATGCGGGTGTCGGCCAGCAGGTAGAGCGACTCCTGCTCCTGCAGGCGGGGGTTCGTGCCGAGCTTGGCCTGGAGCTCGGCGAAGCAGGGCTCCCAGGCGTCGGGCCAGAGGTTCGAGTCGGTGATGCCGACGGTGCCGCTGCAGTCGGTGATCGTGTCGCTCCCGAGGGTAATGCGCAGGCTCGCGTCGATCGTGAGGATGAGCTTGTCGGTGTTGGCGAGGTCGACGGTGGTCGGGTTCTCGCGCGTGACCGGGAGGTTGAGGTCGACGAGCCGCTCGGACTCGTCCTTCACGATCAGCGGGGTCGAGACCATGAAGATGATGAGGAGCACCAACATGACGTCGACGAGGGGCGTCACGTTGATGTCGGAGATCGCTTTCTTTCGTCCGGCGCCGCCGCCGACCGACATGCCCATGGTGGCTCCGGCGGTGCTACTTGAAGAAGTGGCGCTTCACGATGTTCAGGAAGTCGTTGGAGAAGTTCTCCATGTCGACCGACAGCGTGTGGATGCGGGCGTTGAGGAAGTTGTAGGCGACGACGGCGGGGATGGCCGCCATGAGGCCGATGGCCGTCGCGATGAGCGCTTCGGCGATCGGGCCGGCGACGACGTCGATCGAGGTCTGGCCTGCCTCGGCGCCGTGCAGGTTCATGAACGCGATCATGATGCCCCAGACGGTGCCGAACAGGCCGACGAACGGCGCGGTAGAGCCGACGGTGGCGAGGAACGGGGTGAGCTGCTCGAGCTTCGCGGTCTCGGTCGACATGGCGCGGCGGAGGGCGCGCTCGACGTTCTCGGTGCCGCCGAGCTGCGTGCTCATCGTCGACTCCGACTCCTGGGCGCGAAGCTTGCGGAGCTCGACGTAGCCCGCCTGAAAGACCTGGCTGACGGGCGACTGCGAGAGCCGCTCGGCCTGCGCGAAGATCTCGTCGAACTTCTTCGACATCCAGAACACGTCCTGGAACAGCCGCGACTGCGCTTCGGCGCGCCGAATGCCGACGTACTTGTAGCCGATGATGAACCACGACACGACCGAGGCCGCGACGAGGATGAGCAGGACGAAGAGGACCATCCCCGACGCCTGCGAGATCAGCGACAGGATGGACGTCGGAGCCGTCGGCTCCTCGGTCTGCGCAACCACCAGGTCGACCCAGCTCACGTTCATCCGAAGCGCTCCGTCGGTTCCGGTCCGTGGGCGAGCTCGCCCTCGCGCGGCCTTACTACGCCGAGGGCTGCCCGGTCAAGAACGGCGAGATTCGGTAAACGCTTGTATTTCAGGGATATAGCAGCGGGTGACCGGGAGGACTCCGGCGGCGGAGGCGGCCATCCGCCCGCGACGCATGCACGGCATCGCCCTTACATCGTGAGGGGGGGCGGGCGTTTGGTAGCGGCTACCGCGCCCCAACCAACGCCAACTGCAGCCCCGCCCAGACGCGGGTGAATGCGCCCTGCTCTACTCGAAGATCAACGCCGACGCGCCCTCGCGGGACTATGCCCAGACGCCCCGAGAGGACGCCTAGCGCCGGCGTGATGCTGCCCGCCAGGGAGTCGTGGCGGTGGGCGTAGCCGAGGCCCACATACACGCCTACGTTCGCGTCGAAGCCGAGCTCCGTCTCTACCGGGAGGGTGAACGTCCGCTGGTCGCCCTCGAACCGGTGGCCGAAGGCGTCGAAGAATGCGTAGTCGAGGGCGGCAGAGGTCGCCAGCCGCCACTGGAGCCCGCGCAGCGCCGCGACCAGGTCGCCGGCGTCTAGCAGCAGGACCGTGTCGGCGGCGACTTGTGTGCGGCCGGTTCCACCCGATGCCTCGTGCTCGTCGAAGCCGGATGCGCCCACCTGAACATACGAGACGCCGAGGTGCCCGACCGGGGCCCGGTAGCCGCCCCCGACCCCGATCCGGCGGTAGTTCAGGTCGAAGCCGGCCTCGACGAACGGCAACACCGTCCAGCGTGTGCTCACGATCGGCACCCGGACGACGCCGAGGCTGGTCACCGGGAGACCGCGGGCCGCTAGCGCCGTGAAGTAGACCTCGGCCGAGACGCCGGGGAGTTCGTGTGTGTTTGGCGGCAAGCGCACGCCGGTTCCTTTGAACGCGCCAACGACGTCGGCGAACCAGGCCGCGACGTAGGCGCTGGCGGCTGCGGCCGCGAGCGCGCCACCTGCCTCGCGCGCCGCCTCGTTCCTCGAGCCCGCGCCGCGCAGCAGCAGCCCCGCCGCGAGCCCCGCGCCAGAGGTAGCCTGCGCCAGCGTCAGACGACGAGCGGTCTCTCGCTCTCCCGCCGACCAGTGGCCCACCCCGGTCCAGACTGGTCCCAGTGACAGGGCGAGAAAGCCAGCGCCGAGGTGGCCCGGGGTCGCTCGCTCCTCGTCGAACTCCCACCCATCGGCGCTGAGCGCCTCGTCGGACTCCGCGCCGGGGTCGCGAGCCTGCGCCCTGATCGCGCCTGGGGCCAGCCCGAGGGCGACCGCGACGGCTAACGCGCTACTCCAGCGCAACGAACCGCCCGCCGCGCACCGTCGCGAGGTGCGGCGCCGCGACAGGATTGCCATCGCGGTCGAACGCGACCGGGCTCACGACCCCTCCGCGGCCAGTTGTGTGGAGCTCGCGCGCCACCGCCGTCGAAGTGTCGAGCCGCGCGTCGACGAGCAGCCCACGCACACGCTGGGCCGCGTCGAACGCGAACGCCTCAACCGTTCCCGCCGACCGGCCGAACGTGAACTCGAACCGGTCGGCAAACTCGCGTGCGTCGCCTGCGGCCAACTCCGAGTCGAACCAGTAGGGGATGATCGCTCCGTCCAGATACCGCGACGAGTTCAAGAGCAGCGTCTCCGTCATCGCGAAGCTGTTGAGAACCACTTCGACGCGCCGCGCGAGCCCCGCGCCAGGGGCGCCAATCTCGGCCGCCGCCAGGTGTGCGACCGCCGCCGCCGCCTGCGCGTCTGCCAGCGCCAGCACCACGACGTCGGCGCGCGTCGAGACGACGCGGCGCGCGAGCGCGTCGAGCTGCTCGGCGTCGTAGCCAGACTCCGCGCTGCGCGGGTCGTACGACGCCCGCTCGACGACCGTCGCACCGGCGTCCTGTGCCGCCTGCGCCGCTCCCTCCGCGAACGCGCCGAGGTACTCGGCGGCGCCCCCATCGTCGATGACGAAGACGCGCGCCGCTCCGCGCTCCAGCGGGCCTCCGATCGCGACGCGCGCCTCTGCGCCGGCGTCGATCATCCAGCGGAACGTGTCTCCCCGCGACGATGTGAACGACGACGGCGACAGCGTGATCAGCGGCACGTGAACGTCGGCTGCCACGCGCCGCGCCTGCTCGGCGAGGTTCGACTCGATGGGGCCGATGATGGCCGCTACGCCCAGGTCGGCGAGCTCGCGCACCGCGTTCTCCGCGCCTTCTGGGGTGCCGAACGTGTCGCGGATGACGGCGGTGGAGCGACCCTCGCGGTCTTCGAACGACCGCTGCGCGAGCAGGACCGCGCCCAGCGCAGCGCGGCCAGCGCGGCGGTTGGGTCCAGACAGGCTAAGGACCACTCCGTAGCGCAAGGCGGCGCCCGCCGTGGCGTCGTCGAGTCCGTCGAGGGCCGCCGACACGCGATCGCCGAGCCCGAGCTCGTCGGCGCTCGGCGACGCCTCCATCAGCGCGTTGCGAGCGTCTTCCGTGCGGGACTCGGCGACGAGCGCGGCGGAGTAGGCTTCGGCGGTCGTCGCCGCCGGGAACCCGCCCTCGCGCGCGAGACCCGCGAGCTCGCGCTCCGTAAGCAACCATTGGACGTCGGCGGCGCGCTCCACCGCGTATTGTCGCAGCGTCGGATCCCCGGTGGCGGCGACCAACCCGAGGTCGCCGAACGCGTCGGCGACGTCGCCGCTCGTCAGGCGCGACTCGGCGAGGAGCGAAGCCAGCAGCGGCGCGTCGCCCGGCGCGACCCACTCGACGGCCACGCGGATGTCGGGCGCGATCGCGCGCGCGGCCGAGATGCGGACGTGCGCGGCTGCGAGGTCCCCGCGAAGCGCCTCGACGAAGCCGAGGTAGAGGCCCGCCGCGTCGCGCGCCGCCGCGCCATCCGGATGGTCGACCAGCGACTGGAAGGTCGCGCTCGCACCAGGCAGATCCCCAAGCTCGGACAGACACCGCCCGACGTACAGCTCCGCACGCACCGCGTTGGGGTCGGTCGGGAACTCGGCGCCGAAGAGGCGAAACGCCTCGAGGGCAGACTCGGTGCGGCCGGAAGCGAAGAGCTCGGTCGCTTCGACGAACCGCCGGTTGGCGTCGCCGTCGTTGCTCGCCGGAGCGGGCGGACCGACCTCTACCCAGGTCGGGTCGGGCCGCGTCTGCCCGCCGCACGAGACGAGGGCGACCGCGAACGCGGCCACTGCGGCCGTCAGGCGCGGCGAGGTCCCCCGCGAACGAGGTGGGCGAGTTGCTGAGAGGTCGCGGGTCATCGAGGCGCGAGGCTAGCGACGCGCACACGCGCGTTCAAGCGAGGCCGACTCAGCGGGTCGACAGGCTGAGTGTCCCGCAGCGCGCGCCGACGCCGTCGACCCGAGCGCCCGATCGGCCAAACAGCCCACGGACGACCCCGCCGGCGCCGCAGTCGAACGAGAACGCCGCGCCGCCGGTCCCGCCGAGGGCCGGTGACGTCGTCGCGACCACGAGCGAGAGCCCGAAGGAGCCTGGCGCCCCCGTCACTGTCACCGTTGAGCACGCGACGACTAGCGCGTCGATCTCGGCGCCCTGCCTGCCGCGGATGCCCGTCACCACCTGCCCCGTGGGGCAGATATACGACGTCGGCGTCCCGCCGGTGCCACCGTGACCGGTCAGCGTTGACGTCGTGTTGATCGAGACACTGTAGCGGTACGGAGACGTGCCCCGGTCCTCGACCAACGCGACGCTCGCGCAGATCCCCGCGACCCGGTCGAGTCGCGAGCCGACGCGGGCGTCAACCCCGACGAGCACCTGGCCGGCGGGACAGGTGTCGGAGAAGGCGTCGCCACCGGAGCCGCCGAACTGCGGGCCGGCGGCGTCGCCGGCAACGACAACGGCGGTGGGGCAGCCCTCGTCGGTGGCGGCGTCGCAGTCCTCGTCGAGCCCGCTGCACACCTCCGTTTGCGGCACCACCTCCGACGCGCAGCCGCCCCACGCGGCGCTGGCGCAGGTCTGCGTCCCCGCGCGGCAGATGCCGACGCCGGCAGTCCCGGCAGTGCCCGAGTAGCACGCGCGGGCGAGCGGCGACCCGTCGCTGAGCGCGTCCACCAGGCCGTCGCAGTCCTCGTCGGACCCGTCACAGGTCTCCGGGACCGCCGTGGCGTTCTGGACGCACTCGATTCGACCGCCAGAGCAGTGGGTGAGGCCAGGAGCGCACCGGCCGAACAGCCCCGTCGAGCAGACGAGCCCGCCGCCCGGGTCGCCCTCGTCGGCGCCATCGGCGTCGCAGTCGTCGTTGAGGCCGTTGCAGACCTCGGGCGACGGCCGCACCTCGCCCTCGCAGCTGGCGTACGTGCCGTCGACACAGAGCTGTGCGCCGGCGACACAGACGCCGACGCCGGCGGTCCCGACGGGGCCTCCGTAGCACTCGCGTGCCAGCGGAGCGCCGAAGTCGTCCTCGTCGACCACCCCGTCGCAGTCCTCGTCGACACCGTCGCAGCGCTCGACCGTAGGCTCGACGCGCGAGACACACTGGAGCTCGCCATCAAGGCAGGTCGTGCGACCGGGTGCGCAGACGCCAAGCGCGCCCGAGTCGCAGTCGAGGCCGACGTCGGACGGGCGGTCGTCGGGCTCGCCGTCGCAGTCGTCGTCGATGCCGTTGCAGGTCTCGACCGTCGGGCGGACCTCGCCCTCGCACCCGGCGTAAGCGCCATCGACACAGAGCTGCGCGCCGGCCACGCACGCGCCGACGCCGGCGGTCCCGGCGGGGCCTCCGTAGCACTCTCGCGACAGAGGGTCGCCGAGCTCGTCCTCGTCGATGCTGCCGTCGCAGTCATCGTCCACACCATCGCACCGCTCTGTCACGGGGTCTTCGCGCGAGACGCACAGCAGCGTGCCGTCGAGACAGAGGGTGCGCCCGAGCGCGCAGGCGCCGAGTGCGCCGGAGTCACAGTCGAAGCCGACGTCGGACGGGCGGTCGTCGGTCGCGCCGTCGCAGTCGTCATCGACGCCGTTGCAGATCTCGCCGACCGGGGTGGCCTGCCCGTCGCACCCGACGAAGCCGCCGTCGTCGCACATCGAGAAGCCGTCGTGGCACGCACCGACGCCGCTGGTGCCAGTGGGGCCGGTGTAGCAGGCGCGGCGAAGCGGCGTCCCGTCCTCGGCGAGATCGACGGTGCCGTCGCAGTCGTTGTCGACGTTGTCGCAGCGCTCCGGCGACGCGGCGACGGCAGACTCGCAGAGCAGGAGGCCAGCTTCGCAGCGGGTTCGGCCGGCCGCGCACACGCCGGCGAAGCCGGAGTCGCAGTCGGCGCCCTCTTCGAGCGTGCGTTCGTCGATCTCTCCGTCGCAGTCGTTGTCGAGCCCGTCGCACGTCTCGTCGGCGCCGACAAAGCGGCTCGGGTCGGCGTCGTCGCAGTCGTCACCGTCGCAGCCGGGCCCGATCCCGTGTCGGTCGAAGTCGGCGTCGACGCAGAGATCGTCGGGGAGGCAGACGCGAGTCAGGTCGACGCCGCCGACGGTCGTGCAGCGAAAGCCGTTCGGGCAGTCGACGTCGGTGGTGCAGCGGCCCGAGCAGACGCTCGCGCCCGAGTCCACGTCGAGCACGACGCACAGCTCGCTCTCGCAGTCGGCGTCGTCGACGCACGGCTCGCCGGGAGCGGCGAGCGGCGGCGGTGTGTCCGAGGTGTCGACCTCGATGTCGCCGAGGTCGGGCGCATCGGGTACAAGGTCGGCGCCGGGATCTTCGAGCGGGGTCACATCGATCGCGGCTGCGTCGGCGTCGCTGACGTCCGCGGCGACGTCGTCTCGGTCGATGCGTGTCCCCGAGGCGGCGGTCCCGCAGCCGGCGAGCGGCGCGAGCGCAGCGAGGAGCGCGAACACGGCAATGCGCTCGGGCCCGGCAGAGATCCTCATGGTTGGCTCGACGAGTGAGAAGGCGCCGCCACTCTAGCACACCCGCGCTCGGCGCGCGCGGAGGTTGCACGCGATCGCGCCCACCGCTAGGACGGCGCGGTCGGCGGCTCGGCGGCGTCGACGGTCCACCCTGGCGGTTCGTGACACGGCACAAGTCCCAAGACGAGCGGCGCGCACAGATCCTGGCGGCGGCACGGCGGTGCTTCATCCGGACCGGCTATGCTCACACGCGCGTCGACGACATCGCTGCCGAAGCGGGGCTGTCGAAGGGCGGCGTGTACTTTCACTTCCCGTCGAAGCGCGAGATCTTCGACGCGCTTTACGCCGAGCAGCAGGGGCGAACCGCCGCGGTGATCGGCGAGGCTGCGGCACCCTCGGAGAGCGCCACCGAGCGGCTGGCGCGCCTCGGCGCCGCGCTCGTGCAGAATTTCGGCTCCGACGACAACGACCATGGCAAGTTCCTGATCGTTCTCGCCGAGATGGGTATCCGCGAGCCGGACGTGCTCGCGCAGGTCGCGTCGGCACACTGGCGCTACGTCGACGTGCTGGCGAAGGCGATCGACGACGGGACGAAGTCGGGCGAGCTTCGCGCCGTCGACCCGAAACTGGTGGCGCTGTGCCTGAAGCTGATGGTCGACGGTGTCGAGCAGGCGCTGGCGCTCGGCTACGAGTTCGACCGCGACGCGTTCGTCGCGAGCAGCCTCGACCTGCTCTTCAACGGGCTGCGGGCTCGGTAGATTCGCCCGGGTCGGCGGGCCTCTTCGGCGCGAGCCCAACCGAAGCGGCGTCGACGATGACGCGCACCGGATACGGCGCTGTGAACCCGTCGCCATAGACGCGTCGCTGGATCTCCTCGAGGACGGAGCTCTTCATCTCGAGGAAGTTCTCGCGGGCGGCCCAGACGGAGAACTGCACGGCGACCGACGACTCCTCGAACGCGTCGACGAAGACCATAGGGGTTGGCTCGTCGAGGCAGAGCGGGTTCTCGGAGGCGAGCGCGAACAGCGCCTCGCGTAGCGGTGCGACCGCGGCTCCGTACGGGACGTTCAGGCGCACGTCGAGCCGCCGGATGGGGAAGTGGCTAACGTTGGTGATTTGCGACTTGAGGAGCGTCTCGTTGGGGATCCGGACGAGCAAGTTGTCGAAGGTGCGGAGCTTCACGGAGAGCAGGTCGATGCTCACGACCTCGCCGGCGATGCCCTCGACCCGGATCGCGTCTCCCACGCGGAACGGCTGCTCCGCGAGGAGAAACACCCCGGAGATCACGTTCGAGGCCGACGTCTGCGAGGCAAAGCCGATCGCCACGGTCGCGATGCCGGCGGTCCCGACGAGGACGCTCGCGTCGACGCCGGCCTGGTGGAGCGCGACCATCGTCGTGACCGTGCCCAGCACCGCGAACACGAGGCGATCCGCTACAAGCCCGGCCTGCGCGCTGCGGGCGCGCCGAAACGCGCGTCCGGTTCCAGTCGCGACGAGCCGCGCGATCGCGAAGCCGAAGACGAAGACGGCGAGCGCGGTCAGCAGCGCGACGCCGCTGGTCGACGGCTCTCCGGTGGCCGACGCGAGCAACGGAGCGGCGGCGGCTGTCAGACCCCCGCTCATCCGAGCACCGCCTCGAGCCCGCGCAGCCACGCCCCTCGGTCGCTCGTGCGCCGCGGACCGCTGACAAGTGTGACCGTCCCGACCCCTTCGGGCACGTTCGACAGGACGGGTTCGGCGCGATCTCCGTCGCCGGTCCGGAGCAGCCGCAGCTCCTCGGTCCAGAGCTGCCCCGACTCGTCGCGATAGAGCGAGAGCTCCGGGCACGGGATGCGGACGCGCTCAATGCGGACGTGGGTGCTCGCTCGGTTTGTGATCCGCACCGATGAGACTGCGCGGATCGGCGTGCGGGGCACGTCGGCGAGCCGGAGCCGCGCGCCGGTCCGCGACGCGTAGCACAGCTCTCCGACACGCGTCGACGGGCCGAACCATGTGTCCGAGAGCCGCACGGTCGGGACCTCGGTGAGGCTGGCGCCGCGCTCTCCGACGCGCAGCGCCACCATCAGCGGCGACGAAACGAACAGCCGCACGGTCTCGCCGGCGAGCACGTAGATCGGCGTCTCGGGGCGCGCGACGACCGGCCGGTCGAGGAGCCGCGGCTCGATGTGCACGACGGCTGCGGCGCCATCACTCCCGGCGAACCGGACGACATCGAGCGACGGGAGCGGCTTCGGCGACCGTACGTCGAGCGCCCCCTCATGCTCGACGGCGACGGTCCAATCGCCCGCACCCCAGCGGATCTGCAGGTTCAGCGGCCCAAAGCTGCGCTCGGCAACACCGTCGGGCGAGACCTCGATGGGCGCCCACTGGGCGTCATAAGCTTCCATAGCATCACTCCGCGGTCATGCTCGTGCCGCGGACCCGTCGAGTCAAGGTCGAGGCCGTCCCGACGAGCTAGCGCGACACGGCTTCGGCGTCGAAGACGGCGACCAGCTCTACGTGCGGTGTCCGCGGGAACATGTCGACGAGCGTCAGCTGGCGCGCGGACCATCCCGCGCTCTGGAGCGCCGCCGCGTCGCGTGCCAGCGCGGCGACGTCGCAGGAGACGTAGATCAGCCTCGAACCGACGAACCCTGCCAGCGCGCCGACAACCGCCGCGGGGAGCCCACCGCGGGCGGGATCGACGACGACGGTGCTGTACTCATGGAGCCGCGAGGTCAGCTCCGGTGGGAGCCCCCGTTCGAGATCCCAGGCGCGAAACGACCCGCGGGCGGCGTCGCCTACCGTACGCCATGCGTTCGCGGCCGCCTGGATCGCGTGCCCGGCGCCCTCGACGGCGTCGACGTCCCAGCCCGCGCCGAGCAGTGGCAGCGTGAAGTTCCCCGCGCCCGAGAAGAGCTCCAGAAGCGGAGCGCCGGGGGCCGGCGGCGCACCACATGCGTCGAGAACGGCGCGTTGGAGCCGACCGTTGAGGCGACCGTTCGCCTGGCTGAAACCACCGACCGGCTCGCGGACCACGACAGACTGCGCCCCAGCCAGCGGTCGCCGACGATGAACCTCACCGTCGCCGAGGAGCACGCGCGTCCGGCGCCCCGACGCCAGCGCGATCGTGGTGATCCCGTCGAGTGGCGGCATCCGGTCCAGGCGCGCGCGGACGGTCCGAAATGCGTGCGTCGCGTCCGAGGCGTCGAGCTCCGCCGTCAGCGCCACCCCCTGCCGCTCGTCGTCCCACTCGACGAAGACCGACGAGACGGCTGGGATGCGGGCGAAGAGCGCCCGGATGGTCGGTCTAGTCGCGTCGAGCTCGGGGCGAAGCACCGCGCATCGATCTGTCCCTACCAGCCGGTGGGAGCCGGCCGCGAGGAAGCCCACCTCTCCGTCGGAGCCGAGACGTAGCCGGGCGCGCTCGCGGTAGCTCCGTGGCTCAGTGGCGGCGATCACGTCGAGCTCCGGGAACGCCGCCCCTCGCCCGATGCGCGTCAGCGTCTGTGCCGCCTCGCGCGCCTTGATCGCGAGCTCCTCGTCGTAGGGGAGGCGCCAAAACCTGCAGCCGCCGCACTCCGCCTCGACCGGGCACTCGGGCACAACGGCGACCGGCGACTCGTCGAGCAGATCCAGGACGGTCGCCCGGACGAAGCGCGGGCGGAGCTGCTCGATCCGAGCCAGTACGCGGTCGCCCGGCACACCCCGGTCCAAGAACACCGTGAGTCCCGGCTCCTCGCCAAGCCGCGAGATGGCGTCACCGCCGTTCGCGATCGACGTGACGGTCAGCGTGACCTGGTCGCCGCGTCGGAGTGCCGCGAGGGGTGCCGTCACGCGCGGACGACGCCCAGCAGATCGTATTCGGACGCGTCGTCGATCTCGACGTCGACGAACGAGCCTGGGGTGACGACCCGCGCGCCGTCGTCGAACGAGAGGTAGACGACGCCGTCGATGCCGAGCGCCTGTCCGTAGTAGCGGCCTTCGAGGACGAGTTCGTGCTCGTCGGAGACGCCGTCGACGAGGACGCGCATCGTCTCGCCGATGAGCGCCTCGTTCTTCTGGCGGCTGATGGGCTGCTGGAGTGCCATGAGGTGGTCGCGGCGCTCCTCTGCGACTTCTTGCGGCACCGCTCCCGGAAGGTCGACGGCGGCCGTGTTCTCTTCGGGCGAGTACGCAAAGACGCCGACGCGGTCGAAGCGGACCTCTTCGACCCAGCGGCACAGCTCGTCGAACTGGGCGTCCGTCTCGCCGGGGAAGCCGGTGATGAACACGGTGCGCAGCACCATCCCGTCGACGCTGCGGAGCCGATCGATCAGCTCTCGCTGCGCATCGCGGCGCACGTTCCGGCGCATCGCGCGCAGGATGTCGTCGGAGATGTGCTGCAGGGGCATGTCGACGTAGGGGACGACCTTTCCGCCAGACCCGAGGATGTCGATCAGCCGGTCGGTGAAGTTCCACGGGTAGGCGTAGTGGAGCCGGATCCACTCGATGCCGTCGACGTCTTCGAGCGCGACGAGAAGCCGCTCGAGCCCGTCGCGGTTGCCGAGATCGACGCCGTAGCTCGTCAGATCCTGTGCGATCAGGGCGAGCTCCTTGACACCGGACGCCGCCAACAGGCGCGCCTCTCGCACGAGGTCATCGAGGGGGCGGGAGACCTGCGGGCCGCGGATCTTGGGGATGATGCAGAAGCTGCAGCTCCGGTTGCAGCCCTCGGCGATCTTCAGATACGCGCTGCCCCCGCGGATGGTGTTCACGCGGTCTTCGTCGGCGGTGTAGAGCGCGGACCCGGCGGTGATGTAGGTCCGCTCCGGGAGCTCGCCGGCGAGTGCGCGGGTGATGCGCTTGAACTCGTTGGTGCCGAGGAAGTAGTCGACCTCGGGGATTTCGGCCGCGAGCTCGGCGCCGTAGCGCTGGGCCATGCACCCGGTGACGACGAGTCGCTTCGCCGTGCCCTGATTCTTGTAGTCCGCGAGGTCGAGGATCGCGTCGATCGACTCCTGCTTCGCGGACTCGATGAACGCGCATGTGTTGACGACGAGGAGGTCCGCGCGCTCCGGGTCGTCGACGACCTCGTAGCCGTCGCCGCGCATCAGGCCGAGCATCAGCTCGGAGTCGACCCGGTTCTTGGGGCATCCGAGGCTGACGACGTGGACCCGCTTGGGGGCGAGCCGATCGATCAGGGAGAACGACTCGCCGTGGGCCATGGAGCTAGTCCTCCGACGCCGCGGCTTCGAAGACGGTCGCAGCTACCGGAAGCAGTGCGCCGCCGCGGTCGAGGCTCATGTCCCAGCCGACGACGCCGCGGAGCCCCTGCGCGACGACGAAGTCGGCCTTGGCCTGCATCGAGACGCGGTCCTCGTACGAGACGAAGATCTGCTGCGTGTTCGAGTAGAGCCAAGGCACCTGGCGCTCGTCGTCGAAGAAGCGCTCGAACCCGGTCGGGATCGGCTCCAGATCGTCGTAGGCCCACAACCCGGGCTCGGCCTCGAACGTGCCGGGGGCCGGGCCGGACGCGACCTGCTCGAGGCCGTCGTCGCGCGAGCTCACGTCGGCCCACGCCCAGCCGTAGAGCGGGACGCCGATCGAGAGCTTGCTGACGTCGGCGCCCGTCTCCCGCCACGCAGAGACGACGAGATCGACGCTATAGCCGAACGGCGCAAACAGCGACGACGCGAAGCCGGTTGTAAGCTGCCATGTGCCGGCAAAGTCAAAGCTCAGCGTCGCGGCGGAATCGACGATATCGACCGCCTCGCGCAGCGACTCGGGCGGAACGACGAGGAGGTCGCCGGGGCCGAAGAACGAGAGCTCATAGTGCTCGCCCTCGGGCGCAGCGTCGTCGAGTCCGGCGCGGGTCGCCCGGAGCAGCTCGACGTAGTTCGGCCAGTCGTCGTCGCCGCCGGGACCATAGATTCCGCCCAGCACAGGAGTTTCCCAGCTCACATCGAGCCCACCAGCACCGACCGACGCTACCAGCGCAGCACACGTGGAGGCGAACCGCTCGCGGGTCTCGTCGGTGGACGCGACCGCGGAGAAGTGCTCGGACCCCATCCCGAACCCACCGACCGAGATCGCCACCGCGGGCCCCCCGTCGACGATCAGCGAGCGGATCGCATCTGCGTCGCCGTCGCTGCCGAAGGCGCAGGTCCCGTCGGCCGCCACCGTGGCGAAGCCGACGCTGAGGTGGGTCGTCCCCGAGAAGTCGAGGTCAGCCAGCTCGACGCCGCGCCGCTCGAGCGCGCGCAGGTCGATACCGCCAGTGATGCGGCGCGGCCCGACGAACGGCGGAGGCCCGACATCGGGGCCGCGATCGGGCGCTACGTCCTCCGTCGGGTCCTCGACGGCGTCTTCGACGACCTCGGGGGAGACGTCGCCGTCGGTGTCGGGGGTGACTTCGGTAGGAGCGTCGACGGACGTGTCCTCAGACGCGTCGGGGTCTCCGTTGTCGCTCGAGCACCCGCCGAGCACGAGCCCGGAGGCGAGCACGGCGCTTGCTGCGCCGCAGAAGAACGCGGACTTCACTTGCAGACCTCTTCGCAGGTGCGCCGCCGGCTCGTCGCGTCTTCACGCGAGCCGCCCAGCGGCGGAAGGCGGAGCCTACCAGTCGGGAGGCACCGCGCGGCACAACTAACGCCAAGGTGCGGTGTCACGCAAGACCCGGTGACCGTTCCAGCGCGCGACAGCGAACGCTCGGGGCGCTCCCGCCGAAGGCGGCCCACGCCCTGCGCGGGCCTCGCGTCACGCGCTTGACGAACCCACGGGATGGTGGTCCAAGCGGGCACATGAAGATCGAAAACAACAAGGCAGTCGCTGTCCACTACCGCCTGCAAGACGCAGACGGGATCCTCCTCGACACCTCCCGCGGCGGTGACCCGCTGTGGTACCTGCACGGCCACGGACAGCTCGTCCGCGGCGTCGAGCGGGGCCTCGACGGTCACGCGGTCGGCGACAAGTTCGAGCTCGTCGTGAGCGCAGAGGACGGCTACGGGACGGCCGACCCGCGGCTCGACGGTGCTTTCCCGATGAGCGCGTTCCCGGCGTCCGCTCGCAAGAACCTCCGCGTCGGCGAGGAGTTCCAGGCGCCCGATCCGCGCGACTCCAAGAAGAAGGTCGTGTACCGCGTCGTCGACCTCGTCGGCGAGCACGTGCACGCCTCGGCGAATCACCCGCTCGCCGACGTCGACCTCCACTTCGACCTCGAGGTCGTCGAGGTGCGCGATGCGACCCCGGAAGAGATCGCGCACGGACACGTGCACGTCCACGGCCACCACCATCACTGAGCTGCGCAGGCTCGTCGCGGCCGCCGGGGTCGGCGTCCTCACGCTCGCCGCCGGCTGCCGACCCGATCGCGGGGCCGCGGCCCCCATCGTAGCTGCGCCCGTGTCGCCGGCCAGCGGGCCGGACGTCCGCTCCGTCGCTCCGGCGGCTAACCTCTCGGGCGAAGAGACCCCGGATCCGGTGCAGTTCATCGCGTGGAACATCAACGCGGGGACCGGGGAAAACGACCAGCAGCTACCGTTCATCTCCGAGGTCCTGCGCGGCCTGAGCGAGATCGAGCTGGTCGCCCTCGTCGAGGCCGAGCCCGGCTGGCTGTCGCAGCTCGAGAATGCGGCGGACGCGTCTGGCCGCGACTTCGGGCTGGCGACCGGCGAGCACGGCTGCGACCTACGGATCGCCCTGCTCTTCGCGGCTGACCGCTGGGAGTGGCTCGGCACCGAAGAGGTCACCGGGGTCGCGCAGAGCCGCTGCGCACGCGCCCCGCTCGCGGTGTCGCTCCGCGACCGACAGTCGGGCGACGCGCTCGAGGTCGTCGTGGCCCACCTCTACCGAGGTCGCGGCGACGAGGGCGAGCGGCGGCGGGCCGAAGAGGCGGACGCGCTCGCGGCGGCGCTCTCACGGACGACGCGGCCCGTCTTACTGCTTGGGGACCTGAACGCAGACTGCCCAACGGCCACCGCCCCGAGGGGTTGTGCGGCCGCGTTCGACGCGCTGATCGACGGCGGGCTTCGGTGGCACGAGCCTGTGCCGCGAAGCGAGACCACGTGCCGGCACGACATGACCGACATGCTCGACCTGGTCTTCTCGGCCCGCCTGCCTGACGGGTGGGCGGTGACGACGAGCGTCGTCCACGAGTCGATGTTCTGCGAGCAGATGGCGCGCGGAGCGCACTATCCGATCCGCGGCGAGCTCACCTTCGGCTCGCCCCTCGACGACGAAGCGGAGCGGTGACCCCACCGCCTCGCCCCGTCAGCGAGCTCGCGCTCAGTCCGCGGACAGTGGGTTGACGCGGGTGTAGATGCCCGTCGAGAGCGTGCGGATGATGAACGGGGTCGCGCTCAGGTCGGAGCCGAGCCACAGCGTCGCGTCCGACGCGTCGAGGTAGGGCCCCACGTCGAACTCGTAGTCGGGGGACCCGTTCCCATCGGTGTCGACGCCAAGCCGGAAGTCTCCGGCGGAGCGCGTCGCGGCCGCCGCGAACTGCCCGAAGGCGACGCTCGCGCCCGCGCGGGTCGCACCGCCCGTCGTCGTATCGTACAGGTCGACGCTCGCGAACGCGGGCGCGCCGTTGAACAGCCGCCACCGCACGCCCGAGTCGACGCCCTCCTCGACGCGCGAGACCGTCGACAGCGTCGATGGCACCGCGGAGCCCTGCCCGTACAGCGCGACGGTAATGACAGTCCCAACGGACGTCGCGGACGGCAGCACAGCGGTCGCGAGAGGCTCGGAGCCTGCGGGCGAGCCCGAAGCGAGGAGGTCGATCTGCGTCGTCCCTGCCGGCACGATCTGCGCACCCGACGCGTTTCCGTAGCCGAGCTCGCCGACGAACGGCCGCGGCTGGCCGTGCACGTAGGCGGCGATGCCGTTGTTGTCTGGCGACAGGTGGACGACCGCGACAAAGGCCTCCGTCGGCTCGGAGCCGGAGCCTTCGGAGCCGGACCCCTCCGACCCGGACCCTTCGGAGCCGGACCCCTCGGACCCGGACCCCTCCGACCCAGAGCCTTCCGCGAAGTCGAGGCCCGTGCAGATCGACATCTGGTCAGAGCACCCGTGGAGGCGGCAGTTCTCGCACTCCTGAGAGTCAGCGTCGGTGCAGTCATCGAAGCAGAGTTCCCGCGTGCACTCGCCGCGCTGCAGGAAACACTGGTAGCACCCGTCGCTCAGGCCGGAGGGCGCACCGCACTCGCCGGAGTTCGCGCACTCTTCGCTGGTGCCATCACACGAAGCCATGCACTCGGCCCCCTGAAGCACGAGCTCATCCGGGTGCTCCGCGACGCTCGTGCGGTCGGCGTCCGAGGTGCACTCCTCGAACGGCGGCAGGGTGGCGCGCCCCGCGCACTCGGCCACCGCCGTGCAGCTCGCCTGACCGCACGCCCAGCAGGCCTCGTCCAGCTGCGTGCACACCGCCTCACACGAGTCATGCACGCACTGCATGAAGTCGGCGTAGCAGCCGCGGCACTCTGGGCTCAGCGCCTCCAGACACTCACCCACGCAGGCGGTTGGGTCGTCGTTGGTCACGCAGTCGCCGCACACCTGCGGGTCGCGTCGGTGAATGGCCAGCATGTCTGGCCCATTCGTGCACGCGCCGGGCTCTGTGACGATCGGATCGGGGATGTAGACGTCAGCGCCAGCGTCGCCGCCGTCGCTTGCGTCGCAACCGGCGCCCGAGCAGGCGTCCGCCTCGCCGTCGGGGATGTCGCCGCCAGCGTCCGACACATCACCGCCGTCGCCGCCTGCGTCGTCCGCAGCGACGCACGCTCCGTTCACACAGACGAGCGCGTCGAATCCAACGAGGCAGTCAGCGTTTGTCGTGCAGGCATCATCCTTCTTCGACGGGTCATCGGAGCAGGCGGCGACGCCCGCGACCACTGCCACTGCGAACAGCCAACCTCGTCGCATCTTTTCTTCTCTGGGCTAGGGTGCACGCACCGATCGCCCGAACTGTAGCCGGGGTCCGAAGCGAACTCCAGCCCTTGGTGTCGGGACCCCGCCGACGGCGAGCGAGCAGCCCACGGGTTGGCCCATGCCGAGCAGTGCGGTGTGTTCCGCGGCGGGCGCGCGCTCGATGCTTGGTTACTCTGCAGCGAGCGGGTTCAGTCGGTTGAACCCGCCGTCCGAGAGCGTCCGGATGATGAACGGAGTCGAGCTCGCATCCGCGGCGATCCAGAAAGTGCAGTCGACCCCGTCGACGAACGGCCCGACCTGGAACTCGTAGTCGACCGAGCCGTTGGCGTCGGTATCGAGCCCGAGCACGAAGTCGCCCGCGGCGCGCGCGGTCCCGGCCGTCGCCGCGGCGAAGCCGAGCGCGCCGCCGAGGCGAACCGGCGCCTCGCCGGTCGTGTCGTAGAGGTCGACGCTCGCAATGCCCGGGATCCCGTTGAACGCTCGCCAGCGGACGCCCTCCGCCACGCCTTGTTCGACCTGGGCAAAGGTCGCGATCGTCGACGGGCGAGAGGTCGCTTCACCGTACACCGTCACAGTGATCACCGTTCCATCGGCCGTCGCCACCGGCAGGACCGCCGTAACCAGCGGCTCGTCGCCCGGAGCCGCGTCCGCGGCGAGCACGTCCACCATCGTCGTGCCTGGAGGGATGAACTGGACGCCAGACGAGTTGCCAAAGCCGAGCTCCCGAACGACCGGACGGACCTGTCCGGGCACGTACACCGAGATGCCGTTGATGTCGGGGGCGATGTGCGTGACTGCCAGATATGCCTGCGGCGTCGGCTCCCCCGAGCCCTCGGTGCCGGAGCCTTCCGTGCCCGAGCCTTCCGTGCCCGAGCCCTCGGTACCCGAGCCCTCGGTGCCCGAGCCTTCCGTGCCCGAACCCTCCGTGCCCGATCCATCATCGGGCGGTGTGAAGTCGAGTCCGGTGCAGACCGTCATCTGCTCGGCGCAGCCTCGGAGCCGGCACGTAGCACAGGCCTCCGACGCCGGGTCGACGCACGGCTCCGCGCAGAGGTCCCGGGTGCACTCGCCTCGCTGGAGGAAGCACCCGTAGCAGCCGTCCGACACCCCGGACGGAGGCTCGCACGCGCCGGACTCCGCGCACTCGAGGCTCGTACCCTCGCACGTGGCCATGCACTCCGCAGCACCGATCACGAGGTCATCCGACCGCCGTTCGACCGTCCGTCGGTCTGAGTCCGAGGTGCACTCCTCGAACGGCGGGAGCGACGCACGCCCCGTGCACTCCTCCTCGTCCGTGCAGTTCGCCTCGGCACACGCGAGACACGCGTCGTCTGGCGTGGCACAGACGTCTGCGCAGTTGTCGTGGAAGCATTGGAACAGGGTCGTGAAGCAGCCGAGACACTCAGAGCTCAGGTCGGACAGACACGACTCGACGCACGCCACAGGCGCGTCGTTCAAGATGCACGGCGCGCACTCAGAAGGGTCGACGCGGTGCAGCGCGACCTGATCCGGCCCGTTCGTACACGCGCCCGGGACTTCGACGATCGGGTCGGGGATGACGACGTCCGAGGTGTCGCTGGCGTCTGCGTCGCCACAGTCGCCGGTGCACGCGTCCTCGGAACCGTCCAGCGCCACATCGCTGTCGGTCGCGCCGCCGTCAGTGCCGTCACCGAGAACGCACTCGCCGTCGACGCACACGAGCGAGCCGAGGCAATCCGCGTTCGTCGCACAGGCATCCGATGGCGTGTCGTCCTTGGAGCACGCGGCCAGCGCCAGCACTGAGCCAAGGACTGCGGAGAGCTGCGTTCGTCTCATCTGGTCACCCAGTTGTCCGTCAGGTCGCCGGCGTTCGGCGTCGAATCTTGCGGGAAAGCGTCGGGAAGAGACGTCAATGTAGCTGCGCTCCGAGCCGCGCGCCAGCATCCCGGCCGACTTTGCCGGCCCTCCCCGCAACCAGTGGCTGCGCCGCTGCTCGTCACGGCGCCGCGACCGCCGACACCGCGAACACCGACTCCGTGTCCTGCACCACGAGCGCCTGGACGGCGCCGTCGTTCTCCACACCGAATAGGATCGTCGTGTCCACCCCGCGCGGCAGCACGATCGAGACCTGCCAGGCGGCGGTACCGTCGTCGATCTCCACGACCGCCGGCCCGGGAGGCACTGGGAACCACGTCGTCGCCTCGCCGAACCCGATCTCGCCGACAGCCACGGGGGTCTCGGTGACGTCACTCACCAGCACGGTCCCGGCCTCGACACCGTAGCCACTGATGACTCGGAATCGCGTCAACGAAGCCGCTGCCACGGGCTCCTCGAACACTCGGAGCGCCTCGCCTTCCGAGTCCTCGCCGCGAAGGAGCACCGCGATGTACCGCGCTGCCGGCACGAGCGACACCTCCGCCACCGCCAGCCGCTCCGCGCTGGGCCCCGCTGCACCCGCGGTGACGGCCAGCTCGGTCGTGTCCGATACCACCCGCCCGTAAACCGATCCCGAGGGATAGCCACGGGTCCGTGCAACCGGCGTCCCCTCGGGGCCCGCCACGAGCTGAGAGAGCGCCCGGTCCGGATCGAGCGAAGCAAGCCGAACGTACGAGGTCAGGACCGGCGCATGCCAGGAGTCCGACGGGTCGACTCCTCCGCACTCGATGAACGCTCCGGCACAGTCCGAGCCGGCGCACGTGCGGCAGTCCGACGAGAGCGGGTCGGCGCAGCGATCGAAGCAGCGGCCCGGGACGCACTCGACTAGCTCCGACACGCAGCCGCTGCACTCCTGCGACAACCCCGCATCCTCCAGGCACGTCGTCAGGCACGACAGCCCCGACGAACCGCCGCAGCTCTGTGCACAATCAGCGATGAGCGCTGGCGTCGATCGATCGATCAGTCTCGATCGATCGGAGTCGGAGACGCACTCATCGGCGCCCGGGATAGACACCGAAACCGGAAGCCGCGCGATCGGGCGGAGCGCGCCGGCACAGGCCGTCCAGTCCGCCGTGCACGCGGTCGACACACACTCCGTGCACGCCGCGCCCCCAGGGTCGCCTTCACAGCTAGCGCAGTTCGCCGCGGCGCACTCCCCGAGGAGCCGTCGACACCGGGCGCAGCCGGCACCCCACGCGTCCGCGCGAAAGCAGGACGCCTGACAGAAGGCGTCCGTCGGGGCGCATGCCGAGCTGCATGCCCGGATCTCCGAGCCCGGCGGCGCACCGGCGGCGACCGACGAAACGCAGTCGCCCTCGATGCTGCCAACGACCACGACATCGGTCGGTGACTCATCGTCCTTCTGCACGGTCCCCGACTTGCTGTCAGAGACCCTGGATGCGAGCGCAGCCCGCGGCTCGGCGTCCGCCTCCGGCGGCGGAGGAGCGCAGCCGACCAGCGCCAGAGCGAGCAACCCCGCGGCTCCGAGACCAGCCACCGAACACATCATCGGCTCTCCCCGACGGTCCGCGCCAGCCGGAAACCCAGCAGCGGCGGGTACGCTCCGAACGCGTTCGCGCTAAGCCGCGTCGCCGCGCGGAGCCGGTTCGATCGCTCGCCGACGTCGCCGCCCTTCACCGTCTTGTCGGGGATCGTGAAACCACCGACGGGATCGACTTCGGGCTCGGGAGGCACCTCCGACCGCCAGCTGTCGCCCGTCCATTCGAACACGTTGCCGGCGAGGTCGTAGAAGCCGAGCGGATTCGGCGCCAGCGTCGCGACGGGGTGCGTCACGCCGCCGGAGTTGCACGAGAACCAGGCCGTCTCGATCAGCGGCGCCAAGTCCGCGCACGCGAGGGACGCGAAGTCTCCCACGTAGAACGCGGTCGTGGTTCCAGCGCGGTACGCGAGCTCCCACTCCGCCTCGGTCGGCAAGCGATAGCCCGCACAGTCCAGAGGGTTCCCGCTATCGGTCAACACCGACACCGTCGAGCATACCACGCCGCCACCGATCGGCCGCGAGCCGCAGCCGTCCAAGCGGTAGCACTCTGGCAGCCCGGCGGCGCTCGAGACTGCGTTCGCGTAGGCGACGGCTTCGTACCACGTGACGTTATCGACGGGGCAGCGGTCTCCGCACGCCCAGTTCAGCGACGGGTTGACCTCGAACTGATCGAGCCACTGACCCTGCGTGACCTCGACTGCGCCGAGCTCGAAGGGCCGCGTGATTCGAACCTCGTGTTGCCCCTCGGTGAACTCTCGGAAGAACTCGGTCACCGGAGAACCGATGACGTACGTGGCGGGCTCCACCCGGATCATTGGTGGAAGCGCCGACGGGGCACAGACCCCCCCGAAGCACGCGCCGGAGCCGTCACACGCGCGACCGCATCCGCCGCAGTGCGCGGCGTCCTCCGCGACCGCGGTGCAGACGCCGTCGCAGAGCTCCAAGCCCGCGGCGCACACGCAGCGCCCCACCTCGCACACCTCCCCCGCGGAGCACTCGATGCCACAACCACCGCAGTTCAGCGCGTCGGCCGCCAACGAAGACGAAGGGACGCACCGGCTGCCGCAAGCGACCTCTTCCTCGCGACACACCAGCACTCGCTGGCGGACGGTGCTCGTGTTCCCGGCGCGGTCGAAGCCGCTCACGACGACCTCATACTGTCCGGCGGCCCAGCTCGGGACTTCGAATGCGAACTCGCCCCCTCCGTCGAGCCAAGCCGTCGACCTCGTCCCTGCGCCCAGGAGCTCTACGTAGGCGCCGTACACCCCCACCGGGTCGTCCACTGAGGTCGCGACCTCGACGCGTCGACCACCGCTCGAAGGCTCGAGCCCGATGGCGACGTCAAGCAGCGGCGGCACCTCGTCCACACGGACACGCGCCCGAAGCGCCGTCGTCGCCGGCTCCCAACCATCCGTCCACGCGACGGCGGCCTCGACCACGACCTCCTCGGGCGAACCGGGAGGCGGCGTCCAGACGATCGCGTAGGGCGGCTGGGCATCGACCACTTCGTTCCCAGCGCCGAACGTGAACGTGACTCGAGCGCCTTCGGCGGGCTGCGTCTGGAGCACCACGACCAGCGGGCTCGCCGTCGACGCGATGCCTCCGCCCCCAACGAGCAACCTGACCTCGTGGTCCCCGAGCGGTGGGAGCGGCGCGTCTTCTGTGCCAGCGTCCCCGTCCCCCGAGTCCGCAGTGTCCGCGTCCGAGGTATCGCGCGCGTCTCCAGCGTCGGGCACGTCGACCACGACGTCCCCATCTGGCGCGTCCGGCTCGTCGTCCACGGCATCACCCCCGCCGGCGTCGGTGACGTCGAGCGCGGTGTCGCCGACGTCCGCCGTCGCATCATCCTCCGAGGGCGGGGACTCGCCGCACGCGGCGGCGAGCGTCAGCGCGAGCGCAGGAGCGACCCGGCTCCGCCAAAGCGCCAGCGCGGCGAGGAGCGGCTGTGATGCCGCGCCTCGCCGCGTCGTATGGTGAGAGAGAGTGATCTTGGCTCTCTGGCTAGTACGCCGGGACCGGCGACATCGCGGGCGAGCACGCCTGCGGACCCGGGAAGTTGTAGCCACCGCCGTTCGCCCAGCCCTCGAGCGAGGTACCGAGGAGGTTCGTGGTCGCCTGCGGGTTGCAGTCGTACGACCACTCGAACACGGAGGTCTGGCGGTGGCAACGCGCCTGGAATCCGGGGCGACCCTCATCCCAGTCGTTCTCGGCCGCGTACCCGCCGTTGCCAGCCGAACCGTACGACAGCGTGTTGCCGCCGTACGTGCCGGCCGTCGCTGTCGGGCAGTCCTCGGGCGTCCCCAGGGCACCACTGATGGCGGGCCAGCCGCTCGGTGCAGTGCTGCCGATGATCCACACCGAGACGGAGTGACCACCCTGACCACCGGCGGAAGGACCCCCGCCGCCGATGCCGTCACCGCCCGCTCCGCCGCTGCCAGCCGTGATCGTGTTGTTCTGGACCTGCGACGCCGACGCGTTCGACAGAAGGACACCGATCGAGCTACCACCGGCGTGACCGCCGTTCTGTCCCGAGAAGCCGCGAATGACCTGGAACGGGTGCACACCGCTTCCGCCGTTCAAGATCGGGCAGTACGCGTACCAGCCGTTGCCCTGGCCGCCCATCGCATAGACGGTCGACCAGCGCGGTCCGGGGTCCACCCACGGCGAATCTCCGGTGCCACCCACGGGGCTCGTCGACTCACGAGCCCACAGGCCGTTGTTGGCGGCGGCGCCAGCGTAGGCATCGCCTACGGTGACGATGTTGTTCACCAGGCGGAAGTTGGTGGAGTCACCGACGTTTACGCCGTAGAAGCTGGTCGCGACGTTGTCGGTGGTGTCCGTCGTACCCCTGACCGTGTTGATGCGGAGGTAGTTCACATCGGTGACAGAGGCGCTGTTCAGGCCGTAGCCCCAGAGCGCAGCCTGGATCTGGTTCCCGCTGGTCGTCGTGTAGCTCACGGTCGAGTAGTTGGCCGTCGAGCTGGACCACGCGGTCCACGCCGAGAGCCAGCCACCGTAGACGTCGACCCCGTCCTTGAGCTGCGTCGGGGTGATGGCGACGGTGCCGCGCACGAGGACGATCTGCCCCGCGGACGACGCGTTGATCGCCGACTGGAGCGGGTTCGAGTAGTTCGCGGACGAGAAGCACCGTGCGGTGGGGAACGGACCGCCGGCGCAGGTCGCCGCCTGGACCACCCGAATGTTGCCGTCGCTCGCGTCGCCGCTGAAGTTGTCGCAGTTCGAGTCCACCGCGTCGAAGTAGACCGTGTCCGACGCGCCCGGGTTGATCGCGAAGTTGGTCGGGGCGCAGTCGTTCTCCGAGGGCAGGTAGCCGTCGCCGTCTGCGTCGCCGGTGCACGACTCGCAGCGGTAGGTGCCCGGTGTCGCCGGCGGGTTCAGCGTCGGACCCGTGTCGCACTCCTCGACGCCGCTCCGCGTGAAGCCGTCGCCGCAGAAGGCGTTGACGCACGAGATGCACGCGTCGGTCGTGATGGAGTTCGCGTCGTCGCACTGCTCCACCCCAGCTCGGACGAACCCGTCGCCGCATGTCGCGGCGGCGCAAGAGTTGAGGCACGCGTCGGTGTTCGACGTGTTTCCGTCGTCGCACGCTTCGACGCCGGCGCGGACGAACCCGTCGCCGCAGACCGCGTTGTTGCAGACGTTCGTGCACGTGTCGGTGTTCGACGTGTTTCCGTCGTCACACTGCTCCACACCGGCTCGGACGAACCCGTCTCCGCACGTCGCAGACGTACAGGAGTTCAGACAGGCGTCGGCGTTGGATGTGTTCGCGTCGTCACACTGCTCGACCCCAGCGCGAATGAACCCGTCGCCGCAGGTCGCGTTGTTGCACGAGTTGAGGCAAGCGTCGGTGTTCGACGTGTTTCCGTCGTCGCACTGTTCGACGCCCGCTCGGGTGAACCCGTCGCCGCAGGTCGCGTTGTTGCACGAGTTGAGGCAAGCGTCGGTGTTCGACGTGTTCCCGTCGTCGCATTGCTCCACCCCGGCTCGAGTGAACCCGTCGCCGCAGATCGCCGCCGCGCACGTGTTGAGGCAAGCGTCGGTGTTCGACGTGTTTCCGTCGTCGCAAGCCTCGACCCCGGCGCGGATGAACCCGTCGCCGCAGGTCGCGGTGGTGCAGGTGTTGAGGCAAGCGTCAGTGTTCGAGGTGTTGGCGTCGTCGCACTGCTCGACCCCGGTGCGGGTGAAGCCGTCGCCGCAGAACGCGTTGTTGCAGGAGTTGAGGCAAGCGTCGTTGTTCGACGTGTTGCCGTCATCGCACTGCTCTACTCCGGTCCGGACAAAGCCGTCGCCGCACGCAGCGTTGTTGCACGAGTTGGTGCAGGCGTCGTTGTTCGACGTGTTGGCGTCGTCGCACTGCTCGTGGCCGGACCACGTGAAGCCGTCGCCACAGCTCGCCGCGACGCAGGTGTTCAGGCAGCCGTCGGTGTTCGACGTGTTCCCGTCGTCACACGCCTCGCTGCCGCGCACGAGACCGTCACCGCAGATCGAGTTGCAGAGGGTCGGCTGAGCCCCGTTGCACGTCCAGCCGGTCTCGACGGTGCACGTCGAGCTGCAGCCGTCGTTCGGGTTGGTGTTGTGGTCGTCGCAGGTCTCGCCGCCCCGGATCAGCCCATCGCCGCAGATCGGCGCGCAGGGCGCTCCTGGCGTCGTACAGGTCCAGCCGGCCTCCACGCCGCACAGCGCGGAGCACCCGTCGGAGCCGACGCCGTTTCCGTCGTCGCAGCCCTCAACGCCCGTCCGAACGAAGCTGTCGCCGCAGTACGCGGTCTGGCAGTTGTTGAGGCAAGCGTCGGTGTTCAGAACGTTGGCGTCGTCGCACTGCTCGCCGGTGTCGGCCACGCCGTCGCCGCAGCGCGGGTTGGTGCAGTTCGTGCGGCAGGTGTCGGCGAGCGAGTTGGAGTTGAAGCCGTCGCCGAGGTCGCACTCCTCGCCAGGGTCGGTGACGAAGTCGCCGCAGCGGAAGAGCGTGCAGTCCAGGCGGCAGGCGCCGGGCTCGGTGGCGGAGTTCTCGTCGCCCTCGTCGCACACCTCGCCGGAGTCGATCACGTCGTCGCCGCAGCCCGCTGCGACGCAGGTCGTGCGGCACGCGTTCGGCGTCGTGTCGGAGTTCGCGGCGCCGTTGTCGCACGCCTCGTAGCCGGTCTCGCCGAGCGTGAGGTCAACGCGGGCGAAGCCGTCGCCGCAGCTCGCGGCTTGGCAGCTCAAGAGGCACGAACCCGTGTTGCTGTTGCTGCTGCCCTCGTCGCACGTCTCCGAGTACGCCGTGTCGACGATGGAGTCGCCGCAGGTCGGCAGCGTGCAGTTCGTGCGGCACGCGTTCGGCGTCGTGTCAGAGTTGCTGTCGCCGTCGTCGCACTGCTCACCGAGGTCGACGTCGACGACGCCGTCGCCGCAGCCGGCGGGGCGGCAGTCCGTGCGGCAGGCGCCAGGCACGGTGTCGGAGTTCGCGGCGCCGTTGTCGCAGACCTCGAACGCCGGATCGAGCGAGCTCGCGATGTCGGTCCGGACGACGCCGTCACCGCAGACCGCCGCGTGGCAGCCCGGGCGGCACGCGCCGGTGTTGCTCATTGCGCCGGCCGCGTCGCATGTCTCGCCTGCGCCGAAGTCGGTCACACCGTCGCCGCAGTACGGCGCGGTGCAGTTGGTGCGGCACGCGTCGGAGGCGGTGTTGGAGTTCCCCGCGCCGTCGTCGCACGCTTCGCCGCGGCCGACGTCCGTGACGCCGTCGCCACACGCTGCCGGGCGGCAGTTCGTGCGACACGCGTCGGAGGCCGTATCGGAGTTGGCCGCGCCGTTGTCGCAGGCCTCGTAGCCCGGGGTCGACGGCGAGCCGATGTCGGTGCGGATGAGGCCGTCGCCGCAGATCGCGACGCGGCAGTGCGCGGTGCAGGCGCCGGTGTTCGAGTTCGACGCGCCCGAGTCGCACTGCTCGACACCGGGGCCGCCCGGCGGGGTGTAGCCGTCGTTGACGAACGTGTCGCCGCAGCTCGGCGCGGTGCAGTCCGAGTCGCAGGTCTGCGAGTTGCCGCCGGTGTCACAGACCTCGCCGGCGGTGGAGTTGGGGACGCCGTCGCCGCAGCTCGAGGGCGAGCAGTCGACGTTGCAGGTGGCGGTCTCACCGCCCACACCGAGTCCGTCGCCGTCGCAGCTCTCGAAGTTCGGGTCGAGCGAGTCGGTGATGTCCTCGCGGATCCAGCCGTCGCCACAGACCGCGTCGCGGCAGGCGGGGCATGCGCTCGTCTCGGTGTTCAGGCCGTCGCCAAGGTCGCACTCTTCGTAGCCGGCGGCGGCCGGGTTCGTCAGGTCGACGCGCGTCAGCGCGTCGCCGCAGATGGCGAGGAGGCAGCCGTTGGTGCAGCCGTCGAAGTCGTCGCTGTTTCCGTCGTCACACTCTTCGCCCGCGACCGGGTTCGTGATCCCGTCGCCGCAGCTCGACGGCGTGCAGTTCACGTTGCAGGTAAGCGAGAAGCCGCCGACGACGCCCGGGTCGCAGATCTCGCCGGCCGCCTCGTTCAGCGTGTTGTCACCGCAGATGACGGTCGTGCAGTTGCCGTCGCAGTCCGCGGTCTCGACGCCCGACGTGTCGCAGTCCTCGTTCGCCTGCGTGATCCCGTCACCGCACGCGCCGGAGCGGCACTGCGGGAAGTGGGTCTCGTCGCAGATGTCCGGGAAGCAGTCGCACTGGCCGCCGGCGCAGTCGAGGTCGGACTCGCAGCCCGTCCCGTTCGGGTAGCTGAGCGTGTCTTCGTCAATTCGGCCGTCGCAGTCGTCGTCGAGGCCGTTCACGACCTCGGTCATCGAGTAGGGCACGACGCCACGGAAGTAGAAGTCGCCGTCCGACGGGCGGCGGAAGATCCACCACTCGTCGCGCGAGGCGCCCGGCGCCAGGTTGCCGTACGAGACGAGGCCCCACACGTCGGTCGGGCCATTATTGCCCGACGGCGACGGCACCGGCGCGCCGTTGCCGAGCCCGAAGTTCGTCTTGTACACGTTCGCGTACATCTTGTTCGACGCGCCGCTCATCGTCAGGATCTCGGCGTACACGCTGTTCAGCGTGATCGAGTGATGCGACGTCATGCGGACTTGGGCGCAGAACGCGCCGTCGAACACGAAGTACGAGAACAGCCCGCTCCCGGTCGGCGTCCGCGGGCAGTCGTCACCGGTGTGCACCGAGCCGGCGATCGTGTTCAGCCCGACGTAGCTGCCGCTGCCGGTGTTGACCGGCGAGCGACAGTAGTCGTTCAGCGCGAGTCGACGCATCGCCATGCCGTCGGGACCGGTCGGGTCGAGGTAGAGCCACTCCTCCGGCTCCAGGACCCGCACGTCCAGGATACCTGACTCCGGGCTCGCGAAGCCCTCGAACTCGACGAGGAAGCTCTCACCCGGCGCGGGCACCCGCATCAGCGGCTCCACGACCTCCTCTGCGCTCCCCGCGCCGGTCCCTTCCAGGGCCACACCGGCGTCCGGCGCCTCATCGGGTGCTTCCTGGGCACAGCCAGCAGCGACGAGCGCTGCGACGAACGCCGCTGCGAACGAACGATTCCACACGCGACGACCCGTGTGAGCGAGGTTCTTCATGGCCGCTTCCAACTGGGGGAGGACTGAAGCTATGGAGTGGGCAAGACCGTACCACAGTATCGGATTGGTGCCAGTCGTCAAGCTAGAGACGACGCTTTCTGCACACCCGGGCGATCCTCCACACCCGGCTGCGCCACTCCGTCTCGCCGCACCTCGATCAACGTCCGCGCCGACCGACGCGCCCGCGCATCGCACGCCACCGAGCGCGGCAGCTCCCCCGAACCGACGTGGTCAGCGCCGACGCGACTCGCTTCCGCGTCGCGTCGGCGCCCACCGGGTCACTACCAGAGCTCGATCTCCGAAGACTCCACCGGGCTGATCGCCGGTGTCTGCTCCGCACGAGCGTCGCTCGTCACGGCGCCAACCTGGTCCCCGCTCGCGGCGTCCAGGATGTACAGGTTTACCGGGACATCGCGCTGAGCGTAGACAATGAACGCGCCATCGGTGCTCAGCTGCGCGTCCTGCGAGTTCGTGTCGCCCACGACCAGGTCCGTCGGCAACCCCTCCGGCTCGGTCGGAAGCGTCACGATGTGCAGCTCGCTCGCTGGCTCTCCGCCCACGTCGACGCGGCGCTGGTAGACGACGCGGCTCAGCGCCCAGTCGACGCTCGGTCGACCGAGGACGCGGTGGCCGTCGAGGCTCAGCGTCGTCGTCTCGTCGGTGAAGCGGTTCCAGAGAACCACGCGGAACGGGGCATCAGTCCCGCCAGGCTCGTTCGTCTGGTACACCAGCCGGTTCAGGCGCGACCAGCGAGGCGTCGCCTCCGACCAGCCCGGTGTCGACGTCAACGCGACCGCGCCGGTGCCCGCCAGAGGCACCTCGAACAGGTCGCTGAAGTCCGTCGGAACGACCGCACCTTCTACGACGATCGACGCGTCACCGGGTGTCCACGACGGGCTGGTGAAGCGGCCGAGGTTGGTCGTGATGGTCCGCACATCTCCGGTCGTGACGTCGACGACCTTCAGGACCGGCGCCGTCGGACCGACGGTGCGGTACGCGAGCTGCGTCCCGTCCCACGACCACGCCGGGTCCGTCTGGATCAGGTCTCCAGTGTCGAGGATCCGTCCACCCGTGCCGTCCGTCCGGATCAGGTAGATCCGGTCGAGCCCAAGGTCGTCCGGCGCGACGTACGCGATCCACGGGTTCACCTGCGGTGTCGGCGGCGGGCCGGGGTCGTCGGTGATCGGGACGTCCGGCTCCTCGGTCTCGTCGGGATCATCGACGTCGATGTCGATGGGATCAGTGTCGATGTCGCCGCCGTCACAGTCGAGCTCGCACGGGTCGGTCACGACCTCGACATCGATCTCCTCGTCGACGACGTCGGCCACCTCCTCGTCGACGACGTCGGCCACCTCCTCGTCCTGCACGTCCTCGACATCGGGTTCGTCGGTGACGTCCGGCTCATCCTGCACATCGCTCGCATCGACGTCAGGCGACACGTCGCCCTCTGCGGGCCGGCAGACGTTCCCGAACGGGTCGCACGTCTCCCCCGTCGGACAGTCCGTCGAGTCAGCGCACTCGCACAGCGTCCCTGCTTCGCACTCGTCGTCTTTGGGGCCACCCTTATCGCCGCCGCACGCCGCGACGAGAGTGGCGGCGACCATTAGCGCCTTGAGCCGGTGTGATGCCATCAGTGCCTCCGAGTCTGGCAGCGTTCGCGCAACAGTGAGGGTCGATTGAGCCTCGCAGCGCACGACCGTGTCAAGATCGTAGCGAGGTGCGCGGTCGAGCGCCAGTGGCGGGGTCGTGTGGGATAGCGGCGCGCACCGCCGGCGAGCCGCTCAGACCGGATGTCGACCTTGGATGATGCGACCGCAGGGGCCGCGGAGTGTGACCTCGCCCGTTTAGCAGTCTGCGTCGCCGGCGCGGTCACCCTGGGTAGCGCTCGCGACCCCTTGTCCCGCGGCCGTCCGCGCTACACTCCCACGGTGTCTCGACGACCATCCTCCTCCCTCACGACGGTGCTCTGATGTCTCTGCCCCCGCTCCCACGCGCGACGCCCTGGCCCTCCGCGGACCCTTTCCTCTTCTGCGTCCACCACCTCGATGAGTACCCGGCAGGTACCGACACGCTCGGCCCGCCGTCTGCTGCCCTCGCGGGCCGATCGATCGGCCAGGACTTTGCCGGTGTTCGTGGCTGGAACATGTACCACGGCGAGGAGGTCCCGGGCTTTCCGTACCACCCGCACCGCGGCTTCGAGACGTTGACGCTCGTCCGCCGCGGGCTCGTCGACCACAGCGACTCGCTCGGCGCGACCGCGCGCTTCGGCGCCGGCGATTCGCAGTGGATCACAGCCGGCGCAGGCCTGCTGCACTCCGAGATGTTCCCGCTCGTAAACGCAGACGGACCCAACCCGACGGAGCTGTTCCAGATCTGGATCAACCTCGCCCCGGACGACAAGCACGCGCCTCCGACGTTCTCGCTCATCTGGGCCGAGGACGTTCCGGTCGTTCGGCCGGCGAGAGCGAGCGGCGACGTCACGGTCGCGCTCTATGCGGGCGAGCTGGAGGGGCAGTTGCCCCCTCCCCCTCCGCCACGCTCGTGGGCGGCTCGGGCCGAAGCCTCGGTCGCCGTGTGGCTGATCGACATGGCGCCTGGTGCGAAGTGGTCGCTGCCTCCCGTCGCGGCCGGCGTGGTGCGAACGCTCTACGTCTTCTCCGGCGGCATCGAGGGCGCGGAGTCGCGTGTGGAGCGTCTCGACGCACCGAGCCCGCACGCGCTCGTCGCCGGGCCGGAGGGCGCGGAGGTGCTGTTGCTCCAGGGTCGGCCCATTGGCGCCCCGGTCGTATCGCACGGCCCGTTCGTGATGAACGACGTCGCCGGGATCCAGACTGCCATCCGCGACTACCAGGCTGGCAAGTTCGGCCGGTGGCCATGGGGTCGTCCCGACCCGGTACACGCCATCGACGCGGGGCGGTTCGCGAAGCTCCCCGATGGGACCGAGTCGCGGCCGGGTCGTGGCTGACGTCCGCGCGACGGTCGGAGTCGCTATTGGAGCAGCGTGTAGGCGCCCCAGGCGCTGACGACGTCGCACGCCGCTGCGTCGGTACCCGCCACGAGCGACAACTCGTGTTCGCCCGGCGGAAGCGCCACACTCCACGTCGCGGAGAGCTGGGCAGAGCCGCCGCGGGCGGCGCAAACGGCCACGGCCCCCGGGTTACCGGGCAGATTGCCCGCTGACGGCGGCTCGACTCGCGCCCCGTCGACGGCCGCCCAGAACAGGCAGCACGCGGACGCGTCGGGCTCGGGGGTGACGGTCGCGCCGACCGACAGTGTCGCGACGGCCGCGCCGTCTGCCTGGACGGTGCCGCGGGCCACGACGTCTGGCGTAGCATACGCCGCGGTGACCGTGGTCATCGCGTCGACGGCGCTCAACCAGCCCGCGGACGCGGAGTGGAACGCACCCGCGGGTCCCTCGGGGCCCACAGCACCGGGTTCACCGGTCTCACCTCGGGCGCCGCGCGGACCGGCGGGTCCCTCGGGCCCCACCGGTCCCTTGCAGGCGGCGAGCAGGGCGATCGACGCGACGACTAGAGGAGCTACGACGGACCGCTGCTGCATCCGAACCTCGGGGCGATGGGTGTTCCGCCGTGAGATCGCGCGAAGGCGATCGCCGGTCAAATTTGGGCGCGCTCGCACGCGGGTCCCGTGGTATTCGGCCCAACTCGCACGATACTCTCGCGGGCCGAACGGAACGCCGTCAGCGCGGACCATCGACGGCCGCGCCATCGGACGAGCCCTCGTCGGCGCCGGTCGCACTGCCCTCCGACGGCGCTGTGGCGTGCTCGGCGGCGCGTCTGCGGAGCTCCTGCGCGAGCTGCAGCGCGGCCGGCTGTTCCACCCCCGCCGCGCGCCCGCAAGAGTACGCCGACTCGAGCGCTTCTGCTGCCGCGCCCAGCTCGCCCAGGGCGGCGCGTGCCTCTGCCAGGTTGCGCCAGTTCTCGCAGAGCTGCGGCGCATTGTCGGCGGCGAACTGCAGGCGTGGCAGCGCTTCCGCCGGTCGCCCGGTCCGCAGGAGCACGGTGCCAATCAGGGACTCGCCGACGAAGCGACCGCGCGCGAGCCCGGGCCGAGCAGCCAGAGATCGCGCCACGGGGAGCGCCCTCTCCCAAGCGCGGGCGCGCACCAGGACCTGCAGCGTGTTGATCTCGAGATCGACGTTGGAGGGACACCCAGAGGCGGCGATCGCGTCGACGGCTGCGAGGCCCTCGTTGAGATCTTCGCTGGCGAGGGCATGTCCGATCGCTCGCTCGAGGTGTCGACAGGTGTCGACCGCGGTTCTGAAGGCGGGAGGCGTCGCCTCGAAGTCCTCGTCCTCGAGAGCGAGCAGCGCCTGCTGCGACGCATAGACGCTATGCAGCTCGCCTGAGACGGCGAGGGCCGCGACGGCCCAAACCCCGAACACGACGCCCGCGAATCGGCGCACGCGCTCGGACGCCGTCTCGACGAGTGCGACGGCGCCGATCGACACCGCGATCAGAGCGAACCCGCCCCACCGGTCGCTCAGCGGATACTTGCCAGCGACGCCGGGCACGTTCATGTCGGCGACGGTGACCACGAGCACCAGGCTGAACGCCCCCCAGAGCCACAGCGACACGACGTGCGCACCGCGACGCGCCGCGAGGGCGATCGCGGCGGCGGCGTACGCGAGTATCGTGACGCACGCCGTCACGAGGCTCGCGGCCGACTGCGCCTCCGAGTGCGAGATGTTGCGGATCGTGGACTCGAGGTTCAGCGGTGCGACTCCCCGCAAGTAGGCAGCGACGGAGACCAGAACGCGGAGGGGGTCGAACACGAACTGCGTCTCGCCCGGGGGCAGCACGACGTGGCGGAGGGCGAGGTACGCGGCGCAGATCACGAACGCTGGCGCCAGCGCGGTCGCCACATCCGATGGCTCCGCGCGCGATCCTCCGCTGGCGCGGAGCGCCCACGCCGCCAGGAGCGGGGCGACGAGCACGGCGCTCTCCTTGCTCGCCAGCGCGACGGCGAGCGCGACGGTGTGGAGAACCAGCCACCTCGCGGCGCCCCCGTCACGCCAGCGCAGAAACCCGACCATTCCCCAACAGGCGCCGGCCATCGCGGTGACGTCGGACCGAGCCATGACGAGGCACCCCGGCTCGACCAGCGCTGGCGCCAGCGCGACCGCCGTGCCGGCGATCGCCGACCCGGCCCGGCTGAGCCCGAGCGCTCGACTCAGTGCGGCGACGCCCGTGACGAGCAGGCAGAGCCATGCCACCTGTACAACCTGGAACACGGCGGGATTGCCGGCGCCGACGAGGTACTCGATGAGCCACGAGACCTTGGTTAGGGGACGCCAGTAGCCGATCGGCCCAAGCGTCGACGACCAGAAGTAGTCGGCGGTGAGCGTCTGGCCGAGGAAGCTCCAGCTCCGAACGTACTCGTTCTGACGGATGAGGGCGTCGGCGTCGCCGATCAGCTCGAACGCGGGTGAGTGACGGTACGCGACGAGCAGCGCGAGTGCGGGCGCAGCCGCGACGAGGAGCTCGGAGCGTAGGCTGCTGGGGTGCGCCGGCCGACCCATTCCGGGAGCTAGGCGAGGACCTGGGCGAGTCGCTGCAGTCGGATGTAGACGTCGGGGTAGGACTCCGGCGCCGCTTCGGCGAGCACACGGAAGTTCGCTTCGGCGAGGCTGCTCTGGTCCATTGCCTCGTAAGCGATGCCGAGATGGTAGTGCACGAGCATCCGGTCGTCGGCGACCAGGTCGGGGTTGCCGAGCAGCTGCTCGAGGGCGCTGATCCCTTCGAAGTAGAGTCCCATCTCGATGTTCGCCAGCGCGAGCTCGAACGAGGCTGCGACCGCGTATGGGCCCTGCTCGGCTTCTTGGAGCGCGAGCATCGCGAACATGCCGTTGCCGTCGCGTCGGGCCTGGATAGCCTCGGCGAGCGCGGCGTCGTCGGCGTTGTCGATGACGCGGTCCGCGGGCCCGAAGGTCTCGAAGACGAGCGAGCTGGCGCGGCCGATCGGCGCGTCGACCTTGGCCTCGACGGCGGCGCGTGCGGCGGCTGCCTCGTAGGCAAGGTCCTCGGGTGCTGGGGGTGCCGCATCGGCCGGCCCTACGGGGGTCGGCGTGTGGTGCGCGGGCTCGGAGTCGAGATCGACGTCGACGAACTCGACGTCGTCTTCGGGTTCATCGAAATCGGAGATCTCGATGCCGTCGTCGAGGTCGTCGACGTCGTGCACCGGGGCCGTTGCGGGCCCTTCGGTGACGGTGCGCGCGCTTCCGGACGCGACGCGCGGGTGCGAGCCGGAGGCACCGAGCAGGCGATCGAGCGCACCGAACGCGTCGTGCCGGTTGGACGCACTGCCCGCCGGCGTCTCGAGGTCTGCAGACGCCGGGAGAGGTGTGTCAGGCGTCGCGGCGGCGCCGCTGGGTGGCGTTGCCGGGTGGGCCCCTGTGATCGCGGCGGCGGCGGCGGCGGCGGCCTCGTCGATCGACACCGGCGTGTACGCTCCGCTGGTGGAGATCACATGGTCGAGGTCCACCATCTCGCTCGGCTCCGAGGCGAACTCGGGCTCGAGTGCCGGGCGGAACCGGTCGGTGCGAGATGCAGAGGTCGACGGGCCGGGTCGGGCTGCGTCTCCTCCCGTATGCGGCGCGGTCACGGCGCCGAAGAGAGTGCCTGTCGTCGAGATCGCGAGCGAGCCGTGCCCGGCGGCGTCTGCGGGGTCCGTGAGGCGCAAGCGCAGCGTCTCGCCAGACCCGCCTAGCGCGTCGCCGGCTCGTCCTTCCGCGTCGCCGGCGCTCGCAGCGTCCTCTCCCGGCTCGACGACGACGGCGCGGGGGAACCGGACGGTTCCGTTCGACGCGCCGCTCTCGGCGAAGGGTGCAGCGACCTCGATCGTCGCGGGCTCTTCGGCGCTGTCGAGCTCATCGAGGTCGTCGTCCGCGAACAGCAGCTCGTCGTCGAGCTGATCCGGCTCGTCGGGTTGGGCGACCTCTTCCGACGCGCCCACGGGCTCTGCCACGAGCCCCTCGGGCGTCGCGCGGATCGACGAGGGGTCCGAGTCGAAGTCGTTCCTCGGGGCGGGGTCCGGCTCCGCCGGGAGGAGGTCCATCTGGCGGAGGAGGAGCTCGGCGTGCTCCGGGAAGTCGCCGAGGAGTTCGAACAGGGTGGTGCGGGCATTCTCGACGTCGTCGCCGGCGACGAGGGCGTCCACGAGCGCGAGGCCGGCGTCGAGCTCCTCCGGGAGGAGGTCGTCGCTCGCGAAGGTGATGATGTCGGCGTCGTCGGGCACCGGCGCGGCGGGGTCACCGTCGGGGGCAAGCTCGGCGAGGAAGTCCGGCCCGAGGGCAACGTGGCCGACGGAGGTGTCCTCTACGCTGAAGTCGTCGAACAGGGCGTCGAGCCGCTCGAAGGACTCGTCGGGGGCCGGCGGCGCGGTCGCGTGTTCGGAGGGGCGCGCCGCCGCCGCGGGTGCGGCTACCGGTGCCGCGCTTGGCGCGGTGAGCTCTGCCACGACGGCGGCGATCGCCGGGTTGTCGGGCGAGGCCTTCCGTGCCTCCGCGAGATAGGCCTCGGCCTGGGCAGGGTTGGTGGCGTGGGTCTCGCGCGCGAGTCCGATCAGGACCGCGACGCCGAGGTCTGTCTGTCCTGTCGCGAGGAGGGCGGTCTTCTTTCGCTCGAGCGCCCCGACGTTGACCGGGTCGAGGACGAACACCTTCTGGAGGTGGCCAAGGGCGCGCTCGAAGAGGTTGTACTTGAGGTAGACGTCGGTCTCGGAGAGGAGCTTTTCGACCTCCTCTGCGACCGCGCCGCTCGGAGGTGCGGCTGCGCCGGTGGCGGCGCTCGGGGTGGCGGAGCCGGGGGGCACGTCGTGGTCATCGACGAGCTCGAACGTCATGACGGGCGCTTCGTCGGCGATGCCGAGGGTCGAGCGCGCGAGGGCGTGGTGAGGGTCGATGGTGAGGAGCCGGCGGCAGATCTCGTCTCGTGCGTCGACGGCGCCCTCTTCGTGGAAGGCGGCGGCGAGCTCTTCGAGGACCGCGACGGCTCGGCTGCGCTCTCCGAGTTGGTCGAGGGCGCGGACGAGGATGTCGACGGTTGCGGGGTCGCGAGGGTCGTCTCGGAACGCGGCCTGGATGCGGACGAGGGCGCGCTTGGGGCGGTTCTGCTGGAGGTAGACTCGGGCGAGATCGTGAACGCGCTGGAGGTCGGCGGGCACGAGGTGCACGTAGCGCTCCATGACGCGCGCGTACTCTTCGAAGCGTCCGGTCTTCTTGAGCGTTGCGCCGGCGATCAGGAACTGCTCGGCGGCGACGGCATCTTCGCCGAAGCGGGCGAGCTCTTCGGCCAGCTTGATGCGGTTTCCGGCGTTGTCGGGATCGATGTCGACGATCCGATGCAGCGTCCGGAGGTAGGCGTCGGTGGCGCCACGTTCGTTGTAGTGCGCCGCGACCTCTTGGAAGTTGGCGAGCGCGTCTCGGAGGAGTCCGAGCTGGTAGTAGAGGTCTGCTAGCCGGAGCTTGGCGTCGATGTTCGCGGGCTGAACTCCGAGGAGGAGCTTGTACGCGGCGACGGCCTTCGGGAAGAAGCCGTGGGCGACGTAGTAGTCGGCGACCTCGTTGTAGGTCCGGGCGGCATCGAGCGCCTTTCCGTCGCGAGCTTCGAGGTCGCCGATCTTGAGGAGCGTCCGAACATCGTCCGGGAACTCCTTCATGATCGCCTTGTACTCCTTGATCGCCTTCGAATAGGCGCCCTTCTGGATGTACTTCTGGGCGGCGGCCGTGACCTTGTTGCGATCGATCGCCAAGCGGGGCCTCCAGGCCGGCAGCGGGCGGCCCGAGGTGCCGCGCACCGAGTATATTGACGGCCGCTTTGGGCCGTCAAGCGCGCGGCGCCGACGTCGCGGACTACTTCACGCGCTCGGAGAACTCGCCGGTGCGCGTGTCGACGCGGATCCGCTCACCCTCCTGCATGTAGAGCGGCACCTGCAAGCTGTAGCCGGTCGAGATCGTCGCCGACTTCGTGGCACCTTGGGCCGTGTCGCCCTTCACCGCCGGGGGGCAGTCGATGAGGTCGGCCTCGATGAAGGTGGGGAGCTCGACCGAGATCGCCTTGCCCTCGTAGAACAGGATCTCGACCGGGAGGTTGTCGATCAAGAACGGGAGCGCCTCTTCGACCGCGTCGCGCGGGAGGGAGAGCTGCTCGTAGTTCGAGTTGTCCATGAAGATCCAAGCGCTGCCGTCGTTGTAGAGGTACTGGACCTCACGCTGCTGCAGGTTGGGGACGCCGACCTTGTCGCCGGAACGGAAGTTGCGCTCGAGGACGCGACCCGTGATGAGGTTCCGCATCCGCGTCTTCACGATCGCCACGCCCTTCCCCGGCTTCACGTGCTGCGCCGTGAGGACGATCCAGGGCTCGCCGTCGATCTCGATCTTCAGGTTCTTCCGGAACTGCGAGGTATCGTACATGGTTGGCTCTCTGTCTGCGCCGGTCCGCGCGTGGGGGCGACGGCGGTCAATCGGTCGGGTCGACGGGGACGTGCGTCTTAGCCTGCCGTCGACGCCCCGTAAAGCCCGCGTGCGACGCCGATGCCGACGCGCAATTGCGATGGGCTCGGCGTCATCGCGGCGCGGCACCTCTCGCTGACCGTTGAGCGAGCGCGTCGAGCGCGTAGAGGTAGCCGTCGACCCCGAGGCCCACGATGCAGCCGATGGCGACGTCACGCAGCAGCGACACGTGCCGGAACGGCTCACGCGCGTACACGTTCGAGATGTGCACCTCGACGAACGGCAGCGCCGTCCCGACGAGCGCGTCGCGCAGCGAGACGCTGGAGTGGGTCAGACCGCCCGGATTGATCACAACGCCGGCGCTCCCGACCGCCGCGGCCGCGTGCACGGCGTCGATCAGGGCTCCCTCGTGGTTCGACTGTGTGAAGACCAGCGTCGCGCCTAGCGCCGCCGCGCGCTCCGACAGCCGCGCCTCGAGCGTCGCCAGCGTCTGCCCGCCATAGACGGCAGGTTCGCGTGTGCCGAGCAGGTTCAGGTTGGGCCCGTTCATCACGTCGATCCGCATGGCACTCCCTGGCTTGACACCGGTTGGGGGCTCTCCTAGGGTCCGCGCTCTCGCGCTGCCTGCCAGCGGACGCGCGCTGCAACTGTCGCGCACCGCGGCGCCGGAGGCAACCGGCACCGCCGGGGTCCGGCCGCGGCGGCCTCCGCTCATCTGGTGGTCCGATGTCCGATCCCCTCGCTTCCCGACGCCACGAGGACGCGTCGACGCCAGCCCGCGTCGGTGTCGGGGTCGCGCTCGGGGCCGCCCTCGCGTTCGCGTACGGTACCCCCGCCGCGCGGCTCGGCTTCTGGGAGCCGTGGGAGACCTCGCTCGCGACGCTCGGCCGATACATCGCAACAACCGACGGCGTCTCCCCGTTCGCGCCCCTTCGCGATGGGACCCTCGTCGGCAAGTCGTGGCTCGAGACCTCGCTCCTGACGCTCGGGTACCGGATCGGCGGCGGCTCCGAGCTCGGCTTCCGCCTCCCCCTCGTGGCGCTGACGATTGCCGCCGCGCTCACCGCATACGCCGTGCTCGCGAGGACGTTCGGCACCGCGCGTGCCGGGGCGACTGCAGCCATCTTCGGACTCATGCCGCTGACGCTCCTCTCGGGGTCCAGTCTGGCCGGTGACGCGCCGTACATCGCGATCCTGACGGTAACGCTCCTCGCCGCAGGCACGGTCTGCGCCGACCCCGATCGTCGTCCCGTCGCGCTACCGGTCACGGGCGCGCTGCTGGGGTTCTGCTTCTGGGGCCACGGGTTCGTCGGGCTCGGGCTGCCGCTGGCGGTGCTCGCCGTGTTTGCGGTCGGCGCGCGAGACGAGGACAGCGACGACGCGACACTGCTCCCCCTCCTCGCCGGTTCGGCGCTGATGGCCGCCGGCCTCGGGCTCCCCGTTGCGCTCGCGCTGTCGTCGAGCTGGGAGTCGGCGCGCGACCTCCTCGGCGTCGGTGCGACGATCGTCGCGCCGATCGGGCTCCTCGTCGCGGCGGCGCCGAACAGCCGGGCGCGCGCGCTGTTCCACCCGGTCTGGACGCCCGTCGCAGCGCTCGCGTTCGCGGCGGTCGTCGCGGTCCCGGCCGCCACCCTCCTGGCGAACACGGACGCCGCCGGCGCGACGCAGTACCTGCTGTATGACGACTTCCTGAGCGGGCGCGTCCTGCCGGCACACGTGACGTTCGATGTGATCATCCGGCTGGTCGGCGGCGCGGCCTATCCCGCGGTCATGTTCGTGCCGTTCGGGTTCGCGTACCTGTTCCGGTCGACCGACGGGCCCACGGCGGAGTCCGACGACGTGAGCGACGTCGCGCGCGTGATAAAGCAGCTCATCGGTGTGTGGATGGCGGTCGGGTTCCTGTTCGCGGGCCTCTCCATTTCACTCTCCGGTCACGTGTCGTTCGCGTTGGCGCTGCCGATGGCCGCAGCGGTCGGGCTAGGCCTCGGGGACCGTCGCTACCGCCAAGCGCTGGCGCGGAACCGCAGCGGGCTGTACCTCGCCGCGTTCGCGACGCTCATGCTGCTCGTCGTGACCAGCAAGGACCTTCGGGGCACCTACGACCTCGAGCTCGGGCGTCCGGGGCCACACGTGCTCTTCGAGCCGCTGCTGACCGATGGGAGCGTCGAGTTCCCGAAGACGTACGCGCTGCAGCACATCAACATCTTCTTCGGGCTGTGGGCGCTCGTCGCGCTCGGGGCGTTCGCGCAGCCGCTCGAGAACCTCGACAGCGTCAGGAGGCTCGTCTTCCGTCGACGGGAGCCCGCGCGCGCGGCGGCGCTGGTGCGACTCGACGCCCGGTTCGGCGCGGGCTGGGAGGGCACCGCGGCGCTCGCGGCCCTCGTCGGCACCATGTTCCTCTGGGGCGCGAACGTCGCAGTCGCCGACCTGCCGAGCATCACCAACCATCTGTCGCAGAAGGGCATCCTCGACAGCTTCGAGCGGCTGGCGCCAGAAGGCGAGACGCTCTACGTCGCCGGTGTCGACGCGTCCGACAACTCCTACTACCTCGGCGGCGAGGGCGTGGAGCGGCTCGGACGCGTGGCCGACGTGCGAGGGTTGCTGTGCGACGACGCACGCCGATTCGTCGTCGTGCCATTCGACCACCTCGCCGAGGCGCACAACGCCGCCCGTCGCTCGGATGCCTCTGACGAAGAGTGCCCCAACGGCGCCCCCTTCTATGTCGTCGACGGTCGCTCGACGCGCTACGTGTTGGCTTCGAATCAGCTCGACGCGGGCGAAGAGGATCAGAGCGTCATCGCCCAGAACGTGTTCACGCGGGACACCCTCCCCGAGGGCGCGGTCCCGGTCACGGCAGATATCGTCGCCGGCGACGACGAGCTCCGCCTCGTCGCGTACGAGATCTCGCCGTCGGAGATCGACCACGGCGAGCTCTACGTCTCGGCGTTCTGGGAGGTGCTCAAGACGCCGAGCGCCGCATGGGAGGTGTTCATCCACGTCGACTACCGCGGCAACCGGCTGAACGGTGACCACCAGCCGGTCGGCGACCACTACCCGACCCGATACTGGGTGCCGGGCGAGATCGTCCGCGATCGCTTCCCCGTAGAGGTCAGCCGTGCAGACCGCTCCGGCGAGTACTCGGTCTTCTACGGCTTCTTCCGCGGCGACACACGGATGACCCTGTCGAACGCCGAAAGCGACAACCGGTACCGCCTCGGGACCGTGCGCGTTCGCTGAGGTCGGGGTCGAGGACCGAGGCGCTGAGACCACGGTCGGCAAGACGCGTCAGCGAGTCGCCGCGCCGCCGATCGTGCCCGCGACGACCACGTCGGTTCCGGAGACGACGACGGCGTCGACGGCCGCCGCAAGGGGCTGGCGGTCGAAGGCCTCTAGCGTCGGCGGCGCGAGCAGCGACGCGAGCGTCGACGCCGCGACGTCGCGCAGCGCCGGCATGAAGGCGCCCCGCTCCTGTCGGTCGGCTTCTTCGGCCGCAAACGCCGCGAGGACCACCTCGACGCGACCGCTCGCGACGGTGAGCTCGCCTTGGGGACGCCACACCTCGACGCGGCATCGCTCCAGGCCCAGGCAGAACGAACGCACTCGGAGTCGGAGCTGGTCGTCGTCGACGGTGGCGGCCGTGAAGCCGATGGCGATCGGGCCATCGATGGCGGCGACGCCGTTCGCATCGAAGCGCCGCGGAATTCGGCCGGTGGTGGCGGCCTGAACCAAGGCCGCGCGCCACAGGTCGGCGTGGACGGCCATCGAGAACTCGGCGTTGGTGGGGTCCCCCGGAGGTGCCGTCGTGGACTCCGGCCCAGCGCCTACCGGGCGAAGGGTAGTGACGACGCCGAGCGTGACCGCGCCGGTAGAGGCGTCCACCTCGAGCCGCGAGGGGACAAGCCGGAGCGTGGAAGTCCCAACGACCGGTGGTGACCAGTGTAGCAGCGCGATCGGGTCTTGCGTGGCTCCAACGGCTTCGGCCAAGAGCTCCTCGATCAGCCCCCTAGCGACGGCGGGGTCGGTGTCTTCGAAGCCCGAGGGCGGCTCGAACGGGTCTATCTGGACTGCGTGGAGCTCGGCGGCGGCAGGGTCGAGGAGCAGCGCGACGCCCGCGCCGTCGTCTACGAACCTCAGGGCGGCTGTGACGGTGGCGTGCGCGACCATCGAGAGGCTGGTACCGCGCCGATCGATCGCGTCGTAGGCTACGGTCGCGGTCGCATCGAGAGCCAGGACGAGCGTGGGCGTGTCTCCGGCGACAGGGGTGACGCCGCCGAGGCGCGGCGTGAGCTCGACGCCGACGATGACCGCATCGCGCGCAGTCTGTCCTCGGAGCGTGGCCTGTCCGGCGACGGGATCAAAGACGTCGGCAGCGGGGACGGCCGCGACGAGCGCGTCGAAGGCCGCGGCCGAGAGCCGGAGCTGGAGGTGGTCGGCGAGGCCTGTGTCGGGGAGGTTGGCTGTGCCGACCTGGGCGCGCTCGGCGCCGAGCGCCGCCTCCCACTGGGTCTCGACGCGTCCACACGGCCCGCACGCGGCGAGCACGGTTGCGCACGCGGCGGCGAGGGCGCTGGCTCGCGTGGTGGTCGGGCGGTGAAACTGGGCTGGCAAGGCGGGGCGCGTGGGCGAGGGGCGCGTTGATCTCAACGGGGGCTTGGGCTAGCGTGCGCGGCTGTCCAGGAGCGACCAGGAGAGCTGATGTTTCGGAGTCTACGCGAGTTTTCGGCGGCGCTGGGGTTCGTCATGTTGGCGAGCGCGGCGGCGAGCTGCGGGAACGGCCTCGAGGTGGTGAAGAGCGGCGAGCTCCGCTGTGTCGACTCGCCGTGCGAGCTCGACTTCGGCGAGGTGAACCTCACGCGACCGGGCGCGACGGCGAAGGTGCGTATCACGAACGCGGGCGACGGTCCGTTGGAGCTCCGCTCGCTGGCGATCTCGGAGACGTCGGACTTGCTGCACTTCTCGGACGCGACGGTCCTCGACGTGTACGGGCGGTCACAGTGGCAGGTCACGACGGATGGCCACGACTTCTCGAACACGAGCTCGGAGTTCACGATCGCGCCTGGCGATCGGCTGGAGCTGGAGATCGTGTTCGACGCGGCGCCGTCGGGCCACGGGTGCCCGAACCCCGGAGAGGCCGGTCCTGTCCGGTGCGGCTACTTGACCGTGGTGTCGAGCGACGTCATCTCGGACACGGGGACGTTGGAGATCCCGATCCTGCTGAGCGTGGGTGGCAGCCGCCTCGAGGTAGACCCGACGGTGTTGTCGTTCTCGCCGCCGCAGCTGCAGGATGCCGGGACGTACGCAACGCAGGTGCGTCAATTCACTGTGCAGAACGTGGGAACGGGGACGATGCAGGTCAGCAGCATCGAGGCCGAGCCGTCGGCTGAGCTCGTCGTCAGCGATCAGAGCGGATCGCTGAGCCTCCCGGCCGCGGTGATCGCGGGTGGCTCGCGCGAGTTCACCGTGACGTGGACGCCGACCAGCGACGAGCCGTTGGAAGGGTCGATCCGGGTCAGCAGCACGGCCGCGAGCTCACCCACCCGCGTGATCTCGGTGAACAGCGACGGCGGCGACCAACCGGTGCTGCGCGTAGACCCATGCTCCTACACGCTCGGCGAGGTCGAGGTCGGCTCGACAGGCGAGTCTCTGTTCACGGTGGCGAACGACGGGAACGCGGCGATGACGTGGAGCCTGACGATCGTGAACGTCCGACCTTCGAGCGCTCGCACCGCGCTGAGCGTGCAGACGACCGCGAATGAGCCGGTCTCGGGTCAGCAAGACGTCCTGGCGATCGGTGAGTCGATGGATCTGAAGCTGGTCTACGCGCCAACCGAGGCGGGCTCCGTGTCGGGTGAGATCAGCTTCCGGGGCAACTTCGGGGCGTCGCGCTCGTGCCCGTTCGTCGCCGGAGACGCGACCGCGATCGCGAGCATCGCGCCGACCGAGATCTACTGGGGCGACTCGGAGCCCGGCTCGACGTCGACGCGGACGTTCGTCGTATCGAACCAGGGGCTCGCCTCGCTCGAGGTGTCGTCGATCGAGAAGTCGAACGACGGTCAGGGCGAGTTCACGTTGCGGCCGCTCGACTCGGGTGGTTTCACGCTTGGGCCGGGCGAATCACGGCGGATCCCGGTGACCTACACACGCGCGGCCGGCGATGTGCCGGCGCAGGACCGAGTGGTGCTCGCGGTGAACCACAACGCGGCGGGAGGCGTCACGCTCGTGAATCTGATCGCGACGCACGGGGCCGAGTACGTCGAGCCGACCTGCGACCTCGGCGTGGACCCTCCCGCGCCATACA